>NZ_JBHWKR010000005.1:0-570512 GCF_042730855.1 Kribbella sp. NPDC059898
CTCAAGACCGGCACGCTCTACGACGAAACGACCGCCTGGTCGCACCACGCAGACAACGCTGCAGCTTGACATTTCAACTCCTGGGATGTCTCTCGTCAGGTGTGTAGACCGGCGGTGCGGGCGAAAGGAATCGGCGAGAATGGGACGGTGACTTCGCGGGCCGACTGGACCAACACCACCCACGACTGGGCGGCCTCGGTCGACCGGGCACACCTGGACGCGATCCGCGCGGACCCGGCGCGGTACGCACCCGGCGGCGTACGGCATCTGCTGCTCGAGGTGCTCGCGTACCCGGAGGACGAGGCCGAATCGATCGGGGAGCGCGGACGCTGCACGGTCGAGCTGTACGCCGACGGCTCGGTCGCGGTCACCGACTACGGGCGCGGGACCGACACCCGGGTCGACGAGCACGGGAACATCGTGAAGAAACCGGTCATGGCGACCAAGGACCTGCGGTTCTTCGACGCCCCGGAGGCACCACTGCTGCCGGACGGCTGCCCGCGGCGCGGGATGTCCGTCGTCGCGGCGCTGAGTGAGTGGCTCGTCCACACGAACCGCCGTACGAACGGGTCGTGGACCCAGCGCTACGAGTACGGCGTACCGGCCACCGGACTGGAGCCGATCACGCCCGACGGGAGCACCGGGACCACTGTGCACTTCCGGCCGACCGCGGGCTCGCGCCGCTGGACGCGTTCCCGCACCTCGACATCTCCGTCGTCCGGCTTGGGTGATCTGGGAGGATCGAGGGACACGGGGGGTCGTGGAAGGAAGGTCGATGACAGGGCAGCGCGGTGACGAACCGGGGCCGTACAGCGGGTTGTTCGGTAGCGTTCCGGACTCGTACAGCTACCGCCCGGCCGTCCGGCCGAAGCAGGTGACGATCGCCGCGGTCGTCTCCGCCGGGCTGGGCGCGATGTGCCTGCTGCTCGCCGTCCTCACGCTGACCTCCGCGGGCGCTCAGATCTCCGAAGTACTCACGGGTTCCCGCGGCAACACGTCCGTCGCGGTCGCGGCGGCGCTGGTCTGCGCGTTCATCTACCTGGTCCCGGCGATCTACGTCCGCAAGCGGTACGTGTGGGCGCGCTACATGCTGATCGCGGTCGCCGTGATGGGCATCGCCGGCGGACTGATGGCGCTCCCCACCAGCCTGCTCGGCCTGGCCATCCACGTGACCCTGCTGATCCTGATGCTGCAGCGCCCCACCAAACTCTGGTTCCAGCACCGCTGACGCCCCGGGAGACCCGCATGGAGATCTGGATCAACCCCGCCTGCTCGAAATGCCGCGCCGCCACCAAGGCGTTCGACGAGGCCGGCATCGCCTACACCGTACGCCGCTACCTCGACGACCCGCCGACCACCGAGGAGCTCGCGGCCGTCCTGACCCGCCTCAACCTCGAGCCGTGGGACATCGTCCGCACCAACGAACCCGAGGCCAAGCCGCTCCGCGACCTCCCGCGCGACGCCGCGCACCGCGCCGACTGGATCCAGGCCCTCGCCGATGCCCCGATCCTGATCCAGCGCCCGATCATCACCGCGGACGACGACACCACCGCCGTCGCCCGCGACCCGGAGACGCTCGCTCGGTTCCTGCCTTAGAGCTTCTGCAGGCGGGTGAGGGCTTCCTGGAGGACCTCGGGGCGTTTGCAGAACGCCCAGCGGACAAGGGGTTTGCCGGCTTCGACGTTGTCGTAGAAGACCTGGTGGGGGATCGCCACCACGCCCGCCTTCTCCGGGAGCTGCCGGCAGAACTCGATGCCGTCGGTGTAGCCGAGCGGGCGGATGTCGGTCGTGATGAAGTACGTCGCGGCCGGCCGGTGCACCTCGAAGCCGAGGTCGCCGAGGCCGTTCGCGAGCAGGTCGCGGCGGGCCCGCAGATCGGCGCGCAGCCGGTCGTAGTAGTCGTTGCCGAGGGCAAGCGCATCGGCGACGGCGGGCTGGAACGGGGCGCCGGAGGTGTAGGTCAGGAACTGCTTCGCGGTGTTCACCGCGGTCACCACCTCGGGCGCACCGGTGACCCAGCCGATCTTCCACCCGGTCACCGCGAACGTCTTCCCGGCGCTGCTGATCGACACGGTCCGCTCCGCCATCCCGTCGTACGACGCCAGCGGCCGGTGCGTGCCGTCGTACACCAGGTGTTCGTAGACCTCGTCGGTGATCACTACCAGGTCGTGTTCGAGGGCGATCGCGCAGATCCCGCGGAGCTCCTCGTCGGTGAGGACCGTGCCGGTCGGGTTGTGCGGTGAGTTGATCAGCAGCACCTTCGTCCGCGGCGTGACCGCGGCGCGCAGCTCGTCGAGATCCAGCCGGTACGACGGGGCGCGCAGCGTGACCGGGACCCGCCGGCCGCCGGCGAAGGCGATGCCGGCCGCGTACGAGTCGTAGTACGGCTCCAGGGCGATCACCTCGTCGCCGGGTTCGACGTACGCGAGCAGGGCTGCCGCGATCGCCTCGGTGGCGCCGGTGGTGACCAGGACCTGGGCGTCGGGGTCGTACGTGAGCCCGTAGAACCGCTGCTGGTGGTCGACGATCGCCTGCCGCAGCGCGGGGATGCCGCGGCCCGGCGGGTACTGGTTCGCGCCGGCCCGGATCGCCGCGATCGCGCCCTCCAGCAGCGAGTCCGGCCCGTCCTGGTCCGGGAACCCCTGACCGAGGTTCACCGACCCGGTCGCCACCGCCAGCGCGGACATCTCCGCGAAGATCGTCGTACCGAGACCGTCCAACCGCTCAGCGTGTGCGCGCATCCCTCAACCCTCGATCGTAGTGACCATGTGCGCAAGCCAGGCGCGCGCGGTGGCGCGGTCGGTCTGGCTGAAGGCGGCCTCGAGTTCGTTCTCGACCTTGCGGATCGCGGGCGCGGCCTCGGCCAGCCGGCGTTCGCCGCCCGCGGTCAGGTGCACCTGCTGGGTACGGCGGTCCTTCGGGTTCGGGCGCCGTTCGACGAGACCGGCGCGCTCCATCCCGGTGATCAGCTCGTTTGCGGACTGCCGCGTCGTGCCGACCACCCGCCCGACCTCGGCGACCGTGAGCCCCGGGTCCTCCCGTACGCAGAGCAGCGTCCCGTACTGCTGCACGGACAGCCCGTGCTCCGCGAGCGCGGCCGCCAGCGCCGACCGCATGCTCAGCCAGGCGTGCCGCACCAGAAAGGTCAAACACCCGGTCTCGTCGTTGGGGTCCATGCACCACATTCTGCCGAAAAGGAGATTGACAGGTTCCTGTCAATCGAGGATGATCGAAACCTCGTCAGGGTCCTGTCAATTATAGGAGACTTCGTGTCCACCATCGACCCGTCCCCGAATCCACGCCGGCAACGCCGCATCCTCGCCGTCCTGGTCGTCTCGGCCGTCCTGATCTGGATCGACTCGACCGTCCTCGGCATCGCTCTCGAACGCCTCGCCGACCCGGTCCACGGGCTCGGCGCCACACCCGGCCAGCTCCAGTGGGCGGTCGGGATCTACTCGCTGCTGTTCGCCACCGCGCTCTTCCTGGCCGGCGCCCTCGGTGACCGGTACGGGCATCGCACCGTGCTGATGACCGGCCTGGTGGTCTTCGGCGCCGCATCCGCCTGGGCCGCCTGGGCGACCGACCCCGTCGGGCTGATCCTGGCCCGCGCCACGATGGGGCTCGGCGGCGCGCTGATCATGCCGACGTCGATGGCGATCATCGGCTGGACGTTCCCGCCCGAACGCCGGGCCGGCGCGATCGCGATCTGGTCGTCGTCGGCGGGCCTCGGCGTCGCCGTCGGCCCGGTGCTCGGCGGCCTGCTGATCGACCACTTCTGGTGGGGCTCGGTCTTCACCATCAACCTGCCGATCGTGGTGTTCGGCCTGATCGGCGCGGCCGTCGTACTCCCGAACCCGCGCAGCCCGCGACGCCGCCGGCTCGATCCGCTCGGCCTCGGGCTGTCCACGCTCGGGCTGCTCGGACTCTCGTACGGCCTGATCGAAGGCGGCCATCAGGGTGGCTGGGATCGCTGGCAGGTGTGGGCGAGCATCGGCGCGGGGCTCGTGCTGCTCGCCGGGTTCCTGTTCTCCGAGTGGCGCGAGCAGGAGCCGAGCTTCGACCCGCGGCTGTTCGGCAACCGGCGGTTCGCGGCCGGGAACTACGCGCTCGCCGCGGTCTTCCTGACCATCACCGGGCAGAGCTTCTACCTCGCGTTCTACCTCCAGGGTGCCCGCGGGATGAGCGCGCTGCACGCCGGCCTGATGTCGCTGCCCGGCGCGATGGGCGTGATCGTCGGCGCCCCGCTCGGCGCCCGCCTGGCCGGCCGCCTCGGCGTCGCGAAGGTCTCCGGTACGGCGATCCTCACCCTCGCGCTGTGCTTCGCCGCCAACCTGCTGTACGACGTGAACACCTCGCTGATCGTCATCGGCATCATCGGCGGGCTGGCCGGGCTCGCGATCGGGATGACCGTCGCGCCGACGACCGCGGCCGTGATGGCGACGCTGCCGATGGATCGGATCGGGGCCGGCTCCGCGGTCAACAACGCGCTGCGGCAGGTCGGCAGCGTGCTCGGGGTCGCCGTACTGGGGACCGTCGTGTCGTCGACGTACCAGCACCGGATCGCCCCGTCGCTGGCCGGTCTGCCGAACGGCGAGGCGATCGGGACCTCGGCCGAGGCGACCCGGCACGCGGCCGCGATCCTGCACCGTCCGGACCTGGTGCAGACCGCGAACGACACGTTCGTCCACGCGATGCACCTCGCGGCCGGGGTGGCCGCGGGGTTCGTGCTCAGCGGTGCGATCGTGCTGGGGCTCGCGTTCCGGATCGCCAGGCCATCACAATCGGGCGTCGCGGGCGGCGCTGAGCGGGAGCGCGCCGAGATCGGCTGATTGTGATGGCCTGGGGATTCACCCCCAGGGCGACGGCGGCGGTGGCGGTACGACGGCAGGGCGGTCCTCGCACCAGCTCGCGCCGGTCCAGCCGCCGTCGTTGCCGCCCAGGTCGCGGACCTCGAACTCCGGCGGCCCGTCGAAGTGGAACGTCCCGCAGTTGTTCACGAACGGCGCCCCGACGTTCCGCGCGTCGACGTTCTCGAACGTCGCCCAGCCGCCGACCCGGGCGTTCACCACGTTCGTACCGGTACCGTCGACGTGGATGTTGCGGACGGCAACGTTCGTGATCCCGTACTGGTCCTTCACCGGCCAGTCGACGACGAACATCATCGCGTTGTACGTCGAGTCCAGGAACGAGCTGTCGGTGATCTCGATCCGGCCGGACATTGAGGACTGCAACGCGTACAGCCAGATCGCGCCGAGGCCGATGTCCCAGTTCAGGTCCCGCGGACCGCCGCGGACCGTGGTGTTCCGGGCGAATGTCAGCGTCCCCTCGAACGGCGTCGCGTCGAACCGGGAACCGGCGTGCAACGTGCTGCCCTCGCGGATCGGGTCCGCGACCAGGTTGTCGGTGACCGCGTTGTCCCGGCCGCCGTAGATGGCGATGTCGTTGGCGAGTACGGGTGTCTGCACGGTGTTGTGGTCGTACACGTTGTCGTGGTTCGCCAGGTTCTCGGACCACATGGCCAACCCGTCGTCGCCGGTGTTCCGGACGAAGTTGTTGGTCGCTCGTACGTTGGACACACCCCTGTGCAGGTTGATGCCGTCGGCAATCGAGTCGATGATCACGTTGTTCCGGATCAGCAGGCCGTCCATCGGGCCGTCCAGCCAGATGCCGACCTTGGTGTGGTGCAGGTACAGGTTCTCGATCGTCGAGCCACCGCCGATCGCGCCGCCGATCCCGTTCACCTGGTCGGTGTCGATGCGTTCGCGGACATCGCTCTCGATCGCGAAGTCGGACAGGTGGACGCCGGTGCTGCCGGTGTACTTGCCGTAGAAGCCGGGTGCACTGTGGACGGACTTGTCCGGAGCGGGCTGTGCGAGCGGCAGCACCTTGCCCTTGATGATCGTCCACCAGTTGCCGGCGCCGCGGACCGTCACCTGGTCGACGACGATGTGCCGGTTCACCTGGAAGGTCCCGGCCGGGATGAACACCGACCAGCCGATTCGCCTTGCGGCCGCGATCGTCCGGTCGATGGCCGGGGCCGCGTCGCGCCGACCGGTCGGGTCGGCGCCGAACAGCCGGACGTCGAGCGAGTGCTTCGGCTGCGGGAGCGGTGCCTGCACCAGTTCGAAGTCCGCGACGTCGAGGACCGTCCAGGCCGCGGGCGTGTCGCGCGGTACGGCGAACCGCACGCGGTCGCCGGCCCGGTACGTCCGGTCCAGCAGCACTCGCTGCTCATCGTAGAAGTGGTTCGGGCGGAACGGCTTCGCGACCGGGTCGGGCTCCGGCTTCCACCAGCCCGGGATCGGGTCGACGTTCGGGTCGTTGGAGAACGGATACATGCCGTACAGCCAGGCGTACTGCGACGTCAGCGTCATCGTGCGCTTGTGCTTCCCGTCGACGGTGACGTCGAGCGGTGCGGTGATGCCGCCGCCGGTGGGCGCGTCCGGGATGCTGTAGCGGAGCGTGAACGCGTTCGCGGGGCGGGTCAGCGTGAACTCGACGTACTGCTTGGGTTGCAGCCGTACGGCGGTGCGCCCGGAGGCCTCGGCCGGAAGCGTGTACGCGTCCCGCCCGGGGCCGATCCGCTCGCCGGTGAAGACGGCGTTCTCCGCCTCCTGTTCGACGAACGGGACGTCGGCGCCGCGGCCGGTGACGAGTGCCGGATCCAGGCCGGCGCGGGTGATCCGCGGCGGTGGGGTGGCGGTCGCCGGCTGGGCGGTGGCGACGACGAGTGCGGTCGTCAGTGCGACCGCGAGCAGGTGTGAACGGGACATCGGCGGATCCCCTCCCGGACGAAGTGTCTGGAGGTTATGCAGCTGACGCGACTAGCGCAAGATCTCGACAGGTTGCGGAAATTTCCGAACCATGAAGAGGTCCACCGGGTCCTCGCTGTCCAGGACGAAGCCGTGGCGTTCGTAGAGGCTGCGAGCTGGGCTGCCTTGGAGGACGTTCAGCCAGATGTCTTCGTCGCGGTCCAGGACGGAGCGCAGTACGCCGGAGCCGATGCCGCGGCCTTGGTACTCCGGGGCCAGGTAGAAGTGCTCCAGCCACAGGCGGTCGGCCGGGCGGAGCGTGACGGATCCGGCGAACGCGCCGTCGACCTCGATGATCCGGGTGTACTCCGGGGCGTACGCGTCCCGGAGGCGCTGGCGGACACGGTGCTCGTCGTACCGGCCGAGGCGCTCCAGGTCGGGGCGCATGACGACGGCGCGCAGCTCGACGAGTCCGTCGAGATCAGCAGCCGTCGCGGGGCGCAGGGTCCAGTTCACGTCGGCATTATTCGTGGCGGGGTGGAGGTTGGGTCAGGCGGGGCGGGGTTCGGGGCGGAGGGCTCGGAGCCAGAGCTCGGTTTGGGCTATGTGGGCGGAGGCGGCGGTGGCGGCGGCGGCCGGGTCGCGGGTTTCGAGGGCGGACAGGATCGCGCGGTGGCCGCGGTCGCTGGTCTGCTTGATCGCGTCGAAGTCGGCGCCCGGCTCGAAGATCCGGTAGTGCCCGCCGCGGCCGCGGATCACCTCGGTAAGCGCGGTGACGGTCGGGTTCCCGCCGGCGACGCAGATCAGCCCGTGGAACTCCGCGTCCAGGTGCTGGATCTCGGTCGCGTCCGTGGTCGACTCCAGCCGGTCGAGCACCTGGCCGAGCTTCGCCGCCAGCTCCGGGTCCTGCCGGGCCGCCGCGGCGGCGGTGGCGTGCGACTCGAGCACCCGGCGTACCTCGAGCAGTTCGAGCACGCCCTCGAGCGGGATCAGTTCGACCGACAGCGAGAACCGGCTGATGATCGCCGCCGGGTCGAGCGCCGAGACGTACGTCCCCGAGCCGTGCCGGGACTCGATCACCCCGAGCGCGCCGAGCGACCGGACCGCCTCGCGCAGCGAGCTCCGGGACACGCCCAGGTGGTCGCACAACTCCGGCTCCGGCGGGAACTTCGCCCCCGGCCCGAGCTCCCCGGACGCGATCATCTGCCGCAACCCGGCCAGCGCCTTGTCCGTAGCAGCCATCCCCTCACCTCCCCCCGAAGCGTAAGTCCTCAGACCACTCCTGGTCACATCCGCCCACTCTCCGCCTACCAGCGCGCCGGTTCCGAGCGATTCATCAGACGTTTGCTCGAAGGAACCCCGCCACGTCCGCAGCCCGCCATCGACGCTCGCCCAGCCGCTCGGACGCCGTACCGCCGGCCACCCACACGGTCGCCATCCCGCGCTCGTGCGGCAACGCGAGGTTCACCTCGAGGTCGTCGAACATCACCGCCCGCGCCGGGTCGATCCCGAACCGGTCGAGGAACGCGTCCAGGCTCTCGGCGTACGGCTTCGGCACCAGCTCGCCCGCGAGGATGTCGAAGACGCCGTCGATGTGCTCGCTCAGCCCGAGCCTGGCGAGCACCTGCTCCGCGTGGTACGCCGACCCGTTCGTGTACACGTACCGCCGCCCCGGCAGCTCCTCCAGTACGCCGGCCAACGCCGGGTCCGGCGCGATCACCGAGTAGTCCATCCGGCGCTCGAAGCCGAGGAACTCGTGCGGGTCGATCGTGCCGGTGAGCATCGCGCCGCGCAGCGACGTCCCATACTCCGCGACCAGCTCGGACTGGATCCGGCGAGCACCGGCGAGGTCGGTGTCGTAGTACTCGGCGATCGTCGAGAGGATGCCGTGCGTGAGCTGCGCGGCGAGCGCCGATCCGGCCGGGTACAGCGTGTTGTCGAGATCGAGAACCCAGGTGTCGATGTCCGCCAGCACCCTGCCAATGTAGGTGACAGACTGGGGGCGTCATCGACGGAGGGTTGGAAGATGCCGACTGCGCTCGTGACCGGGCCGGCGACCGGGATCGGTCGGGCGTTCGCGGAGAAGCTGGCGAGCGAGGGGTACGACCTCGTGCTGGTTTCCCGGGACGAGGCGCGGCTGAAGGACGTCGCGGCCGAGATCGCGCGGCGGCACGGCGTCGAGTGCGAGGTGCTGGCCGCGGACCTGACCGACCGGGACGAGCTGGCCCGGGTCGAGGAACGCTTCCGGACCGGGCCGATCGAAGTACTCGTGAACAACGCCGGCTTCGGGCAGAAGAAGCCGTTCTGGGAGAACCCGGTCGACGTCGAGGAGAAGCAGCTCGATCTGCTGGTTCGCGTCGTACTGCGGCTCACGCACGCCGCCGTACAGCCGATGATCGAGCGCGGTTCGGGTGCGGTGGTCAACGTGTCGTCGGTCGCCGGGTTCCTGCAGCGGAACATCTACAGCGCGCACAAGGCGTGGGTGACGAGCTTCTCCGCCGGGCTGGCGACCGGGCTGCATGCCCAGGGCGTCGCGGTGATGGCGTTGTGCCCGGGGTTCGTGCACACCGAGTTCCACGAG
This sequence comes from Kribbella sp. NPDC059898, assembly GCF_042730855.1. NCBI lineage: Bacteria > Bacillati > Actinomycetota > Actinomycetes > Propionibacteriales > Kribbellaceae > Kribbella > Kribbella sp. NPDC059898. The sequence continues at coordinate 9,334 of NZ_JBHWKR010000005.1, forward strand.
CGGATGCAGATGGACAAGTCGGTCATCCCGTCGTTCCTGTGGCTGGACGCGACCGACCTGGTGGACGCGGCCTGGAAGGACCTGGCGCGCGGCAAGGCGATCTCGATCCCGAGCCGCCGCTACAAGCTGATCGCGGCCGCCGCCCGGTTCACCCCGCGGGCGCTGATCGCCCGGGTGTCAACCGTCGGCCTGGACCCGCGCCGCCGGTCGTAGCGATTCGTAGAGCGTCTTGCCGAGCGCCGCGGCGTACTTGTCGGTCTCCGCGTCCGACGGCGACGCGCCGGTGAAGTTGACCTCGAACCCGCGCTGGAAGCACGCCCCGAACAGCAACGCCGCCGCGGCCGTCACGTCGGCGGTACGCCGGATCCGCCCGAGCTTCTGCTCCTCGCGCAGGTAGCGGATCAGGCCCTCCTGTGCCCGGTGCGGACCGGCGTTCAGCTCCTGCAGGCGGAGCCGGTGCGCGGTCAGCAACTCGCGGGACGAGAACAGCGACACCAGGATCGGGAAGCCCTTGACGTAGAAGTCGATCGCGATCCGCGCCAGCCGGGTCAGGTTGCCGCGCACGGTACCGCTGCCGGGGTTGCCGATCAGTTCCTTGAGCGAACCGGGCAGCTCAGGCATCCGTTCGTGGATGACCGCGAGCAGGATCGCCGACTTGTCCGCGAAGTGCTTGTAGAGCGCGGCCTCGGAGTACCCGGCGGCCTGCGCGATCGAGCGGGTGGTGGCCCGCGCGTACCCCTGCGTCCGCAGGGCGTCGCGGCCGGGCACGAGGTCACCGCCGTGGTCCGCGAGGGCTCGCGTCTGCAGCTGGAGCTACCCGAGCTCCGGCTGGTCGCAGCCCGCGCCGGCACCCCCGGCGGCGGGGCCGAGGTAGTGACCGCCGACGTGATGGACCCGAAGTCGATCGCCCCGGTGATCGCCGGCCACGACGCCGTACTGTCCGCCCTCGGCCCACGCCCGAAGGGCCCGAGCGACATCCTGACCACCGGCGCGAGCGGCGTCCTGCAGGCGCTCGGCGACGTACGCCGGTACCTGGTCGTCAGCGTGGCCGGCATCCACGGGGGCAACGACGACCCGTTCACGCAGTACGTCGTGAAGCCGATCCTGCAACGCCTGCTCCGCGAGGGATTCGCGGACGCCCGGCGGATGGAGGAGCTGGTCGGCGCGAGTACCGTCGACTGGACGATCTGCTGCCCACCCCGCCTGTCCGACAAGCCGGCGAAGGGCACCTTCCGAAGCAACACCGATGGCAGCATCCGCGGCGGCTTCACCATGACCCGCGCCGACGTCGCCGCCTACATGCTCAACGCGATCGACGACCGCTCCGTCATCCGGAAGACCGTGGTGATCTCCAACTAGAGCTTCTCGGCGACCTCGGTGAGGATTGCGAGGGTGGACTTGATCAGTGGGTGGTCGGCGCGGCTGGTGCGGACGGCGGCGTAGACGCGGCGGGTGGGCGCCGGGTCGGGGAGTGGGCGGATCAGCGCGAGGGTCGGCTCGGGTACGGCGAGACGGGGGACGAGCGAGACGCCACCGCCGGCCGCGACCAGGGCGGCGACCGCGCGGAAGTCGTCGGACTGGTGCACGATCCGCGGCTGGAAACCGGCTTGTTCGCAGGCGAGCAACACCACATCCCGAATCGGATTACCCGGCGCCGGCATCACCCAGTCGTCGTTCGCCAGTTCCCCGAGTTCGATCGCGCCACCACCTGCGGCGGCTGGATGGGCTGGGGGGAGGACGGCGACGAAAGGTTCGGCGTACAGCGGGATTCGGGTCAGGCGGCGGTCGTCGGGGCGGGGGGAGCCGCGGTGTTCGACGGCGATCGCGAGGTCGGCGTCGCCGTCGAGGAGGTGGGTGATGCCCTGGTGGCCTTCGGCGTCCCGGACGACGAGGCTGAGGCCGGGGCTGGTCTCGTACAGCCGGGTCAGCGCCGGCGCGACCAGCAAGCTGATCGCGGTCGCGAACGCCGTCACGCGGACCTCGCCGTTCGCGCCGTTCGCGTGCAGCCGCATCGCGTCCTCGGCGCGTTCGACCTCGGCGAGGATCGTGTCCGCGTGCGCGAGCAGCAGCCGCCCGGCCGACGTGATCGACACCCGGCGGCCGCGGCGTTCGAGCAGTTCCTGGCCGACCTCGGTCTCCAGGGCCGCCAGTTGCTGGGAGACCGCCGAGGGCGTCAGGTGCAGCACCTCGGCGGCCGCGGTCACGGTGCCGTGGTCAGCAAGCGCGCGCAACACCTTCAGGCGTCGTACCTCGATCACGGTCCTCAGCTTGGCACACCAGTGTGAGCTCGACCTTCGGCGGCGTACGGCGTTCGCGCCAGCGGGCGACGGCGTCGCGGATCGGGTGGCGTTTCGGGACATGCGGGCGCAGCGGGGCGTTCGGCATCGCGGAGTGGGTCTGTTCGTGGATCGACTTGATGACGGTGAACGGTACGTAGTGCATGTCTTCGACAGTAGGAATCGGACCGTTGATACGTCCAATGAAAGTTGTGCGCAGAGTTGATGCCTCTGATGCATGATGTACCGCATGGAACTACGTCAGCTCAGGTCGTTCGTGACGGTGGCCGAGGAGATGAACGTCGGGCGCGCGGCCGTCCGGCTGCACCTGACCCAGCCGTCGCTCAGTCGGCAGATCGCCGCCCTGGAACACGATCTGGGCGTCGAGCTGTTCGCCCGGGTGAAGCGCCGGTTCGTGCTGACGGCCGCGGGGGAGACGTTCCTCGCCGAGGCGCGCGACCTGCTCCGCCGGTCGGACGAGGCTGTGCGGGCGGCGCAGCGGACCCAGCGCGGTGCGGTCGGGACGCTGCGGCTGCGGTTCGTGCAGTCGGCGACGTTCGAGGTGCTGCCGCGGTTGCTCGGCGCGTTCCGCCAGGCGTACCCCGAGGTCGTACTGGACCTCGAAGCGTGGACGACGCTGCGCCAGACGGAGGCGTTGCGCGACGGGCGGATCGACGTCGGCCTGATGCGGCCGAGTACACCGGCCGGCGGGAGCGCCGTCGTACAGCTCGCGCCGACGCTGACCTCGCGGGTGGTCGCCGAGGACCGGGTCGTCGTGGCGCTTCCGGCCAAACATCGGCTGGTACGGCGGAAGCGGCTGCGGCTGGCGGACCTCGCGGACGAGCCGTTCGTGTTCTACACGCGGACGAGCGGGCCGGCCGTGTACGACACGATCGTCGGGTTCTGCCGCGCGGCCGGGTTCACGCCGCGGATCGAGCAGGAAGCGGCCGATGTCCAGACGATCGTGTCGCTGGTCGCGGCCGGGCTCGGCGTCTCGCTGCTGATCGGGCCGACGCCGCCGTCGAACCCGGACGCGGTGGTGTACCGCGAGTTGTCCGACGACCTGCCACCGTGGCAACTCTCCGTAGCCTGGTCGCCGGACAACCGTTCGCCCGTACTGGCGCGCTTCCTCGAACTGCTGTGAGCGAAGGGACTGCTCAGCCGAAGACGTCCGGGTCGCCGCCGGTGCGGACGCCGGTCTCCAGGTCCGCGATCGCGGCCATGTCGTCGTTGTCCAGCGCGAAGTCGAAGACCTCGAAGTTCTCCTTGATCCGGCTCGCGGTCACGGTCTTCGGGATCACCACGTTGCCGAGCTGCAGGTGCCAGCGGATCATCACCTGAGCCGGCGACTTGCCGTACTTCGCCCCGATCGCGGCCAGGCCTGCGTTGCCGAGCAGCTCGCCGGAGGCCAGCGGGCTCCACGCCTCGGTGACGATGTCGTTCTCGGCGTTGAACGCGCGCAGCTCGTCCTGCGGCAGCGCCGGGTGCAGCTCGATCTGGTTCACCGCCGGGCGGATCGTGGTCTCCTCGAAGATCCGCCGGAGCGCCGGCTCGTGGAAGTTCGAGACGCCGATCGCGCGGACGCGCTTGTCGGCGTACAGCTGCTCGAGCGCCTTCCAGGTGTCGACGTACAGGTCCCGCTGCAGCGACTGCCAGTGGATCAGGTACAGGTCGACGGTCTCCAGGCCGAGCTTCCCGAGGCTGCTGTCGAAGGCCTTCAGCGTGCTGTCGTAGCCCTGGTCGGAGTTCCACACCTTGGTGGTGATGAACAGTTCGTCACGCGGGATGCCGGACGCGGCGATCGCCCGGCCGACGCCGGCCTCGTTGCCGTAGATCGCGGCGGTGTCGATGTGCCGGTAGCCGGTCTCGAAGGCCGTCGTCACCACGTCGGTGACGATCGAGTCCTCGACCTGCCAGACCCCCAGGCCCAGCTGCGGGATCTCGACGCCGTTGTCCAGAGTGATGGAGGGGACTGTACTCATCTGCCCATTCCACCCGGCAAAAGGTTTCCGGCCCAGTCATCTGACGTGTGACAACAACCTCATTAACCGGCAGTAACCACCGCGTAGGTCTTGGCGTTGGGTTCGAGGAAGCGGATCAGCCCGCTGCCCTCACGCTCCAGCTCGGCCTGGGTTTTCTTGAGCGTCCTGCCGAACGGCGTGAGCGTGAGAGTGGCCACACCACGCTTCAGCTCGCTCGTCTACAGCCCGGCGACGAAGCCGTCGACGGTGTACGTCGCCTTGACCCGGAGGTTCTTCGTGAACACGGCCGGCTTGTGCTCGTCGGCGATGATCCGCTCCCGCTTCGCGTGCGACAGCAGCACGTTGTCGAACTCCGGCAGGAACCGCACCGGTGCGGGCGTGTCCGCGTCCGGCCGGGGCGCGTCCGGTACGTCGTACAGCGTCTTGCCGTTCTCGTCCTGGAAGGTCTCCAGGTCGAGCTCGTCGAACAGCGGCTTGGCCTTCTGCAGGCCGGACCAGGTCTGGAAGTCCGCCGGCGTCGCCGGGCCGAACGCGGCGAGGTACCGGGTGACGAGCTCCGCCGGCTCGGCCGTCTTGTGGAGCTTCCTGCCCATCCACTCCTCGGCCGGGGTGAACTTCGAGTTCGCCGTCCAGGACCAGCGGACGTCGGCCGGATACATCACCAGCGGCACCAGCATCCGCGTGCAGAACCCGAGCGCCCGCTCGTTCACCTCCGGGAACTGCTGCTGCAAGGCATCCCGTACCTCGGTGAACGTCAACGGCTCCTTCGCCAGCAACTTCTCCGCCGCCGCGACAACTTTCTCCGGCTCCAGCCCCGCCGCGCGATCCCCCAGAATCCGCAACCCCGCTTCGAGCACCGGCGCCACCGTCACCCTGAACCGCGCGTAGTCCGCCGCCGTCACCAGGTGCAACGTCCCGCGCAGGAAGGTCGCCCGTACGACGTCCCGCCCGGCCACGGCCCGATCGAGCTCGCCCTCCTCGAACCCGTCGATCCGCGACCACAACCCGACGTACGGATGCTTCGGCTCCTGCCCCTGCATCCCCGCGAGCCGCGCCACCACCTCGACCACCGGCACCGCCTCCCGCCCCAGCAACAACTGCCGCGCCGACATCGCCCGGTTGACCGCCCGCCCACTCATCACCACCATGCCCGCATCCTCCCCGGCCCCACCGACAAAGTCAGCGGATCCCCGGCGCCGCGACGGCGAGCGCGTTGCGGCGACAGGCGTCGGCCAGGCGTTCGTCGTAGGTGACGACGAGATCGGCGTCGATCACCACCGCGGTCGCCAGGTGCAGGGCGTCCAGGCTGCGCAGGATCGTCGGCTCGATCCGGCGGGCGACGCTGACGATCTCGCCGGTCATCGGGCGTTCGTCGATACCTGACATCGCGTCGTCGATCAGCTCGCCGGCATCGGCCGGTGACTTCACTCGGGCGAGAACGGCGCGCGAGACCTCGACCCACGCCAACGACGACGAGGCCAGGACGTCGCCCGCTTGGTAGCACGTGTCGAGATAGTCGATCAGTACGTCGGACTCCGGTTCGGCGACGACCCGCTTGATCAGGGCGCTGCTGTCGAAGTACACCCGCATCAGAAGCGGTCGTCGCGATCGAGCAGTTCGAGGCTGGTCTCGCCCTTCCGGAGCCGAAGCCGGGGCCGGACCTTGCGGTACGGAATTCGCGCGGGCTGCACCGTGAGAGTGCTCCAGGCGCGCTGCCGATCGGTCATCTGAGCCTCCATTGCTTCATGGTCGATCGGCAGGTGCAGGCGCCGGTCGACAGCATCCCGGACGATCTGCTGCTGAGACTGACCGGTGCGCTCTGCCTCGGCCTGCAGCGCCGCCGCGGTCGCGTCGGGAAGCCTCAGGTTCATGGCCATGCATCAACGGTACCACGCTGGTACCGCCAGGTGGTACCAATGTCAGCTGTAGTCCTTCTCGTTGTATTTCGGGAGGTGGAGGAGTTGGCGGATCTGGGCGGACGGGGCCTTGTTACCGGCCGCCGTGGCTTCCTTCAGGTGGGCGGCCATTTCGGACTTGGTGCCGGCGGCGGCGACCTTGAGCCAGTGTGGGCGGGCGGCGGCGTCGGCGTTCGCGAGGAGGCGGATCTGCTTCGAGACCGAGGTCGGCCAAGTGACCTTCAGCAGGGCGCTGGACTCGGCGAGGCTCGCGGCGGCGACGGCCTTCGCGCGGTTCTGCAGGGTGGTGACCGACATGTTCTCGTTCGCGGCCTTCTCGAAGCTTTCCAGCGCGACGTTGTACGGCCGGGTGATCTGCAGGTACTTCGCTCCCGCGGCGGCGAGGGTCGGCGCCGTCGGGGCCGTCCGTACGACGGGTGCGGGCGTCGGCGGCTGGTACCTCGCCTCGTCGGGCGGCCTGGTCGTCGGCGCGCTGCTCGCCATGGCGGGCGACGGCGCTGTGGTGGCCGGCCCTTCGTCGGCGCCGCATCCCGCGACGAACACTGCACTGACTACTCCGGCAACGGCCAGCAACTGGCGCATGAGGCTCCTCACCCGGGGACGGACCGGGCAACTCTAGCGGGCCTGGACGCCTATTCGGCTAACGCATTCCGAGCCTCGACGAACGCCGCGATCGCGCGCTCCACGTCCTCGGTCGAGTGCGCCGCGGACAGCTGCACCCGGATGCGTGCCTTGCCCTGCGGTACGACGGGATACGAGAAGCCGATCACGTAGATCCCGAGGTCGAGCAGCTTGTCCGCGAGCCGTCCGGCGGCCGCGGCGTCACCGATCATCACCGGGGAGATCGGGTGGTCGCCGGGCAGGATGTCGAAGCCGGCCTCGGTCATCTTGGTGCGGAACAGGGCGGTGTTGGCGGCGAGCTTGTCGCGGAGCGTGCTGGAGGTGCCGATCAGTTCGAGGGCCTTCAGCGACGCGGCCGTGACGGCCGGGGCCAGCGAGTTCGAGAAGAGGTACGGGCGGGAACGCTGGCGGAGCAGCTCGACGATCTCGCGGCGGGCGGAGACGTAACCGCCGGACGCGCCGCCCAGGGCCTTGCCGAGGGTGCCGGTGACGATGTCGACGCGGTCCTTCACGCCGAACAACGACGGCGTACCGGCACCGTCCGGGCCGACGAAGCCGACCGCGTGCGAGTCGTCGACCATCACCAGCGCGTCGTACCGCTCGGCCAGGTCGCAGATCTCGTCCAGCGGGGCGACGTACCCGTCCATCGAGAACACGCCGTCGGTGGCGATCAGCCGGTACCGCGCGTCGGCGGCGTCCTTGAGCTGCGCCTCCAGATCGGCCATGTCCCGGTTCTTGTAGCGGTAACGACGAGCCTTCGAGAGCCGGACGCCGTCGATGATGCTGGCGTGGTTCAGCTCGTCGGAGATGATCGCGTCCTCGGCGCCCAGCAGGGTCTCGAACAGGCCGCCGTTCGCGTCGAAGCACGAGCTGTAGAGGATGGTGTCCTCGGTGCCGAGGAAGTTGCTCAGGGCACCTTCCAGGTCCTTGTGGATCTGCTGCGTGCCGCAGATGAAGCGCACCGAGGAGAGCCCGAACCCCCACCGGTCAAGGGCTTCCTTCGCCGCCGCGACGACGTCGGGGTGGTCGGACAGTCCGAGGTAGTTGTTCGCGCAGAAGTTCAGCACCTCGTTGCCGCTGGCAACCGAGATCAGCGCCTGCTGCGGTGAGGTGATCACCCGCTCGGACTTGTACAGCCCGGCGTCCCGGATCTCGCCGATGGTGGTCGTCAGGTCGTCCCGCATCCGCCCGAGCATCAGTGCTTCTCCTCCAGGGATTCCGTCGTCCAGTCCATGATCACCTTGCCGCACTGCCCCTGCCGCGCGACGTCGAACGCGCGCTCGAAGTCGCCGTACCCGAACCGGTGGGTGATCACCGGCGTCAGGTCCAGTCCACGTTCCAGCATCACCGACATCGAGTACCAGGTCTCGAACATCTCCCGGCCGTAGATGCCCTTGATCGTCAGCATGTTGAGCACCACGGTGCTCCAGTCGATCGCGATCTCGTCGGACGGCAGTCCGAGCATCGCGACCTTGCCGCCGTGGGTCATGTTCGCGAGCATGTCCCGGAGCGCGGCCGGCTGTCCGGACATCTCCATCCCGACGTCGAACCCCTCGCGCATCCCGAGACTCTGCTGGGCCTGCGCGATCGTTTCCTCGGCAACGTTCACCGCACGGGTGACGCCGATCTTCCGGGCCAGGTCCAGCCGGTACTCCGACAGGTCGGTGATCACCACGTTCCGCGCACCGGCGTGCAGCGCGACCGCGGCGGCCATCACGCCGATCGGTCCGGCGCCGGTGATCAGCACGTCCTCGCCGACCAGCGGGAACGACAGTGCGGTGTGTACGGCGTTCCCGAACGGGTCGAACACCGCGGCGACATCGAGGTCCACCGGGTCCTTGTGGACCCACGCGTTCGTGGCGGGCAGTGCGACGTACTCCGCGAACGCGCCCGGTACGTGGACGCCGAGGCCGCGGGTCTTGATGCAGAGGTGCCGGCGGCCCGCGCGGCAGTTCCGGCAGCGGCCGCAGACCAGGTGGCCCTCGCCGCTGACCAGGTCACCGACCGCGACGTCGCGGACACCGACGCCGACCTCGACCACCTCGCCGCAGAACTCGTGCCCGGTCACCATCGGCACCGGCACGTTCTTCTGCGCCCACGGGTCCCAGTTCTGGATGTGCAGGTCGGTGCCGCACAACCCGGTGCGGAGGACCTTGATCAGGACCTCGTCGGCCTCGATCTTCGGCTCGGGAACGTCCTGCAGCCACAGGCCGGGCTTCGCCTCAGCCTTCACCAGCGCCTTCATGCCCACATCGTCGTCCGGGGCAACCATCGGCGTCCATCGACACGTCGTACACAGCCTTTGCAGGAGAGCTGCATACTTAGCCGTGTGCGGGGAGTGATCAGGGGACTCGGAATTGTGTTCCTGCTGGGTGGGCTCGGGCTGCTGGGGTGGATCGGGTGGCAGTACTTCGGGACCGGGATCGCGGCGAACCAGCAGATGGGGAAGGCCGAGGAGACGCTCCGGGAGGAGTGGCGGAAGCCGTCCGCCCCGGTGACGGCCGACGCGGGGCAGCCGCTCGCGCTGCTGCGGATCCCGCGGTTCGGGGCCGATTGGGAGAAGCCGATCGTGGAGGGCGTCGGCGCCGACGACCTGGCGCGCGGGATCGGGCACTATCCACAGACCCAGCTGCCCGGCCAGCCGGGGAACTTCGCGATCGCCGGGCACCGGGTCACGCACGGGTCGCCGTTCCGGAAGCTGCTCGAACTGCGGCGCGGCGACCAGGTCGTGGTCGAGACCGCCGGCGCCGTCTACACGTACGAACTGGACGGCTCGCCCCGCGACCTGACCGTGAAGCCGTCCGACGGCTGGGTCCTCGACCCGGTCCCGGGCCGGCGTACCGCCCCGACCCGCTCGATCATCACGCTCACGACCTGCCAGGACCTGTTCCACTCCCCGGACCGCTCGGTCGCCTTCGGCCACCTGGTGAAGGTCAGCAAGAAGTAGCGGACCGGCCGTCATCTAAGCTCAAGGCTCATGAGCTACGACCGGGACGGACTGCTGGAGCAGGTCAAGAGCAAGGCCATCGTGCACGGGAAGGTGACGCTGGCGTCCGGTAAGGAGGCCGACTACTACGTCGACCTGCGGCGGATCACGCTCGACGCGGCCGCGGCGCCGCTGATCGGCCCGGCGATGCTCGAGCTGACCAAGGACCTGGAGTACGACGCGGTCGGCGGCCTGACGCTCGGCGCGGACCCGGTCGCGATGTCGATGCTGCACGCGGCCGCCCAGCAGGGCCGGACACTCGACGCGTTCGTCGTCCGGAAGGCCGAGAAGACCCATGGCCTGCAGCGGCGGATCGAGGGACCGGACGTGAAGGGCCGCCGGGTGCTCGCCGTCGAGGACACGTCGACGACCGGCGGGTCGGTGCTGACCGCGGTCGAGGCGCTCCGCGAGGCGGGCGCGGAGGTGGTCGCGGTCGCGGTGATCGTGGACCGCGCGACCGGCGCCCAGGAACGGGTCGAGGCGGAAGGGCTGGAGTACCGCTCCGTGTTCGGCCTCGAGGACCTGGGGCTGAGCTGATGCAGTCGAGCACGATCCTGATCTTCCTGGTCGCGCTCGTCGTCTGCGGCGGCGTCTTCTACTTCAACTACTACCGCGCGAAGAAGCGCCGCGAGTTGTTCGCCGGGTTCGCCGCCCAGCACGGCTGGCAGTACGTGGAGGCCAACCCGTCGCTGGCCGGTCAGTGGGGCGGAACGCCGTTCCAGACCGGCGACAACTGGCGCGTCAAGAACGTGCTGTCCGGGCCTTTCAACGGGCACCAGATGGTTGCCTTCGACTACAGCTACCAGACGCATTCGACCGACTCGAAGGGCCGCCGTACGACGACCACGCACAAGTTCGGCGTGGTCGTGCTGCAGTTGCCGGGGGCGCTGCCGCACCTGGAGGTCACGCACGAGGGCATCTTCGGCGGCGCGGTGGCGAACGCGCTCGGGTTCCGGGACCTGCAGTTCGAGAGCGACCAGTTCAACCGGGCGTTCCGGGTGAAGGCCGACGACGAGCGGTTCGGGCACGCGGTGGTGACGCCGCGGATGATGGAACTGCTGCTGGCCCGCGGCGAGATCGGCTGGCGGATCGAGGGCAACTCGCTGGTCGGCTGGGACAAGGGCGCACACGACCCGAACGAGGTGCTGAACCGGCTGTCGCTGCTGGAGCAGGTCGTGCAGCAGGTCCCGCCGTACGTCTGGCGCGACTACGCGGGCGTCGACCCCCGTGCGCAGCAACCACCCGGCGGACCCACCTACCCGTAGAGTCGCGTACAGCACTGCCAACTCTCGGGAGCTCTTGTCATGCTATGGGTCATCATCGCGATCGTCGCGGTCGTCGTCATCGTGGCGATCTTGCTGATCACGTCGTACAACCGGTTCGTCAAGCAGCGGAACCTGATCCAGGAGTCGTGGCGGCAGATCGACGTCGAGCTGCACCGCCGGTACGACCTGATCCCGAACCTGGTCGAGACCGTCCGGGCGTACGCCGCGCACGAGCGGCACGTGTTCGAGGAGGTCGCGCGGCTGCGTACCCAGGCGGTGAACACGCAGGGCGCGAACCCGGAGCAGCGGGCCGCCGCGGAGGGTGAGCTGTCCGGCGCGCTGCGTCAGATGATGATCTCGGTCGAGCAGTACCCGCAGCTGCAGTCGAACCAGAACTTCCTCGGTCTGCAGCGCGAGCTGACCGACACCGAGGACCGGATCGCGGCCGGCCGCCGGTTCTACAACGCGAACGTGGGCGACTACAACACCCGGATCGAGGCGTTCCCGTCGAACCTGATCGCGAACGGCTTCAAGTTCGAGAAGGCCGGGTACTTCGAGGTCAAGGACGAGTCGGTGCGCGCCGTCCCGCAGGTCTCGTTCGGCACGATCGGTTCGGTCGCGGGCGAGCAGGCGCCGCCGCAGATGCAGCCGGGCGCCCCGTCGTCAGGCCAGATCCACCCGCAGATGCCGGGTGACCAGGGCAACTACCAGCAGGGCTACCCACAGCAGCAGATCCCGCAGCAGCAGCCGTACCAGCAGCAGCCGCAGCAGGCGCCGTACCAGGGCCAGCCGGGGCAGGGCGGCTACCCGGCGCCGCAGCAGGGGTACCAGGGAGAGCCACCGGTGGGCGGGCCGCCTGCGGGTTCCCCCGCGCCACAGGACGGTCAGCCGCCATTCACCGGTGGCCAGTAGGCACCGGTTCCCCGTGGTCCAGGTCCCCCGATCCCGGACTCGCTCCCAGTGCCAGGCCCGGTGTGACGGCGGTCAAGTCGCCACCGCCGGGCCTGCCCTCCCCCCGGTACCTGTGAGAACCCTGTCGCACTGACATACATCCGGCGTACATCGGACTTCACGCCGGGCGGGGCGGGATGCCACGATAGGTCGGTTCAAGAGTGGAGAGGTCGAGCGTGTGGACAGTCTGAGGTACGGGATCCTCGGACCTCTGCGGCTCGTCCACGCCCAGGGGCAGCCGCTGAAGGCCGCGAAACCGCGGCAGCTGCTGGCCACGCTGCTGCTGCACCCCAACCGGTTCGTCTCCACCGACCTGATCGCCGACGCGCTCTGGGAGAACACCCCGCCGCGGTCGGCCACGGCCAACATCCGGACGTACGTCCGGGCGCTCCGCGGAGTGCTGCAGGACGCCGGGCTGCCCGCGCCGATCGACACCTCGGCGGCCGGCTACAGCATCGAGGTGGGTGTCGACGAGCTCGACGCCAGCCTGTTCGAGTCGCTGCTCGCCGAGGGCGGGCACCTGCGGGACGCCGGTGACGGCCGCCAGGCGATGCAGGTGCTGTCCCGGGCGTATTCGCTGTGGCGCGGCCGTCCGCTCGAGGACCTGCCGATGCCGGCGGCCTGGGAGGGCTCGATCGCCCGCCTGGAGGCGCAGCACCGCGGCCTCGTCGACAGCCTGCTGGACCTCCGACTGGAGTACGGCGACGCGAGCGGTGCCGCCGTACTGCTGAGTGCACGGCTCACCGAGGACCCGTACGACGAGCAGCTCTGGCGGCGCCTGGTCGACGCGCTGGTTGCCGCCGGCCGGGTGGGTGAGGCACGGGCGGCGTACGCGAAGGCTGTGCAGACGCTTGCCGACGAGCTGGACATCAAGCCAGGCCCTGAACTGGAGGCTGCGGGTGCTCGCGCCGAGAACGGTCGCTCGGCCAACTGGCCCAACCCGGGCATCCCAGCCGACCGTACGGCGGACCGTCCGAGCCCGGCGGCGCAGCCAGGACCCATGGCCGCGCCTGAGCTCAAAGACCCGGTCAGGCCGCCCAGCCAGCTGCCCCTGGACCTGGCTGACTTCAGCGGACGCCAGGAGCTCCTGGAACAACTGCGGGACCTGGTGTGCGGCCGCGACCCCGTACGACCGCCTGTAGCTGTCATCTCCGGTGCACCTGGCACCGGCAAGACCTCGCTGGCCGTGCGGCTCGGGCATCTGGTCCGGGAGTACTTCCCGGACGGCCAGATCTACCTGGACATGCACGGCGCGACCCACCCGCGCGACCCCGCCGGTGCGCTCACCGACCTGCTGCTCAGCCTGAACCTGCCGGACTTCGCGATCCCGACCGACCCGGAGCGGCGGTCGGCGATGCTGCGGTCCGAGCTGGCCAGCCGCCGGGTGCTGATCATCCTGGACGACGTGGCCACCGCCGGCCAGGTCACCCCGCTGATGCCCGGTACCGGTGCGTCGGCCGTGGTCGTGACGAGCCGCAACCGGCTGATGGACCTGGCGGGAGCGGACAGTACGCCGCTCGACACGTTCGACGACCGCGAGGCGGCCCGGCTGCTCGCGTCGGTGGCCGGCGCCGGCCGGATCGACCCGTCGTCGCCGGAGGCCGAGGAGATCCTCGCCGCCTGCGCGAACCTGCCGCTGGCGATCCGGATCGTCGGCAGCCGCCTGGCGCAACGGCCCGATCTGAGCGCCCGGGAGCTGGCGCGGCGGCTGCGGGACGAGACGTCCCGGCTGGACGAGCTCAGCATCGGCGAGCTCGCCGTACGGACGAGTGCCGATCTGAGTTACGACGCGCTGAGCCCTGAGGAAGCGCGGTTGTACCGGTTGATCGGGCACTTCGCGGTCGGTGTCTTCTCGGCGCGGGCGCTGGAGGCCGTGGCGCCGCCGGCCGCCGTACGGCGCAGTCTGGACCGGCTGATCGAGGTCAACCTGGTCCGGATCAGCTCGGTCGACCACCGCGGTACGGCGCGCTACCGGGTGCACGACCTGTTGCGGCTGCACGCGCTCGGGGTCGGTACGGACGAGCAGCGCGCGCAGGCGGTCCGGGACGTGGAGACGGTCGTCGACGCGATCCTGAACAAGATCCGCCGCGCCAACAACGCCTTGTCATTCGAGTACTTCGGGGTCCTCGAGCACACCGGTCCGCTGACAGCGCCGGACCCTTCGCCGTTCACCGAGACGGATGCGATCGCCTGGTTCGACAGTGAGCGCAGCACGTTCGTGCCGGCGATCCGGGCCGCGGCGCAGAACGGGCTGCACGAGCACGCCTGGCGGATCGCCGCCGCCTGGGGGCCGTACCTGGACCTGCGGGCCGGCTTCGACGACTGGAACGGCTCGCACCAGCAGGGTTTGCGGAGCGCGATCGCGTGCGGCGACCGGCACGGCGAGGCGATCATGCACCGGAACCTCGGCCAGCTCGCCGTCTACCAGGACGACTGGGACACCGCCCGACGGCACTTCGACGCGGCCGCGCAGGCGTTCGCCGAGGTCGGCGACCGGCTCGGCGAAGGCGTCGCGGCGGTCGGCCTCGGTACCTGGCTGCGGGAACGCGGCGAGCGGGATGCCGGGCTGGCGCAGTACGAGAAGGCGATCGAGGCGTTCGTCGAGGACGGCAACGCGAACGCCGAGGCGCTGGCGCGGACCGCGGCCGCCGGCGTGTACCTGGCCCGCGGCGACGTTGCCAGTGCCCGGATGTACCTGGCGCAGGCGTTCCTGATCGCCGTACGGCGCGCGGACGCGCACCGGGAGGCCAAGGTACGGCGGCGAATCGCGGCGCTCCGGGTCCACCAGGGGCGGCACGACGAGGCGGTCCGGCAGTTGCGCAAGGCGCTGGCGATCTTCGACGGGATGGGTGACGACCACTGCGCGGCGTACACCCGGGCGCTGCTCGGGCGGGCGCTGATGGAGCGCGGCGAGGTGGCGACGTCCCGGAAGACGCTGCTGGACGCGATCGACGTCGGCCACCGGCTGGGCGACCGCAGCGTGGAAGGCCAAGCGGCGCAGTACCTCGGTGAGCTCTACCTGTCGACCGGCAGCGTGGACAACGCCCGCCGTACTCTCGAACGCGCCGCGCGCGTGTGGCTCCAGGCCGGCAACGACGCGGCCGCCGCGGACTGCCGCCGGCTGCTGGTGGGCTCCGAGGCGGGCGTCGCGGCCGGCTAGCAATGTACGGCCGCTGTATGCCTGCCCGGCAGGATCCGTGGCATGCCACGGCACGACCGGCCGAGGACGGGGGATCGGGGAGGATACCTATGGCCTGGGGGGAGGTTGCCGTGGAGCGCCGGAACGTCCCGCGGGTGGCGAACCCGCGGGACACCGAGGCGGCGCTGAACTGGCAGCTCGAACGTGTCGGTTCGGCGGCGTGGCTGGACTGGACGCTGAAGTTCCAGCGGATGGCCTTCGGCTACGCGCACGACAGCGGCTGGCACGACGCGGCCGATGCGGTGAGTTGGCTCGACCACCACGCCCTGCTCCGTGAAGGGGCCGCGCCACGGGGGGCGCTGGTCTGGTACCAGGCGGCTGACCGGATCCGGGTGGCCTGTTCGCTCGGCTCCGGTCAGGTGGTCGGCCCGCTACCGACCGGACCGGTGGAGATCGCCGAACTGCGGCTGCTCAGCACCGACTGGGTCTGGTCGGAGCCACACTTCCCGTTCGGGCACTAGCCAGGTCAGCGGGCGGCGTGCTTCGGTGCGTCGCCGGTGGTGGCGTTCTTGTTGCGGTTGCGCCGCCGGGCGAGGAAGTACTCGACGAACATCGGGATCAGCGAGATCAGCACCAGCAGCACCAGTGCGGCCTCGAGGTTCTTGTGGATGAACTCGACGTTGCCGAGCGCGTGCCCGAGCAGCGTGATGCCCGGCGCCCAGATCACCGCGCCAACCCCGGTCCACAGGAAGAACTTCTTCGGGTCCATCCGCCCGGCGCCGGCGACGATCGTGATGAACGTCCGGACGATCGGTACGAACCGGGCCAGCACCAGCGCCCGCGGGCCGTACCGGTCGAAGAACTCGTGCGTCTGCTCGATGTACTTCGGTTTCAGGAACCGGGCGTCCGGATTCTTGAACAGCGACGTACCGAGGAACCGGCCGATGTAGTAGCCGGACACGTTGCCGAGGAACGCGGCCACCGTGAGCAGGACGCAGGCCAGCCAGAGCGGCACGTGGATCGAGCCCTGGGCGATGAACAGGCCGACCGCGAACAGCAGCGAGTCACCGGGCAGGATCGGGAACAGCACCCCGCATTCGATGAACACCACGACCAGCGTGCCCCAGAGGGCCCAGTCACCCAGCCAGTTCAGCAGGTACTCCGGGTTCATCCAGGAGGGCATCAGCATCGCGACAAGAGGAAGCACGCGGACAGGGTAGCGTCCCCACCTGTGCACGAGCTGAGCAGTGAGGTACGTGGAGCGGACATGGTGGGCCCGAACGAGGTCGGCGTGGGCCCCTGGACGGGCGACCTGCCGGACGACCCGCGGCTCGATCCCGAGCTGCTCGCGCACGGTGACCGGCGGAACGTGGTGGACAAGTACCGCTACTGGAAGCTGGAGGCGATCGTCGCCGACCTGGACCGGCAGCGGAACCCGTTCCACGTCGCGATCGAGAACTGGCAGCACGACCTGAACATCGGCTCGGTGGTCCGGACCGCGAACGCCTTCCTGGCCGCCGAGGTCCACATCGTCGGCAACCGCAAGTGGAACCGCCGTGGCGCGATGGTCACCGACCGCTACCAGCACGTCCGCCACCACCCGACCCTGGCCGACCTGGCCGGGTTTGCCGCGGAGCAGGCGTTGCCGGTGATCGGCATCGACAACCTGCCGGGCTCAGTGCCCCTGGAGACCTACGAACTACCTGCCGCTTGCGTCCTGCTCTTCGGCCAGGAGGGTCCTGGGCTGACGGACGAGGCCCACCAGATCTGCACATCCGTCCTCTCCATAGCCCAGTTCGGCTCGACCCGCTCCATCAACGCGAGCGCCGCCGCCGCGATCGCCATGCACGCCTGGATCCGCCGGCACACCTTCGGTCAGCCGTCGAGCAGCTGATCCAGGAGGCGGGTAGCCAGCTGAAGGACGGCCTGTTCCGTCGGGTTGAGCCGCTCGGCGATCGCGTCCGCCAGCCAGTCGTCCGAGCTCTTCATGTGCTCTTTGAGCAACGCCCGTCCGGTCGCGGTGAGCTCGATCGTCTGCCGGCGCCTATCTTGCGGATCCTGCCGGCGGTTGATCAGGTCCTGTTCTTCCAGGCTGGTCAGCACGCGCGTCAGCGATTGCGGCTGGACCCGCTCCGCCTTGGCGATCTCGCTCGCCGTCAGGCTGCCGTGGCGGTGCAGTTGGCCGAGTACGGCGACGCCCGTACTGCCCAGCCCGTCGCCGGTCCGCTCGGCGCGTAGGCGCAGCGCCAACCGCGTGCTGGCACGCCTTAAGGCGACTGCCGTTTCATACGCTTCCACTTATCATTCTCCGTGTAGGGATGCTGGTGAATGCTAAGCTCAGCTTACTATGAGCGTCTACGCTTGGTCGCGAGAGACACCTGTCCCTCCGGTCCGCTTGGTCACCGCCGCCCTCGCCATGGCTGGGCCGGTTAGCTACGGCGTTGCCACCGGCCAGCTCGTCCAAGCGTCGTTTGCCGCTCTAGGTGCTCTCGCTGTTCCGCCCGGTCGGCTCTCCATGGTGCAGTGGTCTCGGTTGGGGGTGCTGCTGATCGGTGCCGCTACGCTCGGAGCCTTCGTCGGCGGGCGTGGCTGGCTTGCTGTGGTGGTGGTCGGCGGGCTTGCCGTGGTTGCGGCCGTCGGCGGTGGGTTCAGCCGGGGGACGGCGGACGGGGCGGCGCGGTTCCTCACGTTCCTCGTGATGGCGACCGGCCTCGGCGGCGCGGACGCGTGGCAGGTCACGCGGTGGTTCGCGGTCGGTGTCCTCTGGGCGATCGTGTTGTCACTCGTCCAGCCGCGGACGCCCGAGGCGGGCGCGCCGACGTACCCACAGTTGTGGCGGCGCTGGCGGCGGAACCTGCGGACCTTCGACGGCTGGCAGTACGCCGTACGGCTCGTCCCGCCGCTGGCGGTCGCGCTGACGATCGGCGTGTTCTGGCACCAGCAGAAGTCGTACTGGATCGCGCTCGCCGTGGTCGGCGTACTCGCCGGTCTGCGGCCGTTGCTGAAGGAGCGGAACTACGCCGCGTACGCGACGATCATGACCCCGTTGGTCGTCCTCCTGATGGATCTCGGCCGTACGCCGGAACTCTCGACGGTCGGGTACCGCCTGGCCGACACCGTGATCGGCTGCCTGCTCGCGATCATCCCTACGCTGATGCTGAGGAGGCGTTATGTGGCCTGACCACGCGATCTGGTGGCACCTGTACCCGCTCGGCTTCACCGGGGCCGAGCCGGCCGCGGTGCCCGGCGTCGTGCATCGCCTGCCCCAGGTGGAGAACTGGCTCGAGTACGCGGTCAACCTCGGCTGCTCGGGGCTCCTCCTGGGGCCGATCTTCGCCTCGGAGACCCACGGGTACGACACGGTCGACCACTTCCGGATCGACCCGCGCCTCGGCGACGACGCCGACTTCGACCGGCTGGTCGCCGCCGCGCACGCCCGGGGTCTCCGGATCGCGCTCGACGGCGTCTTCAACCACGTGGCGCGGTCGTTCACGCATCCGGAGTGGTTCCGCGGTGACGTCTTCGAGGGACATGAGCATCTGCCGGCCTTGGACCACAGCGACCCGGCGGTCGCTGACTATGTCGGCGATGTCGTCCGGTACTGGAACGAGCGCGGCGTCGACGCGTGGCGCCTGGACGCGGCGTACGCCGTACCGCCCGAGTTCTGGCGTTCCGCGCTGCCGCGGGACAAGGACGTCTGGTACTTCGGCGAGGTCATCCACGGCGACTACGCAGCGTACGTGGAGAAGAGCGGGCTCGATTCCGTCACGCAGTACGAGCTGTGGAAGGCGATCTGGAGTTCGTTGAACGACCGCAACTTCTACGAGCTGTCGTATGCGCTCGGGCGGCACAACGCGCTGCTGGACACCTTTGTGCCGCAGACGTTCGTGGGGAACCACGATGTGACGCGGCTGGCTTCCCGCCTGGAGGACGAGCGTCACCTGGGGCATGCGTTGGCGATCCTGTTCGCGGTCGGCGGCGTACCGAGCGTGTATGCGGGGGACGAGCAGGCGTTCCGCGGTGTGAAGGAGGAGCGGGCCGGCGGGGACGACGCGATCCGGCCGGCGTTCCCCGCCGGTCCGGACGAGCTGGCACCGTACGGGTGGCCGACGTACCGCCTGCATCAGGAGCTGATCGGCGTACGGCGGCGTCATCCGTGGCTGGTGCGGGCCCGTCCTGAGGTGATCCATCTGACCAACACGACGATCGCGCTGCGGAGTACGCACGGTGACGAGTGGGTGCTGGTGCTGCTCAACGTGTCGGACCAGGATCAGCAGTTTCCGCTCGCCGACACGCCGGTGGTCCCGGCGAACGGATGGAAATTCTTGACGAGTTCGTAACCTTCGGCCGCGCCGTCCCGTTGTTATTGACGACAGAAGTGAGGCCTTCTCGTCGCCCTGCGTTGGCGACGGGGAACATGGGGGTTTTGTCGATGAACGCATTGTGGGACGAACTGATACACGAGCTGGGCACCGTGCGCGCGCTGAGCGCGGCCGCCCTGGAGGCGCGCTCCGAGACGTCGCGGGTCGCGCTGATCACGCTGTTGGACGCCGAGACCGCGGAGATCTCGGTGATCCTGGACAAGATCCTGCACGCGGAGGCCTCGTCAGCGGCCTAGGAGTTTGTGGAGTGCTTGGCTGAGCGTTTCGGTCGGGTCGTCCGGCTGGTCGAACGCACGGTAGGCAATGTGCGCGTCCGGGCGGACGAGCAGGCAGCCCGTGTCCGGGATCTCCCTGGTGCGGGCCCAGTCGCCGTACAGGTCGTCCAACTCACGGCCGGGACCGATCACCAGCGGTTCGATCGGTACGCCGAGGTGCTCGGACACAGACCGGGCCGCTTTCACCCAGGCGTCGCCGCCGATCCCGGTGAGCAGCGTGAAGCGGCCCTTGCCGACCACGTCCAGCGTGCTGACGGTCTCGGACCCGCGGGTCAGCCAGCAGTGCGGGATGCGCGCGCCCGGCCAGGTCGTCGGGTGGTAATACAGCTCGGGATCCCGCGCGTACGACGGCTCCGGCGTGCCGTCTGCGATGACGGCCGAGGAACGGTAACGCTGCCCGAGCTCGACACCGTGCGCGTTGAACTCGTAGTCCTTGAGCTCGATGGCCTTGCGTAGCTCTTCGCGCTGCGCGGCGCCGTCCGCGGTGTCGTCCTTGCGCGACTCGATCGTCCACCCGGGCGGGGCGTCCGGCGTCATACCGAGCGCCCGGAAGATCTGGCCGAACTGGCTGCGGCTCTTGTTGGCGCGGTCAACGATCTGCTTCGCGATCGGGACGCGCTCGGCGTCGTAGCTCTCGAGCAGCTGGGGTGAGGCCTGGCCTTTGACGACCAGCGCGAGCTTCCAGGCCAGGTTGTACGCGTCCTGGATCGAGGTGTTCGAGCCGAGACCGTTGCTCGGCGGATGGCGATGGATCGCGTCACCCATACAGAACACCCGGCCATTGGAGGCCTTCTCGGCGTACATGTGGTTGACGCTCCACACCGACGTACCTTTCAGCTTCACGTCGATCGTGTCGTCGCCGACCAGGTTGTGAACGATCTCGGTCGCCATCGCCTCGTCGACGACCGGGGCCGGCTGGGTGATGTCGTAGCCCCAGACGATCAGCCACTCGTTCCACGGGCGCACCATCCGGACCAGGCCGGCGCCGATACCGCCGATCTGCGCGCCCGGCTGCAGGACCCAGTACAGGACGCTCGGGCGATGCGCGACGTACCGGCTCAGGTCCGCCTCGAACACGATGTTCATCGACCCCTCGATGTCCATCGCCCCGGCCATCGGCAGCCCGAGATCCTGCGCCACCTTGCTCCGCCCGCCGTCCGCGCCGATCAGGTACTTCGCCCGGATCTGGTACGTCGTACCGCTCAGCCGATCGCGCACCGTCGCGGTCACGCCGTCCGCGTCCTGCTCCAGCTTCTCGTACTCCGTGTTGAACCGGAGCCGCGCGCCGCGGGCGGCCGCCGTACTGACGAGGATCGGCTCGAACAGGGTCTGCGGGAGGTCCATCGGCAGGCACGGACTCGCTTCGGTGTAGTCGGCGAGCCGGCGTGGATGCGTGCCCCAGGTACGGATCCGGCCGATCTCCTCGCCCGCGAGGCTGGTGCAGAACGCGGTCTGGCCCATCAGATGGTGGGCGGTGCCCTTGCCGGTGACCTCGTCCTCGATGCCCATGTCGCGCATCAGTTCGACCGTACGCTGGTTGGTGATGTGGGCGCGGGGCGTGTTGGCGGTCCAGCCGTACCGGGCGAGCACGATGTTCTCGACGCCGTACGTCGAGAGGAAGAGCGAGGCGGCGCCGCCGGCCGGACCGCTGCCGACGATCAGCACATCGGTGGTGATCATTGCCGAGTCTCCTCGATGGTCGCGAGTACGAGGTCGTAATGGACGGTGTAGAAGGTCTTGCCGTCTTCCTGATGCTCGACGAAGTCCGCGATCAGGGACTGCTTCACGCCGAACACCGCGTCCGTGTCGAGATACTCGTCGCCGTTGGCGAACACGTGGGTGATGAGCCGCGCATAGCCGGGGGCGGTGACCATGAAGTGGATGTGGGCCGGGCGCATCGGACCGCGGCCGCCGGCCCGCAGCAGCTCGCCGACCGGGCCGTCGTCCGGGATCGGGTACGCGACCGGCTTCACCGCCCAGAACTTGTAGTTGCCGTCGGCATCAGTTGTCAGGTGGGCGCGGTTCTGCGGACCGTCGAGGTCCTTCTGTACGTCGTAGAACCCGTCCTCGTCGGCCTGCCAGGTCTCGACCAGTGCGCCCGCGATCGGCTCGCCCTTCGTGTTCAGGACCCGCCCGCTCACCAGGCACGGCTGTCCCGGGGCGCCGTTCGAGATGTCGTCACCTAGTTGCACCTCAGGTGACCCCTCGACGAAGAACGGGCCGAACACGGTCGATTGCGTGGCCTCCTCGGGCTTCCGGTCGCCCAGGCCGACGGTGAGCATCGACAGGCCGAGCACGTCCGCCAGCAGGACGAACTCCTGCCTGGTACCGGTCGAGATCTGGCCCGTTCTGGTCAGGAAGTCGATCGCCGTGAAGTACTCGTCCTCGGTGAGATCCACCTCCCGCGCGAACGCATGCAGGTGCCGGACCAGTGCGCCCATCACCTCCTTGTAGCGCTCACTCCCACTACCCGCGAAACTGCCCACGACCGCATCGGTCAGCTCACCACCCTGCAGATCCATCCACCCTCCTCAAGGCCGCACACCATCCCAAGCCCGTACCAAGATCTCCCGCACCAAGTCGTCATCCCCGAACGCCGCAACCGCCTCATCAACCTGCTCCCGCCCCAACCCCAACTCCCGCAAACTCACCGCCACCCCCGCCCCCCGAAACAAGTCGAACAACCCCCGCGCCAACCCCTCAGCCGCAGTACTCTCGCCATCCACCGCGCTCTCGCCGTCCGCGCGACCTCCGCTGGCGGTGCTCGCCCCCACCGCTGCATCCTCCCCGCGCAGCGCGGCTGCCAGGCGCGAAGCGCTGGCGGGGACCGTGGCCGCCTCTATACGGGCCACCTGTGGAAGAACAGCGGCGTGCGTCTCCGCATGCGGCAAGTTGTAGGTCCCACCAAGCAAATGACACAGCTTGTGATGCAGTCCCGTCCCCGCCGTCGCCAGCGCCGAACCCGCCAGACAAGCCCCGTACACAAGCCGGCCTCGACCCTCCAGATCGTCAGGCTCCATCAGCACCTGGCGCAGCCCTGAACTCAACGCCCGAACACCCTCGACCGCGATCACCTCGGTGATCGGATCAGCCTTAGGCGTCCACACCGCCTCCACACAGTGCGCCATCGCATTGGCCACACTCGCCGCCGTGACCTGCACCGGCAACCCTCGACTCAACTCCGCGTCATAAACCACCACCCGCGGCAAAACCCGAGAATCCACCCCCGTCGCCTTACTCCCCCCAGCCGTCTCCCCCCACACCGGCGTCATCTCCGACCCTGCATAGGTAGTAGGCACCGCCACAACCACCACCCCATCGGTGCTGGTGAGGGCTACTGCTTTTGCCAGGCCTATGGCTGAGCCGCCGCCGATGGCGACGGCCGCGTCGGCGTTCACGTCTCGGGCCGTGGTGCGGGCGGCGTCCGCGAGTTGGGTGGGGACGTGCTGGGCGACCCCGTCGATCCGGCCGGCGAAGCGATCGCCGAGCTGTTGTTGGACGGCGTCGGCCGCGGCCCGGGCGGAGTTGGTGGCGACGACGAGGACCCGGCGCACGCCGAGAGCCGCCACCTCGTCGCCCACTCGCGCGAGCGTGCCCGGCCCAAACACCACCCGGCCCGGCCAGAACGTGTGCACGAACGAGCCCGGCACGAACTCATCTGGACGAGGCATCGGCTGCTCCGCTAGGATTTCGCTCAGCGAATACTTCTTCTTTCAACGAAAAGTAGGCTAGCTGATGCCGGATGACGCGTCTACAGGTACGTTCCTCCAAGGCCTGGAGCGCGGCTTGGCGGTGATCCGGGCGTTCTCGGCGGCCGCCCCCGCATTGACCCTCAGCGAAGTCGCCCGCGCCGTCGGCATCACCCCCGCGACCGCGCGTCGGATCCTGCTCACGCTGGAAGATCTCGGCTATGTCCGCAGCGACAACCGCCGCTTCTCGCTCACTCCGCGCGTCCTCGCCCTCGGCTGGGCGTACCTGTCCTCCCTGGACCTCGGCGAACTCGCCGGCCCGTTCATGGAGGAGCTCAGCCTCAAGACCCGGGAGTCGTGCTCGATCGCGACCCTCGACCTCCCCGACATCGTGTACGTCGCCCGCGTCCCCACCACCCGGATCATGACCGTCGCGCTGGGCGTCGGCGCCCGGCTCCCGGCGTACCCGACGTCGATGGGCCGCGTCCTCCTCTCGGGCCTCCCCGACGACGAACTGACGCCGTACCTCGACTCCCTGCACGCGGAGTCGCTCACCGACCGCACCGTCACCGCGGCCGACAAGCTCCGCGCCACGATCACGAAGGCGGGCGCTGACGGGTACGCCCTGGTCGACCAGGAACTCGAGCTCGGCCTCCTCTCGATCGCCGTCCCGATCCGGAACTCCCGCGGCCGGATCATCGCCGCCCTGAACGTGTCCGCACACGCGTCCCGCTCGACCGCGACCTCACTCTGCGAAGAGTTCCTGCCGCACCTCCGGGAGGCCGCGGATCAGATCACCACCGCGCTGACCCACCGCGGTCAGCTCTGAGGTTTCCGGAAGCCACCCTTCCGGAATCTGGTCTAGCGTTCGAACCATGGACCACACGTTCGCCGGCGAGATCATCGAATGGCGCGGCCCGGCGCCGTACTACTTCGTGACCGTCCCACCCGAAACGGGCGCGGCCTTGCGAGCTGCTGCCGCGGAGTACGGCCCGTCGTGGGGTGCGGTCCCGGTCCGCGCTTCGCTCGACGGCGCCGAGTGGACGACCTCGCTGTGGTCGAGGGATGGTGCGTATCTCCTTCCGTTGAAGGACGCAGTACGTAAGCCCGCCGGTCTGGGTGCCGGCGACACGGTGGATCTCCACGTCAGCTTCGAGCCGCGCAAACGAAGGCAGCCGCGGCCGACGCAGACGCGGAAGCCGGCGGTACGGGCGGTGGGCTCGCGCGAACCTGTCCGCCCTGAACAACTCGTCGTCGTCCCGGCCAACCAGGCGAAGTGGATCGATCTGCAGGCGGTCTTCGGCGAGACCGGCGACACCTCCCGCTGCTGGTGTCAGCGCTTCCGGATGCTCCCGAAGGAGTCGTGGGGCTCAGAAGGCCCGGACGAACTCGCCGCCCGCCTCCGAGACCAGACCGCCTGCGACAACCCGAACACCACAACAACCACAGGCCTGATCGCCTACCTCACCGAGGCACGCCCGACTGGCGCGCCCTCGCACGGCACCGACTTGGCACGAGTGGGGTCGCACGGCACCGACTCGTCGGCTGGCGTGGGCGTGGCTGGCGTGGGCGCGAGTGGCGCGGACTTAGCTGGTGCGGCTGGTGCGGCTGGTGCGGCTGGTGCGGGTGGCGTGGGTTTGCGTGGCGCCGACTTGCGTGGTGGGCGCGTGGGCGTGGGTGGCGTGGGCTCGGGTGGTGGCGGCTTGGGGGTGGCGGTGGGGTGGTGTGCGGTGGGGTGGTGTGCGGTGGGGCCGCGGGCGGGGTATGGGCGGCTGGTGCGGGACTTTCGGGTTCCTTGGGTGGGGCGCGATGAGGACAGGGCGGATGAGTCCGTGTGGGCGGTGACTTGTTTCGTGACTCGGCTTGGGTATCGGCGGCGGGGGATCAGTCGGCTGCTGGCGGCGGCTGCGGTTGGGTTTGCTCGCGAGGGTGGGGCGCGGGCGATCGAGGGGTATCCGGATCTGGTGGACGGCGGATACGTCGGGAGTCTCGCCACGCTTGCCGACGCCGGGTTCGTCGAGGTGAGCCGGCCCGGCAACCGGCGCGCCGTTATGCGGATCGACTTCTGAGGTCCTCGAGGATCTCGACGTAGTGCGGGTTGGTCATGATGCCGAGCAGGTTGCCGAACGGGTCGACGACCGACGCTGTCCGGAACCCGGTGTTGTTGCCTCGCTCAACGATGTCCTCGTTGACGGTCGCACCCAGCTCGACCAGCCGAGCGAGCGTTTCCTCCAGGTCGTCGACATGCCAGTACATGATCGCGCCCGCCGCCGCCCCGACCTGATGCGTTGCGTACTTGGCGTCGATGATCCCGAGCTCCGCCTGCAGGTCCCCGAGCCGGAACTCCACGTACGCCGGGTCCGCCGCGCTGGGCACCGCGTAGTACGCGTCGACGCCCAGCAGCTTCTCGTACCAGTCCCGCGCCGCCTTCACATCGGCGGCGTAGAAGCTGACGGTCGCTAGTCCTCGCAACATCGTGGTGGTCCTCTCGCAGGTCTTCCTGGTTGACGACCACCACGATTCCAGCCAAAGTGCTCATCCAGTGAGCACTTTGTTCAGTCGGTCTGGGTGACCTTGCGGAGGCCGCGGGGCGCGTCCGGGTCCAGGCCGAGCTTGCGGGCCAGGAGTTCGATGGCGCGCTGGGCCGGGATGACCAGGGCGAGCGGCGCGAGCGTCTCGGGGAGGTCCGGGCCCGCCAGGTTCACGTCGCAGCGGGACGCGAACGTCGGGTCGCCGCCGATGCCGAGGATCTTGCTGCCCTTCTCGCGGACCAGGCCGGCCAGCTCGGTCATGCCGGGCAGCGCGGGGCCTTCGCCGGCCGCGACCAGGATCGTCACCAGGTCGGAGTCGACGACCGCGATCGGGCCGTGCTTGAGGTCGGCGTACGAGAGTCCGCGGACCGGCTGCAGGCAGGTCTCCTCGAGCTTCAGCGCCACCTCGAGCGTCGTACCGAAGGTCAGCCCGCGCCCGCTCGCGAGCACGTCGTGTGCACCCGCCAGCAGGTCCGCCGCCGCCTCGACCGAACCAGACAGCATCTTGGTCGCCGCGTCCGGAACCCGGGCGATGTCCGCGTCCAGCATCCCCGGCCGCGGCGCCAGCGCGTCCACGGCGACGGTGATCGCGGCCAGCTGGGTCGTGTACGTCTTGGTAGCCGGTACGGCGAGTTCCTTGCCGGCCTGGGTGATCAGCGCGACGTCGGCCGTCGACGCCAGCGGGCTGTTGCCGTCGTTCGTGATGCCGACGATCGCGGCACCGTTGCGCTTCGCCCACTCGGCCGTGTCGACGATTTCCTGAGTCGCGCCCGACTGGCTGACCGCGACGACCAGCGAGTTCGAGAGGTCGAGGTTCGCGCCGTACAGCGTCGCCACCGACGGGGCTGCCAGCGACGCCTGCCGGCCGGCGTGGATCTCGGTCAGGTAGCGGCCGTACACGCCCGCGTTGTCCGAGGAGCCGCGGGCCACGAAGATCACGTTCCGGCGCCCGGCGGCCAGCCGGGTGATGTCGTGCCGCAGCGGGAGAACATGCTCGAACGTCGCCGCGAGCGCGGCCGGCTGTTCGGCGATCTCGGCCGCCATCCGGGTTTCCTGGGAGGGGACAGACACCACTGCGATCACTGGTCCTATCTGGTCTTAACAGGTATGCTGCGCACGATAGCAGTGAGCGGCGCCCCGGGGCACCCCCGAGGTCCGTCCAGGTCTGGAGGATCGAGATTCCATGGTGGCGACCAAGCGGGCCCAGGTCCGATCGGTGCTGGAACGGCTGATCGACGTCGAGCTGCATCCCGGGGACCCGATCCCTTCCGAGCGCGCGCTGGTGGACAAGCTGAACGTCTCCCGGGTGACCGTCCGGCAGGCGATCAGCGACCTGGTCGAGTCCGGCGCCCTGGAACGGGTGCACGGCAAGGGGACCTTCGTCACCGGTCCTCAGGTCGACTCCCAGCTGCACCTCACCTCGTTCTCCCGGGAGATGCGGGCCCGCGGGCTCGAGCCCGGGACCGTGGTGCTGTCGGCGAGCGAGATCGAGGCCTCCGACGAGACCGCGAAGGGCCTGCGGGTCGCCAAGGGCACGAAGGTGATCCGGGTCGAGCGGCTCCGGACCGCCGACGCGTCGCCGATGGCGTACGAGGTCGGTTACTACCCGTCCGCGCTCTTCCCCGGCTTGCTCGGCCGCGAGCTCGGCACCCTGTACGACGTCTTCGCGAGCGAGTACGACGTCGTCGTCACCTCCGGTGAGCAGACCGTCCGGGCGGACAACGCCGACGGTCATGTCGCCCGGGTGCTCGGCGTGGCCCGGCGGGCACCCCTGCTGGTCCTCGAGCGCACCACCTTCGCCGGCCGCAAGGTCGTCGAGCTGTCCTGGTCGGCGTACCGCGCCGACCGCTACCGGCTGCACATGGCCCTGACCCCGCGCGGCCCGCGAACCGGGTCCGCCTGACCGGCCCCGGAGCGCCCTCCGCTCCCGGAGGACATCCGGACGCAACGAACTGGATCGATCCTGTTCACCAACTGGTCTGCATCCCTGCCGATCGCTCCCCGGCCACCGGGCCGGTTCGTCAGGTGGGCCGCCGGATCCGACGAAGTGCCCGGCAGCAATACTGGAGCCGAACCCACAAGAACTGTGTTGTGAGGAGTACCGCGAGACATGCCCATTGCAACCCCTGAGGTCTACGCCGAGATGCTGGACAAGGCCAAGCAGAACCGCTTCGCCTACCCGGCCATCAATGTCAGCTCCTCGCAGACGCTGAACGCCGCGATCCGCGGTTTCGCCGAGGCGGGCTCGGACGGCATCATCCAGGTCTCCACCGGTGGTGCGGACTACCTGTCCGGCCCGACCGTGAAGAACATGGTGTCCGGCTCCGTGGCGCTGGCCGCCTACGCGCACGAGGTCGCCAAGAACTACCCGGTGAACATCGCGCTGCACACCGACCACTGCCCGAAGGACAAGCTGGACGGCTTCGTCCGGCCGCTGCTGGAGATCTCCGCCGAGCGCGTCGCCCGCGGTGAGAACCCGCTGTTCCAGTCGCATATGTGGGACGGCTCGGCGGTGCCGCTGACCGAGAACCTGGAGATCGCGAAGGAGCTGCTGGCCAAGGCCGCCGCGGCGAAGATCGTCCTGGAGATCGAGGTCGGTGTCGTCGGCGGCGAGGAGGACGGTGTCGCCAACGAGATCAACGAGAAGCTCTACACCACCGTCGAGGACGGCCTGGTCACGGTCGAGGCGCTCGGCACCGGCGAGAACGGCCGCTACCTGACGGCGCTCACCTTCGGCAACGTGCACGGCGTCTACAAGCCGGGTGCGGTCAAGCTGCGCCCGGAGATCCTGGCCGAGATCCAGGAGCAGGTCGGCGCCAAGGTCGGCAAGGAGCGCCCGTTCGACCTGGTGTTCCACGGTGGCTCCGGCTCGACGCTCGAGGAGATCCGGGCCGCGGTCGACAACGGCGTCATCAAGATGAACGTCGACACCGACACGCAGTACGCGTTCACCCGGCCGGCGGCGGCGCACATGTTCCTGAACTACGACGGTGTGCTGAAGGTCGACGGCGAGGTCGGCAACAAGAAGGCCTACGACCCGCGGGCGTGGGGCAAGGCGGCCGAAGAGGGCATGGCGAAGCGCGTCGGCGAGGCGTGCGAGAACCTGCGCTCCACCGGTACGTCGCTGAACGCCTGACGTTCCGGCAGTTGTTGCGAGCAGGCCCGTCCGGGGGAGTTTCCCGGGGCGGGCCTGTCCCATGATCTGAGTGAACAGCACGGGGGTGACTCCTCTCGTCATCGCACCCGGGCCAGGTCGAAATGCCGGATGCCGGTACGGCGGGCTGCTCGGGTGAACGTGGTTCGGATGCGGTCGGCCACGGTCGTGGGATCGTCGAGATCGGTCCAGGAGATCCAGCAGTGCTCGACGGGTTGCGGCCCGTCGTCGTCCGCCGGCTCGGTGGGTGGGTCTTCGGGGCCGGAATCCTCGCTGTAGAAGGGGAATCGCGGCTCGAACTCGACGACGGTGCGTTCGTCGGGGAACCACAGCGCTTCGGCGGCGGGGTCGTCGGGGTCCGGTTGCCCGGTGTCGGGCGGTGGCGTCGGGCTGGGTGCGGGGAGGCCGGCGTCGGCGAGGATGTGGCGCAGGCGTGACTCGGCGATCGAGGCGGCACCGGTGAGCTGGTCCAGGACCTTGAGCGCACGCTTGTTGCCATGGTCAAGGAACGTGCTCGCCTGGCGCAGCGCGCGGCGATCGACCATGCCGGTGTGGACGGCGGCGTCGGCGAGCACGACGGCAGGGAGGGCCGGCGCGGTCGCAGCGACCTCGACGATCGCCCGGGCGGGCGAGACCATCCGCAGTGTGTTCCACAGTTGGAGGCCGGGGCCGACGGGGTCGCGGATGTGGCGGTGGACGCCGCGTAGCCGGCCGGAGCAGCCGTCAGGTGCGGTGACGTGTACACGGGCGAGGTCGAGACCCCAGACAGGCAAGGCGTGCAGGGCTGCGGCCGACTGGTGACTGGCGAAGACGTCGGGGCCGCTGGCGCGCAGGACGCGGTAGGCACGGCGGAGGTGCAGGATCTCGTCGGTGACGAGCATGAGGGACCGTCGGGCGGCATACGTCCCGCGGCGGATCCGCCGCCACTGGCCGGATCGCAGCAGGGCGTCGATGTCGGTGTCGGCATATCCGCAAGCACGCGCGTCCGCCCGGGTGAAGACACCGCCCCGGATCGACGCCATCACGGCAAGTTGAGGATTCATGCCCAAGAACTTGCCGCGTTTCACCCCCTCGCCGACCGCCGACTTTCAAGCTGTGGAGAACTCGTGCCGGACCCACACGTTCGGCTCGACGTACACGGCGCGATCGGCCCGCACATCGCAGTCCACCGGCACCAGCCCGCCCTCGACGTCGACCGGTCCGCTGCGGTCGAACGGCAGGCCGGTCCAGGCACGCCATTCGCGCAACGACCCGGCGACCACCCATGAGGCGGGCGCGACACCGACGATCCGGCCGCCGGCGCGAACGTGAGTGCGGAGCCAGGGATCGGCCGGTAGCCCGTCGGGCCGGGTGCGGGCGACGTACTCGTGCATCGCGACGGCGGGCTCGAGCTGCTTGCGGGTCGGCCGGACCGGGGCGTCCAACGCCAGGAGACCGAGGCCGGCTGCTGCTGAGCGCAGGGCGGCAAGGAGGAGCGCGGCGACGCCTTCACCCTGGAAGTCGCGGGCGACGCTGATGTTCAACGCACAGGCGACGTCCGGACGAACGTCGTTCCGGGCATCGGCGAACGCCCACACGACGGCTTGCTCCCAACCACCGGGCGGGAACGGATCGCGGCCGGCGGTCGAGAGCTGGACCGCCTGGGCGTCACCGATCGGCCGGCCGTCGGACGTCGCGATCAGGCAGGTCGACGGGAAGGTGGTGAGCGTCTGCGGGAAGTACGCCTCGGACACGCGGTTGTGCCGCATGAAGGCAGGCCAGGGGCCGGCGTCGATGTCGGCGTTGGCGAGATCCGGACGGTCAGCGACCGGGAAGATCTCGAGAGAGCGGCCCGAGGGGAGGGAAATGGGCATAAAAAATGCTCGTCATGTGTCTATGACGAGCTCGGCGCGGGTTGGTACCCAGGGTTGCCAGAGGAGGGGCATGCCGGCTTCGGACGGGGTCCGGTTGCCCTTGCGCTCGTTGCAGGAGGCATGGGCGGCGACCGCGTTCAGCCACTCGGTGCGGCCGCCCCTGGACCTGGGTTGGACGTGGTCCATGGTGTCGGCGTTCTCCAGGCCGCAGTACGCGCAGCGGAACTTGTCGCGCCGCAGGACGCCGTGCTTGCTGTACTTCATCCGGCCGGCCGCGTAGCGCCAGTGCGTCACGACGTACCGGACCAGCCGGAGGACGCGGGGGACCGGAAAAGGGCCGATAGTTCGCTCTCCGTGCGCCTCTTCGACCACAGCGACCTCGCGAACCAGCATCCGGATGGCGTGCTGGATCGAGACGGTGTGCAGCGGTTCGTACGACGCGTTCAGGACTATGACGCTCATCCGGTGCCTCCTTCCGGCCGTAGCTGGGAACCACGGCGGTTTGACGCGAGGGTCTCAAGCATCCGTGGCCGTCGGGTGAACGGTCAACGGATTTCGTCAGACGGTCACGTGCCGGTACGGCTGCGTGATCGGCGAAGATGTGCTTATGGAATTGAACAATCTGCTGTCCGGTCCACCCGAGACACTACTACCGGTCGACCCGGCCGCGGCGGAACTCGCCGACGGGGCCGCTCCGGCGGACGTCGCCGCCAAGCACCCTACGTCCTCCCTGGCCTGGGCGGTGCTCGCCGAGGGCGCGCTCGCCGACGGCCGGACCATCGAGGGGTACGCGTACGCGCGGACCGGCTACCACCGGGCGCTGGACCTGCTCCGGCGGAACGGCTGGAAGGGCCACGGCCCGGTCCCGTGGGAGCACGAGCCGAACCGCGGCTTCCTCCGCGCGCTGGCGGCGCTGGGCAAGGCGGCGGCGCTGATCGACGAGAAGGACGAGGCCGAGCGGTGCGTCACGTTCCTGCGCGACTCGTCGCCGACGGCCGCCGACGAGCTGAGCTGAAACCTGCTTGTGGGGTTGGTTTCCCGGCGGGATGATCTGCCGGGTGACCAGCCCTTACGCGCAGGACGGATTCGCTGCCGGGTTCGACTGGGGGCCGGTCGGCGCCGAGGTCGTTGCCGGTGACATCGTCGCGGTCGTCGACGTGCTGTCGTTCACGACCGCGGTGACGGTCGCGGTCGAACGCGGCATCGACGTGTACCCGTACCAGTGGCGCGACGACACCGCCGTCGCGTACGCCGAGCAGTACGGCGCGACGCTCGCGGTCGGACGTTCCGCGGCCGGACCGGGCGAGGTGAGTCTGTCGCCGGCATCGATCCGGCGAGTGACCGGAATCACCAAGCTGGTCCTGCCGTCGCCGAACGGGTCGACGATCGCGAAGCAGTTGAGCGAGAGCGGCGCGACGGTGATCGCGGTGTCGCTGCGTAACGGGATGGCTGCCGCTCAGTGGGCCAGACAGCAGCCGAAGGGCAAGGTAGTCGCAATCGCTGCGGGGGAGCGGTGGCGGGACGGTTCGCTGCGGCCGGCTGTCGAGGATCTGTGGGGCGCCGGCGGGTTCCTCAGCGCGCTGGGCAGCGACGACCTGTCCCCGGAGGCGAGGGCGGCCGTGGCGGCCTACGAGGCGACGAAGGACGAGCTGCCCAAGAGCCTGCACGAGTGCGCCGGCGGGCGGGAGCTCATGCAGTACGGCTTCGCAGCGGACGTCGCAGTCGCGGCCGAGGTCGACACGAGCGATGTCGTGCCGGTGCTCGTGGACGGTAGACTGTTCCGGTCAACCTGAACCACTCGAGGTTTTCTGCCCGTTGACAGTGCCGGCAGGCGGCGAGCGTCCCCGCTTCTTGCCGAACATGGACGGTTCTAGGCGGACGGACAGACCGGCGAAGCTGGACGCCCACGGTCGGGTCCCCGCCCCATCGGGCAGCGGAAGGTCACACCGTGCCGGCTCTCACCGGACGGATCGGCGCGCCCACTTACGCGGCGGTACTGCGTACTCCTGGCGCCTGGAAGTTCTATTTCGCGGCGGCCCCGGCCCGGATCGGGATCGCGATGACAGGCCTCGGCATCGTCTGGCTGGTGCACGGATCGACCGGCTCGTACGCCGCGGCCGGCAGCGTCACCGGCGGCTTCGCCGTCGCCGAGGCGGTCGCCGGACCGCAGGTCGCCCGGCTGATCGACCGGTTCGGTCAGACCCGGATGCTGCCGTTCACCCTCCTCGCGCACGCGACGATGATGGCGCTGCTCATCACCCTCACAGCCACCGGCGCGCCCTTGTGGTCGCTGGTCCTGACAGGCGTCCTCGCCGGCGGATCGTTGCCGCAGGTGAGCGCGCAGACGGGCGCCCGCTGGGCCTATGCGCTGCGCGAGACGCCATTGCTGTCGTCGGCATTCGCGCTGGAAGCGTTGGGCGTCGGTGTGGCGTTCATGGTCGGCCCCGGGCTCGTCGGCATCGTGAGCTCGTCGACAACGCCGGCCGCCGGTTCAATGCTCGCCACGGGCCTCCTGCTGGCCGGTGGCTTCCTGCTGGCGATGCAACGAGGCACGGCGCCGCCGCCGACCGTGGCAGGTCAGCACGAAGGCCCGAAGCGCCTGCTGCACAAGCGGTTCGTCGGGTTGGTCGGTACGAATATCGGCATCGGCCTGTTCTTCGGCAGCATGCAGGTGTCGGTGACGGCCTTCGCGGTTTCTCGAGGAGTGCCCGGGCTAGCAGGACCTCTCTACAGCATCACCAGCCTGGTCAGTCTGGTCGCCGGACTCGCCTACGGCGCAAGGCGTTGGCGCACTGCTCCGGAGACGCAGTTCGTGCTTGCGTTCGTCTGGCTTGCGATCAGCTGCGTGCCCTTGCTGACAGTGCACACGCCACTGGCCACCGCGCTCGCGTTGGCTCTGCCGGGCCTGGCTATCGCGCCGTTCCAGACCCTGTCTGCCGTCCTGACCGAGTCGGCGGTCGAGCCGTCGATCCTCACGCAGGCCTTCACCTGGATCAACTCGGGTGGCGCGGCAGGCATCGCCCTCGGGTCCGCGTTCGCCGGGTGGATCGTCGACGGACACAGCGCGCAGTACGGGTTCCTGGTCTCCCTCGCCGCCGCAGCAACCGCGCTCGTCATGGCCCTGACCGTGAAGCTCAGCAGTAGATGACTTCGCTGCGACGAGCCGCGACGGTTTTGTCGGTGAGGTCTGGGAGACTTCATCACAGATCGTTCTCAAATGTGATGCCAACCACCGGGGAGGGAAAGTGAATGACGGATATCTACGAGGCGCCGCTCCTCACCGCAAGGGAGGCGGCCAGGACGCTCAAGATGCCTGAGTCGACTCTGGACTCATGGCTCGCCGATGGGTCGCGGCCGTCGCTGGTGCATGCCGTTCGTCCTGAGCGACGCGGATGGCCACGCGTACCGTTCGTGGGCGTCGTCGAGGCGTACGTCCTACGGACTCTTCGTGAGCTGGGTTTCTCGATGCCTGACATCCGGCGGGCGGCCGATCTGGTGCGTTCCGAGTTCCAGGATCCGTACGCGCTGGCACGTGAGCGGATCGCGACCGATGGTGTGGGTCTCTTCGTTCGGGTTGCCGATCAGTCAGTCATCCACGCCCGGGACGATCAAATCGCGTTCCCCGAGGTCATCGCCGAGTACCTGACATACATCAGTTGGGACGCGGAGGGGAACCCCGCGCGTCTGCGACTGCCTCAGTACCCCGCCGGGGCTGAAGTGGTCATCGACCCGAGTTTCGGCTGGGGTGCGCCCGTGCTTGCGAAGAGCAAGGTTCCGGTCGAGGCGCTGGTCTCTCTGTGGCGGACCGGGGAACCTATCAGCGTCGTTGCGGAGGAGTATGACCTTCCTGCGGATGTAGTCGAAGATGTGCTCCGCCAAGCAGCCTGAGTTCTTCTTCGATCGCAGCCTTGGGAAAGCGTCCGCCGCGCGGCTCCGCGAGCGGGGCTGGACTATTCACCTGATCGCGGACTTCTATCAGGACGACGCGACGCGGATCCCCGACGAGGAGTGGATCGCAGAGGGCTGTTCGCGCGGCTGGCTGCTACTCACGAAAGACAAACGGATCCGCTACCGAGAGCACGAGCTGAGCGCCCTGGATGCCGGCCACCTTTTCTGCTTGGCTTCGGGGAACTCGGGTCTGGATGAGATGGCCCAACGCTTTGTCGATGCGGAGCGCGCGATGCTCGCTGCGACACGCCGCGTTTCCGTCGGCTTCTGGCATGTGCACGCCGGAGGTCGGATTACAAAGATGTGGCCGTGACCGCTTCAGTCAAGGAGACCGTGAAGCTCAGCGGTAGGTGACCTGGCGTTCGGCGGCGGCTCGGGCCGCGTACTCTGCTGGGGTGAGGCCGATCTGCTGCTTGAACTCCTTGGAGAAGTGCGCCTGGTCGAAGTAGCCGAGTGACGCGGACAGGTCCGCCAGCTCGGCGACCTCGCCCTTGGCCAGCAGTTCCGCGCCGTCGTGCAGCCGGTACCGGCGGAGCACCCACTTGGGGCCGACGCCGACGTACCGCCGGAACAGCCGTTGCAGGGTGCGGATCGGTACGTCGAAGCGCTCGGTGATCTCGTCCACGCGGGCCACCGAGCGGTCGGCGGCCATCGCCGACACGATCTCCCGGACCAGCTCGTACGACGGATCCGGCGGAGCCAGGTGGTCGCGCAGGAACGCCTCGAACACCGCGCGCCGCCGTACGTCGGACTCGGCCTCGAACACCAGGTCCGCGAGCCGGTCGCCGTCCGGGAAGACCGCGGTCAACGGCAGCACCTCGTCGCGGAACGAGCCCACGTCCAGCCCGGTGATCGCCCCGAACCCGCCGGCCCAGAACTTCACCCCGAACGCCAGCCCGCGCCCGGACAGCTCACGCTCGAACTTCCGCGTGCAGACCCCGTTCACGAACGCCCCGCCCGGCTGCTCGAACGTCACGTTCACGGCCGGGAACGGCAGCACCTCAGCCGTGTAAGGCGCATCCAGGTCCCATTCGACGATCCAGTACCACTCCACGAACCGCCCGGCGTCCGGCCCTGGTGCGAGCCTGCTGAGTGAACGATGCCGAGCCTGCTCGCGGGGGTGCAGGATGCCCTTCTCACTGTCGGCTGGGTGGGTCAAGGCTCCCTGTCGCTTTCTTACAAGACCGGCAAGGCACCCAGCTTGTTGACTGGGGGCATGACGAACACGGTAAACCCCATCCCCGACGGTTATCACTCGCTGGCCCCGTACCTGGCGGTCGCGGACGGTGCGAAGGCGATCGAGTTCTACCAGCAGGTGTTCGGCGCCGAGGTGGTCAGCCGGCAGGACATGCCGGACGGGCGGGTCGGGCAGGCCGAGCTGCGGTTCGGCGACTCGATGCTGCAGCTCAGCGACGAGATGCCGCAGATCGGGCTGCGGGCGCCGAACGGCGAGTGGGTGCACTCGTCGCTGGTGCACTACGTGCCGGACGTGGACGCCACGTACGCGAAGGCGATCGAGGCCGGGGCGACGTCGGTGGCCGAGGTGCAGACGTTCATGACCGGGGACCGGTTCGGGACGGTGATCGACCCGTTCGGGCACCGCTGGGCGATCCTCACGAAGGTGGAGGACGTCACACCCGAGGAAGCCGACCGGCGGGTGAAGGAGTGGCTCGCCAGTAACCCCGAAGAGCTCAGCGAATGAGCCTGTCTTCCTCGAGAACGAGGAAGCGGCCCGCCGGAACCGTCCCCTGCGGCAGTTTCGGCGGGCCGCTGACTAAGAGTGTGCACGTGATCACGGAAATTGGCAACCCATCAGCTGAGTGAACAATGAGTTCGGAGGTTGTGGACAGGCCCGAAACCCAGCAGCCCCGTTCCGGTAGGCTTTGGTCGCAAGAGCCTGGATGCGTTGCCGGATGAACGTCCGGTGAACGTCTCCGGGCTTCACCGTTTCCAGTACCGGCCGCCACGGGGTGTGAGGCTGGTGCGTGATGAGGAGGGCTGAGATGCCCGCAATCGTGCTCGTCGGCGCCCAGTGGGGCGATGAGGGCAAAGGCAAGGCGACCGATCTGCTCGGCAACACGGGCGAGGTCATCGACTACGTGGTGAAGTTCAACGGCGGCAACAACGCCGGCCACACGGTCGTGATCGGGTCCGAGAAGTACGCGCTGCACCTGCTCCCGAGCGGCATCCTCACACCGGGCGTCACGCCGGTGATCGGCAACGGGGTCGTGGTCGACCTCAGCGTGCTGTTCGAGGAGCTCGACGCGCTGCAGGCGCGCGGGGTGGACACGTCACGGCTGCTGGTCAGCGCGAGCGCGCACGTGATCCCGCCGTACAACCGGACCCTCGACAAGGTCACCGAGCGGTTCCTCGGCAGCCGCAAGATCGGTACGACGGGGCGCGGGATCGGCCCGACGTACGCCGACAAGATGAACCGGATCGGGATCCGGATCCAGGACCTCTACGACGAGAAGATCCTCGAGCAGAAGGTCACCGGTGCGCTGGAGCAGAAGAACCAGCTGCTGGTGAAGGTGTACAACCGGCGCGCGGTCGAGATCCGCGAGGTCCTCGACGAGTTGCTCGGGTATGCGGACCGCCTGAGGCCGATGGTCGCGGACACGGGCCTGCTGCTGAACCAGGCGCTCGACGACGGCAAGACCGTGCTGATGGAGGCCGGCCAGGCGACCCTGCTGGACGTCGACCACGGCACGTACCCGTTCGTCACCTCGTCGAACGCGATCTCCGCGGGCGCCTGCACCGGGACCGGTATCCCGCCGACCCGGATCGACCGCGTGATGGCGGTCGTGAAGGCGTACACCACGCGCGTCGGCGAAGGCCCGTTCCCGACCGAGCTGCTGGACGCGGACGGCGAGTGGCTGCGTACCCAGGGCGCCGAGTTCGGCGTCACCACCGGCCGCCCGCGGCGCTGCGGCTGGTACGACTCGGTGATCGCCCGGTACGCCGCCCGCGTGAACGGCGTCTCGGACTTCGTGCTGACCAAGCTCGACACGTTGACCGGCCGCGGGCGGATCCCGGTCTGCGTCGCCTACGACGTGAACGGCGTCCGGCACGACGAGATGCCGATGACCCAGACCGAGTTCCACCACGCGGTCCCGGTCTACGAGGAGTTCGACGGCTGGTCGGACGACATCACCGGCTGCCGTTCGTTCGACGACCTGCCGAAGGAGGCGCAGACCTACGTGCGCGCGGTCGAGTCGCTGAGCGGGGCCCGGATCTCCGCGATCGGTGTCGGCCCGGAGCGCAGCCAGATCGTCCAGCTGTAACGCCGCCGGCCTCCCCGTTGTCAGTTGCCGATGACGGGGAGGTCGCGGATGAACGGTGCGTTGCGGAGGTCGCCGAGCGTCGGGCGCTGGATGTTCGGGGTCTCGATCGGCTTCCGTGCCCACGCGGCGCCCTTGCCCTGCGTGGCCTGGTAGAACGTGAACGCGCCGATCGCCAGCAGTACGACGGCCATCAGCCCGGAGACCCAGTGCGCCCGGAACGTGTTGCGCGCTGTGATGTGCGCGCCGCGGCGCAGCGAGCTGCCGCCGGGGCCCCACCAGGAGCAGAACAGCGCGGTCAGGGCCGCCGTACCGAAGCCGATCGCGGACAGCGGCTGCCAGTCGAGGCCGTGCGCCGAGGCGGCGATGCCGGTGACGATGCCGCCCACGACGACCGCAGTCAGCAGCGGCAGGATCAGGCAGGGCAGTGTGATCAGTACGGCGGTGGCGAACTGCAGCGGGCTGGCCGCGGCCGCGACGACACCGTCGGACTTGCCGGACCGGCCGCGGACCTGACGGCGTCGCATGAGCGCGGTACTCGACCGGTCGACGGTTCGCGCCAGCACCAGCAGGATGATCGCGACGGCCGCGCCGAAGCCGGGCGTCAACGCGATCAGCCCGCTCAGCGCGACCATGAAGCCGATGATGACCGCCGTACGGC
Organism: Kribbella sp. NPDC059898; assembly: GCF_042730855.1. NCBI lineage: Bacteria > Bacillati > Actinomycetota > Actinomycetes > Propionibacteriales > Kribbellaceae > Kribbella > Kribbella sp. NPDC059898. The sequence continues at coordinate 48,244 of NZ_JBHWKR010000005.1, forward strand.
GACCCGTTGGCGGCGACTTGACCGGCTTCTCGGGCTGCATCGGCGCCGGCTGCGACGGCTGCACGGGCATGGGCTGAGACGGCTGCTGGTACGGGACCGGCGGACCGCTCTGGTACGGCGCGGGCGCGTAGGGCCCAGGACCGTAAGGCCCGTAAGGCTGTTGGGCGTACGGCGCGGCCGCGTACGGTGCCGGCTCGGCCACCGGAGGCTTGGAGGACAGCTTGTCCCGGAGCGGGGCGAACGCCGACAGCGGCGGTATCACCGACGGCACCAGCTCGGCCACCTGCGTCGGCGTTGGCTCCTCGGCCGGTGGCGCCACGGTCGGCATGAGTTTCGTGACCAGCCTGGTCGGCGGTACGGCGGCCACGGTCGGATCGGCATCGCCCTCCACCCGGGGCGGGAGCGCGTCGCGGCCCTCGGCGTACCGGCTGAGGCCTGTCATGATCTCGTCCTGCGTCGGACGGTCGGCCTTGTCGGGGCAGAGTGCTGCAGCGAGCAGGGACTTCAACCGCGGGTCCAGGCCATCCAGGTCGGCCTGTCCGGAGTGCACGCGCGCCAGCACGGCCTCGAACGGGCCCTTGCCGAACGGACGACGTCCGGTAGCGGCGAACGCCACGGTGGCCGCCCAGCCCCACCAGTCGGCGGACTGCGACACCATCTCACCCTCGATGAGCTCAGGCGCCAGGTAACCCGGCGTACCGATCACAAGACCCGTCTGGGTGAGCCGCAGGTCGTCGGCGGCCTGGGCGATGCCGAAGTCGATCATCACCGGCTTGCCGTTGCACATCATCACGTTGCCGGGCTTGAGGTCGCGGTGGATCACACCGGCCGCGTGGATCGCCTGTAGCGACTCAGCCAGACAACCGGCGAGCGGGAGCCACTTACGCGGTGTCAGCGGGCCACGGTCGTCCACCTGCTCGTCCAACGGACGCCCAGGCACGAAGCGGGTCACCAGGTAGGGCTGTTCACCCTCGAGGTCGTGATCGAGGATGCCAGCCACGCCAGGGTGGTTGACCTTCTGCAGTGTGGTCGCTTCACGCTGCAACCGGGCCCGTGCGATCGGGTCGTGCGCCACGTGCGGCCGTAGCACCTTCAGCGCCACCTCTTGGCGCTCCGGCCCCTCGGCCAGGTACACGACGCCCATGCCGCCCTGTCCGAGCCGCCGGATCAGCCGGTACGGCCCGACCCGCTCCTCCACCTCCTCTTCACGGGTGGAAGGCGGTCCCCCTGAGACTGACATGGCATCTACGGTACGTCCCCGGCAGACCAGACAGTCCTGATGACCGCAGAGGTAACCGCCCGGCTCCAGTCTGTGCCCGAAGGTGGACGGGCCGGGTGAGGTGATTGGGCTGCAGTTCAAGGCGCCGGAGGGGCTGGGGGAGCCGGATGCGTTGTTCGTTCCTGGTGGTGGGTGGATGAATCGTGCGGAGAAGGGCAGTTGGGCCGAGGCGCGGCGTGGGGTGATGACGGCGCGGATCGCGGCGCTGGCGCCGTCGTTGCGCTGGATCGGCTCGGTGTGTACCGGGTCGATGCTGCTCGCCGAGGCCGGCCTCGTGAAAGGCAGGCCGGCCACGACAAACCGCGGTGCGTGGGCGGAGCTGGAGGAGTTCGGTGCCGAGCTGAAGACCAATCGCGTCGTCGACGACGGCACGCTGATCACCGCGGGTGGCGTGACATCCGGGATCGACATGGCGCTGTACGTCGTGGAGCGCGAACTTGGCGCCGACATCGCCGACGGGATCGCGGGTGCCATGGAGTACACCCGCGACCGGGACGTCTACGTGTCAGCGAACTAGCTCCGGATAGACGGCCGTCAGGTCGCCGGAGATCGCGGCCTTCGCGGTGCGGGCGGTGTCGTCGGCGAGGACCTCGTACGCGCCGCTCTCGATGCCGTCCAGGGCGGCCTTCGCGATGTCCTGTGGGCGGGACTTCGGGGCGGTCACGGCCGTCACCATCTCGGTGTCGACGTACCCCATGTGCAGGCCGGTGACACCGATGTTGCGGTCCAGCAGCTCCAGGCGGATGGCGTTGGTCTGCAGCCAGAACGCGGCCTTGGTGGCGGAGTACGCGCCGTGCCGGGCGACCCAGGACAGTGCCGAGTGCGCGTTCAGGATGTGGCCGCCGCCGTTCCGCTCGATGATCGGGACGAACGCGCGGGTGAGCTGCAGCGGGCCGAAGAAGTTCGCGTCGAAGACCGCGCGGACTTCGTCGATCGAGCTGTCCAGGTAGCTGTCCGGCGAACTGGCGCCGGCGTTGTTGATCAGCACCGTGACGTCCGGCGCAGCCGCGGCGAGCGCGTCGATCGACGCCTGGTCGGTGACCTCGAGCGACAGCGGGACGACCCGTGGGTCGCTGCTCGGCTTCGGGTCGCGGGCGGTCGCGTACACCTTCGCGACGCCGCGGGTCAGCAGGTCGTCGACGATCGCGCGGCCGATCCCGCGCTGCCCGCCGGTGACCAGGACGACGGCGCCTTCGAGTGATGTCATCGGGAACTCCTCAGAGGAAACTGATCTGTTTCCGCTACCGTAAACCGATCGGTTTCTGATTTCAAATCCAGCCGGTACCCTCGAAGGCATGAGCACTTCCGCGACTCCCCGTGAACGGCTGCTGGACGCCGCGGGCGAACTCTTCTACCGCGACGGCGTCAACATCGGAGTGGACGCGCTCTGCAAGGCGGCCGGGGTGTCGAAGAAGTCGATGTACCAGCTGTTCCGGTCGAAGGACGAGCTGATCGCGGAGAGCCTGGCGAGCCGGGGGCCGGGGTATCAGACGATGGTGCGTCCGGGGGCGGAGGACGAGCGGTCGCCGCGGGAGCGGATCCTCACCGTGTTCGAGCGCCAGGACGCGATGGTGGCTGAGGGCAACTACCTTGGCTGTCCGTACGTGAGTACGGCGGTGGAGCTGAAGAACCCGGAGCACCCGGGGTCCGTGGTCGCGCGGTACTTCAAGCAGCAGCTCACCGACTTCTTCCACCGCGAGCTGGCGAAGGCCGGTGCTGAGGATCCGGCCACGCTGGCGATCCAGCTGACGATGATCTTCGACGGCGCGAGCGCCCGCGCGGTCGTCCGGGCGCAGCCACTCGGCGGCATCGGCGCCGCGACCGCCGCCGCCCTCCTGGACGCCGCCGGCATCCGCACCCCAGAACTCGCCCTGCACTGATCCCATGCGGCGGGCTGGTCCTGGATGGGGCTAAGGTCTGGCGGCGTGGAGATTCCGGGTGACTTCCATGACCTGTTGTCTTCGACGGCGGTCGCGATGGTGGGGACGATCGGCAGGCGTGGCGAGCCGCAGGTGACGCCGTTGTGGTTCCTGTGGGACGGCGAGCGGGTGCGCTTCAGCCTGGTCGAGGGGCGGCAGAAGCTCCGCAACCTGCGGCGCAATCCGGCGATCTCGGTGGTGGTCGTCGACCCGGCCAGGCCGACGTACTACCTCGAGCTGCGCGGCCGGATCGACGACCTGGTGGCGGATCCCGAGCTGGCCCTGGAGCAGGCCGTCGCCCGGAAGTACGTCGGCGAGTGGACCGACGTCGAGCCGCCGGGCACGACGCGGTACGCGACCAGCGTGATCGTCGAGCGGATCACCAGCCAGCGCGGGCACTGATGGGACAAAACCGCCTTTTGTTCCAGTGAGTTCCGGTACCGGCGGGGTCTTGACCCTGGTCGTCGTACGTCGTGAAACTGCCGTGGAAACCGCTGTCCTACCGCCCCCGAAGACAGGACACCGCCCATGCGAAAGCTCTCCCTCGTCCTGGCCGCAGCGTTGCTGGCCGGGACCCTCACCAGTCCGGCCGCACAGGCCGCGGACGCACCCGCGACGTTCACCCATCCCGGTGTCGGCGTCAGCCAGGCCCAGCTCGACTTTGTCCGCGCCAAGGTGCAGACCGGCGCCCAACCGTGGACCGACGCCTTCAACCAGGCCAAGAGCAGCTCCTACGCGTCCCTCTCGCGTACGCCGAAACCGCGCGCGGTCGTGGAGTGCGGTCCGTACTCCAACCCGAACTACGGCTGCACCGACGAGCGTGAGGACGCGATCGCGGCGTACACCGACGCCCTGCTCTGGTACCTCACCAGGGACGACCGTTACGCGCAGAAGTCGATCCAGTTGATGGACGCGTGGTCGGCGACCATCCAGGACCACACGAACAGCAATGCACCGTTGCAGACCGCCTGGGCCGCGTCGTCGTGGCCGAAGGCCGCGGAGATCATCAAGTACGAGTACGGCAACTGGCCGAACGCGGGACGCTTCGCCACCATGCTCAGGAACGTCTACGTACCGAAGATCATCAACGGCTCGAACTCCAACGGGAACTGGGAGTTGAGCATGACCGAGGCCCTGCAGGGTATTGGCGTGTTCCTGGAGGACAAGGCGATCTACGACAAGGCGATCGCGCTCTACCGGCTGCGGGTGCCGGCGTACGTGTATCTGGAGTCGGACGGTGCGCTGCCGAAGACCGTACCGAGTCAGAACCTCAACACCCGCGACAAGATCGTCAGCTACTGGCAGGGCCAGGGAACGTTCGTCACCGGGCTGACGCAGGAGACGTGCCGCGACTTCACGCACACCGGCTACGGCATCTCCTCGATCTCGCACGTGCTGGAGACGGCCCGCATCCAGGGCGTCGACATGTACCCCGAGTTCGGTGAGCGGTTGCGGCAGGCGCTCGGTTTCCAGTCCAAGTGGGAACGCAACCTGGAGCCCGTGCCGTCCTGGCTCTGCAATGGCACGCTCAACAGGGGCCTCGGTCCGATCACCGAGGTGGGCTACAACGCATTGCACACACGCCTGGGCATTGCGATGACGAACACGCAGGCCCTGACCGAGTCACGTCGTCCGGCTGGTTCCAACAACCTGTTCGTTGCCTGGGAGACCCTCACCCATGCGGAGAACCCGTCCTAGCAGTGCGCTTCGCCGCGCTTCCAGTAGCCCTGGAACGAGATGGCCGACTTCGGCATCCCGACAGCGTTCACGAGGTGACGGCGTACCTGTTTGATCATCGACGACTCACCGGCGACCCATGCGTAGTCCAGGTCGAACGGCAGCGCTGCTGACTTCACTGCGTCCACCAGGGATCCCTCAGTGACCCACGTGACGTCAGCAGCACCTGCCAATGGCCGTACGTCGGCCTTGGAAGGTACGGCGACGAAAACGGAGGCATGTACGCCGGCCGGAAGCTCCTCGAGGATTCCGGCGAGAGCCGGGAGCGCGGTCTCGTCCGCTACAAGCACCCGACGGACACTGGTCGCCGGTGGGATGTAGTCGACGCCGGAGTGCAGTAGGCCCTTCGGACTGGTCGTGTCGACCGCGAACGGCACCAGCAGCCCCACCTGGTCCCCTAGCTGCGCGGAGCTGACCCAGGCCGAGGCAGGGCCGTTCACACCGTGCAGAACGAACTCCACGTCCAGCTCGGCCACCTCGGGACGCAGTGCGCGCACGGTGTACGTCCGCATGATGAAACGCTCGTCGACGGGCTGGGCGCACCAGTCGGCGTACCACTCGGGCCCGGCGGGCAGCCGGATCGCGCTGCCGTTCGGCGGGGCGAGCAGGACCTTGATGCGCTGGTCCGGACCGGCCGTGACCGCCTCCGCGATCCGCGGTGCGACGAACGTCACGCGGCGCAGGTGCGGGCTCAGGTCGTCGACGGCCGCCACGGTGGCCAGCAGCGAGTCGAAGACGATCGGTCGCTCAAGCACAGTCGTCATGGGGAGGTTTCTCCATAAACTTCGCAGGGGGAGGGACGTGCGGACCCGACGGCGGTCGGGTTATGGTGAGTCGTCTAGAGGTTAGCCTTACCTAAGAGGATCCCGAAAGTCCAATGCCCCCGCCCACTGCCACGGCCGAATCCGGCCCGGAGACCGCTGCCCCGTCGCGCCCGCGCCGGACCCGGCGCGCCACGCTGGTCGCCGGCCTGCTCGGCTGCGCGGTCCTGCTGGTGCTGGTCTGCCTGCTCAGCATCGCGATCGGTTCCAAGCAGATTCCGCTGTCCACGGTGATCGATGCCCTGCGCCACTACAACGAGTCGAACACGGATCACGTGATCGTCCGGTCGCTGCGCGTGCCGCGGACCCTGATCGGGTTGCTGGTCGGTGCCGCGCTCGGGCTGTCCGGTGCGCTGATGCAGGGCGTCACCAGGAACCCGCTGGCCGATCCGGGCATCCTCGGGGTGAACGGCGGCGCCGCGCTGTTCGTTGTCGGCGGCATCTACTGGTTCGGGATGTCGTCGCTGACGTCGTACGTCTGGCTCGCGTTCGTCGGCGCGGCCGCGGCGTCGGTCGCGGTCTACCTGCTCGGCTCGATGGGCCGAGAGGGTGCGACGCCGGTGAAGCTCGCGCTCGCCGGTGCGGCGCTGACCGCGATGCTGGGGTCGTTGACGACGGCTTTGTTGATCGGCGACGTCGACACGTTCGACCAGTTCCGGTTCTGGTCGGTGGGGTCGTTCGCCGGCCGCGGTCCGGACGTCGCGAAGCAGGTGGCGCCGTTCATCCTGGTCGGGATCGTGCTGGCGCTGTTCTGCGGGCGGGTGCTGAACGCGTTGTCGCTGGGCGACGAGGTGGCGAAGTCGCTCGGGCAGCGGGTCGGACTGGCCCGCGCGTTCGTCGCGGTGGTCGTCGTACTGCTGGCCGGCGCGGCAACGGCGGCGGCCGGGCCGATCGGGTTCGTCGGGCTGACCATCCCGCACGTGGCGCGGCTGGTGACCGGTCCGGACTATCGGTGGATCCTGCCGTACTCCGCGCTGCTGGCGCCGATCCTGCTGCTCGGGTCGGACGTGATCGGCCGCGTCGTCGCGCTGCCGGGCGAACTGCAGGTCGGCATCGTGACCGCGGTCCTCGGTGCACCGTTCTTCATCGTGCTGGTACGCCGACGAAAGCTGGCGGATCTGTGACGGCTGAGGCAGTACAAGTCGTCGCAAGGGCCCGCGTCGCGCGGCAGACCCGGTCGTTGGTCGTCATCGTCGTACTTGCCGTCGTGGTGTTCGCGGTGCTCTGCGTCTCGTTGTCGCTGGGGGACTTCAAGATCCCCGTGGTCGACGTGGTGAAGACGCTGTTCGGCGGCGGGGACCACGCGACCGAGTTCATCGTGAACAAGCTTCGGTTGCCCAGGGCACTGACCGGGCTGCTGGTCGGCGCGGCGCTCGGGCTGTCCGGGGCGATCTTCCAGAACATCGCCCGGAACCCGCTGGCCAGCCCCGACATCATCGGCGTGACGTACGGCGCCAGCGCGTTCGCGGTGCTCGGGATCGTGACGCTCGGGCTGACGGGGGTCGCGGTGTCGGCGCTCGCGATCGCCGGCGCGGTGCTGACCGCGTTCCTGATGTACGTGCTCGCCTGGCGGCACGGGGTGTCGAGCTACCGGCTGATCCTGATCGGGATCGGCATCGGCGCGATCGCGACCAGCATCACGTCGTACCTGCTGACCAAGGCCCGGGTCGAGATCGCGCAGCAGGCGCTGGTCTGGCTGACCGGGAGCCTGAATGGGCGGGACTGGTCGAACGTCCGGTCGCTCGCGATCACGTTCGTCGTCCTGGTGCCGTGCATGGTGTTCCTGGTGCAGCAGTTGCGGATCCTGCAGCTCGGCGACGAGACGGCGTACGGGCTGGGGCTGCGGGTCGAGGTGTCGCGGCTCGGGCTGATCGTGATCGCCGTACTGCTCGCCGCGGTGGCGACGGCGGCGGCCGGGCCGATCGGGTTCGTGGCGTTCGTGGCGCCGCCGATCGCGCGCCGGCTGACCCGGTCGCCGGGGCCGGCGATGATCACGTCCGGTCTGCTCGGCGCGCTGGTGGTGGCGGTGTCGGACCTGGTCGCGCAGCACGCGTTCGGCGAGACGCAGCTGCCGGTCGGAGTGGTGACCGGCGTGGTGGGAGCGCCGTACCTGATGTTCCTGCTGGCCCGGGCCAACCGGGTCGGGAGTGGTGGCTGAGATGGAGGAGAAGTCCGTGGAACACAGCTTGGCCGCCGATGGTCTCGCGGTGGGGTACGACCAGCGCGAGATCATCCACGACCTGTCGGTGCGGATCCCGACCGGCAAGATCACGGTCATCGTCGGCGCCAACGCCTGCGGCAAGTCGACGCTGCTGAAGACACTGGCGCGGTTGCTGAAGCCGTCGCGCGGTTCGGTGCTGCTGGACGGGAAGAGCATCCAGCAGATCCCGACCCGCGAGGTGGCGACCAAGCTCGGGCTCCTGCCGCAGTCGCCGACCGCGCCGGAGGGGATCACGGTCGCGGACCTGGTCGGGCGTGGGCGGTACCCGCGGACCCGGTGGATCCGGCAGTGGTCCCGCGCCGACGACGAGGCGGTCGCGGCCGCGATGACGGCGACCGACGTACTGTCGATCGCGGACCGGCCGATCGACGAGTTGTCCGGCGGCCAGCGGCAGCGGGTGTGGATCGCGATGGCGCTCGCGCAGGAGACCGACATCCTGTTGCTGGACGAGCCAACGACGTTCCTCGACCTGACCCATCAGTTCGACGTCCTGGACCTGCTGGTCGACCTGAACAAGTCCGACGAGCGGACGATCGTGCTGGTGCTGCACGACCTCAACCAGGCCTGCCGGTTCGGCGACCACCTGATCGCGATGAAGGACGGCGCGATCGTTGCCGAGGGCAACCCGTCGGACGTGATCACCGAAGCGGTCGTCCAGGACGTGTTCGGCCTGGCCGTCAAGGTCGTACCGGACCCCGTCGCGGGCAGCCCGATGGTGGTCCCGATCGGCCGCCACACGACCCGGCAGGACACCGTTAGGAGCGACGCCGTCAGGAGCACCGCCGCGCAGGCGCTGGCCGCGTCGGCTGCGGCCGATGGCGTCTGCCGCCCCACCGAGCGATGAGGTCCGCCGTGAAAACAGTCGTGTGTCTGGTAGCTGCCGCCGCATTGCTGGCCGGGTGCTCGTCGGCCGAGGGCGGGACCCGCAATGAGGTGCAGGGCTCCGGCGACGGACCGACTGCCGCGCCCAGCAAGCTCGCGGACGGTATGGGATCGGACGTCGCGCAGGACGGTGTGTTCCCGCGGACCGTCAAGCACTTCAAGGGCAGTACGACGATCAAGGCCGCGCCGGTGCGGATCGCCGCACTGAGTACCGGGCAGCTGGACGACCTGTTGTCGCTCGGCATCGTCCCGATCGCGACGACCCGCGCGGTGAACGCCGGTCTCACGCCGACATACTTGACCACCGCCTTCCCGCAGTACAAGGCGAAGCTGGCCGCGATGACCGACGCCGGCACCCGGCAGGCGCCGAACCTGGAGACGCTGGCCACCGCCAAACCCGACCTGATCCTGGTGAACAACTCGCTCGGCGACCTGTACCCGAAGCTGGCGAAGATCGCGCCGACCGTGGTGACGGCCGGAAACGGCATCAACTGGAAGCGCGACCTGCTGCTCGTCGGCGCCGCGGTCGGCAAGGGCCAAGCCGCGCGGCACCTGGCAGACGGGATCGCCGCCGATGCCGCTGCGCGGGGCAAGGGCCTGAGCGGTACGACGGTGTCGATGGTGCGGTTCACGCCCGATCGGACGCGGATGTTCGGCGTCTCGTCGTTCACCGGGTCGATCGCGGTCGACATGGGGCTCGGGCGGCCCGAGTCGCAGCAGTTCCGGGCCATCTCGGAGGACGTCGGTTCGGAGAGCATCGACATTGCGGACGGCGACTGGATCTTCTACTCGGTGCAGGGCGATCCCGCGAAGACCGAAGCGGCGAGTGTGCTGGCCGGTCCGCTGTGGCAGTCGCTCAAGGCGGTCAAGGCCGGCCACGCGATCAAGGTCGACGACGACCCGTGGTACCTCAACGCGGGCCCGGCCGCCGCGCGTCTCGTCGTACAGCAGCTCGCTGAGCACCTGGGCGCGTGAGGTCTCGCATCTGGCTGGTGGCGGCACTTGCGCTGGTAGCGGCAGTGGCGGTACTCAGTCTCGCCGTTGGAACCAGGGCCGTGCCGTTGTCGGCAGTCATCGACGCCCTGTTCCACGGTGGCGACACTCGGGACGCGTTGGTCGTCAGGACGTTGCGGTTGCCACGGACAGAGGTCGGGCTGACAGCTGGTGCGGCCCTGGGGCTGGCTGGTGCAGTACTGCAGGCGGTCACGCGTAACCCGCTCGCCGATCCAGGGATCCTTGGGCTGAGCCAGGGAGCGGCGGCGGGCGTGGTGTTCGCGATCGCGTTCGGGCTGGCGAGTGGTTTCAGCGGGTACGTCTGGTTCGCGTTCGTCGGCGCTGTTGTCGCGGCCTGTCTCGTCTACGCGATCTCGTTACGAGGCCGTGGCGGCGCTTCACCGGTGAAGCTAGCTCTTGCCGGTACGGCGTTGTCGGCGATGGCCGCGGGCGCGACGACCGTCGTACTGACCTCCAGCTCCGCAACGCTCGACCAGTTCCGGTTCTGGCAGGTGGGGTCGCTGAGCGGGCGCGACACGGGGACCGTGGTGCGAATGCTGCCGTTCCTGGTCGTGGGAGCGGTCCTGGTACTGGCGTGCACGCCCGGGCTCGATGCTCTGGAACTTGGTGACGACACCGCCCGGGCGCTCGGCCATCGGGTACAGCTGGTGCGGGTATGTGCAGCGCTCGGGGCGACGCTGCTGACGGCTGCCGCGGTCGCTGCGGCCGGGCCGATCGCTTTCGTCGGGCTCGCCGTACCGCACCTGGCACGACGCCTCGTCACGAGCGGGCACCGGCGGGTGCTCCCGCTGTCCGCATTGCTCGGCGCTGCACTGCTACCGGCCGCTGACGTCCTCGGGCGCGTCGTACGGGCTCCGGCAGAGGTCCCTGCCGGCGTGATGACCGCCCTGGTCGGAATACCGGTGTTGGTGTTCCTGGTACGCCGGAAGGTGGCTGGGGCGTGACCGGACTACCAACCGGGACCGTAGTACTCCGGCCGCGGCCGCAGGTCTCGTTCCTGCTGCATCGGCGAGCGGCTGTTGTTGCTGGGGTGCTTCTACTAGTACTGCTCGTGGTGATGGCTGTTGCGGTCTGTGCTGGTCAGACGGTTGTCACGCCTGGAGAGGTGTGGCGGACCGTACGCAGCGGCAGCGGGCAGTACGACCTGGTCGTCAACGAGCTGCGGCTGCCACGCGTGGTTCTTGGTGCGTTGGTTGGCGGTGTGCTTGGTGTTGCCGGTGCACTGATCCAGACAGTCACCCGCAACCCGCTGGCCAGCCCGGACGTGATCGGCGTCGGCCATGGGGCAGCCGCCGCGACCGTGCTGACATTGACCGCGGGCGTTGCCTCGTCGGCGGGAGCGTTGCCGTTCGTTTCGGTCGCGGGCGGTCTGGCTGCGGCCACCATCGTGTACTTGCTCGCCTGGCGGCGCGGGATGCATGCGAACCGGTTCGTGCTGATCGGCGTGGGCATCGGGGTTGCACTGTCAGCCGTTGTGCAGCTCTACCTTGCTGACAGTCAGTTGGAGGCTGCCGAGCAGCTCAAGCTCTGGCTGACCGGAAGCCTGAACGGCCGCGGCTGGGCGCAGGCTGTACCGCTGGCAGTGGTACTGGTGCTGTGTTTACCCGGACTGGTCTGGGCCGGACGGGCAGTACGGCCACTAGGGCTCGACGACGACACCGCAGCTGGCCTGGGCGTCCGCGTGCAACGCAACCGGCTCGCCCTGACCGTTCTTGGAGTAGTCCTCGCCGCGACCGCGACAGGAGCCGCCGGGCCGATCGGGTTCATCGCCCTGACCGCTCCACAGCTCGCCCGCCGCATCACCCGTACGCCGCAGCTCCCGCTGCTCGGCTCCGCGCTGACAGGAGCCGTCGTACTGGTGGCTGCCGACCTGGCTGCTCGGACGGTGCTGCCTCCGGTGGAGATCCCGGTCGGAGCGCTGACCGCGCTCGTCGGTGCGCCGTACCTGCTGTGGCTCCTGGGGCGGGCCAACGAACGTCACTGAATGGTCGGTGGCGCCGGTTATGGTGGCGGGCATGTTGTCAGCGCTCGGTTATCACCGGTCCGTCCTGGCGGTCGTCCGCCGGGTCGATGAGCGTGCCTGGACGGCGTTGCACGGCGGCCCGGAGGAGTCGCTCGACGACGTGCTGCTGCGGAACGCGTACCGGTTGGAGGCCGACGTACATCCGGATGTGTTTCGCGCGGGTGAGCGGGCCGCGCGGGCGCTCGAGTTGGCCGAGGGTGTCGACTATTACCAGGTGAGTGGGGAGCCTAACGCGTCGTACCTGCATCAGGCGGGGAAGGCGGTGATCCTGTTCCAAGGGGCGTTGCTGGATCGGCTTGACGAGGACGAGTTGACCGCGGTGATCGGGCACGAGTTGGCGCACCGGTCGTTGTGGCAGGCCGAGGACGGTGCATACCTGGCGGTGGATCGGCTGCTCGATGCGGCGGCTGGGGATGCTCGGACGCCGTCGCAGTACCTGGAGACGCATCGGCGGTGGTCGCTGGCGACAGAGTTGTTCGCGGACCGGGGTGCGTTGACGGCTTGCGGTGATTTGCGGACGGCGATTCGTGCGTTGCTGAAGCTGGAGACCGGGTTGAGTACGGCGGATCCGGATGCGTATCTGCGGCAGGCGGAGTCGCTCGATCTGCGGTCGGGGAGTCGCGGTACGTCGCATCCGGAGGCGGTCGGGCGTGCGTGGGCGTTGAAGAACTGGCTCGCTGGTGAGGACGTCGAGGCGCTGGTGACGGGGCCGCTCGATGTGGACGCGCCGGATCTGCTGGACGCCGTGTTGCTGCGGGAGCTGAGCCGGGACTTCGCCGCGGCGATCGCCCAGACCGAGGGCCTGCGCACGGACACGATCGCGACCGCAGCCGCGGGGTTCGCCGATCCGCTCGACGCACCTGGGCTCGCGCACGAGGGGTCGGGTGGCGAGACGGCGGGGTTCGCGGGGCGGCTCGACCTAGCGGGTGGTGAGGCGGAGGGGGCTGCGCGGCGGCTTGACCTGGCGGGTGGCGAGGCGGTGGGGGCTGCGCGACGGGTTGACCTGGCGGGTGGTGGGGTGCGGTTCGATGAGCCGTTGGGGGTGCGGCCGGTGGACGGTGCGCCGCAGCCTCGGCCGAGGCCGTTGGCGGCGGCAACGGTTCGCTATCTGTGTTACCTGCTGCTGGATCTTGCGACGGCCGATCCGGACGTTGGCGACGCCGGGCTGGTCGCGTCGCTGGTTGTTGCCCGGCGGTCGGGGCTCGGCGGGTACGTCGATGTTGCCGACGACGAGCTGGGCTGGAGCGACAAAGAACGGGTGCGACTCGTCCAGGCGGCAGCGGAGGTGGTCGGATGAGTGCCGAGGATCTCGTCGCGCTGGCCGTCTCGCAAGGCGGGCTGGGAAACGACGCGCTGCTGGCGGCGGTGCTGCCGCTGTTCCACCAGACGGCCGCCGTGCACGAGCGCGGGCTGGTGGCGCCGTTGCGCGGGCTGGACCGGATCACGATCGACGAGCAGAGCCGGCTCGGGTTCGCGCCTGAGGACGCCCGGCGTCCGACCCTCGCGACGAAGGAGATCGACGCCCTGCAAGGGAAACGGCCGACCGCGGTCGAGGTGGTGGCGCACCGGCAGGCCGTTCTCGACCTCGGCGAAGGCGGCGGACGCGGGCAGACCGTCGTACCCGGCAACTCGACGGCAACCGAGGACGGGACCGAGAGCTCGACCGCACCCGGGACCGGGGCTGGGGGCCCGATTGGTTCGGTGGCGATTGCCGCGCCGACGTTGGTGGCTGGGTGGCAGAGCTGGGAGCACGTGGTCGGGCATCACGATCAGCTCACCGACATCTTCAGTCTCGGGCAGCTGCTGCTCGCGCTCGGCTGCGGTCTCGACCTGTCCAGGACCGCGGATGTCGCCACCCTGATCGATGCCCGGGGCAACTTGTACCAGCTGGACCCGGACCTGCACCCGGTGATCGTCTCGGTGGCCGCGCAGATGACCGAGCCCGACCGGTACCGGCGGGCGCAGGACCTCCGCTCGTTGATCGAGCAGCTCGAGAACTACCGCGACCAGCCGCTGGACTTCGACGTCGAGGCGGTCGTCCGCGGCGTCGCGGACCGGCGTACCGCGGTGCTCGGCGCGCTCCGTGACCGGCTCTTCGACCTGTCCCGGCGGAACCGGCTGATCAACTTCCGCCCGACCGCGCAGACGCTGAACCTCACCGAGGTGTCGGTGCCGCTGATGCTCGACGTCCGGAACATCCGCCCGGAGCAGCTGTTCACCTGGCGCGACGACCTCGCCGGGCAGCTGCTCAAGAAGCCGCAGCCGCTCGGCAAGTGGATCCGGTACGACGAGGCGCCGTACGCCGCGAACACCCTGGACAAGCTGATCTCGACGGCGCGCCGGGACAAGGCCGACTACGGGCTGGACCAGTTGCGGCTGGTGCCGGCGTTCCTGCGCTGGCACGACCTGAAGAACGACCGCGACACCCGGCTCGCGTCGCCGCTGGTGCTGGCGAAGGTGGAGCTGACGAAGAAGCGCGGCGTGCGGGACTCGTACACGCTGCGCGTCACGGATCCGATCGCCGAGGTGAACCCGACGCTGCGGCACAGTCTGCGGCAGCTGTACGGGATCTCGCTGCCGGAGACCGTCGACCTGTCGGCGCCGGATGCGCTGCGGGAGCTGCACGAGCGGTTGGCGAAGGAGATCCAGGCGACCGAGCCGGGGCTCCAGTTGCACCTGCGGGAGAAGCCGCGGATCGACCTGGTGCGGCAACGCGCGGTGACCCGGCTGCGGACGTACAACCGGCGCCGGCACGGGAATCTCGCGACCGGGTTCGGCGGGAAGCAGTACCCGTACTCGTACCGGCGGACCGACTACCAGCCGCTCGGCGTACAGATCTTCCGGACCCAGATCGCGCACCAGCCGCTGCCGTTGGGGATCGCGCTCGGCGAGGAGCCGCGGCGGCCGGCCGCGATCGAGACCGACACGTACTCGCTCGACACCGACGGCGGGCCGTACTCGTGGGACGTCGACCTGTGCGCGGTCTCGCTGGCGAACTTCAACTACCGCACGCTCGGCCTGGTGCGGGACTACGACGAGCTGCTCACGGGAGCGGACTCGGCGGCGTCGTTCGACCAGCTGTTCTCGGACCGGCCGCGGCCGGTCGGTAGCGAGCTGCCGGAACTGCCGCCGGGCGAGCGGCATCTCGTGGTGCCGGCGGACGGGTCGCAGGTGGCGGCGATCGCGCGGGCGCGGCGTGGCGAGAGCTTCGTGATCCAGGGTCCACCGGGGACCGGGAAGTCGCAGACCATCACGAACCTGATCGCGGACTTTGTGGCGCGCGGGAAGCGGGTGCTGTTCGTCTGTCAGAAGCGGGCTGCGCTGGATGTCGTGTACGCGCGGCTGGCGAGTCGGCGGCTGGACGGGTTGTGTGCGCTGATCCACGATTCGCAGGGCGACAAGAAGGCGTTCGTGCACGGGCTTCGGGACACGTACGACGCTTGGCTGCCCGCGAAGGACGACCTGGATGCGTTGACGGAGCGGCGTACGGCGTTGGTCGCTCGGGTGGATCGTTTGCTGGCGACTGTCGACGACTTCGAGCAGCAGTTGGCGGGTGGCACGCCCCGACTGCGCGAGGTGGTCAACAGGCTCACGGAACTCCACGAACACGGTTGGGCGACCCCAGAAACCCTGCCTGGCGTGGGGGAGTGGTGGGCGGCGCGGAATGCTGCGCGAGAGGTTGCGCAGGGGCTGGCCGCGGTTGAGCCGGCGACCGGTGGGGTGCTGGCGCGGAGCTCATTGGCCTACCTGGCGCGGTGGGACGAGGCGGATGTGGTGGGGGCAGCGAGGCGACTCCGGGAGGCCTGGGACGCCGTCGACATGGGGGACGTCGCCGTACGGGACGTGCAGGAGCTTGCCCGGCTCGGGCGGTTACTCGAGCCGTTGGCGCAGCTCGACAAGGAGGAGGCGATCGTGCCGCGGTCGCCGGCGGCACGGGAGCTGGCGGAGGCGGCGGCCGAGCGGAAGCAGTTGGTCAAGGCTGAGCGTGCCGCCTGGAAGGAGGCCGCGGGCTGGCGGGAGGCGCTCGACCCGGCTGACGCCCGCTCCGCGCTGAAGGTTGCCCAAAGCAAGGAAGGTGGCGCGTTCTCGTTCCTCAGCGGCGACTGGCGCCGGGTGAAACACCTGGTCCGGGACCGCTTCGACGGTACGGCGCGCACCGTCCAGCCGTCCGTCACCGAGATCCTCACCGACCTCGTCGCCGCCCACTCGGCGACCGCGGCCGTCGCCGAACACACCGAGCAGACGCGCCACGATTGGGCCACCGACGACCCGCGCGACCTGATCGACCAGCTCGCCGCCGCCCGCAAGGCCGTCCCCGACTGGCGCGCCGCCCTCGACGACACGGCCCGCCTCGCCCGCCTGGCCGACGTACTCGAAGACGCCACCGAGGCCGCCCAGAACCTGCTGGCCGACCACTGGGACACGCTCACGGTCGACGAGCTCCGCGACCTGGCGGATCGCCTGGCCGCGGAAGGCCCCGTCGTACGGGCGATCGGTCCCAAGCTCCGCGAACTCGCCACCGCGCCGGACTCCGTCCTCAGCGCCGTACGACGGCTCGACGCGACGCCGGACCAGCTCGAGTACGCCGTCTGTGCCGCGGAGTGGGAGCACGCCCGCTCCGCCGCCCCGCTGCAGCTCTCGTCGGAGCGGGTCGACGCGATCGTCGGCGAGCTGAGCATGGTGTACGACGACCTCACCGGCCTGAACGCCCAGGTCGTGGTCGCGCAGGTCCGGCGCCGGTTCCTCGCCGAGGTCGCGCACTCCGAGCAGAGCGTGACCGGGATGCGGGCCGCGGACCGCGAGCGCAAGAAGACGTTCGCGACCGGGCGCCGCGAGCTGGAGCACGAGTTCGGCAAGGTGATGCGGTACCGGTCGATCCGCGACCTCGCCTCCGGCCCGCCCGGCGAGGTGGTCGCGATGCTCCGGCCGGTATGGCTGATGAGCCCGTCGTCGGTGTCCGACACGTTGCCGTTGACAACTTCCTTCGACGTCGTGGTGTACGACGAGGCGAGTCAGATCCCGGTGGAGGAGGCGATCCCGGCGCTGCACCGGGCGCCGCAGCTGATCGTCGTCGGCGACCAGATGCAGCTGCCGCCGACGCAGTACTTCCGGGTGCAGACTGACGACGCCGAGGAGGAACCGCTCGGCATTGCGTTGACCGAGGACAGCTTCCTGTCCATCAGTGCGCTCCGGCTGGCGTCGACGATGCTGACCTGGCACTACCGGAGTCGCTCCGAGGCGTTGATCTCGTTCAGCAACGCGGCGTTCTACCAGGGCAAGCTGGCGACGGTGCCGGACCGGTTGCGGCCGCACACCGCGCCGCCGTGGACGCTGCGCTCGGACTCGCCGGCGGCGGACGTCTGCGACAGCGTGCTCGCGGGCAGCATCACCGCCGTACGGCTCGTCGACGGTGTCTACGTACGGCGTACCAACCCGGCCGAGGCGCGCTGGATCGCGTCGCTGGTGCGGGAGCTGCTGGCCCGTGAGACCGGCAAGAGCATCGGCATCGTGGCGTTCTCGGAGGCGCAGCAGGGCGAGATCGAGCGGGCGCTGGCCGAGCTGGCCGAGGGCGATCCGGAGTTCGCCGACCGGTACGAGGCGGAGCAGGTGCGCACGCACGGCGAGCAGGACGCCGGGCTGTTCGTGAAGAACCTGGAGAACGTCCAGGGCGACGAGCGGGACATCATCCTGATGAGCGTCTGCTACGCGCCCGGTCCGGACGGCCGGATGCTGATGAACTTCGGCCCGATCAACACCT
This sequence comes from Kribbella sp. NPDC059898, assembly GCF_042730855.1. Classification (NCBI taxonomy): domain Bacteria; kingdom Bacillati; phylum Actinomycetota; class Actinomycetes; order Propionibacteriales; family Kribbellaceae; genus Kribbella; species Kribbella sp. NPDC059898. Next base: position 65,898 of record NZ_JBHWKR010000005.1, read on the forward strand.
CGGGCGGCGAGAAGCGGCTGAACGTGATCTTCAGCCGGGCCCGCGAGCACATGGTGATCGTGAGCAGCATCGAGCCGGACGCGATCACCAACACCTACAACGACGGCGCGAACACGCTGCGCCGGTTCCTCGGGTACGCCGCGGCGGTGTCGCGCGGGGACCAGCACGCCGCGCAGGCCGCCCTCGCGTCGTACAACCTGAGGACCGTTCGCGAGAAACAGCAGACGACTCCGGTGGTCGAGCAGCTCGCGTCGGCGCTGGAGGCGCGCGGTGTGGAGGTCGACGTGGCGGTGGGCGAGTCCGTGTTCCGGTGTGACCTCGCGCTGAAGCTTCCGGACGACAGCGGGTACCGGCTCGCCGTCCTCGTGGACACGCCCGACCGCGTCGCGTCCGACACGTTGCTCGAACGCCTCACCACGCATCCGAGTGCGCTGACGACCACCGGCTGGCGGGTCCACCACGTGCTCACCACGGACTGGACCCGTTCGCCGGACGCCGTCGTCTCACACCTGCTGGATGCGCTTCACCGCCCGGTCGACTGAATCAGCAGCTCGGCGGCGTCCGTCGCGCCGTCGGTCTTGATCAGCCCGCTCACCTCGCGAGCCTGCGGGGTGGCGGCGAGTGCGGTGCCGAGCGCGGTCGATAGCGAGTCGACGGTCGGTGCCTTGTCCGCGGCGCCGATGCCCAGCGCCGTCACCCGGGACGCCCAGTACGGCTGGTCGGCGATGAGCGGTACGGCGACCTGCGGTACGCCGGCCCGCGCGGCCGTGGTCGTCGTACCGGCGCCGCCGTGGTGCACGACCGCCGCAACCTGCGGGAACAGCGCCTGCTGGTTGACCTCGTCGACGACGAAGCAGTCCTCCGTGTCGATCTCGGACCACCCGCGACTGAGCAGAACCCGGCGACCGTGCGCCCGGGAGGCCTCGATGGCGGTCCGGGCGATGTCCTTCGGCGCGTACGACGCCATACTGCCGAAGCCGACGTACACCGGTGGCTCGCCGGCGTCCAGGAACGCCTGCAGGTCGTCCGGGAGCAGACGGTGATCGGGCAGGATCCAGGCGCCAGTCTGTACGAGCTCGAGATCGGTCATACCCGCCGACGGGCAGAGCGTTGGGTCCGCGGCGAGCCAGGGGTGTTCGGTGAAGACGTAGTCGCGGACGTTCGCCACAGGTGGCAGCCCGATCGCGACCCGCTGTTCGTTGAGGGCTACGCCGTACAGCTCGTTCACGCGGAGCGCGTCGTACTCCCATTGCTCAGGTCGGTCGGTGACGTCGTCCGGGGTCGGCCTACCCGGTCGTGCTCCTGGCGCGAAGTGCTGCGATGGGATCCCGCCCAGGTGGAAGCACGCGAGCGCGTAGCCGATGCCGAGCTTGTCGGCGACGTCCCGCGCGCCGGCCGGCATCAGACCGGTCGCCACGATCGCATCGGCCCCGGGCGCAACCCGGCCGAGGGTCTCGAACCGCGCCGCAATCAACCGCGGCGCCAACTCGAACGCCGGATGCCCTCCCGCGGTGGACTTCGGCGCCGTGACGACGGATCGCACCGACGGACCCAGCGGCTCCATCGGCACACCGGCCCGCGCCAGCAATTCCTCGAACTCACCCTCCGGCGGCGCACAGACCGTTGCCTCGGCCCCCAATCCCTGAAGCGCCACCGCAAGCCCTGCCAACGGCTCGATGTCACCGCGCGATCCCCAACTGGCCAGCACAAAACGCACGCGTTCATCCTCTCGTAGACGCACCAGTCTGCGAGCACACCCGGGGCTTGCGGCAAGCCCCCCAACCCGCTATACGTTGGAAGTAGAGGGATTACGAGCAGCTGGGCTTGAGTTCGTACGTGCTGTTGGTCCTCGCCCAGTACTTCTTCCCGCCGACCGTGGCGGCCACTTGGTCGACGAGCCGAGGAGCGTGCCGGTGGCCACCACGACGACCGCCTCCTGGATTCGGACGTTGCCGGCGTCGACGGGGGAGACCGCGGTGATGATCGCGTCCTTGTCGCCGGTGTTCCGGAGTACGTCGTTGCCGACGGTGGCGTCGCGCTCGGAGGCGGGCATCGGCAGGCAGGTGGTGCTGTGGGCCGCGCTGCTTCCGGCGGTCACCGGTCCGTTCCCGAGCGACTCCGACTTGGAGCAGCCCGCGACCAGGACCACGACCGCCGCCAGCGCGAGAAGCTTCACGGCGACAGTATGCGGCGTACGGGGGTGATCGTCAGGCCGGCGAGTAGTGCGCCGAGGGTGCCGAGGGCGAGGTCGCCGAGGGTGTCGGTGTACGCGGTTTGGAGTTCGGGGATATGCGGACGAACGCGACGTACTCGCCGAGCTCCCACACGACCGCCGCGGTGGTGCCGAAGCCGAGGGCGATGAAGACGGTGAGGGCGCGGGAGAGGTCGCGTGGGGCGAAGGCGAGTAGGACGCCGGCGGTGAGGAACGCCCAGAGGACGAAGTGCATCGCGTCGTCCCACCAGTCGACGGTGTCGAACAGGTTGAGCCGGTTGCCGAGCAGGTCGATCGTCCACGGCAGCGTCATCAACAGGTCCGCCGCCCACGGGAACGTACGGCGGCCGCGCGCCCACCAGTAGAGCGGCAGCACCATCCCGCCGATCGGGTACACGATCAGCCGGGCGGTCGACGCCTTTCCCTTGATGCCGCTGAGATCCGGCCAGATCAGTGCCGCGAGCAACAATGCGAACAGCAGCAGCTTCACCAAGAGCGCAGCCTTCTTCGTCATGCCCCAGAGTCAACCGGTCCGCCGCTCCTGGCGGATGAGTACAACTACCCGAACAGGTCAGAGCCAGCCGCGGCGGGCGGCTTCGTGGCCGAGCTGGAAGCGGGTGACGACTTGGGCGCGGTCCATCAGGTGGCTGACGCGGCGTTGGACGGTCCGCAGCGACAGCCCGAGCTGACCGCCGATCGCCTGGTCGGTGAGGCCCGCCAGCAGCAGCGTGAGGATCCGGGTGTCCAGGTCGTCGAGGCGATCGGCCGAGAGTTCGGTGGTGCCGTTCTCGCTCGGCAGTACTTCGTTCGCGCCCGCCCAGATCAGGTCGAACAGGTGCAGCAGCGCGTCCAGCAACCCGGACGGATGGACGAGCAGCGCGCCGCCCGCGGAATCCGCCGCAGTAGGGGCCAACGGCAACAAAGCGAGCGAGCGGTCGGCGACGATCAGCCGCAGCGGCAGGTCGCCGGTGACCCGGATCTGCTCACCGGCCTTGACCGACTCGGCCACCAGGTCGACGAACCCCGGCTTCGCGAACGCCGCTCGCTCCAGGACCACCCGATAGGTCACGCCGCGGGCCAGCGCGGCGTCCTCGTCCACGTTCTCGTCGGCGGACACGACCGCCACCGACGCCTTCACCAGCGCCAGTACTTCGCCGGACGCGCCGCGCTGCATCTGCCCGAACCGCTGCGCCACCGCCTGCGCGCCGCGGACCACCTCGATCACGTCGGTGTCCGAGCGCTCCGCCATCACGCCCCGGTACTGCTCCGCGAGCCGGCCGAGCTCGAGCTGCGCCCGCCGGATGTCCTCCTGGCGCTGCACGATCAGCGACCCGAGCGCGAGCGCCGGCGGCGACGCGACGAAGTGCCCCGGCGTCGCGGTGGAGCGGGCGACGAGGCCCTTCTCCTCGAGCCCGTCGAGCGCCGCCGCGAGGTCGCTCGTCTCGACCCGGAGCGCCGCCGCCAGCTCTTCGACCGACTCCGACGGCAGCGTGATCAGCCGCCGGTAGGCACTCTCCTCGATCGCTTCCAGTCCCAGCACGTCGAGCATCGTGCGCTCCTTCGGGGGCCGCCGGACGGAGGGTGGCGTGGCGGACACGTGTCATGCCGCAATCCCGCCATGGACCATGGTACGGGGACGCGGCATATTCATGCCATCCGTTCCGCAGGTCTCCCCCAGGAAGGGTCCGCCCATGTCCCGATCCGCCCGCGCCGTCGCCGGTGGGCTCGCCGTACTCGTGGCTCTGGCCACGGCCACGACGACGCCCTCGCAGGCCGGCGCTCCTGCAACCTCCCCACCGACCCCGTCCGCCACCGGCACCACCCACCGCGTCACGCTCGTGACCGGTGACGTCGTCACGCTCACCGACAACACCGGCGGCCCGCCGACCGCGTCCGTCGAGCCCGCCGCGGGCAGCCACGGCGGCGTCCAGATCCAGCAGGTCGGCGACGACCTGCACGTCGTACCGGACGCCGCGCTCCCGTACCTCGCCAGCGGCCGGCTCGACCCTGAACTGTTCAACGTCTCCGCCCTGGTCGACCAGGGGTACGACGACGCGTCGGTCAAGTCGATCCCGCTGATCGTGCAGTACCGGCCGGGGCTGCGCGCCGCGGCCGCGACCCCGCAGTACGCCGACCGTGGTGCGACGCTGGAGAGCATCAGCGGTCTGGGCATGTCCGCGCACAAGGCCGAGGCCGCGAAGTTCTGGTCCGGCATCACCGCGAGCACCGCCCGGTCGGCCGCGCCCGGCCAGTTCGGTGAGGGCATCCAGAAGGTGTTCCTCGACGAGAAGGTGAAGGCCAGCCTCGCCGAGAGCGTCAACCAGATCGGCGCGCCGACCGCCTGGGCGCAGGGTCTCGACGGGGCCGGTACGACGGTCGCGATCCTGGACACCGGTGTCGACCAGACGCACCCCGACCTGGCCGGGCAGATCGCCGAGACGCAGAGCTTCGTCCCGGGTGAGACCACCGAGGACGTGAACGGTCACGGTACTCACGTCGCCTCCACGGTCGCCGGTACCGGTGCCGCATCCAACGGCGTCGAGAAGGGCGTCGCGCCGGCCGCGCACCTCGCGATCGGCAAGGTGCTCAACGACGGCGGCTCCGGTGCCGCGTCCTGGATCATCGACGGGATGGAGTGGGCCGCGCACCGGGCCAAGGTGGTCAGCATGAGCCTCGGCAGCACCGAGGCCAGCGACGGCACCGACCCGATGGCGCAGGCCGTCGACCGGCTCAGCGCCGAGACCGGCACGCTCTTTGTGATTGCCGCAGGCAACTACGGAAGGGTAAGCGGGATCGGCTCGCCGGGTGCGGCGTCGGCCGCGCTGACCGTCGGCGCTGTGGACAAGAACGACAACCGCGCCTACTTCCAGGACATGGGCCCGCGGCTCGGCGACGCGACCGTGAAGCCGGAGATCGTCGCGCCCGGCGTCAACGTACTCGCGGCCCGCGCGGCGAAGTCGTCCGGCACCGGGTACTACAAGTCTCTCAGCGGTACGTCGATGGCGACGCCGCATGTCGCCGGTGCTGCCGCGCTGCTGGTGCAGGAGCACCCGGACTGGACGGGGGAGCAGCTCAAGTCGGCGCTGGTCAGTACGGCGAAACCGTTGGCCGGCGAGACGGCGTACCAGGTCGGCGGCGGGCGTCTCGACGTACCGGCCGCGGCGTTCGGGAAGATCAACGCCACGGCGACGCGCGACTTCGGGTTCCACGCCTGGCCGCACGGTGACGACGTACCGGTCTCGCGGACCGTCACTTACACGAACCTCGGTGACAGCCCGGCCACGCTGGACCTGTCGACGGACTTGACCAGTGACGGTACGACGCCCGCGCCGGCCGGTCTGCTGACGCTTGCGTCCAACCAGGTCACTGTGCCGGCCAAGGGCACTGCTTCGGTCAACGTGACCGCGACGCCGAACCTGGCCACGCCAGGCCTGTCGTACTCCGGCACAGTGATCGCCAAGCAGGACGGCAAGCAGGTTGGGCAGACCGCCGTCGGGCTGGTCATGGAGGGCGAGCGGTACAACCTCAACGTGCACGCGACCGGCCGCGACGGCAAGCCGGCCGGCGGGTTCGTGACGCTGTACAAGTACGGCAACCAGTTCGTGGACACGCTCGAGATCGACCCGGCGACCGGCAACGTCTCGACGCAGCGCCTGGAGCCCGGCGTGTACGCGGCGTACTCCTGGCTGCCGGTTGACGGCGAGCAGGGTGTCGCGCTTGTTGGCAATCCGCACCTTGTGATCGGGAAGAACACCGACCTGACGCTGGACGCGCGTACGGCGAAGCCCATCACGCTCAGCACGCCGCTGCCGGGTGAGGACGTCTACCGGCGGTCCGGGTGGTACCACGACTCCGGGATCGGTGGGCAGTACGCGACCTTCTTGAGCCAGTACGTGCCTACGCCGGTGGTGACCACCGTTTACGCCGCCCCGACGGGCGCTGTGCCTGGTGGTGTGTACGACTTCTCGTCGCGCTGGCGTCGTACGACGCCGTTGCTGTCGATGACTGTGGACAACAAGGCGCTGCACCCGCTGCTGCAGGGCGGTTCGAAGCGCTGGGACGGTAAGGCGACGTTGAGCAGCGTGTATGCCGGCAATGGTGCGGACTACACGGGTAAGGACGTGCGTGGCAAGGCTGTGTTCGTCACGGCTGACCCTGCGGTCACGCCTAGCGCCCGGGCTGCGGCTGCGCGCGATGCTGGTGCGGCTGTGCTCGTTGTGGTGAGTGAGAGCCGGTACTACGACTCGGCTGGTGGCACTGACCTGCCTGTGTACTCGTTGACGGCGGCAGAGGGTGCTCCGTTGATTGCCCGTATGGCGTCCGTTCGGCTACGGATGATGGGGACCGAGGCTCCGCCGTACCTGTACGACTTGGTCAAGGCGTACAGCGGGGGGATCCCGGCTGACCTGCGGTACGCGCCGCGGGCCGGTGAGCTGGCCACGGTGGTCAACCGGTTCGTCGGGCCGACCGGTCAGCTCGCGTTCGAGAGCAGGGCCGACTGCCGGATCGGGTTCTGGCCGCCGTGCCTGCAGGTGACCGAACCGGTGCACCTCGGGACCCAGCGGGTCGACTACGTGTCCACGGGCGCGGGGACCGACTGGTACGAGCAGACGATTGACCCGCGGGGCTGGGAGCAGCGTGGTGAGCGGCACATGTACCAGCCGCGCTCTGTGCAGACGAACTCGTGGTTCGCGCCGGTCGCCCGTCCGCGGGTCGGCTCCGGGTACTGGAACCCGCGGCGCAGCGGGAACTTCTTCGCGGTGAACGTGCCGACCACGAGCAGCGGCGACCAGGGCGTCACCGGAGCGATGGACGACGAGTCGACGGTCGCGACCAGGCTGTTCCAGAACGGGAACCTGGTGCGGACGAGTACGTTCCAGGCGATCCAGACGAGTGTGCCCGCGACGACAGGCTGGGCGAACTACCGGTTCGAGATGGACACCACCCGGCCGGCGGTGTGGGAGTTGGGGACGAAGACGTCGACCGCGTGGGTCTTCCGGGCGCAGACGGCGGCGACCGACGGGTACGCCTACCTGCCGCTGATCCAGCTCGACTACCACCTGGCGACGAACCTCAACGGTGCGTTGACGGGTAGCCCGCGGCAGCGCATCGGGCTGTCCGCGTTCCAGTTCGACGGTGTCGAGGGCGGGGGCAAGGTCAACGGCGCGACGCTGCAGGTCTCGTACGACGACGGCGCGAGCTGGCAGGCGGCTCCGCTGTCGCGGGCCGGTGCCGGCTGGTACGCCGACGTACGGCTGCCGAAGGGAGCGTCGTACCTCTCGCTGCGCGCGACGGCGACCGACGACGCGGGGAACGCGGTCCGCCAGGAGGTGATCCGGGCGGCGTCGATCCGCTAGGAACGGCTCAGCCGGCGGTAACCCTTCGCGGGTCGCCGCCGGCTGTCTGTTCGTGCTTCAGCTGACGCTGATCAGGTCCACGACGAAGATCAGGGTCTCGCCCGGCTTGATCGAGCTGCCCGCGCCGCGGTCGCCGTAGCCCAGGTGCGGCGGGATGACCAGCTTGCGCCGGCCGCCGACCTTCATCCCCTGGACGCCGGTGTCCCAGCCCTGGATGACCTGGCCGACGCCGAGCTGGAACGCCAGCGGGGCGCCGCGGTTGTACGACGCGTCGAACTCCTCGCCGGTGGAGTGCGCGACGCCCACGTAGTGCACGTTCACCCGGGAACCGGCCTTGGCCTCGGCGCCGTCACCCTCGGTGATGTCGGTGATCTCGAGATCCGCCGGCGGCGGCCCGTCCGGAAAGTCGATCTCTGGCTTCTCAGTCATGTCTCCAGCTAATCAGAAAGTGCCGGGAAAGTTCCGATCGGGTTCCTGTTGGGGGTGATCGGGAGCGTCTAGGCTCTCGAACACGAGGTCGACCAATGGGGGTGGGCCGCAGGCACGAGGAGTTCGACCATGCCGGAGCCGGTGACCCAGACACTCGACGTACCAGGTGCGACGCTCACGTACGACGTCCGCGGCGACCTCGCGAACCGCCCGGTGCTGCTGATCATCGGCTCACCGATGGGCGCCAGCGGATTCCCGACGCTGGCCTCGCACTTCGAGGACCGGACCGTCGTCACGTACGACCCGCGCGGCGTCGAGCGGAGCGTCCGCAGCGGCGAGCTGACCGAGCTCTCACCGGAGGACCACGCCTCGGACCTCGCCGCACTGATCGAGCACCTGGACGTAGGCCCCGTCGACCTGTTCGCGAGCAGCGGTGGTGCGGTGAACGCGCTGGCCCTGACCGCCCGCCGCCCTGACCTGATCCGGCGCGTGGTCCCGCACGAGCCGCCGCTCGCCGGCATCCTCCCGGACCACGAGGCCGCGACGGCCGCGGTCGAGGACATCTACACGACGTACCAGCGCGACGGCGTGGGTCCCGGGATGGCGAAGTTCATCACGATCGTGGGGTACGACGGCGAGATCCCGGCCGACTACACCCAGCAGCCCGCGCCGGACCCGGCGATGTTCGGCCTCCCGACCGAGGACGACGGAACCCGCGACGACGCCCTGCTCGGGCAGAACCTGCGCGGCTGTACGTCGTACCAGCCAGACTTCGACGCGCTCGCGAAGGTGACGGACCGGATCGTGATCGGGGTCGGCGAAGAGTCCGGCAACCAGCTGGCCGCCCGCGGCGGCAAGGTGGTCGCGGAGCGCCTCGGCCTCACCCCGGTGGTGTTCCCGAGCGGCCACGGTGGCTTCCTCGGCAACGAGTACGGCCAGCCCGGCAAGCCGGTCGAGTTCGCGGCCAAGCTCCGCGAGGTCCTTGGGTAACCTAGCTGTCTGTGATCAAAGCACTGGTTTTGGTAATCGGCCTGCTGACCTCTCCCACCGCCCCCGAAACCTATGCGCAGTACTCCTTGATGTTCGAGAAGTCCGCCGGCCAGTACTTCGCCGGCGGCACCGCGGCCGGACAGTGGGCCTGGACCCCACTGTCCGCCACCGAATCCGACATCTCGTGGGGAGACCCGAAGCCCTGGCCGCCGTCCTCGGCCGAACACTTCATCCACGACGGCGACTGGGTCCTCCTGGACGGCTACAACGACGGAGCCGGCCGCCCGCTCACCCAGCTCCAACGCGTAACCACCGAAACCATCGGCGACGCCAACTGCACCAATATGCAACCGATCCCCTCCACCAACGGCCGCCAGCACTACGTCAAATGGAGCATCCCCACAACGGCCTACTGCCTGGACGCCACCGGCACCATCAAACCCCCCAACGCCTCCACCACAGTCCACTTCCGCCACCTCCAGAAGTGGCTCCCACCCCACCCTTGCTCCAACCCCTACTTCTCCAACCAGACCTGCATCACCCAGTCAGAACAATGGTGGGACGACAACCAACACCCGTACTCCCTCCAACTAGCCCGCACCGTCGAACTAGCGAAGGGCCAAGGCATGGCGTTCACCAACCACACCACCGTCCCCCTCGAATGGAACGCCGACGGCCGCTACTACTGGCACTACTGATTGAGTGTTCGCATGAGTGGAATGTTGTCGACGGAAGACATCGATCGCATCGCGGAGGAAGCGATCGACAGCGAGACGCCGGGCGCGTTGGCAGCGTCCTTGATCGACGCCGTCGAGCAAGGCAGGGTGGCCGACCTCGGCTATGCCCTGACAGTCGCGGCTGAGATCACCTGTGACGCCGGCGATGCGGAGACCTCGATCACGCTTGCCGAGCGGGCAATCGAGTTCTACGAGCGATCCGAAGGCACCTTCGTTTGCCACCCGGCGGCAATTCGCGCTGACGCGCTGTTCCAGGCCGGCCGTGACGAGGATGCGATGACGCAGCTCTCGGCCTTGCGTGCACGACTGATCGAGGATCCTGATGCCCCGATGCTCGTCGGTGACGTGCTGGTGGCCAATGGGCTGGCGGAAATCGCTGAGGAGTGGCTGACCGAGGCCCTGGACGAAGTTCTCCGGCGTCAAGATGAACTCGAGTCCAGTCCCTCGGACCCGAACTACGACGACGTCGCGATGCTCGCCTTCGAACTCCTTCAGGCCAGGCATGATGTGCGGCACGAGCTGGGGCTTCCGCATGACGATCACGACGAGCTCGCGGACGAGCTGCTGGAGAATCTGGAGGAGTCGCTCGAAGACGAGTCGCTGTTGATGTTCCTGCCGCAGCGTGAGTATGAAGAAGCTCTCCGCCGCTGGCCCGAACCGGTCGTCGACCACGGCGCGACCTGGGACGAGCATCGAGCCGCCACAGAGCAGGAGCTCCGGCTGCGCGCGGAGCACGGGGCACTTCGCTTAGCTGTCGTTCCCGGCTCGGCCGCCGGACTTGCGCAGTTCGCCACGGTGGACGGGACCGAGCAGCTCGACAGCGACGCAGTCCAGGCCTACAGCGATTCCCTCGCGGAGTCGGATCTCACCGAGATCAGCTGGCCCCCAGGCCGCAACGACCCATGCTGGTGCGGCTCGACCAGCAAATACAAGAAGTGCTGCCTTCCACGCGAGCACTGATAGGTCGCATCCTCGCGCCTCGCCGACCCTGGGCAGAACTGCCAACCGATCGCAACGCTCGCCTCCGACGCTGCCGACTTCGAGCCCACACAAACCCATGGCGTGCTCTCGCATGTGGCCCGATCGACCTGTCCACGACTGGCGGACGGTCCACCAAAGCCCCGCCAGGCCTACCCTCCACAAATGCTGACGTCCCAACCCAGCCCCTCGCCCGGCGCCCCACCACTTCCGTCCGAGGCCACACGCGCCGCGACCCGCAGCACCCTGTTCGTTGAGTCGTGGGAATCGGTCGACGACGCGCCGTGTCCGGCGACCTCGATCCACGACTCGCGGTCCCGGGCACCAGCCAAACGCCACGACTCGGCGTTCAGCCCCCGTACCAGAAGTCGTTGCGCAGGGCGCTCGCGTGAGGCTTCGCTGGCGGGCGCTGGCGTGCAGTTCGTCGGTGGTAGTTCGATAGTTCCGGGTCGCTGGCCCGGGTGCCGGAGGGAGCGGAGCGATCGGTGCGGCTGCGTAGCACGCGGGGGCTGCTAGCTCACCTGTTGATCACCGGCCTCCGTCCGTCGGCGGGTTCTGCTGCGGGGCACGCTAGGCTGGGCGCCCGTGAAGGTTTTGGTTGTCGGGTCTGGTGGGCGCGAGCATGCTCTGGCCTGGGCGTTGGCTCAGGATGCGGAGGTTGAGCTGGTGGTGGCGGCTCCGGGGAATCCGGGGATTGCCGCGCTGCGGCCGGTGTACGACGGGCAGACGGTCGGGTGCCGGGCTGTGGACGTCGAGGACCATGACGCGGTCGTCGCGCTGGCGCGGGAACTGGACGCGGACCTGGTCGTCGTAGGGCCGGAGGCGCCGCTGGTCGCGGGGCTGGCGGATCCGTTGCGGGAGGCCGGGATCGCGGTGTTCGGGCCGTCCCGGGAGGCCGCGCAGATCGAGGGGTCGAAGGCGTTCGCGAAGGACGTGATGGCGTGCGCGAGCGTGCCGACCGGCCGCGCGTACGTGTGCACCACGCCCGAGGAGGCGGCGACGGCGATCGACGCGTTCGGGCCGCCGTACGTCGTGAAGGACGACGGGCTCGCCGCGGGGAAGGGCGTCGTCGTGACGTCGGACCGCGAGGAGGCGCTGCGGCACGCGGCGGAGTGCGACCAGGTGCTGATCGAGGAGTACCTCGACGGGCCGGAGGTGTCGCTGTTCGCGATCACCGACGGGACGACCGTGTTGCCGATGCAGCCGGCGCAGGACTTCAAGCGGCTCGGCGACAACGACGAAGGCCCGAACACCGGCGGCATGGGCGCGTACACACCGTTGCCGTGGGCACCGGAGGATCTGGTCGCCGAGATCACCGAGAAGGTGCTGCAGCCGACGATCGACGAGCTCCGGCACCGCGGTACGCCGTTCAGCGGCCTGCTGTACGCCGGTCTCGCGCTGACGTCGCGCGGTGTCCGGGTGATCGAGTTCAACTGCCGCTTCGGGGACCCGGAGACGCAGGCGCTGCTGCCGATGCTGAAGACCCCGCTCGGCGGTCTGCTGTACGCCGCCGCGACCGGCAAGCTCGCCGACCAGGGCGACCTGAGCTGGCGGAACGCGTCGTCGGTGGCGGTCGTGGTGGCCGCGAAGAAGTACCCGGCCAGCCCGCGCAAGGGCGACCCGATCGCCGGGATCGACCAGGCCGAGAACGACGACGTCCGGGTGTTCCACGCCGGTACGGCGATCCAGGACGAGGAGCTGGTGACGTCCGGCGGGCGGGTGCTCGCGGTGAGCGCGGTCGGCAAGGACCTCGCCGAGGCCCGGCAGCGCGCGTACGCGGCGGTCGGCCAGATCCGGATCAAGGGCTCCCAGCACCGCACCGACATCGCTCTCAAGGCCGAACGCGGCGAGATCACCCTCTAAGCGCGCTGACGTCCGAAGAAGTGGGGTCGGGGACCGACGCTTCTTCGGACGTCAGGAGTGAGAGTCAGGCGGTGGCCGGGGTGGGGCCGGCGAGCTTCGGCATTACCTCGGCATCGGCGGGCACCCGGCGCAGGTGGGCGTAGCCGAAGACCGAGAGGATCAGCAGCAGCCCGGCGGCCGCGAAGGCCGCGATCGCGGCGACGAAGGCGATCTGCCCCATCTTCCAGAACGCGTAGGCGTTCAGCAGCATGCCGCGCAGGGTCTCACCGCGGAACACGGTCTGGACCTCGCCGGCCAGCTTGGCGTCGTTCGGGCTGGCGATCGACTCGGCGGACAGCTGCGCGTACGTCTTGCCGCCGCCGATCGACTGGATGTGCACGGCGATGTAGTGGTTGGCGTACGCCTCGGCCTGGGCGCCGTTCACCAGCTGCTGCCCGGCGTACTGCGTCAGGTACGGCTTGATCGCCGGATCGTTGAGCGAGTCGCTGCCCGCCTTCGGGAAATAGATCTGCTGGGCGGCGAGCTGATCGTGGACCTGGTTGTCGACGAAGGTGTGGGCCCACAGCAGCAGTGCGCCGGCGGCGACCATGACGATCGCGAGAACCAGCCCGGCGGAGGTGAGCAGCGCGTCGAACGTCTTGCGGCGCATGATGTCGTCCTTTCGGCCCGCGGTCTTCGGGGCCGCGGAGTGTGGATGGCCTGTACTCCGAGTGTTCGGCAGCGACAGGCGTCACCGACAGGCACCGAAGGACCTCCGTCGGCGGGTCCAATTACCCCGGTCCGCCGGGACCCACCGGCTCATCAGGCCCCGGGCGACGGGCCGATCGAGCCGTCGATCGTGTTGTCCCGGACCGGGCTGAACGGATCGACCCTCGGCATCCCGGGCAGCGGGTTCGCGAGCATCTCGCGCAGCCGGTCGTCCTCGATCCCCGGTACGCCGAGCACGGCAACCCGCCGTACCCCGGTGCCGGGGTGCTCCCGGAGCTCGCGGTACGTCCGGCTGAACCACCGAAGCGCCCGGAGCTGCCCCTTCGCCCGGACCGCCGCCCCGAGCTCCGCGACAGCCGGCGTCGCCGCGACCGCTGCGAGGAACTCCGGCACCGTGAGACCGCTCTCCGGGACCAGCGCGAGCGCGGCCGCCTCGACCGGGTACGTCGAGTCGGTCCGGACCGCCTTGACCCGCTGCCGCTTGTATGCGATCTCCAGCCGCCCGTCGCCGGCCAGCGTGACGAACACCACTACGGCGGCGCGCCCGGCGCCGCCGACGAGATACGCGACCTCGTACGGCGTGAGCCTGTCCATCTGTTCATGGTGTCCTGTAAACAGGGTCAGAATTCGATGGAACCGGATCAGTGGGTCGGGGGTGTAGGTGGGTATGGAGACCGAGGGGCTGCGAGAGTTCTACAGCGCCCACCAGCCGCGGCTGGTGGGTGTCGTCTCGCTGCTGACCGGATCGCGCGCCGAAGCCGAGGACATGGTGCAGGAGGCGTTCGTCCGGTTGGTGCCCCGCTGGGAGAAGGTGTCGCGGTACGACTCTCCCGAGGCCTGGGTGCGGCTGGTCGCGATGCGGCTGGCGGCGAACAGGCACCGGGACGGCAACCGGGTCAGTCAGCTGTTCCACCGGCTGCCGGCGGAGCACGTCCCGGACCATGCCGACGGATACTCGGGCGACCTCGAGCAGGCTCTCGCCGGCCTGCCGATGCCGACCCGCCAGGCCGTCGTCCTCCATTACGTCTGCGACCTGAGCGTGGCTCAGGTGGCGGACACGCTCGGGATCGCGGAAGGCACGGTCAAGTCGCGCCTTTCCCGCGCCCGGGACGCCCTGTCCGAATCTTTGCTGTTGAGGAGTGACGACCATGCCTGAGCTGCAGGAAGACCTGCAGGCGCTGGCCGACCGCCGCGCCGCCGAGTCCAACGGGGACTTCGAGTCGGTCCTGGTCGCGGCCCGGACCCGCAAGCGCCGCCGGACTGCCGGCCTGACCGTGATCGGAGCAGCCGCGGTGGTCGCGGCGGTTGCCATCATCCCTACGCTCCGCCCTGCTGCTAACAACGCCCCGGTGGCCGGCAGCCCGGTTCCGACCAACGCGGTCGCGCCGCCGAAGGCCGAGTCGCACCCGACCGCGCAGCAGCTGCCGAAGATCGTCGGCCCGCTGGCGATGCGCACCACGACGGTGCCGGCCGGTGCCCAGTTCGTGGCGGGGCTCCCCGACAAGGTGGCCCGCGGCGCAGCGTTCTCGCTGTCCTCGGTGTCGCAGCCGGACAAGTCGCTGTACACGCTGGTCGCCAAGGTCGGTTCGGCCGCGCCGTACGCGATCCCGATGACCGGTGAGCTGGGCATCGCGATGCCGTCGTACTCCGGCACCGGCCCGTTCACGCTGGCGCTGCCGAAGGGTCTGGCGGCCGGTACGTACCAGGTCTGCACGCTGTCGGGTGCTCGCCTGTGCAGTCTGGTGACCGTCAAGTAGTCGCCGTCTGGGAGAATGGGGTTCGTGACCAAACCCCGGATTCCCAACGTTCTCGCCGCACGCTACGCCAGTCTGTCGATGGCGGAGCTGTGGTCGCCGGAGCACAAGATCGTGCTCGAGCGGAAGCTCTGGGTCGCCGTACTGAAGGCCCAGAGCGCGCTCGGCGTGCCGGTTCCGGACGGCGTGGTCGAGGACTACGAGCGGGTGATCGACCAGGTGGACCTGGGGTCGATCGCCGAGCGTGAGCGGGTCACGCGGCACGACGTGAAGGCGCGGATCGAGGAGTTCAGCGCGCTCGCCGGGCACGAGCACATCCACAAGGGGATGACCAGCCGTGACCTGACCGAGAACGTGGAGCAGCTGCAGATCCGCGCCGGCCTCGAGCTGGTCCGGGACCGCGCGGTGGCCACCGTCGTCCGGCTCGGTCAGCTGGCCGCGGACCATGCCGCGCTGGTGATGACCGGGCGTTCGCACAACGTGGCCGCGCAGGCGACGACGCTGGGCAAGCGGTTCGCGTCGGCCGCGGACGAGCTGCTGGTCGCGATCGCGCGGCTCGAGGAGCTGATCGAGCGGTACCCGCTGCGCGGCATCAAGGGCCCGGTGGGTACGTCGCAGGACATGCTGGACCTGTTCGGCGGGGACGCGGAGAAGCTGGCCACGCTGGAGACGACCATCGCTCAGCACCTCGGGTTCAACAATGCGCTGACCAGCGTCGGGCAGGTGTACCCGCGGTCCCTCGACTACGAGGTGGTTTCGGCGCTGGTGCAGCTGGCCGCCGGTCCGTCGAGCCTGGCGACCACGATCCGGCTGATGGCCGGGCACGAGCTGGTCACCGAAGGGTTCAAGGAGGGCCAGGTCGGATCCTCGGCGATGCCGCACAAGATGAACACCCGGTCGTGCGAGCGGGTCAACGGCCTGACCGTCATCCTCCGCGGGTACGCGTCGATGGCCGGCGAGCTGGCCGGCAACCAGTGGAACGAGGGCGACGTCTTCTGTTCCGTCGTACGGCGGGTCGCGCTGCCGGACGCGTTCTTCGCGCTGGACGGGCTGTTCGAGACGTTCCTGACCGTGCTCGACGAGTTCGGGGTGTACCCGGCCGTCGTCGCGCGAGAGCTGGAGCGGTACCTGCCGTTCCTGACCACGACCAAGGTGCTGATGGCCGCCGTGAAGAACGGCGTCGGCCGGGAGACCGCCCACGAGGTGATCAAGGAGCACGCGGTCGCCACCGCGCTCGACCTCCGCAAGGGCCTCGCCGCGAACGACCTGTTCCACCGCCTCGGTACCGACGGCCGCCTCGGCCTCACCGAGGAGCAGATCGTCGGCATCGTCGGCGAGCCGCTGTCCTTCACCGGCGCGGCCGTCGCCCAGGTCGGCGCGGTCGTCGCGAAGATCGACGAGCTCGCCAAGCGCCACCCGGAGGCAGCCGCCTACACCCCGGGTGACATCCTCTAGTCCGTGTTCGCACCGCTGACCTGGTTCATCGTCGCGCTGTCGCTGGCAGCGATGGTGTACGCCGTCGTGCTGGCCGCGCGGAACAAGCGGATCGACTGGCCAGTGCTCGGCGCGATCGGGGTCGTCGAGGTCGGGCTGCTCGCGCAACTGGTCGTCGGGATCGTGCAGTTCAGCGGTACCGACCGGCACGTGTCCGGGCCGTTCTTCATCGGGTACCTGATCGGCTCGCTGATCATCCTGCCGATCGGGGCGTTCTGGGCGCTGGCCGAGAGCAGCCGGTGGGGTGCCGGCGCGCTCGCGATCGCCTGCTTGGTGATCCCGATCCTCGAGCTCCGGTTGCACGACGTGTGGACGGCCTGAGTTGAGCGATCCGGCAGCCACCAAGCACGGTCCCGGGCGGATTCTGATCGCGGTGTACGGCGTGTTCGCGCTGGCGGCGACCGCGCGGGCCGGCGTACAGATCGCGACCAAGTTCCACGAGGCGCCGATCGCCTATCTGTTGTCGGCGGTTGCCGCGGTCGTCTACATCGCGGCGACGTTCGCGCTGGCGAAGGCGACGGCGGTGTCCCGCAAGGTGGCCACCGTCGCGATCGGGGTCGAGCTGGTCGGCGTGATCGGCATCGGCGCGTTCAGCTACGCCGTACCGGGCGACTTCCCGGACGCCACCGTGTGGTCGCACTTCGGCCAGGGGTACGGGTTCGTCCCGCTGGTGCTGCCTGTGCTCGGCCTGCTCTGGCTTCGTCGCACCCGGTAACTGCCAGGGAACTGCCAGCCACACACAGGGGCTGACTCAGGTTCACCGGACAGCATCGGTGGCATGGAGATTCCAGGTCAGCCTCGGGTCGAGATCGTCGTACCCGTCAAGAACGAGGAGAACGACCTCGGACCGAACATCAGGCGGCTCCGTGAGTTCCTCGACACCGCCTTCCCGTTTCCGGCCGAGGTCTGCATCGCGGACAACGGAAGTACGGACGCGACATATGAGATCGGCATGCTGCTCGCGAGTGAGCTGCCCGGGGTCCGGATCGTCCGGCTCGAGCAGTCCGGCCGCGGCCGCGCGCTGAAGCAGGTCTGGTCCGCGAGCTCCGCCGAGGTGCTCGCGTACATGGACGTCGATCTGTCCACGAACCTGAACGCCCTGCTGCCGCTCGTCGCGCCGCTGCTCGCCGGGCACAGTGACGTTGCCATCGGCACCCGGTTGGCGAAGAGCTCCCGGGTGGTCCGGCGGCCGAAGCGGGAGTTCATCTCGCGCTCGTACAACCTGTTGCTGCGGGCAACGCTCAGTGCGCACTTCTCGGACGCGCAGTGCGGGTTCAAGGCGATCCGCGCGGACGTCGCGCGGGAGCTGCTGCCGCTGGTCGAGGACACCAACTGGTTCTTCGACACCGAGCTGCTGGTGCTGGCCGAGAAGGCCGGGCTGCGGATCCACGAGGTGCCGGTGGACTGGATCGACGACCTGGACTCCCGGGTCGCGATCGCGAAGACGGTGGGCGAGGACCTGCGGGGGATCGCCCGGCTGATGCGCAGTCGCGTCGACCTGGAGCCGGTCCGGCAGAAGTACGGACGGCCCCGGATGCTCGATCCACGGACCGCGTTCGCGGCGCGGGTACTGCGCTTCTGCGCGATCGGCGTGCTGAGTACGGCGGCGTACGCGCTGATCTACCTGATCCTGCGGCAGGGCATGCCGGCGCAGGTGGCGAACCTGCTGGCGCTGCTGATCACCGCGATCGGCAACACCACGCTGAACCGGCGGTTCACGTTCGGTGTCACCGGCGTGGAGGGCCGCTGGCGGCATCAGCTGCGCGGCCTGGTCGCGTTCGGCATCGGCTGGAGCCTGACCGCCGCGTCGCTCTGGCTGCTGCACACCGCGGTCACCACGCCGCACCAAGCGGTGGAGGTCACCGTGCTGACCCTCGCCAACCTGGCCGCGACGGTGGTCCGGTTCAGCCTCTTCCAGACGTGGGTGTTCGACGACGACGCGCCTACTTTGCCCGCCTTCGAACCCCCAGCGGTTCTCGATCAAACCCGGAGCAACTGAATGACGACCGTCTCCGATCCCGTCGAGGCAACCAGGCCTCGCGCGATCACGACGCAGTACACCCTCAGCAGGGACAAGATCCTGTACGGCGGCCTCCTGGCGCTGACCGCGATCGCGTACCTGTGGGGCTTGTCCAAGAACGGGTACGCCAACGAGTACTACGCAGCCGCGGTCCAGGCCGGGTCGAAGAGCTGGAAGGCCTGGTTCTTCGGGTCGTTCGACTCGTCGAGCTTCATCACCGTCGACAAGACCCCTGCCTCGCTGTGGGTGATGGGGCTGTCCGGGCGGATCTTCGGCTTCAACAGCTGGAGCATGCTCGTACCCGAGGCGCTGATGGGCGTCGCGAGCGTCGGCTTCGTGTACGTGTCCCTACGCCGCTGGTTCTCCGCGAACGCCGGCCTGCTCGCCGGGGCGATCCTCGCGCTGACGCCGGTCGCCGTACTGATGTTCCGGTTCAACAACCCGGACGCGCTGCTGATCCTGCTGCTCTGCGCCGGTGCGTGGGCGGTGACGCGGGCGATCGACTCGACCAAGTACGCCGCGCGCTGGATGATTCTGGCCGGTGCGCTGGTCGGCTTCGGGTTCCTGACCAAGATGCTGCAGGCGTTCCTGATCCTGCCCGCGTTCGGTATCGCGTACCTGGTGGCCGGCAAGCCCAAGCTGGGCAAGCGGCTGTTGCACCTGCTGCTCGCGACCGTCTCGCTGGTCGTGAGCGCCGGCTGGTGGGTCGCGATCGTCGAAGTGCTGCCGGCGTCCGCGCGGCCGTACATCGGCGGCTCGTCGGACAACAGCATCCTCGAGCTGACGCTCGGGTACAACGGTCTCGGCCGGTTGAGCGGCAACGAGACCGGCTCGGTCGGCGGCGGCGTCGGCAACCCCGGCTGGGGTGGTGCCACCGGTCTGCAGCGGCTGTTCGACGGTGAGTTCGGGTCGCAGATCTCCTGGCTGATGCCGGCCGCGCTGCTGTCCACCGTCGTACTGGTCGTGGCCGCGGGCAAGGCGCCGCGCACGAACCGGACGCGCGCGTTCGCGTTGCTGTGGGGCGGCTGGCTGGTCGTGACCGGGCTGGTCTTCAGCTACATGCAGGGCATCATCCACCCGTACTACATGATCGCGCTGGCGCCCGCCTTCGCGGCCGTGATCGGCGGGGCGATGTCGGTCCTCTGGCGGCGCCGCGCCGCGTGGTTGCCGCGGGCAACTCTCGCGGGCGGTGCGCTGCTGACGGCCGGGTGGAGCTTCCACCTGCTGAACGCCACGCCGACCTGGCAGCCGTGGCTGCGCTGGGTGGTGCTGATCACCGGCGTACTCGCGGCCGGTCTGGTGATGCTGCTGCCGGAGCTGAAGCTGCACCGGACGGCGGCCCGGCGGGCCGGTCTGGCCGCGGCCGCGGTGCTGACGATCAGCGCGCTGGCCGGGCCGACGGCGTACTCGATCGACACGATCAGCTCGGCGCACTCCGGCGCGATTCCGACCGCCAGGCCGGCCGGGTTCGGCGGCATGGGCGGCGGCCGCGGTGGCGGCTTCCCGGGCGGGCGGATGGGTACGCCGCCCGGCCAGGGCACCGGCACGACGCAACCTGGCACGGGTACGACGCAGCCTGGAACGGGTACGACGCAGCCTGGAACGGGTACGACGCAGCCTGGAACGGGTACGACGCAGCGTGGTGGCGGGATGGGCGGCGGCGGGATGGGCGGGTTCCTCGGCGGTGGTGGGACCAGCGGGGTCTCGAGTGAGTTGGTGACGCTGCTGCAGCAAGGGTCGAAGGGGTACACCTGGACGGCCGCCGCGGTGACCGCGATGGGTGCCGCACCGATGCAGATCGCTTCCGGCGAACCGATCATGGCGATCGGCGGCTTCAACGGCACCGACCCGGCGCCGACGCTGGACCAGTTCAAGCAGCTGGTTGCCCAGGGCAAGATCCACTACTTCATCGGCGGCGGTGGGGGCGGGTTCGGCGGGCGCGGCGGCGGGGACTCGACCACGAGCGACATCTCCACCTGGGTCAGCCAGAACTTCACGTCGCAGACCGTCGGCGGCACCACCGTCTACGACCTTTCCACCGGAACAGGAGCATGAAGATGACGCAGTCCCCGGAAGCGCAGTTCCAGGCCGCGCGGGCAACGCGTCCGGCAGTTGGTGAGCCGGGCCCGGCGCAGCATGAGGCCGGAGCAGGTCAGCAGCAGCCGGGCGGCGTGGTCCAGCCGGGAGTGGCGCAGGAGGCTGGGCGGAAGCGGCCGAGCAACCTGATGCTGGCTGGGGCCGGGTCGATTCTCGCGGTGCTGGCGTTCCTGGGTGGGATGGCGGTGGGGCATTCGTGGGACGGGAGCAGTAATCAGCAGGGCCAGTTCGGTGGGGCCGGTGGTGGTTTCCCGGGGAACCGCCAGGGCAACGGGACCGGCCAGGGCTTCGGGCAAGGCAACGGCACCGGGCAAGGCAACGGCACCGGGCAAGGCAACGGGACCGGGCAGGGGAACGGGACTGGGCAGGGGACCTTGCCTGGTAACGGGAACCAGCAGGGGACCCAGGGACAGACCCGGACCAGCTGACGGCAGTTGGTTCCGGACAGGCAGCCCGGCGGGTGTGAGCGGACAACTCGGCCCGCCGGGCGTCGTTCTGGACAGGTGTCAAGAGCGCAGAGGGTTCACGGGACGGCCGGGTGGGGTAAGGATCGGGTCGTGGAATGGTCGAACGTCACCTGGTTCCTGACCGCGCTCGGGGCGGTCGTCGTACTGATCACGCGCGTCCGGCTCGGCGGGACTGTTGTCGACGGCACCGGTCACGGCGCGGGCCGGCACGGGTATTCGGCCATCCTGCTGCGGCTGCACACGATCGTCGGCGTCGTCACGCTGATCGGCTGGGTAGTTGCCCTGGCCATCGGTCGGCGGGAGATCGCGCTGGTGATGCTGGCCGGCTGGTGGGCACTGACCGTTGTCGGACTGTTGCTGCTGACGCGATGGCTGCCGAGCGGTGGCAAGCACTCGGAGGACACACAGAGTGATTCCTGGGGCTCGGGCGCGGGACTGTCCGTGCTCGGCCACGTCGGCATGCTGCTCGGCGTCTGCTATTTCACCTTCGTGGCGGTCACCGACCGTCTCTGAGGCCACCGATCAGCGCGGTGACGGAGCGTCGTACGCCGGCCTCGAACGCTGCTGGTGACAGCGTCGACCCGGCTCCCGCGACCCGGTCGTACAGCAACCCGTCCATCATCGCCGCCGCCGGCCATGCCGCCGCCTCCGGATCGGGTACGCCGATCCCGTCGAGCAACTGTGCCAGCATCGCCCGCAACTGCCGCCCGCCCTCGTCGATCGTGGCCCGGAGCTCGGGCTGACGGCTCGCCTCGAGCGACAACTCGTACCGCGCGATCAGATCGTCCGGTCGCTGCCGCGCGAGTCCGGCGACCATCGCGACCATCAACTCGATCGGGTCCGCCCCGGGCGGCGGCATCCCGGTGACGTCCCGCGCGAGCATCCGCCGTACGCAGGCCGTCAGCAGCGCATTCCGGGTCCGCAGGTAGTACGACGTGGACCCCGGCGGCAGGCCCGCCTCGGTGTCGACCGCACGGTGCGTGAGCCCGCGCAGCCCGCGGGTGGCGACCAGGTGGATCGCGGCGTCGGCGATCGCGTCCTGCCGGTCCGCCCCCCGTGGCACTGTCACGCCGGACAGTCTCGCACTTCCCAGTCAGACTCTACAGATGTAGAGTCGAGGACATGAGGACGGCGATCGTGGTCGGAGCGGGTATCGGCGGGGTGACGGCAGCTGTCGCGCTGCAACGGTGCGGCTGGCAGGTCACCGTGCTGGAGCGGGCCGCGGAGCTGGGCGAGGTCGGGGCCGGGATCTCGGTCTGGCCGTCGGCGGTCGCCGTGCTCGAGGAGCTCGGGGTCAAGGGCGTCGAGAAGTCGTCCGTGCAGTCCCAGCCCGCCGGGATGCGCAGGCCCGACGGCCGGTGGGTGGTCAGTGCGCCGCAGCTGGGGATGGAGCTTCCGGTGATGATCCACCGCGCGCAGCTGCACGACCTGATCACGGCCGAGTTCGGCCCGGCGGTCACGGTCCGGACCGGGTACGACGTACGCACGGTCGCCCAGGACGCGGACGGCGTCACGGTGAACGACGACCTGCGCGCGGACCTCCTGGTCGCCGCGGACGGGATCCGTAGCGTGGTGCGCGGGGCGCTGTATCCGCGGTACGCCGGACCGCGGTACTCCGGGTTCACGGCGTACCGGGGGATCGCGGACGTCGAGCTGGACGACGGCGGCGGGGAGACCTGGGGCCGTGGGCAACTGTTCGGGTTCGCGCGGCTGATCGACGGGCGGTTCTACTGGTACGGGACCGCGAACCAGCCGGCCGGGACGACGAGCGAGCCGACGGTGTTCGAGAGCTGGCACGACCCGATCCCGCGGCTGATCGCGGGCAGCGAGAAGATCCTGCAGAACGACATCTGCGACCTGACCCTGCCGCTGGTGCCGTTCGCGCACGGCCGGGTGGTGCTGCTCGGCGACGCGGCGCACGCGATGACGCCGAACCTGGGCCGCGGCGCCTGCTCCGCGATCGAGGACGCCGGCGCCCTGGGCCGGCACCTCCGCGAGGGTGACCTGCGGACGGCGCTGACCGCGTACGACGCCGAACGCCGCCCTGCCACCACCAAGCTGGTGAAGCGCTCCCGCGCCCTCGGCCGCTTCGCCCAGACCGAGAACCCGGTCATCTGCATCGTCCGCGAGGGCCTATTCACCCTCGGCGGCAAACTGCTCGCGCTGCGGCAGCGCTAGGGAGCGGACCTTCACCACGTGCCAACCCGCCGCGACGGCGGGCGGGCACGCTCGGCCGCGGCCCCGGGCGGTGGTTGTGAGTGCTGCGCGTCCGCAGCTGCGCGCGAGGTGGAAGAATCGCCCGCGTGACGACTCTTCCGCAGGCCCCTGAGATTCCTGGTGCGAAGCACATCCACTCCGGCAAGGTCCGGGATCTGTACGCGTTGGAGTCCGGCGACCTGCTGATGGTCGCGAGCGACCGGATGAGTGCGTTCGACTGGATCCTGGAGACGCCGATCCCGGACAAGGGCAAGGTGCTCACCGCGATGAGCCTGTGGTGGTTCGAGCAGCTCGACGTACCGAACCACATCGTCTCCACCGACGTACCGGCGGAGGTCGCCGGGCGGGCCGTGGTGTGCGAGAAGCTCGCGATGTTCCCGGTCGAGTGCGTGGCCCGCGGGTACCTGAGCGGCTCCGGTCTGCTGGACTACACCGCGACCGGCGCGGTCTGCGGGATCCCGCTGCCGAGCGGACTGGTCGAGGGCTCCCGGCTGGAGACCCCGATCTTCACCCCGGCCACCAAGGCCGAGCTGGGCGAGCACGACGAGAACGTCTCGTACGACGCCGTGGTGGAAACCGTCGGCGCCGGCACCGCGGAGGCGCTGCGCCGGACGACCCTCGACGTCTACACCAGGGCCCGGGCGATGGCCGAGGAGCGCGGGATCATCCTGGCGGACACGAAGTTCGAGTTCGGCGCCCGCGCGGACGGCACGATCGTGCTGGCCGACGAGGTGCTGACGCCGGACTCGAGCCGGTTCTGGCCGGCCGCCGAGTGGGCGCCGGGGAAGCAGCAGCCGTCGTACGACAAGCAGATCGTGCGGGACTGGCTGCAGTTCGAGTCCGGCTGGGACCGGACGTCCGGCGAGGCCCCGCCGCCGCTGTCCGACGAGGTCGTCGAGCGGACCCGGTCGGCGTACATCGGCGCCTACGAGCAGCTCACCGGGCGCAAGTTCTAGAACATACTCACGCCGAGCGCGAGCAGGACGAAACGCGCGCTGCGGCCGACCAGTACGGAGGCGGCGAAGAACACTGTCCGCATCCGGGAGGCGCCGCCGATCAGCGCCACGCCGTACAGCGGGGGGACGCTGACGAAGGCGCTCAGCAGCGTGACCGGGACCCCCCAGCGGCTGTCGCTCATTGCGTCCAGCAACCGCTTGCTGAGATCCCGGTTCCGCTGCACGAAACGGCCCCAGCGGGTGTCCAGGTTGACCGGCTTCGGCTCCTTCCTGGTCTTCCGGGCGGCGTAACCGGGCCGGTACCGGACGGCCAGGAACATCGCGACCTTGCCGATCGTCTGGCCGATCGCCACGCCGATCGCGGCGGTCACCGGGTTCAGGGCGTGGGTGGCGCCGAGCGCGACGATGTACGTCTCCGCGTCCATGAACAGTACGACGGCGGACCCGATGCCGAAGCCCACAGCCAATGCCAGTTGCCAGACCCACATACCTCCGAGGCTAAGCGCCAATCCCATCGATGGCACGGAACCTAGGCCCACATCGGGGAGGGGCCAGGGTTACTACCCATCGTGACCCCCGGCGGGTCCGGCGGTCCGGCGGCCGCAGAGGATCATGATCAGCCGGCTTCCGGCGCCGGGCCACCCAGCCGTCGAGGCTGTCGCCGAACCAGTACGAGAAGTACCCGACCACCAGCCAGGTCAGGTCGCCGGTCCGGAACGCGTACGTCGCGACCGCCATCGCGACCACGGTCCGGATCAGCGTGATCCGGTTCGGTACGCCGAGCAGCAATGCCGGTTGGGCAGAAACTTCGATGGTCATGGGGCCTCCCGGTCTGGACTGAGGAGCGGAGGGAGCGAAGCGACCGGAGCGACGAGGGAAGACCGGGAGTCACAGCCCCAGGACCACGCCGGCGCCGGAGGCCCGGCCGAAAGTAGAGTCATCAGGCCGCCCTCAGGTTCTCGGGATCGAGTGCGTCCCGGAGTTGGTTGCGAAGCAGGAAACCGGCGACCGTGCCGCCGAGTTGGCCGAACAGCCAGCCGCCGGCGGCCAGCACCGCCGCGAGGATCACAGCGACCGGGTCGAACGCCGCGACGGCCCCGCCGGCAACCCGCTCGATGCCGATCAGCGTGCCGACCAGTAGGCCGGCCGCGAGCGCCGGTGCCGCGACCGCGGTCAGTTGGCGGCGGACGACCACGCGGAGGAACGGCAGGTCGACACCCAGCGCGGTCAGGCTGGCGAACTGCCGCCGCTGGTCGACGAGTTGGTCCGCGACGCCGACGAACAGCGCGGCCATGGCAGTGAGTACGACGATCAGCAGCCCGACGATCGCGAGCCCGAACCCGGTGGCGTAGAACGTTCCGCTGCCCGCCATCTGGTACGGGTCGACGATCACGCTCTCGATCCCGCTGGCCATGGTGCCGATCAGGAAGCCGCAGCAGCCGAGCAGCACGCTCATCCGCGAGGAGGGCCGTCCGTCCGCGAGCAGCCGGACGCCGGCCAGCAGGTCGGCCGGGTCACCCGAGCGCCGCATCCGCCGTCCGAGCCAGCCGATCCAGAGCGTCGACGAGCCGAGGAACAACAACGCCGTACCGGCCAGCACGACCGTGGTAGCGACGTACCCCAGGTACGGCGCCGCGATCAGGCCCAGCAGGAGCAGCACAGGGCCGGCGATGAGGCCCGTACGACGTCGGGCGACGGGCTGCGGCTCGTACGTCGACCCGTCGCGGTGCAGCAGGCTGCCGATGACAGCACCGGCCGCTGTGGTCAGAACGATGACCGGGAGCCACAGGACCGCGTCCAGCACCTCAGCGCCCGGTAGGACTCGAGCCATCCGCGGTAGGGCGCCAAAGACCAGGCTGAGCAGCAGGTACGTCGGTCCCGCGAGCAGGCCGCCCGCCAGACCGGCCACGGTCGCGTCTGCCACGGTGAGCTGCCGTAGCTGCTTCCTGGATGCTCCCGCGAGCCTGAGCGCGGTCAGCCGCCGTTCGCGGGCCGCAGTACCCAGCCGCAATGCCTGCACTGCCAGGCCACCGATCAGGACGGCCAGGATGACAAGGATCGCTATCAGGCCGGACCGGAGTCCTGGCTCGGCGATGTAGTTGCTGTAGACCTCTTCGTTCAGCGGGTTCTTGCCCAGGCGGGTGATGCGCAGTGCCCCAAGCAGGACGGCCCCGCTGAGTGCCAGGGCCGCCGTGGCGAGCTGGACCCGCCCGCGGTCGGCAGGAGTCCGTGAACGTGCCAGCTGGACCAGTGTCTCGAGCGTCATCAGAGCTGAACCTCGTGCTGGATCAGACCGTCCCGCAGCCTGATCTCACGGTCGGCCGACGCAGCCACGAGGTTGTCGTGCGTCACCATCAGCAACGCCGCCCCGCGGTACCGGGCAGCCTGCAGCAGTACGTCGAGGAGCTCCTGACCGGCCCGGCTGTCCAAGCTGCCCGTCGGCTCGTCTGCGAGTACTACGGAGGGCCCCGTGATCAGTGCGCGCGCTACTGCAGCCCGCTGGGTCTGTCCGCCGGACAGCTCGGCAGGTACGGCGTCAGCGTCGTCCGCGATGCCGACCTGCTCCAGCCAGTTCATCGCGGACACATGAGCTTCACCACGTTCATGTCCCCCCAGTAACAGTGGCAGCGCCACGTTGTCGACGAGCGGCAGATCCGGCACGAGCTGTCCGAACTGCAGCACTATGCCGATCTTCGTACGCCGAAGGGCCGCACGGTCCGTTTCCGGCAGCTCGGCCAGGTCCTGCCCGTCCACCTGGACGGCGCCGACGTCCGGCGTCAGGATGCCTGCCGCGCAGTGCAGGAGCGTCGACTTGCCGCAACCGCTGGCACCGGTCACCGCCACGACCTCACCCGGCGCGAGCTGCAGGCTGACGCCGCGGAGGGCGCTGTTGCGACGGTACGAGTACTCGACCTTCTCCAGTTCCAAAGCGTTCATCAGCGAGTCCCCCTCTGCTCGGCGATGCGGTCCAGCGCGCTGTCCAGCCAGCGCAGGTCGGCGTCCAGGTGGGCCACGGTGTACTCGCGGACCAGCGGTGAGGTCGGGTCGTCGTCGGCCGGGGTCTCGCGCAGCTCCCGGATCCGGCGCAGGTGGCTGGCGCGCTGACGGGCCAGGAACCCGGCCGCGTCGCCCCCGGTACGGATCGCGGCCACGAGCTTGCGCAGTACCTCGTCCGCGCTGCCCCAGGCCGGCGGGACCGGGTCGTTCAGCCAGTCCGTGAGATGGTCGCGGCCCTTCGCGGTGAGCGCGTAGACGGTCCGGTCCGGTCCGCCGCCGGAGGTCTTGTCGACGATCTCGACCAGTCCGTCCCGCTCCAGCCGGCCGAGCGTCGTGTACACCTGCCCGAACGCCAGCGGGCGGCTGTCCGGGAACCAGGCGTCGTGCCCGCGCTTCACGTCGTACCCGTGGGCCGGCCCCCCGGACAGCAGCCCGAGAACGAGCTCGGCTGTGGCCATGCTGAGAACTATACATTGCGTGTATGTACTGAGTGAGTAGTCCGGATGCGGGAGTTCCGCGCCGCGGTCGGTAGGATTCAGGCGTCACCCCGCAACGAACCTGGAGTAGTCAGTGGCTCGCGTTGTCGTCGACGTCATGCTCAAGCCCGAGATCCTCGACCCGCAGGGCAAGGCGGTGCACGGCGCGTTCGGCCGGCTCGGCTTCTCTCGTGTGGCCGATGTGCGGCAGGGAAAGCGCTTCGAGATCACCCTGGACGGTGAGGCGACCGAGGAGGCCATTGCGGAGATCCGGAAGGCCGCGGACACCCTGCTGGCCAACCCGGTGATCGAGGACTACGTGCTGCACGTGGAGAAGGACCAGTGAAGATCGGGGTCGTCACCTTCCCCGGTTCGCTGGACGACGCCGACGCCCGGCGGGCGGCCGCGGTGGCCGGGGCCGAGGCGGTCGCGCTCTGGCACGGCGACGCGGATCTGCACGGCGTGGACGCGGTCGTGCTGCCCGGCGGGTTCTCGTACGGCGACTACCTGCGCGCCGGTGCCATCTCCCGGTTCGCGCCGGTGATGGAGACCGTCATCAAGAAGGCCGGCGAGGGCATGCCGGTGCTGGGGATCTGCAACGGCTTCCAGGTGCTGTGCGAGTCGCACCTGCTGCCCGGTGCGCTGATCAAGAACCACCACCGCAAGTTCATCTGCAAGGACCAGCCGCTGCGGATCGAGAACAACCGCACCGCGTGGACCAGCGACTACGACGCGAACCACGAGATCACGATCGTGCTGAAGAACCAGGACGGTTCGTACGTCGCGGACGAGGCGACGCTGGACCGGCTGGAGGGCGAGGGGCGCGTGGTGGCGCGGTACCTCGGCAACCCGAACGGCTCGTACCGCGACATCGCGGGCATCACCAACGAGCGCGGCAACGTGGTCGGCCTGATGCCGCACCCGGAGCACGCCGTCGAGACACTCACCGGCCCCACCACGGACGGCCTGGGCTTCTTCACCTCGGTGCTGAAGGCCGTCGTCGCCGGCTGATGGGCTGGTCGGGGGCGCGCCGGGTGCTCCTCTGCGTCGCGGCGCTCGCCGCAGCCATCGGCGGCACCAGCACGGCGGACGCGGCACCTTCGGGTCTGTTCGCGAAGGTCGTGGTGGTCGGGGTTCCCGGGCTGACCTGGAGTGACGTGCAGGCGTCGCCGGAGCTGACCGCGCTGGTCGACCAGGCGCACGTGGGGTCGATCTCGGTGAAGACCGCCGGCCCGCACACCTGCCCGATCGACGGCTGGCTGACGATCAGCGCCGGTACGCGGGCCTGGGGGAACATTCCGGACCAGCCGTGCGGTGAGCTGCCCGCGGTGACCAACGGCACGGTGGACAACTGGCAGACGTACGTCGACCGCCAGGCCGAGCACCACACCGGCGCCCCGATCGGCCGCCTCGGCCAGACCGGCTACCCGATCTGCGGCTTCGGCCCGGGCGCCGCGATCGCGCTCGCGAAGACCGACGGCTCGGTCGCCAACTGGCAGCCCACGTTCGACCCGTCCCGGCTGGCGAAGCCGGACTGCGGTGACGCGA
This sequence comes from Kribbella sp. NPDC059898, assembly GCF_042730855.1. Classification (NCBI taxonomy): domain Bacteria; kingdom Bacillati; phylum Actinomycetota; class Actinomycetes; order Propionibacteriales; family Kribbellaceae; genus Kribbella; species Kribbella sp. NPDC059898. The sequence goes on from NZ_JBHWKR010000005.1 coordinate 95,198, forward strand.
TCGTCGACGCGGGCGCGATGCCGCTGCGCGAAGGCCGCGCCGAAGCCCGCAAGAAGGTCGCGGACCTCGTCGCGCAGGCACGCGCCGCCGGCGGCTGGGTCCTGCTGGCCGGCGTCAGCCAGGAAGACCTGAACGCACACAAACAGACCCTGGTCGCGCTGCAACTCCCGCCGGACAACGGCCCGCGCTGGCTCACAAGCGACAGCACCCGGCGTCCCGGCCTGATCCAGCTCACCGACATCACCGCGACCATCCTGAAAGGCCGCACTCCCGCCACCGTGGACCCGGCAGGCGAGGAGACCGCAAGCCCGCTGGACGGCAGCGAGATCCACTTCACCGGCAAGCTCCATACCGACGCGTCCGCCGTGATCGCGGACCGTCTGGGCGCCAACCAGCGGTACGAACAGCCCCGCCCGGTGCTGTTCTACGTAGCCCTGACGATCGTCGGCGCCGAAGTACTCGCCCTGATCTGGTTCCTGGTACGCCGCTCGCCCGCGTCCCGCCGTGCCGCCGTCTTCACGCTCCTCGTCCAGGGCGGCTTCTACATCGCGGTCTTCCTGGCACAGGCCACCGTCTGGTGGCGCTGGCCCGCCCCTGGTTTCTCGCTGTACGCCGTGACGATCGGTATCAGTGTCCTGTCCGCGGCCCTGGCCCAGCTCTTCTTGAAGAAGTACGCGTACTTCGGCCTCGCGCTCGCGGCGTACCTGCTGCTGCTCGTTGACGGCGTACTGGGGACGCCCATGCAGCTCGGCAGCATGTACGCGGACGGCCCTGTGATCGGCGGGCGGTTCTACGGCTTCGGCAACTCGACGTTCGCGGCGTTGGGTGTCGGGGCGCTCGTCACGGCCGGGTGGGCCGCGCACAGGCTGCTCGGCAAGAGCAAGGCGCAGGCCGCGGTCTCCGTCCTGGTCATCGGCGGTGCGGCGATCATCGTTGACGGCACACCGGGCTGGGGCACCGACTTCGGCGGCATCCTGGCGCTCACGCCGGCTGTGCTGCTGATGGCCTGGCTGACGTGGCGCGGGAGCCTCTCGCTGCGTGCACTGATCAGCGTCGGCGTGCTCGGCGTACTGGCTGTCACGGCTGTCGCGTTCCTGGACTACCTGCGGCCGGCGGCGGAGCGCACGCACTTCGGGACGTTCTTCGCCCGGGTGCTCCAAGGGGACGTAGACGACGTGTTCGTCCGCAAGCTGCAGATGGCCGTGATGTTCTTCCACGGCCCGACCGGCTGGACGATGCTGATCGCGGTGCTGCTGTGCGTGTTCGCCACGGTGTTCCCGGACCGGGTTCCGTCGCAGGCGTACCGCGACTTCTACCGGAGCAGCCCGATGGTCCGGCCGACGCTGCTCGCACTGTCCGTGTGCGGCATCGTCGGCATGCTGCTGAACGACGCGGGCGTCGCCCTGCCCGCGATCATGGCCGGGTTCGCCGTACCGATCCTGGTGGCCCACCTCCTGGCTTCCCACCAGCCAGCTACCGTTTTACCTGAGTCCCACCTAGTGCAGGAGTCCTGAAGTGTCGACCGACACCGTTAGCAACGCCAGCAGCACGCCGGACGTCGAGCAGCCGTGGGCTGACCTCGGTCTGAAGCCGGACGAGTACCAGCGGATCCGGGACATCCTGGGCCGGCGCCCCACCAGCTGCGAGCTGGCCATGTACTCGGTGATGTGGAGCGAGCACTGCTCGTACAAGTCGTCCAAGGTGCACCTGCGCAAGTTCGGCGACATCCCGCAGGAGACCCCGGCCGGGAAGATGCTGGCCGGCATCGGTGAGAACGCCGGCGTGATCGACATCGGCGAGGGGTACGCCGTCACGTTCAAGGTCGAGTCGCACAATCACCCGTCGTACGTCGAGCCGTACCAGGGCGCGGCTACCGGGGTCGGCGGCATCGTCCGCGACATCCTCGCGATGGGCGCCCGCCCGGTCGCGGTGATGGACCCGCTGCGGTTCGGACCGCTGGACGCGCCGGACACCCGGCGGGTGCTGCCCGGGATCGTGTCCGGCGTCGGCGGCTACGGCAACAGCCTCGGCCTGCCGAACGTCGGTGGCGAGGTCGTCTTCGACCCGACGTACGCCGGGAACCCGCTGGTGAACGCGCTCTGCATCGGCGTCATGCGGCACGAGGACCTGCACCTCGCGAACGCGACCGGCCTCGGCAACCAGATCATCCTGTACGGCGCGAAGACCGGCGGTGACGGGATCGGCGGCGTGTCCGTGCTGGCGTCGGAGACGTTCGCGGACGGCGGCCCGACCAAGCGGCCGGCCGTCCAGGTGGGCGACCCGTTCATGGAGAAGCTGCTGATCGAGTGCACGCTCGAACTTTTCCAGGCGAATGTCGTCGAAGGCATCCAGGACCTGGGCGGCGCGGGGCTGTCCTGCGCGACGTCCGAGCTGGCCAGCGCCGGTGACGGCGGCATGCACGTCTCGCTCGACAAGGTGCCGTTGCGAGACGCGTCGCTCGCGCCGGAAGAGATCCTGATGAGCGAGTCGCAGGAACGGATGATGGCGGTCGTGACGCCGGACAACGTCGAGGCATTCCTGAAGATCTGCGCCAAATGGGATGTGCAGGCGGACGTGATCGGCGAGGTCACCGATACCGACCGGCTGGAGATCGACTGGCACGGCGAGCGGGTGGTCGACGTACCGCCGCGGACCGTCGCGCACGAGGGCCCCGTCTACGACCGCCCGTACGAGCGGCCGGCGTGGCAGGACGAACTGCAGGCGGACGCCGCCGAGAAGTTGCCGCGGGCAAGCAGCGGGGCGGAGCTGCGGGACACCCTGCTGAAGCTGGTCGCGTCGCCGAACCTGTGCGACAAGTCCTGGGTGACGGACCAGTACGACCGGTACGTGCTCGGCAACTCGGTGCTCGCGCAGCCCGAGGACAGCGGCATGATCCGGGTCGACGAGACCAGCGGCCTCGGCGTCGCGGTGTCCACCGACTGCAACGGCCGGTTCGCCAAGCTCGACCCGTACACCGGCGCGAAGCTGGCGCTGGCCGAGTCGTACCGGAACGTCGCGACCACCGGCGCCCGGCCGGTCGCGGTCACCGACTGCCTGAACTTCGGCTCGCCCGAGGACCCGGCCGTGATGTGGCAGTTCGTCGAGGCGATCCGCGGGCTGGTCGACGCGTGCAAGGAGCTCGGCATGCCGGTCACCGGCGGGAACGTGTCGTTCTACAACCAGACCGGCGAGACGCCGATCCTGCCGACCCCGGTCGTGGGCGTGCTGGGCGTGATCGACGACGTGACCCGGCGGACGCCGATCGGGTTCACCGCGGAGATGGAAGGCCACCAGCTGTACCTGCTGGGGACGACGGAGGACGAGCTGTCCGGGTCCGAGTGGGCGCACGTCGTCCACGGGCACCTCGGCGGGCGGCCGCCGGCGGTGGACCTGGAGGCGGAGAAGCAGCTCGCCGACATCCTGATCAACGCCTCGCGGGACGGCCTGATCGACGCGGCGCACGACGTCAGCGACGGCGGTGTCGCGCAGACGCTGGCCGAGTCGGCGCTGCGCGGCGGCATCGGCGCGCGGGTGTGGGCGCCGGACGGGCTGGACCCGTTCCTGTTCCTGTTCGCGGAGTCGGCCGGCCGCGCGATCGTCGCCGTACCGCGGACCGAGGAGGTGCGGTTCACCGACATGTGCACCGCCCGCCGCTTCCCGCATGCCAAGATCGGCGTGATCACCGGCGACACCCTCGACGTCCAGGACCAGTTCGAACTCCCCCTGGCGGAACTCCGCGAGGCCTGGACCGCGACACTTCCGGCGGCCCTCAGCTGACCACCCGGATGGCACACTCTGAATGACGAGTGTGAGGTGAGGCGGATGGCGGAGCGGCGACCGGTGAAACCGGGCGACCTGATCGGGTACGCGACGGCGGCCGGGCAGGAGGCGCGGGAGGTCGCGACGCGGCGGCGGATGGTCAACATCCGCCTCACCGACGAGGAGCGGCACGTCTGTACCGACGAGCTGGCCGAGCAGTTCGCGATCGGCCGGCTGGACGAGGACGAACTGCACCGGCGGGTGGACCTGCTGAACGACGCGGTCACGCACGGCGACCTGATCCCGATCTTCGCCGGCCTGCCGACGCCGTCGCTGTACAAGCCCGTGCCGCGGACACCGGGGAAGTGGCGATGGGCGGCGTTCATCGGTGCGGTGTGGATGGCGTTGCCGTTCGCGCTGGCCGGGCTGCTGTTCCTGGTGTTCGGCCGGGAGATCGTTGCCGCGATCTTCGGGCTGCCCGCACTCGCCTGGGTGTTCTTCGCGTACCGCTGGGCCTCCCGCCCGAAGCGCGACGAGCAACGCAAGAAGTCAGGCGCCTAGGGTCGACTCCCGGGTGATCAGCCGGGCCGGGAGCTCCAGTACGCCGTGGTGCCGCTTGCCGGCGATTCCTTCGAGCAGCACGGTCGCCGCGCGGCGCCCGAGGTCCTCGAGGCGCGGGTCGACGGTGGTGAGCGGCGGACGGCTCGCCATCGCCATCACCGACCAGTTGTCGTAGCCGGTGACCGCGATGTCGTCGGGTACGGCATGGCCGAGCTCGCGGAGGCGGTCGCAGACGCCGCGGGCGATCTGGTCGCTGCCGCAGCTGATCGCGTCCGGGCCCTGCCGCAGTACGACGTCCGTTGCCTGGCGCCCCCACCGCTCGCTCCACTCGCCGTACAGCGGCTCGCCGCAGAGCGCGTCGCCGGCAGTGCTGACGACCGCCTCGGCGCGGGCCGTGGCGGAGCGGTGGTTGACGGGACCGGTGATGTGCGCGATCCGCTGCCGGCCGAGGCTCAGCAGATGCGTGATCGCGGCCGCCATGCCGCCCGCGTCGTCGACGATCACCGAGGCGTCCTTGGGGTCGCTGGAGGCGGCGAGCGCGTAGACGACCGGCAGCGGTACGTCGATCGGCGGCCGTGGCTCGGTACGACGTCCCGTGACGACGAAGCCGTCGACGCCGCGGGCGACCATCGAGCGCAGGTACGTCAGCTCGCGCAGCGGGTCGTCCCGGGTGTCGCACAGCACGGTCGCGAGCTGCCCGGCGCTGAGCACGTCCTCGACGCCGCGCATGATCGGGATGCTGAACCGGCCGGTGCTGTCGGTGGTCACCAGCGCGACCGTGTACGTGCGGCCGGAGGACAGCGCGCGACCCCGGCTGTCGGGGGTGAACCCGAGCTTCTCGGCCGCCTGCCGCACCCGGTCGCGGGTTTCCTGGCTCAGTTGGCCGGTGTTGTTGAGCGCCTTGGACGCCGTCCCGGCGGACACCCCCGCGAGCGCGGCAACATCCACCATTCGCACTGCCGGCGGCCTCATCCTGTCATCCTCCTGGTCGTCCCGTCTTGCGTCGAAGCCTAGCTGAGACCTACGTTGTCAGTGACGGAAAACGTGTGCCGTTTTTCCGTCGGTGTGATGTCCGCCCCCGTCACCCGAAAGGCGCACCCATGTCCGAACCCACTCCCGAAGGACTGCCCCGACGTGACTTCCTCGGTGTCTCTCTGGCCGCGGCGGTGCTCGTGACGAGTTCCGCGACCGCCGCCCCTCCTTCCGGCCCGCCGGCGAGTCGCGGCGGGCACTACGTCCCGCAACATGCTCCGCTGCGCCCTGTCCCGTTCCAGAAGCTCCCACCCGGTGCGATCGAGCCACGCGGCTGGCTCGCGCAGCAGCTCGACCTGCAGGTCAACGGGCTGTGCGGGCGGTACGACGAGATCTCCGACTTCCTGGTCTACGACACGAACGGCTGGGTCGACCCGGCGCTCGGCGCATGGGAGGAGCTGCCGTACTGGCTGCGCGGCTTCGGCGACCTCGGCTACGTTACGGGCGACACCGGCGTACTGACCAGGACGCAACGGTGGATGGACGGGATCCTGGCTACGCAGGCGGCCGACGGGTGGTTCGGCCCGGACCGGTTGCGGACGTCGTTGGAGAACGGCCCGGACTTCTGGCCGGGCATGCCGTTGCTGGCATCGTTCCGGTCCTGGTACGAGTACTCAGGTGACGAGCGGGTCATTCCGTTCATGACGAAGTACCTGAGGTTCCAGAACACGCAGCCGCCGGAGGTGTTCAACCGGTCGTGGGGTGCGTTCCGCTGGGGCGACAACATCGACAGTGCGTACTGGTTGTACAACCGCACCGGTGAGCAGTGGCTGCTCGATCTGGTGACCAAGATGCACAACGGGTCGGCGGACTACGTGAACGGCATCCCCACCTGGCATAACGTCAACCTGGCGCAGGGTTTCCGGGAGCCGTTGCAGTACTGGCTGCTGTCCGGGGACGCCAAGCACCGGGAGGCGACGTACCGGGACTATGCGACGGTCATGGGCCTGTACGGACAGTTCCCGGGCGGCGGGTACGCCGGTGACGAGAACTCGCGCCCTGGGTTCGGTGATCCGCGGCAGGGGTTCGAGACGTGCGGGATCGTGGAGCTGATGCACAGCTACGAGCTGCTCACCCGGTTCACGGGCGACGTCGCGTGGACGGACAGGTGTGAGGAGCTCGCGTTCAACTCGCTACCGGCGTCGTACGACCCGCAGCAGCAGGTGATGCACTACATCACCTGTGCGAACAGCGTGCAGCTCGACGACCAGCCGAAGCACGGGCAGTTCCAGAACGCGTTCCCGATGGGCTCTTACAAGTACGGCGTGCACCAGTACAGGTGCTGCCCGCACAACTACGGCATGGGCTGGCCCTACTACGTGCAGGAGCTGTGGCTGGCTACTACGGACAACGGTCTGGCCGCGTCGATGTACGCCGCCAGCAAGGTGACTGCGACGGTCGGAACGGGCGAGACCGTGTCCGTCGTACAGGACACGGAGTACCCGTTCTCGGACACCATTACGTTCACGGTGGAGTCGCAGCGTCCGGTGCGATTCCCCTTGTACCTAAGGCGTCCCGGCTGGGCGCATGGCGCCTCGGTGAAGGTCAACGGGGAGCAGGTGCGCACTGCTGGCGACTGGATGAAGGTAGAGCGCACCTGGCATCCGGGTGACCGTGTAGAGCTCAAGCTGCCGATGCGGACGACCACCCGCGTCTGGAACGACAACCACGACTCGGTGTCCGTCGACCGCGGCCCGCTGACGTACTCGCTGCAGATCGACGAGCGGTACGAGCGCATCGGCGGCACGGAGGCCTGGCCGGAGCTCTCCGTGTACCCGGAATCCCCGTGGAACTACGGGCTCGTCGCAGGCGCCACGTTTGACGTCGTACGACGGGAGGGCGGCGGCAACCCGTTCACACGGGACGGCGTACCGCTGGCACTCACCACACAGGCTCAGCGGATCCCGCAGTGGGAAACGGACACCGAGGACGTCGTAGGGCTGCTGCAGCAGAGCCCTGCACTGTCAGAGCAGCCTGTGGAGACCGTGACCCTGATACCTATGGGGGCGGCCCGGCTGCGGGTCACGTCGTTCCCGCAGGTGTCTGCGCAGGGCGAGGAGTGGTTCTACCGCACCCGGATCACCGCGTCGCACGTGAACGACGGGGACTCGCTGGAGGCGCCCGACTCGGGCCGTACGCCGGAATCGTCAGCAGACACGTCGATTCCGCGCTTCACCTGGTGGGACCGTCGCGGGACGACGGAGTGGATCGAGTACGACCTGCGCGAGGTACGGGACCTGTCGAGCGTCTCGGCGTACTGGTACGACGACACCGGCTCGGGCCAGTGCCGCGTACCGCAGTCCTGGCGGGTCCTGTGGCTCGACGGGGCGACGTGGCGCCCGGCCGACAACACCACGCCGTACGACGTCGCGGTCGATCAGCCCAACAGCACGTCGTTCACGCCAGTACGCGCTCAGCACGTCCGGGTGGAGGCCGTACTGCGTCCGACGTACTCGGGAGGATTGCTGCTTCTGACATTCGACTGACCACCCGGTTCTGCGAGAATGAGCCGAGGGGGGAACTGTGGCGATAGACGCGATGCTGGAGCATGTCCTGCTGACGCAACTGCGACATGCTCCACTCACGCGAGCCGAGCTGGTACGCCGCACCGGCGCCACCGACGACACAGCGCAGTCCGCTCTGGACGAGCTGGTCGAGGACGGGTCCGTCGCGCGCCTGACCCAGCGGGGCATGCCGGCCGAGTACGAGCTGACCGGGGCCGGTGCCGTCCGCTTGAAGCTGGTCGCCGAGATGCTGGACTCTCCCTCCAGGGCCATCGGCAGGGCGCTTGGCGGCCTGCTGGCCGGGGCCTTGAGCGAGGGTGCGCTCGATAGCTCGCCGGAGCGGATGACACCTGAAGAGTTAGAGCGTATGGTCCTGCGGGCGCTGGGCCACGGGCGGAAGAGCCGCGACGAGCTGGTGCGACGGACCGGCGCGGAACCGGACGAGATCCAGGGAGTCCTGGACCACCTGCTGCGTACCTCGACCATCGTCCGTCGCCCACAGGACATCGGACCCGCTGAGTACGAACTGGTCGGCGCCCGCCCCAAGCGCCGCCCTCCTGTGCAGCGCCAGAACCGGAGCACCCCGCTGACCAGCGACGACCGGCAGCGGTGCGCGGTCGCCCTGACCGACCTGTACACGGCCGGGACCATCGACCAGGCGGAGTTGTCCCGACGCATCAACCTGTTCGTCACGACGGCACAGACCCGCCGCGACCTGAAGGCGGTCTTCGACGGCCTGCCGATGCCGGATCTGGACGGGCCCCTGCCCAGCGGGTCGCCGACGCCCGAGGTGTCGCTCGCCGCACGGCCGCCCGCGGCGGAGCGGCAGTTGGTGGTGAGGTTCGTGAAGGAGCTCGCAGTCGGGGTGGTGTTCGTGGGCGTGCTGATCGTCGCGCACGCTCCGCTGACGATGGCGGGTCTCGCCGGGCTCATCGTGGGCTGGCGGATGTTCCTGGTGTACCGCAAGTGGGTCAAGAACCACAGATAGTCTGTGGGCGTGGAGCCTGTGTTGCGGTTGGCTGTGGTGGGGGATGGGCCTGCGGTGGCCGCGCTGGCCCGGTCGGCGGTGGAGACACAGTTTCCGGCGTACTACGACGCCGCGCAGACGGCCAGTGCGGCCGAGCACATCACCACGCTGGACACCGCCCTGATCGACGACGGCACCTACTACGTGCTGGAGGCGGCCGGAGAGGTCGTCGCATGCGGCGGGTGGAGCCGGCGGAACAAGCTGTTCAACGCCAGTACGGCGGGAGCCGACACCCGGCTGCTCAATCCGGCGACCGAGCCGGCCAGGATCCGGGCCATGTTCGTACGGGCGGACTGGACCCGCCGCGGGCTCGGGCGGGCGATTCTTACCGCCTGTACCGAGGCTGCTCGCGCGGAGGGGTTCACCCGGCTCGCCCTGATGGCGACGCTGCCCGGCGTACCGCTCTACAAGGCCTACGGCTTCACCGAGGTGGAGGACGCCCAGCTACCGATGCCGGATGGGACCCTGCTCCCCGGCGTCGCGATGGAACGACCGATCGAGGAGAACGCATGACCGCTGGCACAACTGTCACCGCACCGGACGGCACCGAGGTCGTGCTCGGTGAGATCGGCACCCGCGTGCTGCTGAAGAACTCACGGGTGCGTGTCTGGGAGGTGGAGCTGCAGCCCGGTACGGCGCAGGGCTGGCACCTGCACCACAACCCGTACGTCGTCCTGTGCCTGTCGACGTCGCCGTGTCACATGGACTGGCTGGACGGCAGCCCTGCCCGCCACCTGAGCGAGACCGTCGGCGGGTCGGTCTACCGGCCCGTGTCGCCGGTGCACATGCTCACCAACGACGGCGACGCGCTCTACCTCAACCGCCTCATCGAGGTGCTCGACCTCGGCGAAGAGGCCTCGGGCGAGCCGTACGCCGCGGTTGACACAGCTGCTGCGGGCTTCGAGCAGACCGGCGAGATTCCGACGAAGGTCGTGGTCGACGAGGACGACGTACGCGTGCAGCACGTCACTCCTGAGGCAGGGGAGTCCTACACGTGGCGTACGGGCGCCTACCCCGCTCTTGTCGTCGACCTGGACCTGTCGAGCCCAGACGTGACCTACCTGGAGCCCGGGCAGTCCTACACCCTCCCCGCGAAGGCGGAGCGCACCTCAGGCTTCAACCTGGTCGAGCTTCGCTACTACAGCAAGCCCCGCACCTGACTCGCGTCCCGGGCAGCCAAAGCCGCGGCAGTGTCGACCTGGCTGAGGTCGGCCTGTCGTAGCTGGGCCTTCACCAGCGGTACCTGCGGGCCGACGGCGCTCAACTCGGTCACACCGAGAGCAGCCAGCAGTACGGCGGCCTGCGGGTCGCTGGCGAGGTCACCGCAAACGGCCACGCGTACGCCCGCCGTACGGACGACGTGATCGATCAGCTGGAGCACCGCGGGGTCCAACCCGTCCGCAAGCGGTGCCACGGCAGCGTTGGTACGGTCGGCCGCGGTCGTGTACTGCGTGAGGTCGTTCGTGCCGATGCTGACGAAGTCGAGGTCCTTCGCGAGCGTGGCAACCCGGAGCGCGGCCGCCGGGACCTCGACCATGATGCCGACCTCGACGTTGTCCCGCGGGCCGAGCTCGTGCAGCGCCCAGTCGACCTCGTCGGCGGTCGTCACCATCGGGAACATCACGTGTACCGGCGTCTCCGCCGCCGTCCGCCGGATCGCCGCGAGCTGATCGCGGAGCAGCTCCGGCCGGCGGCGGAACACTCGCAGGCCGCGTTCGCCGAGGAACGGGTTCGGCTCGTGCTCCTGCGGGAGGAACGGCAGCGGCTTGTCGCCGCCGATGTCCCATGTGCGGATCGTGATCGGCTTGTTCCCGAGCGCCTGCGCGATCTTGAGGAACACCTCGGCCTGCTCGTCGACGCTCGGCGCCGTACGCCGGCCGCCGAACAGCACCTCGGTCCGCACCAGCCCCGACCCGTCCGCGCCCCGCACCTCCACGGCGTCCTGCAGGACACCGACATTCACCAGTACGTCGACGGTCCGGCCGTCGCGGGTCGTGGCCGGCGCGTCCGCGTCAGCGATCGCCCGCGCCCGCTCGTCCAGCCGCTCGGCGATCGTGGCGCGCACCGCGGCCTCGTCGGGTGACGTGTCGAACACACCCGTTCGGGCGTCGAACGCGACCACGGTCCCGGCCCGTACCGCGACGTCTCCGATCCCTGTCACCAAAGGGATCCCGCGAGACCGCGCCACGATCACCCCGTGCCCGGTCGTCCCCGCGGCCCGCACCGCAATGCCCTCGACCGCGGTCGCATCAACCGTCGCAGCAGTAGCCGCATCCAGCTCAGGCACTACGAGAATGCCGTCGGCAGCCGTCTGCTCCGTGGCGCCGACCAGCAACCGCAGCACGCGGTCCCGCACTGCACGGACGTCCTGCGCGCGTTCTTGCTGGTACGGGTCGTCCAACGCCTCGAAGGTGGCGGCCAACCCGTCGTACGTCTGCTTCCACGCGACCGGCGCCGACGTACCGCCCGTGATCGCCGCGCGGACGTCCTCCAGCAGCTTGCGGTCGTTCAGCAGCGCGAGGTGTGCCTCGAAGATCCCGCCACCGTCAACCAACGCCCGCAGCTCATCGCCCGCGACCCGAACCGCATCCTCCAACCGGGCATCTTCGTTGTCCCCAGCAACATAACCGGTGAGATCAACCGCAGCATCGACAAGCACGGCCGGTCCGATCGCCACATCCAGCCCGGACCCACCCGGCAACTGGGAAGCAACCACGACCTCGTCACCGAAGTTGTCAGCAGCAAGCTCTTCAACGGCCGCGAGGACCTCAGCTGCCTGCGTTCCACTGGCGCCCACCCGTAACCGATGCCCCTGCCGCGCATTCAACGTCGCGACCATACTCAAACTGCCCGCATCCACCGGGCCCTTCCCGGTGTCCAGATCGGTCAGCGTGACCACAGCATCAAACCCGTTGACCAGCCCAACCAACCGAGCCGCCGGCCGCGCATGCAGCCCGTGCTCGTTCCCGACCACCACCTCAACGGTGTGATCGGCCTCAACTATCGGCTCCGCGACCACCAAGGTGTCCCCGAGATGGTCCTGCTTACCAGCCAGCCCCCGCGCCGCCTCCGCAGCAACCGCATCCAGCGAAGCGCCCGTGGACGCCGTCACCACGGCCGCCACCAGCCCCTCGACCAGCGGAGCGCTCGTCAGCCGGACATGCTCCGCGACCGCGGGATCGACGAACTCCAAGGCCATCTCGGCGCTCAGCACCGCCGACCCGAGATCCAGCAGTACGAGTACGCCGTCCGCGCTGTCCGCGACCCCGAGCGCCTCCGCGACCGCCATCGCGTCGGTCCCGAACGTCGTCGCGTCCAGCCCCGCCGCCACCGCGATCACCGGACGCTTGTCCTCGGCAACCATCTCCGCCGCGAGCCCGACCGCCGCGTCCGCCAGTGCCCGGCTGTGCGACACCACCACGATCCCGATCATGAGAGCGTGCGCGCCGCGGACTCCAAGATCAGCGTCGTACTCGTCGCCCCCGGATCCTGATGCCCGGCGCTGCGTTCACCGAGGTAGCTGGCCCGCCCCTTGCGTGCCACCAGCGGTACGGTCGCGTCCCGCCCCTTCGCGGCCGCCTCCGCCGCGGCGGTCAGCGCCGTACCGAGCTCCGCTCCGCCGGCCACGGCATCGTCGTACGCCGTCAACGCCGGCGCCCACGCGTCGTACATCGTTTTGTCGCCGAGCTCCGCCTTGCCGCGGGCCAGCACACCCTCGACGCCGGCGTGCAGCCCCTTCCCGATCGCCTCCGGTGTCAGGTCGACCCCGGCCAGCGCGGTCCCGAACCGCAGGAAGAACGTACCGTACAACGGCCCACTGGCCCCGCCGACCTTGCTGACCAACGTCATCCCGGCCTTCTTCAGCAACTCGTCGGCCGATGCGAACGACGTACCGTCCAGCACCTCGACGACCGCCTGGAACCCGCGATCCATGTTGGCCCCGTGGTCAGCGTCCCCGATCGCCGAGTCCAGCTCGGTCAGGTACGCCGCGTTCTCGTGCAGCACCTGCGCGACGTCCTGCATCCAGTTGACGAAGTTCTCGACGCTCATGCACCCCACCGTAGGCCGGGGGTGTTCACCGGGGCGTCCCAGAGGCGTACCAGTTCGTCGTCCACCTTGAGCAGGGTGACCGAGCAGCCGGCCATCTCGAGCGAGGTGATGTAGTTGCCGACCAGGGAGCGGGCGACGGTGATGCCGGCGCGGTCGAGGAGCTGGGCGATCTCGTTGTACATCACGTACAGCTCGATCAGCGGCGTACCGCCCATGCCGTTCATGAACGCGATCACCGAATCGCCTTGGGTGTAAGGCAGATCGGACACCACCGGGTCGACGAGCAGTTCGGCGATCTCGCGCGCCGGGGCCAGCGGGAGGCGCTGCCGGCCGGGCTCGCCGTGGATGCCGATGCCGACCTCCATCTCGTTCTCGGCGAGCTCGAACGTCGGCTTGCCCGCGGCCGGGACCGTACAGGACGTGAGCGCCATTCCCATGCTGCGGCCGTTGTCGTTGACCCGCTTCGCCAGGTCCGCGACCTCCTGCAGCGGGCGGCCCTCCTCGGCGGCGGCGCCGACGATCTTCTCCAGCAGTACGGTCACGCCGACGCCGCGGCGGCCCGCGGTGTAGAGGCTGTCCTGAACGGCGACGTCGTCGTTCGTCACCACCGACAGCACCTCGGTCCCGGCGTCGGCCGCGGCCAGTTCGGCGGCCATCTCGAAGTTCATCACGTCGCCGGTGTAGTTCTTGACGATGTGCAGTACGCCGGCACCCGCGTCGACGGCCTTCGTCGCGGCCATCATCTGGTCCGGCACCGGGGACGTGAACACCTCACCCGCGCAGGCCGCGTCCAGCATCCCGGCCCCGACGAATCCGCCGTGCATCGGCTCGTGCCCGGACCCGCCGCCGGAGATCAGCCCGACCTTCCCGGGCCGCGGCGCCTCCTTGCGGTAAACGATCCGGTTCTCCAGGTCCACCCGGAGCCGGTCCGGATGCGCCGCCGCCATCCCGCGCAGCGCCTCACTCACAACATCGGCAGGGTCGTTGATGAGCTTCTTCATGAACCCATCTGAGCACACGAGCGCCGCCTACGGGAGGGCCTCCACGTCCGAAAGCAGCGGGATCGCCCGGATCGACCTGCTCACGGTGAGCAGTACGGCGCCCACCGCGAGCAGCGCCCCGAAGAGCAGCAGCGCGGTCCGGGCGCCGAGCGTGCCGAGGAAGACGCCGCCGAGGAACGGCGCCAGCGGGGCTGCGCCGTTCGACATGAACATGAACGCGCTCTGGGCCCGGCCCTGCAGATTGTTCGGGGTGATCAGCATCTGGTAGCCGAACAGGCCCGAGTTCAGCGCGGGCAGCAGGAACACGGCGAGCGCCGGCAGCACGATCAGTACGGCGGGCAGCGTGCTGGCAGCCGTCGCCGCGAACGTCACGGTGACGACCCAGGCGCCGAGGATCGTGATCTTCCCGGTGCTGTACTTCGCCAGCAGCCGCGGCGCCGCGAACGCCCCGAGCAGACCGCCCACCCCCATCGCGGTCTCCAGCAGCCCGATCACGGACGGCCGTACGCCGCGTTGCTGCATGCTCAGGATCAGCACCAGGATCGTGCCGTTCGCGGCGAAGTTGAGCAGCGTCGCGGCGATCGCGATCGTCCGCAGGTCGCGCTGGCGGAACAGCCAGGCCAGCCCGGACCGGATCGCCTTCAGGATCGGCTCGGGTGCCTCGCCCTCGGGCTGCGGGGCCGGCAGCGGGTGCCGGATCGTCGTCAGCATGATCGCCATCACCAGGTACGAGATCGCGTCCGCGGCGACCGGGATGGCACGCCCGATCGAGAACAGCAGGCCGCCGAGCGGTGCGCCGGCCAGCCCTGCCACGTTCTGCCGGCCGTGCGACGCGGCGAGCGCCGTACTGATGTCCTCGGGGGCGACGATCTCGCGCAGCGCGGCGCTCTCGGCAGGCATGAACAGCGCGTAGCCGGCGCCGTTCAGCAGACCGACCAGCAACAGGTGCGGGAGCGTCAGGTGGCCGAGCCAGGCGGCGACGGCGACCGAGCCGAACAGGAACGCGCCGAGGAACGTGTACCCGACCAGGATCCGGCGCCGGCTCCACCGGTCGGCGAGCGCGCCGCCGGGCAGCGCGACCAGGACGGTGCCGAGCGAGGACGCCGTACCGACCAGACCGGCCTGCACCGGGGAGCCGGTGATGGCCAGGCCGAGCAGCGTGAACACGAACGAGCTCATCGCGGAGCCCAGCGAGCTGACCGTTTGACCGGTCAGCAACTTCAGATAATCACCGTTGTGCAGCAACCCCCGGGCGGACATAACCGCGAGGGTATGCCTGCATCAGGCTCACACATCAGGTCTGATGCATTGCACGTTGATGCAATCAGTCCTTGGGCCGCAGCAGCGGGCGGACGACCTCGCGGGCGTCGTGGATCCGGGACTTGACCGTGCCGAGCGGGGCGCCGACCTCGGCGGCGATCTCCTCGTACGACAGCCCGTACACGTCCCGCAGTACCAGCGGGGTGACCATCTGCGGACGGTCCCGCTCGAGGGTCTCGAGCGCCTCCAGGAGGTCCAGGCGGGTGCCGGCGATCACGCTCGTGGTGCGCGGGTCCGGCTTCTCCATCTGCTCCGGGTTGTGGGCGGCCTGCGCGGAGCGCTTCAGCTTGCGGTACGTCGAGCGCGCGGAGTTGGCCGCGACGGAGTGCACCCAGGTGGAGAAGCTGCTGCGCCCGGAGTACGTGTTGATCTTGGTCGCGATGTTCAGCAGCGCCTCTTGGGCCGCGTCCTCCGCGTCGGCGGAGTACGGCAGGACGCTCCGGCAGATCCGCAGGACGCGCGGATAGACCTGCCGCAGCAGGTCGTCCATCGCGTTCTTGTCGCCCGCCTGCGCCTGCTCCGCGAGGGTCGCAAGGTCGTCCGTCGGGCTGGTGCTCTCGCTCATCTGCGCCTTTGCTCTCCATGGGCCCCGGTAAGGGACACTCCAATGACCCATAATGCCTTGTATGGGGGTCCCAACCAGACTCGGTCGGTACGTCGTGCGCCGACGCCTGGGCTCAGGCGGTTTCGCGACGGTCTGGCTCGCGCACGACGAGCAGCTCGACGCCGAGGTGGCGATCAAGGTGCTGGCCGACAACTGGGGCCACGACGACTCGGTCCGGAAGCGGTTCCTCGAGGAGGGCCGGTTCCTGCGCCGCGTCGAGTCCGAGCACGTCGTCCAGGTGCACGACGTCGGTGAACTCGAGGACGGCCGCCCGTTCCTGGTGCTCACGTACGCCGACCGCGGCACGCTGGCGGACCGCCTCAAGCAGAAGCCGCTGCCGCTGGCCGAGGCGGTCGACGTGGTCGTCCAGGTCGGCCGCGGCCTGCAGGCGCTGCACCGGCGCGGGCTGCTGCACCGCGACGTGAAGCCGGCCAACGTACTGTTCCGCAGCACCGACGACGGCGAGCGGGCGGTCCTGTCCGACCTCGGCCTGGGCAAGTCGCTCGACGAGGTGTCGCGGATCACCATGCCGGGCGGGACCCCGTCGTACGTCGCTCCCGAGCAGGCGTTGGGGGAGCGGCTGGACCAGCGGGCCGACCAGTACTCGCTGGGAGCCGTCGCGTACGCCGCCCTCACCGGCCGATCCCCACACCAGGTCGACGGGCTCGGCGCCGCCAGCCGGGTCAAGGTGGCACCGCCGCCGAGCTCCCTCGGCTTCGAACTGCCCGAACAGGTCGACGCCGCGATCGTCCGCGCCCTGAACCCCGACCGCGAGCAGCGCTGGCCGGACGTCCAGTCATTCACCAAACAACTCATCGGCGCCCTCGACGAAAACACCCACGACTTCCCCCTCGCCCTCCGCGAATCGATCGAGCTCGCGTCGGACGATTCGGAGCAGACCGAGCTGAGCGACGCGAACCAGCCGACGGTCGTCAAAGCCGACGAACCGTCCGAGACCGTCGCGGTCCCTGAACCCGTTGCAGAGCCTGCACCCGTTGCTGTGAAGAAGAAGCGCCGGACCGGCCGGTGGGTGCTCGCGGCCCTGCTGGCGCTGGTCGTCGGTGGCGGCGTCGGCTATGGCGGCCACTGGTACGTAGCGGGCCACAAGCTGGTCCCGGTCACCACGGGAGGGTTCCAGGTCGAGCTGCCCGAGGCGTGGGCACACTCGCGCGCGGTGTCCAACTGGACCGTTCCCGGTACGAACGCGAGCGCACCCGCCTTCCGCGTCAGCGAGGGCGACACCTGGACCGGTACGACGCCAGGCGTGTTCGTCGGGGTGTCCACGACCAAGCTCGCGATCCCGGACGGCAAGCAGTGCACGATCACCGGTACGCCGTACTTGCACACGGATGGTGAGAACGTGATCACCGACCGGGTTTCCGAGGGGTGCTTCGGTACCGATATCGTGCTGCTCCAGCGGGTCGTCGATCACGGGGACAACGGCTCGCTACTCGTTCAGGTCGTCGTGCCGGCCGGAAGCAAGGATCGCGCCAGCGAGATCGCCGACACGGTGAAGTACAACAGCTAGAGGTCCCCATGCGTTTCCCGACCGAACGGCTTCGGCCTTCGCCGGCCCTGATCCAGTCCGTACGCCGCAGGTTCTACCGGATCCGGTCCACCATCTTCCGCACCGTGTGGCCCGTCGACTGACGACCTAGGAATTCAGCGGAGTGTCCTTGCGCTGAATGCTCCTCGTAGCGTGCTCCAGCACATCCATCAACGCATCCTGATCCTGGGGAAGCCCGGTGGAACCCATCTCGATGGCACAGTTTCCACTGTCGTTCGCGACCCACCGCACGATGACGTATCGCAGCACGGCGTCGGGCGACTGCTCAGGCGGCGGCACGTACGTGTAAGCGATCGTGGCGTAGTCCTTGTCCACACGCTGCGAGAGCAGTTGGAACATCTGGTTTGCCGAGAGACGCTTCAGTTGTGCGAGCCTGATCTCCATCGAGGCGGCCGGCGGGCGTTTGATCGTGAAGCCGCCCTCGACCCGGAGCCATCGCTTGCCGGTGGGGTCGGTGAACCGCCCGATCGTCGGCGGGTCCGGCTGCGTGAATCCCCAGCCGTCCGGTACCCGTACCGTGATCCGCGACTTGAGCACGGCTCGCACGTCGAAGGTCTGGCTCCGGTAGCTGAGATCGGCCGGCTTCAACGCCGGCGAGTTGTCGTAGGTGACCTTGCGGGGCGTCGGGGTCGGGCTGGCGGTGGGCGACGGCGATGCGCCGCCGGATCCCATCGGAAGTGGTGCGGCCGTGCCGGCCTGGCTGGGTTCAGCCGTCAGGAACAGACCGGCGCCGTACCCGCCGGCGCCCCCGACGCCGGCCAGGGTGAGCAGCCCAGCGCCGAGCAACGCACGTCGAGACACGTTCCGCACCACCCACGCACCTCCCCCAGTCCTACACTCAAAGACACCTCAGCCCCCGCTCAGGTTGCACCGCGCAGGTAACAATTCCGTGAAAGCCGCAAGTCCGGTGGAGTACCCAGCCTATCGCCGGACCGGGGGCCTAGCCGGTCTCGCTGACTGAGCTGGAGGCCTTCTCGAGTATCTCCGCGAGGGCGGGAGCGTCGGCGGGGATGCCGGTGATGCTCATCGAGATGTTGCCGAGCTTTCCGTTGGTCGCGATGAAGCGGACGATGACGTACCGCAGAATGTCGCTCGGGATGTAGGTGTAGGTAAGCGTGGCGACCGACCGGGTCTCACCGTCGTCGCCGGTGATCGTGCCGGGCTTCTGGTCGAGGATCTGTACGTCGTTCTGTGGCGGCTGGCTCGTTCGCAGGTTGATGACGAGCTGCGACAACGCCTCCGCGGGGGTCTTCTGCTGGGCCGTTGGGACGGATTGGACCCGCACCGCACGTTGTTTGAGGTCGTCCAGGAACTTGACCTCGTCGGGATGCTTCGGGTCCCGCGTCAGACCCCAGCCCTTGGGGACCTTGACCGAGAGCTGAACGGGCTGGTCGGGGTCGGGGTGGACCGTGAAGGTGCGGTTCGCGTAGTCCAGGCCGGGCTGGAGCGGGTCCAGGTTGCTCGGGCTGGGGGTTTTGACGGGGAGCGGAGGCTCTGTCGGGGTTTGGGACGGAGTCGGCGAGGGGGAGATCTCGCCCAGGGGGTTGGCGGCGCCGGTGGTAGTGGGTTCGGGATCGTCCCAGCGGTCGCCGGCGTAGTAGCCGCCGGTGACGCCGAGGGCCGAGGCCAGCAACAGCAGGCCGACCAAGAGAACTCGTCTCACACCTGCACCGGTCCGCTCGTGGGCGTCACGGACTCGCCGGGCCGCGGTACGACGCGCGTCGTACCGGCCGGTTGCGGGAAGGCGGTCGCGGGCACGGGCCCATCTTCTCAGGCGACCGAGGCGGCGGCCCAAAACCCCGGCGGCCGGCCCGGAGTCGTTTTCACACCGGTATCGACTGAATCCTTTCAACGAGGTCTTGACACCCTCCCGGGCCGTACGTAGCGTCCCGCGTGACAAAAGTAACAGGTTTCGACGGTTACTTCACATCCTTGGCCGGTATCTCGGCGCTCAGGAGGAACCATGGCACTCGATCGGTCCGTCAGCCGTAGGCGGCTCCTGCAGCTGGCCGGCGGGGCCACCGTCGCCACCGCGCTCGGCGGCACGCTGGCGGCGTGCGGCGGCAGCAGCGGCGGTACGTCGTCCGGCGGCACGCTGAAGGTGATCGGCGTCGGCGACCAGGAGCCGGGCCTGCGCAAGGTGCTCGACTCGTACAAGGCCGGGCACTCGGGCTTCGACTTCAACCTGTCGTTCGCGCCGGCGGATCAGGTGCAGACGGCGCTCCGGACCCAGCTCGGCGGCGGCAACGCACCCGACGTCCACGTGGTCTATCCGGGCAGCGGCAGCGCGATGTCGATGGTCCAACTCAGCAAGGCCGGGCTGCTCGCGGACCTCAGCGGCCAGTCGTGGACGCAGAAGGTGCCGGCCGGGTTCAAGGGCGCGTTCCAGAACGACGGCAAGACGTACATCTACTCGCCGGGCTCCAGCATGCTCGGCGCGATCTACAACAAGAAGGCGTTCGCGACCGCGGGCGTCGAGCCGCCGACCACCTGGTCCGAGCTGCTCGCGGTGTGCGAGAAGCTGAAGAAGAAGGGCATCGTGCCGATCGCCCTCGGCGCGCAGACGCCGTGGATCACCCAGCTGATCCCGTACGCGCTGGTCCCCGGCACGGTCTACGCGAAGACGCCGGACTTCGACGACAAGATGAGCGCGGGCCAGGCGTCGTTCGCGGACTCGGGGTGGGCCGACGCGATGGACAAGTACCTCGAACTGCAGAAGAAAGGGTACTTCAACGACAATCCGAACGGTACGACGTACGAGCAGGCCACCTCGATGGTCGGCACCGGCAAGGCCGCGATGGCCGTCCAGGTGTCCGCCGTACTGTCCGCGTTCCGGGCCGCGGCGCCGGCGCCGGACGACCTGTCGATGTTCCCGTTCCCGTCCACGGATGTTGCCGCCGACAACTGGATCCCGGCCGGCGTGGTGGTCGGCATCGCCGCTAGCGCGAAGAGCAAGAAGGCCGACGACGCGAAGAGCTTCCTCGAGTACTGCGGCCAGCAGGACAACCTGAACGCCTGGGCCGAAGCCGTCTCCTGCGTCCCGCTGTACGGCGACGCGAAGGTCGACCCCGCGCTGACGTCGTTCCTCCCCCTCCTGAAGGCGAACAAGGCCGTCCCCTTCATGGACCAACGCTGGCCGAACGCCGAAGTCCAACCGACGCACTTCGCCGTGGTCCAGCAACTCCTCGGCGGCAAAACCACCGTCCAGGATGCCCTCAAAAAGATGGACGACGCATACAAGAAGGGCGCATGAGAGGACGAATTGCGCCGCCGTGGTGGTTTGCGGTGCCGGCTGGGCTTGTTTATGCGTTGGTGGTTCTGTATCCGAGTATTGCCGGGGCGGGGTCGGCGTTCACGGACTGGTCGGGGGTGGGGAGTGCCAAGGCATTCGTTGGTCTGGCCAACTTCAAGCAGTTGGTGCGGGACGATCAGTCGCTGGGGGCGTTGCGGAACACGCTGCTGCTGACGGTGGCGATCGTCGTGGTGCAGAACGGGATCGGGCTGCTGCTCGCGCTCGGGGTGCATACCCGGATCCGGAGCCGGATGGTGCTGCGGCTGGTGTTCTTCGCGCCGGTTGTGGTGAGTCCGGTGATGGTGTCGTTCCTGTGGAAGTTCGTCTACAACCCGGCGCCGGACGCGGGGCTGAACGCCGCGCTCGGGGCGGTCGGGCTCGGTGGGTTGCGGCAGGACTGGCTGGGGAATCCGTCGCTCGCGCTCTGGTCGGTCGCGTTCACGGTGATCTGGCAGTGCGCCGGGTACTCGATGGTGATCTTCCTCGCCGGGCTCGAAGGCGTACCGGCCGAGCTGCACGAGTCCGCGATGGTCGACGGCGCCGGGACGGTCGCCCGGTTCCGGCACATCACCTGGCCGCTGCTCGCGCCGGCCGTGACGATCAACGTGATGCTGTCGACGGTCGGCGGGCTGACGTTGTTCACCCAGATCATCGCGATGACGAACGGCGGACCGGGATACGCCACCGACACGTTGTCGACGGTGCTGTACAAGCAGGCCTTCGTCTACGGGAAGTTCGGCTACAGCACCGCGGTCGCGCTGGTGCTCGCGATCTTCGTCGCGGCCGTCACGTTCCTGCAGATCGGGTACCTGAGGTCGAGGGAGACGACGGCATGAAGTACCGCCCACGGACGTTCCTGCTCGAGGTCGTGATGATCGTGGTCGCGATCGCGTTCCTCTTCCCGGTGTACGTACTGGTCACGCTGGCGTTCAAGGACCCGCAGCAGATCGCGAACAAGCCGCTCGGGCTGCCGTCGCCGCCGAGCGTCGGCAGTTTCGGCGAGGCGTGGCGCGAGGCCGGGCTCGGGTCGGCGTTGCTGAACAGCACCCTGATCACGGTGGCGAGTGTCGTCCTGCTGATCGCGGCCGGTTCGCTGGCGGCGTACTTCCTGGCTCGTACGGCGACCCGCCTGAGCTACGGTCTCTACATCCTGTTCCTGGTCGGGATCATCCTGCCGTTCCAGCTCGGGATGATCCCGCTGTACAAGCTGGTCGACGACCTCGGCCTGCTCGGGACGTACCAGGGGATGATCCTGTTCTACACGGGGATCCAGCTCCCGTTCACGGTGTTCCTCTACACCGGCTTCATCCGCTCGCTGCCGGCCGACTACACGAACGCGGCACTGATCGACGGAGCGTCACACCTGCAGGCGTTCATGCACGTGATCTTCCCGCTGCTGCGACCGATCACCGGCACGGTGCTGATCCTGAACGCGGTGCAGATCTGGAACGACTTCTTCACGCCGCTGCTGTACCTGGGCGGCTCCGGCCACGAGACGGTGCCGGTCCGGGTGTTTGCCTTCGTCAACCAATACACCTCGAACTACGGCCTGGTCGCGGCCGGTCTGATCCTGGCCGCGCTCCCGATCCTGCTGCTGTTCCTGATCCTGCAGCGGTACGTCATCCGCGGCTTCGCGTCAGGCCTCAAAGGCTGATGTAACGCGGACCCTCCCAGTCCCGATAGACGAGCAGGTGCGCCGTGGCGTCGATGGAGCACACTGGGAGGGTTCCGTCGACGCCGTACGGCGCACCTTGACGTCAGTAGACCTCGATGCGGTCCAGGCTGATGACTGCGCTGGTCGAGGCCGGGTTCTTGTCGCCGGTGACGCGGACGCGGACCGTATGCGCGCCGGAGGGTAGCGTCGGGCTGACGTACATGAGCTGTTCGCCGACGCGGATCGAGCTGTAGTAGTCGACGCGCTGCTCCGGTCCGCCGTCGACCGAGATCGCCGCGATGCCGTTGCCGGTGTCGGCGACGCTCAGCAGCGCGACGCGGGTGCCGGTGAAGCTGATCGTGGCGGTCGCGTTCGGCTCCCAGCTCCAGTGGTCGTTGCCCCAGAAGCACTGGTTGCCGCAGCCCGACCCGGAGCTCCAGGCGCCGGTGTAGGCGACCGCGGTATCGGTGTCGTTGATCCAGTAGTTCGCCGAACCCGGGTCACCCGACGGCAGGTTCTGGGTCGCGCCGGCGGCCAGCGGGCGGCCGAGGTTCGGCGTACCGTCCGCGTTCCAGGTGATCTTCTGGATCCGCGTGGTGCGGAATGAATACGTATACACACTGGTGTTCTTGCCGTGGTACGCGATCCAGTCCTCGGTGCCGTCCGGCGACTTGAAGAACGAATGGTGCCCGGGACCCCAGACGCCGGTGTCGTCGTTGCGGGAGAAGATCGGCCCGGCGTGCTGTACCCAGTTCGACGCGACCATCGGGTCGGCGCCGTTCGCGATGCTCTTCATCCACAGCTGGTAGTCCGGCTTGCCGGTGTCGCACGTCGAGTAGGTCAGGAACGTCCGCGTCGCGCCGTACAGCGGGGTCGGGCCCTCGCGTACTTCGCTGCACCCGCCGTCGGCCGGGATCGCGACCCGGTCGCCGGTCGACGTCCACGGGTTGCTCATCCGGACGATGTACAGCTGCGCCGGGCCGCCCTGGCCGCGACCCGGGCCGGTCCAGACGAAGTACTGCTGCCCGTTGATCGTGAACGGCTCGCCGTCGATCGCGTACTCGCCGAAGTCGGCGATCTTCGCCTTGAAGCCGTACGGCCCGAGCGGATCGTCACCGGCCGACTCCAGGACGTACATCCGGTGGTTGGCGTCCACGCCGTCGGAGGCCGTGTAGTAGATGTACCAGCGGCCGCCGACGTGCCGGAACGCCGGCGCCCACATCTGCGTGTTCCGGCTGGTGTCGGAGTCCCGCCAGACGATCTGCTCGGGCTGGACGAGCAGCGTCGCGGCGCTCGTGGACGACCAGATCCCGATCCGGTCGCCGCGGGTGGTCGCGACGTAGTACCTGCCGTTGTAGAACATCATCGACGGATCGGCCGACGGGTTGATCGGGTTGCGGAACGTCTGCGACGTCACTGCCTTCTCCTGGATCTCCGCGGCCGGTGCAGGCGGCGCGAGTACGCCGATCAGTAGCAGGGCGGCGGTTGCGACACGGAGCAGTCTCATGGGCGTACACCTCTCGAAACCTGGGGGGCGGACCGGTCTCGCTCTCGGTTGTACCGGGTACTTCCAACGTTGTAAACCCTCTGCACAGGAACCACAGGAACCACGGCCCGGGAGCCGGCGTCGTACCGCACATGAAGCTCAAGGTGCGGGTCGTGCACTACCGGCACGACTGCTGGTACGCCGACATCGACGACGCCGAGGACCGGCAGCCGGACGACCCGTTCTGGTACGCCGACTGCCGCACGCAGGCCGAGGCGATCACGCTCGCCTGCTCCCAGCTCGCCGCCCTCGACGCGGCCGGCGCCGCACCGTGCCGCCTGAGCGAGCTCCCCGCCCAGGTCGCCTAGCCCGAGCCTAGGATCGGCGTGGCCTGTGAGTAGCCACGGGCAACGGTCAGGCTGTGGATAAGTGCGGCCACTTGTGGATAGATGCGTGCTTGCTGTGGACAACTAGCCGAGAAGCTGTGGATAGCGGGTGCTGATGCACGTGCAGTCCGGCTGGTGAGAGAACGGTTGCCGAGGGGTCGTTCTGGTGGTGAGATGAGGCCGTGCACCGGATGAAACTTTACGAAGATTTGTCCGTGACCTCCGGTGCGTCGGATCGTTGATCCGTCAGGTATGGATCGACGGCAGCGGATCGCTGTTCACTCGGAGGGACCCGCTATGCACAAGTTCAACTCACCGCCCGACTGGCCCGAGCCGCCGAGCGACGGCTGGCGACCGCCGGTCGGCTGGCAACCCGACCCGGCCTGGCCGGAGGCTCCAAAGGGCTGGCGGTTCTGGCTGAACCGCAACGGCCGGCGCAGCAGTGGCCCGATCGGCGCGTACGGCGCCGTCGATGCCGGCCGCCTCGAGCTCGCGACCGTCGACCCGGGCCTGCTCCTGATGCATTCCTGATCGACCACCAAGAACCTTCGGCTCCCGTGCGCCTCGGCGTCCGGGAGCCGACCTGTGTCCGCCTTCGGCCAGGGGACTGGCATACTCTTATCGCGATCTGGTGTGATGTTACCAGCGCAGATAACACTCACCCTGGAGGCGGTACGTGGCCTGGATCGGGCTCGACCTCGGCACGCAAAGTGTGCGGGCCGTGCTGGCCGATGCCAAGGGGCGGGTGCTGTCCCGGGCGGCGCGACCGCTCACCAGCCACCGCGACGGCGTCCGGCACGAGCAGGATCCGCGGGAGTGGCTGACCGCCGTCGACGCGGTCCTCGCCGAGGTCGGCCTCCGTGACGTCGACGGTATCGCCATCTGTTCCACCTCCGGCACCTTCCTGCTCACCGACCGCTCCGGCCGGCCGGTCACCCCGGCCCTGATGTACGACGACGCCCGCGCGGCCGCGCGCCGCGCGCAGATCGTCGACGCGGACCCGGACCGCTGGGCGACCAGCATGCAGCCGACCTGGGCGCTGCCGAAGATCCTTGACCTGGACCTCACCGACCGCCGCGTCGCGCACAGTGCCGACGTCGTCGCGGCCCATCTCGTCGGCCACCCGGTCGCGACCGACACCAGCCACGCCCTCAAGTCCGGCTACGACCTGGTCGCCGAGTCGTGGCCGGCGGCCGCGTTCGGCAAGCTCGGCCTGCCGCTCGAAGCGTTCCCCGAGGTCGTCCGCCCCGGCGCCGAACTCGGCCGCACCCCCGACGACATCCCGGTCTACGCCGGCATGACCGACGGCTGCGCCGCCCAGATCGCCGCCGGCGCGCTCGCCCCCGGCGCCTGGAACTCGGTCCTCGGTACGACGCTGGTCCTCAAAGGCGTCAGCGCCGACCTGATCGCCGACCCGACCGGCGCGGTCTACAGCCATCGCCACCCGGACGGCGGCTGGCTTCCCGGCGGCGCGTCCAGCTCCGGCGCCGGCGTATTCACCGAGCTCCTGCCCGGCGCCGACCTCGACGCTCTGGATCACGCGGCGTACCCGGTCGACGCTGTCATCTACCCGCTGACCAAGACCGGTGAGCGGTTCCCGTTCGTGGCGCCGCAGGCGGAGCGGTTCACGCTCGGGAGTACGCCTGACGTTATGTATACGTATTCAGCTGTGCTGCAAGGGGTCGCGTTCGTCGAGCGGCTCGCGTTCGAGCACCTGGAGAGGCTGGGCGCGGACCCGGTCCGTTCGGTGTCGCTCACCGGCGGAGCGACCCGCAGCGGGTACTGGAATCAGCTGCGCGCCGACGTTCTCGGCGTACCGGTCGAACTCCCGGCCGTGCCGGATCCGGCGTACGGGATGGCGATCCTCGCTGCGTCCGGTGGCACAGATCTTGCCGGTACGGCGCGCCGCATGGTGCGGGTCGACCGCGTGCTCGAGCCGCGCGGGGAACGACTCGACGAGCTGTACGGCGACTTCGTCGCGGAGCTCGACCGCCGGGGGTACCGGGGATGAGGACGACGATCGTGCTGGCCCGCCACGGCCGGACCGAATGGCACCACGGCAACCGGTACACCGGGTCCACGGATCTCCCGATCGACGAGGTCGGCGTCCAGCAGGCGCAACTCCTCAAGGACTGGGCGCTCGACGACGCGCCGGACGTGTTGTGGTGTTCGCCGATGCTCCGGGCACGGCAGACGATCGCGCCGCTCGCCGAAGCGCTGGACCTCGAGCCGACGCTCGACGCCCGGCTGCGTGAGGTCGACTTCGGCTCCGCGGAGGGGAAGATGCTCGGCGAGTTGCCGCCCGCGGTTGGCAAGGCGTTCGAGCTCGACCCGGTGCGCGACCACTTCCCGGGCGGCGAGGATCCGGTCGCGGCGGCCGACCGGGTGCACGAGGTCTTCGGCGAGATCGGGCGCCGGCACCAGGGACAGAAGGTGTTCGCGGTCGCGCACAACACACTGATCCGGCTGCTCGTGTGCAGGGTGCTGGGGCTGCGGCTGAACGACTACCGCAGACTGCTACCTGCGCTCGGTCCCGCGGCGCTGGTGCGTTTCCGGTGGCAGGACGGCACAGTGGGTCTCGAGGCGTACAACGTTCCTCCGCTACGTTTGGAGACCCTGGCATGACATCGGATGTCGACGGCGACACCGCCGAGCTGAGCCGTCCCGCGCGCCGCCAGGCCGAGATCGCGGCGTACGTCGTGAAGCACGGCTCGGTGTCGGCGAACGACCTGGTCGAGGCGTTCGGCGTGAGTGTGATGACCGTGCACCGCGACCTGGACGAGCTCGAGCGGCAGGGCGTGGTCCGCAAGTACCGCGGCGGGGTCAGCGCGCAGCCGACCAGCGTCTTCGAGAGCAACGTCGCGTACCGGCTGAACACCGCGCACGCGGAGAAGCTCGCGATCGCCCGGCACGCGCGGACGATGATCGAGCCGGGGAAGTCGGTGATGCTCGACGACTCGACCAGTGCGCTGGCGCTGGTGGACCTGTTCGAGGACATCACACCGTTGACCGTGGCAACGAACTTCCTGCCCGCGATCACCAAGCTGGCTCAGCTCCGTGACATCACGCTGCTCGCGCTCGGTGGGATCTACTCCGCGACCCACGACTCGTTCGGCGGGATGCCGTGCGCGGAGGCGGTCGAGGCGCTGCACACCGACCTGCTGTTCTGCTCGGTCTCCGCGGTGTCGCCGACGCACGCCTTTCACCAGGAGGAGGAGATCGTGCTGGTGAAGCGGGCGATGCTGCGCTCGGCGAGGACCAAGGTGCTGATGGTCGACCACGGCAAACTGCAACGCACCGCTCTGCACCGGCTCGCGCCGCTGGCCGAATTCGACATCGTGATCGTCGACGAGAAGACTCCGAAGGACCTGATCGACGCACTGCGCGACCACGGCGCGACCGTGGAGGTCGCCGAACTCTAGGAGGGGACTACATGGACGTCGGCGTCGACGTAGGCACCACCGTCACGAAGGCCGTCGCGTTCGACAACGCCGGCCGCCCACTCGCCGTGGCCTCGCGACCGACCAGGCTCGTGCACCGCAGTACTGGGCGATTCGAACACGAGACTGCCGAGATAGTTGCTTCGGTCAACGAGGTGGTCCGCGAACTCGCGGCGTCTGTTGGCGCCCGCCCCGGCGTACTGGCGATCACCGCGCAAGGTGACGGTTTGTGGCTGGTCGACTCCGACGGTACGCCGGTGCGCCCGGCGATCTCCTGGCTGGACGCGCGGAGCAGCCCGATCCTCGAGCGGTGGACCGCGGACGGGGTCTCGGAACACGTGTTCCGACGTTCCGGAAACCGGATGTTCCCCGGGGCTTCGGGGCCGTTGCTCGCGGCGGTGCTCGCGGAGGAGCCGGAGGTGGTCGAGACGGCGAGTACGGCGGCGTACTGCAAGGACGTGGTGATGCAGGCGTTGACCGGCGTACGGGCGACGGATGTTTCCGATGCGTCGGCCCCGTTCCTTGATCCCAGGACTGGGGAGTATGACGAGGAGGCGTTGACAGCCACGGGGTTGGCGGGGGTGCGGCATCTGCTGGCGCCTGTCGAAGCGGCCGGGCCGGTCGGGGAGTTGCGGGACGACGCGAGTGGGATGGTGGCGGGGACGCGGGTTTCCGCAGGGCCGTACGACCTGCCGGCGGCGGCCGCGGGGGCCGGCGTGACCGAGGTGGGCGACGCCTTGCTGACCGTCGGTACAACGTTGGCCTGCCAGGTCGTCACCCGTGATCTCCCGGTCGATGGCGAGCCCGCGGGCCTCTTCCTCGGCACCTGGACGCCCGGCGTCTGGTTGCGCGCGATGCCGGCGATGGTCGGTACGGCGGCACTCGACCGCATACTCGCACTCGTTGGCGTGACCACCGATCAACTGCCGCAGCTGCTCGCGGACAGCACACCCGGCGCAGCCGGCGTGACGGTCCTGCCGTACCTGTCGGAAGCCGGCGAGCGCGCCCCGTTCATCGACACCCGCGCCCGCGGCTCGATCGACGGCGTCTCGCTCGCGACGACGACGGCCGACCTGGTCCGCGCCACCTGCGAGGGCATCGCGTACGCCGCCCGGCACTGCCTCGAAGCGGCCGGCTGGACCGGTCGCGTGACGATGTGCGGCGGTGGCGCCCGGAGCAGCGAGTGGACCCAGATCCTCGCGGACGTACTGAACGCGCCTCTGCACACCGCCGAGGCCGAACAGGTCGCTGCCCGTGGCGCGGTGATCTGCGCCCGCCGCGCGACGGATCCGGACAGCGCCGGCGCGGAATGGATCGCCGAGACCCGCCAGGTCGACCCGGATCCGGCCCGCGCCGCGTTCTACGCCGAGGGCTACAGGCACTACCTCCGCCGGATCGAGGCGGCCCGCCCGCGCTGGTCCGACCCAGCACCACTCTTCACAGGAGATCGATGAGAACCGTCAAGACGCTGCTCGCCGGCGACCACTTCGTCCGCAACGACCTGCTTGCCGCAGCGCTGCGGACGATCCCGGACGTCGCTTTCGACTTCCGGGAGGTCACGCTGCCCTGG
Organism: Kribbella sp. NPDC059898; assembly: GCF_042730855.1. Classification (NCBI taxonomy): domain Bacteria; kingdom Bacillati; phylum Actinomycetota; class Actinomycetes; order Propionibacteriales; family Kribbellaceae; genus Kribbella; species Kribbella sp. NPDC059898. The sequence continues at coordinate 124,451 of NZ_JBHWKR010000005.1, forward strand.
CCGCTGACGCCGTACGGGCGGGTGGCCGAGGTGGACGAGGCGAGTGACGCGGAGGACCAGCTGATCGAGGCGCTGGCCGGCGTCGAGCTCGCCGTCACGCAGATGGGGCCGTTCACCGAACGCGTGCTGGACGCGGCGCCGGACCTCCGGTACCTGGTCGTCTGCCGTGGCGGCCCGGTGAACGTGAACGTCGCCGTGGCAGCCCAACGGGGGATCGCGGTCGCCTCGACACCGGGCCGGAACGCGGTCGCGGCCGCGGAACACGCTGTCGCGTTGATGATGGGTGCCCTGCGCAACCTTCCGCGGTTGCAGCGGACCCTGGAGCAGGGCGAGTGGCGCTCCGACCTCTACGCGTACGACGAGTGCGGCAGCGAGCTCGACGGCTCGACGGTCGGCCTGATCGGGTACGGCGCGATCGGCCGGCGGGTCGCCCGCGTGATGCTCGCGTTCGGTGCCCGCGTCCTGGTGTCGGACCCGTACGTCGAACAGGCGCCGGACGGCATCGAGCTCGTCGATCTCCACGAGTTGCTTCGGCGTTCGGACGTCGTCAGCCTGCATGCACGCCTCACGGATCAGACCCGCGGCATGATCGGCGCCGAACAGCTCGCGGTGATGCGGCGCGGCGCCGTACTCGTGAACACCGCACGCGGAGGGTTGCTCGACTACGACGCGACCGTGGACGCACTGGAGTCGGGGCAGTTGGGCGCCGCGGCGTTCGACGTGTTCCCCGCCGAACCGCTGCCGGAGGGGTCGCGACTGCTGACCGCGCCGAACATCGTCATGACCCCACACCTGGCCGGCGCCACCCGGCAGACCGCCCAGCGCGCCGGCACCATCGCCGCCGCAGCGGTCGCCGCCTTCCTCGCCGGAAAGGACCCCGTGGGACTGGTCCGCGCGTAACGGGTTCGGCCCGGGTGTCTACCAGGAGAAGCTGTTCAGTGAGTACGGCGTGAAGGGAAAGAGTTGGCCGGTGCCGTCCCGAGGTGGTTGAACGCGATCGGCGACGAGGTCAGACGACAGTACGAGGAGAAGGTGCTGTGATCATCACCGGCCACCGGGGAGCGCTCGGGACCGAACCGGAGAACACGCTGCGCTCGTTCCGGCGGGCGGTCGCGGACGGGTGCGACGAGATCGAGCTCGACCTGCGGGTCAGCGCGGACGGGGAGCTCGTCATCATGCACGACGCGACCGTCGACCGGACGACGTCCGGGTCAGGGGAGGTCGCTTCGCTGACCCTCGCCGAACTGCGGGCGCTGGATGCGGGCGACGGCGAGCGGATCCCCACGTGGGCGGAGACGGTCGCCGCCGTCGACGTACGGATCCAGGCCGAGGTGAAGGCAGACGCCGCCGTACCGCTCCTCGCTCGATCCTTGACGTCGGACCCCGCGCTCGCGGCCCGGACGATCGTCACGTCGTTCCATCCCGAGATCCTGGTCGCGGTCCGGGAGCTGTTCCCCGAGGTGGAGACCGGCCACATCTTCGGCCGCACCCCACCGGTCGCCGAGGTCATCCGCCGCACCCGCGCGGCCGGCGCCACCTGGTCCATGTGCGCCATCGCCGACCTCACCACGACCGCCGTAGCGGAGCTACACGCCGCCGGCCTCTCGGTCACCGCCTGGCCAGTCCCCGACGCCCCCACCCTCACCCAGGCCAGGTCCCTCGCCGTCGACGGCATCACCACCGACAACCCCCACCTCCTCAACTTGCCCTGACACCGGATCGCCAGCCCATCACAATCGAGTCCTCCCCCCGCCCTCCCGCCTGGCAGCGGCCGCGGACCCCGATTGTGATGGCCTGGCGATCCGCGCCTCCTCTCCCGGACCTCCCTCCCTCCCGCCGCCGGGCGCGGGGTTGCGTGGATCACATGTTCCAACGTGCGAATTTGTTCTTCCATGGAACATAAATGTGTGGTTGCCTTGTCCGCATGGGAATCAGCATCGGTGTGGTCGGAGCGGGCCAGTTCGCCCCCTCGTTCCTGCGGTTGTGGTCGGCGCACCCGGACGTGTCCGAGGTGCGGCTGACCGACGTCATCCCCGAGCGGGCGGCCGAGATGGCCGCCAAGCAGGGCATCACGACGACGCACGCGTCGTTCGAGGAGATGCTCGACTCGGACCTGGACGCGGTCGCGATCTTCACGCAGCGCTGGCTGCACGGCGAGATGGCGATCAAGGCGCTCGAGGCCGGGAAGCACGTGTACTCCACGGTCCCGATGGCGATCGAGGCCGACCAGATCGCCCGCATCATCGAGCTGGTCAAGGAGACCGGCCTGACCTACATGATGGGTGAGACCAGCTTCTACTACCCGTCCTCGGTGTACTGCCGGCAGAAGCTCGCCGACGGCGCGTTCGGCCGGGTGTTCTACTCCGAGGGCGACTACGTCCACGACATGGACCTCGGGTTCTACGCGGCGTACCAGTACTCCGGCGGTGACGACTGGAAGAAGACCGCCTCCTTCCCGCCGCTGCTCTACCCGACGCATGCCGTCGGCAACGTTCTGTCGGTGACCGGTCAGCACGCCACCCACGTGTCGGCGATCGGCGTCAAGGACGACCGCGGCGACGGCGTCTTCGACAAGGACGTCAGCCAGTTCAACAACGACTTCTCGAACGCGACCGCGCTGTTCAAGCTCGCCGACGGCGGCATCATGCGGACCAACGAGATGCGCCGCGTCGGGTACCCGTCGCATATCCGCGAGTCCCGGCTGCGGGTGTTCGGCACCGAGGGCAGCTTCGAGCAGCTCGCCACCACGACGCTCTGGCAGAACAAGGAAGGCGTCGAGGACGTCTCCCAGCTGATGGAGACCAGGCCGACCGGCGACGACGCCGACCTGGCGAACGTCGACCCGGCGCTGCGCGACGCGTTCCGCTCTGGGCTCTCCCCGGTGCACGACCGCTCGCGGCTGCCGAAGGAGTTCGACGGCCTGCACAACGGCCACGAGGGCTCGCACCACTTCCTCGCCGACGACTTCGTCCGCGCGGTCGCCGACAAGACCCTGCCGCCGATCAACGCCTGGGTCTCGGCGCGCTACACCCTGCCCGGCATCTTCGCGCACCAGTCGGCGCTCCAGGGCGGCGTACAGCTGGAGATCCCGGACCACGGCGACGCCCCGGCCTGACCGACGAGCACGCATGGACCGCCCGTCCATGCGTGCTCGTTACCATTCCCCATGGACCTGTTCGCCGGAATCTCCGTCCGTGACTACGAGACCGCCGTCGCCTGGTACGAGAAGCTGCTGGGCGCACCGCCGAGTTTCCTGCCGAACGACGCCGAGGCGGTGTGGGAGCTGGGCGAGCACCAGTTCCTGTACGTCGAGGTCGTTCCGGAGCACGCGGGGCATGCGCAGCACACGTTGTTCGTCGAGGACTTCGACGGGACGCTGAAGGGGATCGCCGAGCGCGGGATCGAGCCGGCGGTGCGGGAGACGTACGAGAACGGCGTACGGCATGCCACCTTCTACGACGCCGACGGCAACGAGGTCTCGTACGGCGGGGCGCCGTTGGAGTGATGTTCAGGTACGGGACGCTCGGGTCGGGTTGCGGCGTACCCGGGGGGAACGTAGGAACGTCCTATGACCCTGCGACGCCTGGGCCTGTCTGCCCTCTGCCTTTCCCTGACCCTCGGTGGCACCACCGCGATCGCCACCCCGCCGACCGCCCGTCTCCCGCTCGGGCCGGCGAACCTGACCGAGACCCGTGACACCCGCACGCTGCAGCCGGGAGTCACGCTCACGACCATCGTCCGCGGCCAGGCCGACCCGTCCGCGGGCTGGACCGTCGAGATCGCGATCCCGTCGTCCTCGCCGGACCCGGACGCGCCCGCCGCGGCGCTCTCCGACCAGGCCGGTGCGGACAAGGCCGCCGCCGAGCTCCGCGCTGCCGGCCTGGACCCGCGGGTCGAGGACGTACCGACGCCGCCGCTCGCCGACGCCGGCGAGAACAGCCTCGGGTACCGGGTCCGCGTCGGCCTGTTCGGGACCAAGGCCGAGGCCGACGCCCTGCGGACCAAGGTGATCGCGGCCGGTCTGAACGGCTCCAGCCTGTACACCGGCTGGGACGGCGAACCCGACGACATCGCCGGCTCGACCGGCCCGTGGCACGTGCAGGTGCTGACGATCGACCCGAAGACGTTCCGCGGCAAGCTCGACGCGACGTACGGCCCGGACATCGAGAAGCGCGAGACCACCAGCGCGCTCGCGACCCTGACCGGCGCGACCGCCGCGGTGAACGCGGGCTTCTTCGTCCTCGACCCGAAGTCCGGCGCACCCGGCGACCCGGCCGGTGTCGGCGTGTACGACGGCCGCCTGCTCAGCGAACCCACCAACGGCCGCCCGGCCCTCGTCCTCGGCCCGAGCGGTACGTCGGTCGACCGCTTCACCTGGCGTGGATCCGTCGGCAAGCTCCCGCTGGACGGGCTGAACCGGTACCCGGGCCTGATCCGCAACTGCGGCGGTACGGCGGACGACCTGCCGACGTCGAAGCCGATGCACGACACGACGTGTACCGACCCGGACGAGCTGATCGCCTTCGACCCGTCGTACGGCGCCTCGACCCCGACCGGACCCGGCGCCGAGGTGGTGCTGGACCGCCGCGGGATCGTCACCGAGATCCGGTCCGCGCGCGGCGGCGCGATCCCCGCCGGCGGCCGTACCGTACAGGCGACCGGCAACCTGGTCGCCCCGCTGCTCGCCACCGCCCACGTCGGCAAGCCGCTCGCCGTCCGCTCGACCCTCCTCGACGAGCGCGGCCGCCCCGTCCCGCTGACCCGCCGTACGACGATCGTGAACGGCGGACCGGAGTTGGTGCGCGACGGCCGCATCCACGTGACCGCCGCGGCCGACGGCATGGTCCAATCGACACCGAGCTTCTACTACGGCTGGGTCCACAAGCGGAACCCGCGCACGATCGCCGGCGTCGACGACCACGGCCGCACCGTCCTCATCACCGCCGACGGCCGCAACGTCAACAGCCTCGGCCTTTCCATTGCCGAAGCGGCCGTGGTCGCCAAGTCCTTCCACCTCACCCAAGCCATCAACCTCGACGGTGGCGGCTCCACCACAATGGTTGCCAACGGCACCGTCCTCAACACCCCCTCGGACGCCACCGGCGAACGCCCCGTCGGAGACGCACTCGTCATCACCAAGTAGTCGGGTGGGAACCGTGCGGAGAACTCCTACTCGCGTACGGCGATTTCGTCCACTGCGGACCAGGGGAGGACCCGGGCGGAGATCGTGTCGCGGTGTTCGAGGTCTGCTCGGAGTAGGCGGTGGACGCCGTCGAGGATGGTGAGGCGGTCGTCGGGGCGGTGTACGACGTCGATCGGATGGCGGAGGTCGGCGCTCAGGGTGCGTTCGTACTGCGCGTGGTAGGCGACCGGGTCCGCCGCGACCTGGCGGGGCGTGATCTGGAACGGGCCGTCGTACGCCCAGAACGGGAGGTCCAGGTGGTGGGCCAGGGTGGCGAGCGGGAGCTCGGTGACCGGGAGGTCGAGGGCGTGGAGGCGGTCCAGGTTCCAGTGGAAGTCGAGGATGTACGCGGTCAGTGCCGGCGGGATCGGGAGTGGGAACGGGCGGCGGGTCACTCGTAGATTCTGCGGAGGCGCAGTGTCATCGAGTTCTCGATGTGCTGGGTCATCGCGGCCTCGGCGCGGACGGGGTCGCCGGAGGTGATCGCGTCGACCAGCGTGCGGTGTTCGGTGAGTACTTCGGGCCCGATGTCGCGGTCGTAGTGCAGCCGGAAGATGTGCAGATGGCAGTGGGTCCGCTCGAACGCCAGCCGCACCTGCTCACTCCCCGACAGCGACGCGATCAGCGAATGGAACCGGTTGTCGTGCACAGTCAGCGACTTGTACCCGGCGTAGTCGATGGACGTCGGCTCGACCGCGGTGGCCAGCTCGGTCTGCAACTGCTCTACACCCTGAGGAGAGATCAACTCGGCCGCCCGCCGAGCCGCCCACGGCTCCAGCAACAGCCGGAACCGGTACAGATCGTCGAACTCCTCCAGCGACAGCAGCGGAGTCGCCCGATACCCCTTCAGCGGCTCCTTCACCGCCAGCCCCTCCGACTCCAGCCGGGCGAGCGCCTCCCGGACTGGCGTCGACGACACCTGGAACTCGCGGGCCAGTCCGTCGATCGAGATCCGCGCTCCGGGGCGGATGACGTGGTCCATCAGCATCGTCTTGATGGCCTCGTACACGTCGTCGGCGAGCATCTGCCGGCGGAGCAGCCGCCGGTCCACCGGCGCCACTGGCTCGGTCATCAGGTGTCTCCGGATTCTGGTCGCGGGCTTGACCCCACCGGTCAGGTTTCGGCAGGGTAACACTGGTAATCATGCATCATGCACGATTTCGGCCCGGCCTAGCTATGGGGAGTCACGAACGATGGTGAGGTTCGAACAGATCGGCGTGCTACCCGAGCCCGGGGACAATGTCGCGATCGCCTCCCGGCGGCTGGAGGCCGGCACCGAGGTCGAGCTGGACGGTACGGCGGTCACGCTGCCGCACACCGTGCTCGAAGGGCACCGCTTCGTGGTCACCCCGGTCGCGACCGGCGAGGCCCTGACCTCGTGGAACACCGCGTTCGCGCGCGCGTCCCGCGACCTCGTCCCGGGCGACTACGTCTGTACGCCGACCAGCCTGGCCGCGGTCAGCGCCCGCGGCGTGGAGGGGCTGCCCGCGGAGCCGTCCGCGACCAACGAGCCGCTCGACCCGTTCGAGCTGGACGAGTCCGGGCTGAACTTCGGCGCCCAGGTGACCAGCGTCGAGCAGCCCGGGACGTTCCTCGGCTACCCGCGCGAGCAGGGCCCGGCCGGCACCCGGAACCACGTCGTACTGCTGGCCACGAGTTCGCGCAGCAGCGGGTTCGTCACCGAGCTCGCGCGGCGCTTCGACGGCGCGGCGGCCGGCGACGGCGTCGTACCGGTCGCGCACACCGAGGGCGGCGAGGACGAAGTACCGAACAACCTGCACTTCCTGCTCGCCACGCTCGGCGGCTTCGCGCTGAACCCGAACGTCGGCGCGGTGCTGATCGTCGACACCGAGGGCGACGTCGTCTCCGGCGAGGCGATCAAGAACTTCCTTGCCGAGAACAACTACCCGTCGATCAAGGTGCCGCACGCGTACTTCACCCGCAGCGCCGGCTTCGAGCACGACCTGACGGCCGCCGGTGCGCTGATCGAGCCGTGGCTGCCGGTCGTGGACGCCCAGCCGCGCGTCGAGGTACCGCTCGCCGACCTCAAGATCGCCCTGCAGTGCGGCGGAAGTGACGCGTTCTCCGGAATTTCCGCGAACCCGCTCGCCGGTCAGGTCAGCGCGGAACTCATTCGGCACGGCGGTACGGCGGTGCTCGCGGAGACCGACGAGCTGATCGGCGCCGAGCCGTACGTGCTGAAGAACGTCCGCGATCTCGCCACCGCGAAACGCTTTCTCGCCACGATCAAGTCCTTCAAGGAACGGGTCGGCTGGCACGGGCACACCGCCGAGGGCAACCCGTCCGGCGGCAACGTGTACCGAGGGCTCTACAACATCGTGCTCAAGTCGATCGGCGCCGCCCGGAAACTCCCACGCGAGGTCCGGCTCGACCACGTCATCGACTACGGCGAACCGCTGCCCGGCGACGGCTACATCTTCATGGACAGCCCCGGCAACGACCTGGAGTCGGTGGCCGGGCAGATCGGCAGCGGCTGCAACCTGATCTTCTTCACCACCGGCAACGGGTCGATCACCAACTTCCCGTTCGTGCCGACGCTCAAGTTCGTCACCACCAGCGCGCGGTACGAGCGGTTGCACGCCGAGATGGACGTCGACGCCGGCAAGTACCTGACCGGTACGTCGATGGCGGACCTGACCGCGGAGACCTTCGACCTCGTCGTACGGGTCGCGTCGGGGGAGAAGAGCGCGGGCGAACGCGCCGGGCACAGCCAGGTGTCGATCTGGCGGAACTGGAAGCAGACCGGGCCGCGCGAAGGCATCTCGATCAGCACCGACGGGCGGATGGCGCGCACGCTCGCCGACCTGCCGGCCGAGGACCGCGACGCCCCGCTCGACGGCCTGCCGCACCCGGGCCTGACCTCCGACGGCCGCACGATCGCCGGATTGTTGACTGTCGACCATCGGCTGGTCCCCGAGGCGGTCGGCCTGATCCTGCCGACCAGTCTGTGCTCCGGTCAGATCGCGCTGCGGATCGCGGCCCAGGCCCAGCTGGAGAAGTGGGCCGGTGACGCGGTGACCCGGATGGTCGCGCTCCCGCACACGGAGGGCTGTGGCAGCAGCGGCGGCGCCTCCGAGGAGACGTTCGCGCGGATCATGCTCGGCTACCTGCTGCACCCGAACACGCGGATGGCGCTGCTCCTCGAGCACGGCTGCGAGAAGACGCACAACGACTACTTCCGCTCGCGACTTGTCGAGGCGGGCGCGGACCCGGCCCGGTTCGGCTGGGCGAGCATCCAGGCCGACGGTGGCCTCGACGCGGTCGGCGGCAAGGTCAAGGAGTGGTTCGGCGGCTTCGACCTGCCGGCTCCGGTCGAGCAGGCCGGCGACCTCGGCGCGCTCACGGTCGGCCTGGAGGCGCGCGGCCCGCTGCCGGAGCGGGCCGCCGAGGCGCTCGCGTTGATCGGCCAGGAAATCGTCGGCTCCGGCGGTTCCGTCGTACTGTCGTCCCGTGGTGCTCTGCTGGCACACGACGGTTTCCGTCCGGCGGCGTTCGGATCGGCGGACGCGGTCGGGCCGACGGTCGCGCACGGGCAGCGGCTCGCGGCGCCGGGGTGGCACGTGATGCGGATGCCCGGTACGGACTGGATGGAGACGGCGACCGGGTTCGGCGCGACCGGCGTACAGCAGATCCTCGCGCATGTTGCCGGCGGCACCGTGTCGGCGCAGCGGTTCGTTCCGGTCGTTGAGTTCTCCAACGATTCGGAGACGGTGGCGACGTACGGCGACGACCTGGACGCGGTGGCGACCGGCGACGCGGCCGAGCAGGCCCGGATCGGGCTGGAAACGATCGCCGCGGTCGCGAGCCGGCAACTCGTCCCCAAGGCGGTTGCCTCCGGCAACATAGGTTTCCAGATCACCCGCGGTTTGCTCGGTACGTCGATGTGAGAGGCATGTCCATGCACTTGGTCCGTTATCTGTCCCCGGTCGACGGCCGGCCCGTACCCGGTGTGCGCACCGGTGACTCGGTGGCTCCGCTCGAGGGCCTGAACTCCTTCGCCGAACTGCTCCGGCTGCCGCTCGACGAGCTGCAGGCCGCGGTCGGGAAGGTCGGCGCGGAGGTGCCTGCCGAGGGGCTGAAGTTCCTGCCGCCGATCGACGGTCGCGGCGAGGTGTGGTGCGCGGGCGTGACGTACGAGCGGTCGCGCGGCGCGCGGATGGAGGAGAGCAGCGAGCAGTCGGTGTACGACAAGGTCTACACCGCCGACCGGCCCGAGCTGTTCCAGAAGGCGCCGGCCTGGCGGGTCGTCGTCGACGGCGAGCCGGTCGGGATCCGCTCCGACTCCGGGCACGACGTACCCGAGCCGGAGCTCGCGGTCGTTGCCAACAGCCACGGTGAGATCATTGGCTTCACCATCTGCAACGACATGAGCTCGCGGTCGATCGAGGGCGTGAACCCGCTGTACGTACCGCAGGCGAAGCTGTTCGCCGGCGGGTGCGCGCTGGCGTCCGGGATCCGCCCGGTGTGGGAGGTCGCCGACCCGAAGGCGCTCGGGATCAAGCTGGTGATCCGGCGCGGCGACGCGGAGGTGTTCAGCGGTACGACGTCCACCGGGAAGCTCGTGCGGGAGCTGAAGGATCTGATCGACGCGCTGTTCCTGCCGAACGACTTCCCCGACGGGGTGATCCTCGCCACCGGCACCGGCATCGTCCCCGAACTCGACTTCACCCTCGCCGAAGGCGACCTCATCACGATCACCATCGACGACCTCGGCACCCTCACCAACCCCGTCACCACCGGCAAGGCCCCCTTCACCTACCTCGCCACCGACAACCTGGAGGGCCTCCGATGACCCCACCCCCAACCACCCCCACCCCCGGCGCCCCCACGCCGGGCAGCACCGCGCCCACCGGCCCCACCCCGGCCGACACCACCCCCGCTCAGTTGGAGCAGGCGCTTGCCGCGGCTGCGGCCGCCGCCCCCGCTTTCGGCTCGTCGGAGCCCGCTGTGCGTGCCGGGTGGATTCGTGCGGTGGCGGATGCCTTGGATGCGGCGGCTGGGGAGTTGGTGCCGATTGCGATGCGCGAGAGTTCTCTCCCCGAGGCGCGGCTGACCGGTGAGGTCGCTCGCAGTAGCGGGCAGCTGCGGATGTTCGCGGACGCCCTCCAAGAAGGCTCGCTCCTCGAAGTCACCATCGACACCAAGGACCCGCAGGCAAAGCCGGTCCCGCGCCCCGACCTGCGTCGCGTGCTCGTCCCGCTCGGCCCCGTCCTGGTGTTTGCCGCCAGCAACTTCCCGTTCGCGTTCAGCGTCTGCGGCGGCGACACCGCGTCCGCCCTCGCGGCCGGCTGCCCGGTGATCGTCAAGGCCCACCCCGGCCACCCGGAACTCTCCGCCCGCACCGCCGAGGTGATGATCGAGGCACTGCAGAAGGCCGGCGCCCCCGACGGCACCTTCGGCCTGATCGCGGGCTTCGACGTCGGCGTCACCGCGCTCAAGGACCCGCGGATCACCGCCGCCGGCTTCACCGGTTCGGTACCGGCCGGCAAGGCGCTGCACGAGATCGCGGTCACCCGCCCGGAGCCGATCCCGTTCTACGGCGAGCTCGGCAGCCTCAACCCGGTCTTCGTCACCCAGGCCGCTGTCGATGCCCGCGGCAACGACATCGCCACCGGGTACGTCGGCTCGTTCACGCTCGGCGTCGGCCAGTTCTGCACCAAGCCCGGCCTGCTGTTCCTCCCGTCCGGCCACGGCCTGCAGGACCAGCTCGTCGAGGCTGTCGGCGGCGTCGCGCAGGCCCCGATGCTGAACGACCGCATCAAGGACGGCTTCACGTCGGGCCTCGACCGCCTGGAGAAGGTGGACGGGGTGCGCGTCTGGTCGACCGCCACCGCGAGCGGCGCCGCCGGCACCCCGGCCGCGACCCTGCTGCAGACCACCGTCCCCGAACTCCTCGCCCGCCGGGACGAGATCCTCGAGGAGTGCTTCGGCCCGGTCTCGATCGTTGTCGAGTACAACGGTCCGGACGAGCTGGCCAAGGCGATCGAAGCATTCGACGGCAACCTCACCGCGACGCTCCACGCCGAGGACTCGGATGCCGACCTGGCTCGTGAACTCCTGCCGAAACTAACGGCAAGAGCCGGCCGCGTGCTGTGGAACGGCTGGCCCACCGGCGTGGCGGTTTCCTGGGCCCAGCACCACGGCGGCCCGTTCCCCTCCACGGTGGGGTCGATCCACACCAGCGTCGGCGTCACCGCGGCCCGCCGGTTCCAGCGCCCGGTCGCGTACCAGGACGCCCCCGACGCGGTGCTTCCCGACGTACTCAAGGACTCGAACCCGGCCGGAATCACCCGTCGGGTGAACGGAACCGTGACCACAGACGAGGTGACGCGATGAGTGACGAGCCGACCGTTGACGAGCCGGACCAGCCGATCGGCCGGCGGAGCTTCGACCACTGGTTCGGGGAGAAGGGCCGCAACGGGTTCATCCACCGGTCCTGGATGAAGTCGCAGGGCTTCACCGAGGAGGTGTTCGACGGCCGCCCGGTGATCGGGATCTGCAACACCTGGTCCGAGCTCACCCCGTGCAACGCGCACCTGCGGCGGCTCGCCGAGTCGGTGAAGCGCGGCGTCTGGCAGGCCGGCGGTTTCCCGGTGGAGTTCCCGGTGATGTCGCTCGGCGAGACGCTGCTGCGGCCGACCGCGATGCTGTTCCGGAACCTGCTCAGCATGGACGTCGAGGAGTCGCTGCGCGGCAACCCGATCGACGGCGTCGTCCTGCTGACCGGCTGTGACAAGACCACGCCGGGCTCGATCATGGGCGCCGCCAGCGTCGACCTGCCGACGATCGTCGTGACCGGCGGTCCTATGTTGAACGGTAAATTCCGCGGCTGCGACATCGGCTCCGGTACGGCGGTGTGGCGGTTCACGCAGGACCTGAACGCCGGGCGGATGTCCGCGGACGACTTCGCCGCGGCCGAGGCCGGGCAGTCCCGCAGCAACGGGCACTGCATGACGATGGGTACGGCGTCCACGATGGCCTGCATGGCGGAGGCGCTCGGCCTGCAGTTGACCGGGTCCGCGGCGATCCCCGCGGTCGACTCGCGGCGGTACGTCGTCGCGCAGAGGTCCGGGCAGCGGATCGTCGAGATGGTCAAGGACGACCTGAAGATCAGCGACGTGCTGACCCGGGACGCGTTCGCGAACGCGGTCCGTGCGAACGCCGCGATCGGCGGCTCGACGAACTTCGTCATCCACCTGCTCGCGATCGCCGGCCGGGTGGGCGTCGACGTGACGCTGGACGACATCGACGAGTGGGCGCGCGGGGTCCCGTGGCTGGTCGACCTGCAGCCGTCCGGGAAGTACCTGATGGAGGACTTCTACTACGCCGGCGGGCTGCCCGCGGTGATGAAGGAGATCCTGCCGCTGCTGAAGACCGAGGCGATCACGGTCACCGGCCGGACGATCGGCGAGAACGTCGCGAACGCCGAGCGGATCGAGTCGACGTACCCCGGTGCGGAGCCGGGCAGCCAGACGTACGCCGTGATCCGGCCGGTCGGCGATCCGCTGGGCAGTGGCGCGGGAACCGCCGTACTGAAGGGGAACCTCGCGCCGGACGGTGCGGTCATCAAGCAGTCCGCCGCGTCCGAGCGGCTGTCGCGGCACCGGGGGAAGGCGCTGGTGTTCAGCAGCATCGAGGAGTACGACAAGGCGGTCGACGACCCGGACCTCGACGTCGACGAGGACACCGTGCTGGTCCTGCAGAACGCCGGGCCGCGCGGGTACCCGGGGATGCCGGAGGTCGGCAACATGACGATCCCGCGGAAGCTCGCGGAGATCGGCGTCGACGACATGGTGCGCATCTCGGACGCCCGGATGAGCGGTACGGCGTACGGCACCGTCGTACTGCACGTCACCCCCGAGGCGGCCGTCGGCGGCCCGCTCGCCTTGGTCCGCACCGGCGACTGGATCGAACTCGACGTTCCCGCTCGCCGCCTGCACCTGGACGTGTCCGACGAGGAACTGGAGAAGCGCCGCGCCGATTGGCAACCTCCCACACCTCCGACCGACCGCGGCTGGGCCCGCCTCTACATCGACCACGTAACCCAAGCCAACCAAGGCTGCGACCTCGACTTCCTGGTAGGCCGCACCGGCTCAGCCGTAGCCCGCCAGAGCCACTGATGCCAAGCCCATCCCAATCCCCCCACCCGCCGAGCGAAGCGAGGCGGGCTTGGGGGCCGTTCGAGGCGGTCCGGGGGCTACGGCCCGACGGCACGCTCCCGCAGGTGACGCCGATCCGGCGGATTCTCACGGATCTGCCGGCCTCAGTGGATCCGTACGCCGACGCCCTGGCGGCGCTCGCCCCGCTGCGGGAGCGGGTCCGCCCGGGTGCGCGGATCGCGGTGACGGCCGGCAGCCGCGGGATCCGGGACCTGGTGCCGGTGGTGAAGGCCGCGGTGGACTGGTTGCGGGAGGCGGGCGCCGACCCGTTCGTGACGCCCGCCATGGGATCGCACGGAGGCGCGACAGCGGACGGCCAGCAGGAGATGCTCGAAGGCCTCGGAATCACCGCGGAAACCGTTGGCTGCCCCATCGAGGCAACCATGGAAACCGTTGTCGTCGGCACCTTGTCCGACGGCACCGAGGTCCACCACGACGCGATCGCCGCGAAGGCCGACGGCGTACTCCTCGTCAACCGGATCAAGCCGCACACCGACTTCCGCGGCCCGATCGAGAGCGGCATCGCGAAGATCCTCGCGATCGGCCTCGGCAACCACCGCGGCGCCGCCTCCCTGCACGCCGGCGGCATCCCGTCCCTCGGCGGCAACATCGAAGCCGCCGCCCGGATGATCGTTGCGCAAGGCAAGATCCTCGGCGGCTTGGCCATCCTGGAGAACGCCGAGGACCGCACCGCCTCGGTCGAGCTACTCGAAGCAACAGGCATCGCGGATACGGCGGAAAACGCCTTACTGCAACGAGCATCCAGCCTTCTCGGCCGCCTCCCGTTCGACCAGCTCGACGTTCTGGTGGTCGACGAGCTGGGAAAGGACAAGTCCGGCGCCGGCATGGACACCAACGTGATCGGCCGCTGCTGGGTGCACGGCATTCCCGAGTTCGGCTCGCCGGACATCGCCGCGATCAGCGTGCACTCGCTGTCCCCGGCGTCGCACGGGAACGCGTCCGGCCTCGGTCTGGCCGACGTGATCCCGGCGCGTCTACTCGAGCAGATCGACTTCCGCGCGAGCTATGTGAACGCGCTGACCTCCGGCGCCGGCGGCGCGCGACGTTCGCGGCTGCCGATGGTGATGGAGGACGACGAGGCCGCCGTACTCGCGGCCGTGACGATGTGCGGACGGCGGCACTGGTCCGAGCTCCGGCTGGCCCGGATCAAGGACACCCTGTCGCCGAACGAGCTGATGGTGACGCCGGCCCTGCTGACCGAGGCGGCCGAACGATTCGACCTGGAGATCACCGGTACGGCGCGGGACCTGGCGCCGGCCGGCCGACTCGGACCCTGGAGCGAGAGATGAACCTTCGCGAAGCACGTGCCCTGCTCGCCGACCGCGGTTTCCGGCCCGGGGAAACGTCGACGAAGACGTTTTCCGACGGCTCGCCGTACAAGGTCGAGATTCCGTCCTGTGAAGGCCCGCGGGTGATGACCGCGGTCCTGCAGGAGGCGAAGGACCGCGGCATCACGATCGACCGGGTGTCGCAGGGCAGCGGCGTGATGATGCTGACCGACGGCGAGATCGAGGAGATGCTGTCGCTCGGCGGGTCCGAGGGTGTCGAGGTGTGCCTGTTCCTCGGCCCGCGCGGCGCCTGGGACATCGGTGGCCAGGCGAAGGTCTCGGCGGCCGTCGGCGGAGTTGCCCGCGGCAACGATCAGGTGGCGGCGTCGTTGTGCGACGCGTTCCGCGCGGTCGAGCTCGGCGTACGCAGCCTGCTGGTCGGCGACATCGGCGTCCTGGAGATCCTCGGTCAGCTCAAGCTCGAAGGCGAGCTGCCCGCCGACCTCGTGCTGAAGACCTCGGTGCTGATGCCGTTGCCCAACGCACCGACCGCGCAGCTGTTCGAGCGCCTCGGCGCGACCAGCCTGAACGTGTCGACCGACCTGCCGGTGCCAGTGCTCGCGGAGATCCGCTCGGTGACGACGGTACCGATCGACATGTACATCGAGGTCCCCGACGACCAGGGCGGCCACGTCCGGTTCTACGACGTGCCGGAGATCGTCCGGGTCGCGGCGCCGGTGTACCTGAAGATGGGGCTGCGGAACGCGCCGAACATCTACCCGGTCGGCGCCCACCTCGCCGGTACGGCGGAAGCTCTCGGCCGGGAGCGGGTCCGCCGCGCCGAGCTGATCCTGCGGCTGCTCGCCGAGCAAGATGAGGGATGAGTTCCTGGACCGGCTCCGGTCGGTCCTCGGTGAGGTTGTCGACGACCCGGACATCCTGGACAGTCATCGCAACGACCACGCCACCTTCTGTACGGCGGGTGTGCCGCGGGCGTTGGTACGGCCAACGAGCACGTCCGAGGTGCAGGAGGTACTCCGGCTCGCGTCCGAGTTCCGCGTACCCGTGGTCACCCAGGGCGCCCGGACCGGGCTGTCGGGTGCGGCGAACGCGGTCGACGGGTGCCTGCTGCTCTCGACCGCGCGGCTGAACCGGATCCTGGAGATCTCGGCCGAGGACCAGGTCGCCGTCGTACAGCCAGGTGTCGTGAACGCCGAGTTGTCGCGGGCCGTCCTCGAGCAGGGCCTGTTCTACCCACCGGACCCCTCGTCGTGGGAGATGTCCACGATCGGCGGGAACATCGCCACGAACGCGGGTGGATTGTGCTGCGTGAAGTACGGCGTGACGTCGGACTTCATTCGCGGCCTGGAGGTCGTACTGGCGTCCGGCGAGGTCGTCCGCACCGGCCGCCGCCCCGCGAAGGGCGTCGCCGGCTACGACCTGACCCGTCTCATCGTCGGCTCCGAAGGCACACTCGGCGTGGTCACGGAGGCGACGTTGGCGCTCCGCCCGGCCCCCGAGGCCGCCCTCACCGCTGCCGCGACCTTCCGCACGATCGAGGACGGCATCGCCGCGGCAGCCGCCGTGATGGCCGCCGGCCTGAGCCCCTCACTGCTGGAGTTCCTGGACCAACCAACTCTGCGGGCAATCCAGGGCTATCGGGACATGGGTCTACCCGGCGACGCCGGCTCGATGCTGCTCGCGCAGTCCGACCGTGGAGCGCTGGCGGCTGACGACGTGGCCCGGATCGCCGAGATCTGTTCGGCGCACGGTGCTGTCGACGTCGCCGAGGCCTCGGACGCCGAGGAGTCTGCGATGCTCCTCGAGGCGCGACGGCTGGTCAACCCGGCCCTGGAACGGCTCGGTATCACGCTGATCGACGACGTCTCGGTACCGCGCTCGCAGCTGGTCACGCTGCTGCGCGGCATCGCCGACATCGGCACGCAGTACGACGTACTGATCTTCTGCCCCGGCCACGTCGGCGACGGGAACATGCATCCGACGGTGGTGTTCGACCGGGGCGACGCGGCGGCCGAGGCGCGGGCGTTGCAGGCGTTCGGGGCGGTGATGGAGCTGGGGCTGCGGCTCGGTGGCACGATTACCGGCGAACACGGGATCGGCACGTTGAAGGCGCAGTGGCTGGAGACCGAGCTCGGCCCGGTCGGCCTCGAGCTGCACCGGCGGGTCAAGGCCGCGTTCGACCCGTTGAACCTGTTGAACCCCGGGAAGGTGCTGTTGTGATGGATGCATCCGCCGTACGTCCGTCGGCGCGGCAGGTCGCCTGGCAGCGGCAGGAGCTGACCGCCTTCGTGCATTTCGGGCCGAACACCTTCACCGACCTCGAGTGGGGGACCGGGGTCGACGATCCGGCGGCGTTCAACCCGACGGCGCTGGACTGCTCGCAATGGACACGGACGTTGGTCGACGCCGGGTTCAAGAGCGTGATCCTGACGGCGAAGCACCACGACGGGTTCTGCTTGTGGCCGAGCAAGTTCCTCGACCACTCGGTGGCCGCGTCGTACGGGCGTGACGTGGTGGGGGAGCTATCCGCCGCGTGCCAGTCCGCGGGCCTTGGCTTTGGCGTGTACCTTTCGCCGGCGGACCTCTACCAGGAGAAGGCGCCCGGCGGGTACTACGGCAACGGCAGCCCGGCGGTGCCGTCGCGGATCGGGGAGTTCGAGTACGTCGTCGACGACTACAACCGGTTCTACCTGAACCAGCTGCACGAGTTGCTGACGTCGTACGGGCCGATCGCCGAGGTGTGGCTGGACGGGGCGAACCCGACGAGCAGCGCGCAGACGTACGCGTTCGAGGCGTGGTTCGACCTGATCCGGCGGCTGGCGCCGGACGCGACGATCGCGGTCGGCGGGCCGGATGTGCGGTGGGTCGGCAACGAGGACGGGTTCGCGCGCGAGACGGAGTGGAGCGTCGTACCGTTCGCCGACGGCGCGATGGTCGCGGAGCAGACGGCGCGGGACGTCGCCGGGCCGGAGCAGCTGGCCAAGGCGGACGAGCTGCGCTGGTACCCGGCGGAGGTCGACGTGTCGATCCGGCCCGGCTGGTTCTACCACGCCGCGGAGGACGACGCGGTGAAGCCGGTACCGGAACTCCTGGACATCTATCGCAGATCGGTCGGGCGGAACGCCGTACTCCTCCTCAACATCCCACCCGACCGGCGCGGGCTGTTCGCCGATCCCGATGTCGCGGCGCTGACGGAGTTCGGCGCCGCGGTGCGGGAGTACTACGGTACGGACTTGGTGCTGCCGGCAACCATCAACGTGGTGGACCTGCGGGAGAACATCGAGCACGGCCAGCAGGTCGAGTCGTTCGCCGTGGACGCGCTCGTCGACGGGTCGTGGCAGGAGATCGCGAGCGGCACCACGATCGGGCATCGCCGCCTGCTCGTGGTACCGCCTGTCGCGCCGAGCGAGGTACGGGTGCGTGTCCTCGCCGCTCGCGCCGAAGCCGAGGTGGAGCTGTCGGCCCACTTCGACCCGACGATCAGCTAGTCCCCCTGCCCGGAGTCGAACCAGGAACCGAGCCTTCGGACGGCCCGGTGTGATTCCGTCACCAGAGGGTTTGCGTGAAGAAGAACAGGTAGTGCACCGGCGAGACACCGTACGCTCGAACGGCATCACGCTCAGGTGCACTAGGTGACAGCCGGACACTACCTGTTCTTGTTCGCTACTCCTGAACCGAAACCACCCGGGTCCAGTCGGAGCAGTCGGCCTCGCACCACACGTGATCCCCACGGTGCGCGATCCGATCCCGCTGCACATGCCCACAGGCCAGCAGCACCCGTCGCATCGAATGCCCCTGCGCGACCGGAGCACCGGTCCTGCCACCAGGCACCCGCTTCCTGTTCCTGAGGTCGGCCACGGCCGGTCCTCCTCTCTTCTCGGATAGTTCCTACGTGCAGGAGGCAGGATTCGAACCTGCTCAGCCCCGAAGGCAACGGGTTTACAAGCCGTCCCGCCTCTCCCACGACGGTGCTCCTGCAAGGCACCCCGTACCGGATTCGAACCGGTGATCTCCTGGATGAGAACCAGGCGTCCTGACCACTAGACCAACGGGGCGTGGCAGGGTGGCTGGTCGATCCCAACCACCCAGCGGTGAGAGCGAGATTCGAACTCGCGAGCCGACACGCAGGCCGACCGACGGCATAGCAAGCCGCTGCCCATACCAACAGGCGGACCTCACCCGGTCCGGTCGACCCACTAGGTCTCCCGGTGGTCCTCGAACTCCCACAACCCCAACCGCGCCAACTTCTCCGCCAGTTCGTCGTACGTCGGCGCCTCCAGCTCCTCGAACCGCCGCAGCAGGAACCCGATCGCCAGCCGCAGGTCGAACGGCTCCACGATCAGGTGGTGCCGCCCGATCTGCGGTCCTTCCGTACGGATGACCCGACGCAGCCACAACGGCGTACACACCAGTACGTCGAACGACTCCTCACCTGGCCCGCCCTCCGGGCCGACGATGAGCCGGACCCAGACGCCGTCGTCGTCGGGATCCGGTGAGACGTACGTCTGCACATCAACGTCGGCGCTGTACACCAACCGAACCGCAGCTTTCATCGAGACCTCCGGTTGCCGCCCGCCGTCTCCCCTGTGGACGGCGGGCGGCGTGAGGATTCAGCCCTTCACGCAGATGACCTGCTTGAGGTGGGCTACTACCTCGACCAGGTCGGACTGGGCCGCGATGACCGAGTCGATGTCCTTGTAGGCGGCCGGGATCTCGTCGATGACGCCGGCGTCCTTGCGGGACTCGACGCCTTCGGTCTGCGACACCAGGTCGGCGACCGTGAACCGGCGCTTCGCCTCGTTGCGGCTCATCCGCCGGCCTGCCCCGTGCGAGGCCGAGAGGAACGAGCGTTCCGAGCCGAGCCCACGCACGACGTACGACCCGGTCCCCATCGACCCCGGGATCAGCCCGAGATCACCGCGCCCGGCCCGGATCGCGCCCTTGCGGGTGACGAGCAGGTCGAGCCCGTCGAACTGCTCCTCCGCCACGTAGTTGTGGTGGCACGAGATCGGCTGCTCGAACCGTACGTCGACCTCGAACGACTCCCGCACCGCCCGCATCACGAGCGCGAGCATCACCGCCCGGTTCCGCGCGGCGTACTCCTGTGCCCAGGTGAGGTCCCGGCGGTACGCGTCCATCTCCGGCGTACCGGACAGGAACACCGCCAGGTCGCGGTCCGGCAGGTCCGCGTTGTGCGGCAGCTCCCGGGCGATCCGCATGTGCCGCTCCGCCAGCTCCTTGCCGATGTTCCGGCTGCCGGAGTGCAGCATCAGCCACACACGGTCCTCGTCGTCGAGGCACACCTCGATGAAGTGGTTCCCGCCGCCCAACGAACCCATCTGCTGCTTCGCCTTGCGCTCGCGGTCCTGCACCCCGTCGTGCAGGCTCGTGAACAGACCCCACAGCTTGTCCCACGGACGCGGGTCGAGACCGAGCCGACGTACGCCGACCGGGTCGTTGTGCGCCCGGAACCCGACCGGTACGGCGGCCTCGATCCGGGACCGGATCGCCGACAGGTCGTCCGGCAGGTCCGCGGCCGTCAGCGACGTCAGTACGCCCTCCATGCCGCACCCGATGTCGACACCGACCGCGGCCGGCGACACGGCCTGGTACATCGCGATCACGGACCCGACCGTCGCACCCTTGCCGAGGTGTACGTCGGGCATCACCCGGACGCCGTGCACCCACGGCAGCGCGGCGATGTTCCGCAGCTGCTGCAGCGCCTTCGCGTCCACGTCGTACTCCTGAGCCCACATCAGCGTGGAGCTCTTGGCCCCACTCAGCTCCACCGGAAGCTCCACGATTCCCCTCCTCGTTCGATGACATGCAGCTGCCAGGGCAGGGCTCGAACCTGCGGGGGCCTCGGGTCAGAACCGAGGGTGGGTCACCGTCGCCCACCTGGCATCGCGCTCCGCCGCGACACCTGGTGGGTCGGGGTCAGAGCGCTATCTCGGCACGGGAAGGGATCCACGGCTGCCACAACAGCGGCATGCCGGCCTCTTCCGGGGTGCGCGAGCCCTTCTTCTCGTTACAGGTCGCGTGCGCGGCGACGGCGTTCATCCACTCGCCGCGTCCACCTCTCGACCGTGGAACTACGTGGTCCATCGTCGTGGCGCCCGGTTGACCGCAGTACGCACAGGTGTACTTGTCACGCTTCAGTACGCCGGCCCGTGTGTACTGCAGGCGTCCACCGGTGTACCGCCACTTCATCACGACGTACCGGACGAGGCGGAGCACCCGGGGGAGCGGGAACGGTCCGATGCTGGCGCCGTCGTGGGCCTCCTCGACGACGGCGACCTCCCGGACGAGCATCCGGATGGCGTGCGGGATCGACACGACGTGCAGCTGCTCGTACGAGGCGTTCAGGACGATCACACCGCTCATCTGGTTCCTCCTCCCTTCCAGTGTGCCCGACCGGCGGTCAGCAGGTCAGCGATCTCGGTGTCGGTCAGGTGGTACGCCGCACTCCGTGTGAGCCCGACGTACCGCAGGGTGTCCGGCGGGGCTCGAACCCGCTTCCTCCGGGGTCACGTCCCGGCGCATCGCCCACTTCCGCTTCGGACACAGCACGCCCGGCAGGATTCGAACCTGCAGCCTCCTGCTTCGTAGGCAGGCGCTCTCTCCGGTTGAGCCACGGGCGTCCGGTGCCCTGTGCCGGATGTACTGCGGATTTCCGTCACAGGGCACGCTTGCGGCGCCCGCTCGGCCGGTAGCTAGCGTGCTGCGGGCGCCTGGTCCAGCTGGGAGGACTCGAACCTCCGCTCTCCTCAACCCAAATGAGGCGGCCTGGCCACTGGCCTACAGCTGGTAATTGCGACAAATGTCCAGTTGTCATTGTTCATGCCGATATCCGTGAATACCGGAAAGCACCGATGGAGGGAATCGAACCCTCATGACGCGGGTTTGGAATCCGGTCCGCAACCATTGCACACCGGCGATGGCCCGACTTCGGGCAAAAGAAAAGAGCCGCCTGCTGCCGGTACCCGGCTCAGACGGCTCCTGGAGGTCTCCCCACTCGGAGATCACCCAGGCGGACCGCCCAGACGCGGGCTGAGCTGGTGGTAGTAGTTGGCCTCATCGCCCACGGTTCGCAGGCACGCCGACAAAGCCATACGGCCAGGCCGCCAGGCTTCACTCAGGATGCGCGTTCCGAACACGATCTATCTCCTCAAGGTCTTGGTCTCGCGGGAATTAGTCTCACCCAACCCCAGCATCGAAGTCAACGCATTTCCCGAACAATTTGTTCCACCTGCCATTCCGCACCGCTACGACGCACATAACCAACCCCCGGTTCCCACCCCGCCTGCGCACCGCACGGGAGAGCTATCGCGGCCCCCGACCCACCCGCCCGATAGCTCGTCCCGGGAACATCGGCCGGCACCGGATCGCCCGACCTGGACAGCACGAGCCCGCCCACCCTGGCGTGATCCCGAGCACACCCCGCACCCCGCCGTACCACCGTCCCCAGATCCGATTCGGAATCCTCCCCCTCCTCCCGCTACACTCTTGCCTCGGTACCCGCCGCCTTAGCTCAGTCGGCAGAGCGTCTCACTCGTAATGAGAAGGTCGTCGGTTCGATTCCGACAGGCGGCTCCACTCCGGTAGACGGAGAAACCCCAGGTCAGCGCACTGATGACCTGGGGTTCTGCATGTCCGGACTGTCTCGTGGTGCGACTCATGGTGCGGATTTGCTAACGCCCTTGCTAACTGGGCACCAGCGCGGCCGCTTCCGGACCGTCGTCCTCGTCCGGCACATCGGCCTCGTCCTCCTCGGCGTTAGCAACCTCCGACTTGGCAGCGGCGGCGGCGCGGAGCAGGCCGAGCCTGCGATGTACTTGCACCGGCTCATCGTCCGACGCAAGTACTCCGGTCTCGGTGACGATGTGATCGACTGGGCATGCGAGCGCGCCGGCCAGCTCGGCAACCGCTGGGTGCGCATCGATGTTTGGACCGACAACGTCGGCCTCCACCGCTACTACGAGAACCGCGGTTTCAAGCACGTCCGGACGCTCGACCTAGCTCACTATCCGTCCGGCGCACTCTTCCAGCGTCCCGCGACTGACTGGCGAGATCGGAAGGCCGCTGAGACACTCACCCAGCACCCGCAGGCCCTCCCCACCAGACACAGCCGCTTCGAGCCGTTCGAGCGGGCACTCTGGCCCGTCCTCAGCGAGCAAACCATCTGACAGGGCAGTTCGAGAAACTTCACGCAACATCGCTGACAGGCAACAGTGAGTAAACCCAGACTCGATAGAGCAAGCTAACGCAACGACGGAAGCAGGGGAAACAACATGAAGCTCACTTTGGTAGCAGGCGACCCGGAGTCCCACCCGACCAACTCGCCCACCCTCTACAAGACCGACCGGGGGAGCTGGGTCGTGCAGGGCTGGGGCGTTGACGACCCGGATGCGTTGGCCGCGCTCAACCTTCCGGCCGGTGAGACGGCTGTCGAGATCCCGGACCGCATGATCCAGTTCTTCAAGTAGGGCTCGTGGAAGCGATCACCAACGACGATCTCCAAGAGCTGCTGAAGACGTTCAAGCGCAGTTCGATCCATCTGGAGACTCGCGACGCGTACGGCACTGAGGTCGAGCTGCCGTACATGGCGAAGTGGGCTGCTGGTGAACCGGATGACCTCGAATGGCTCCAGGATTGGTGCACCACGGTCCGCGGACACGTGGCGGCGGGGCGGACGATCAAGCGCGCCCGGATCGTCTCCGAACCGCTCAGCGACTATCAGCGTTGGACTCTCACCATCGCGAAACCGATCGTGGAGGCCGGTGAGGACGAGCGGTTCGTCCCGAGGAGGCAGGTGTCCGAACTCAGCTTCCCCGGAAACGACTACTACGTGTTCGATGACGAACGGGTGGTCTTCCTGCACTATTCCGGTGCAGGGCTGAACAACGCACTAACGACCACGACAAACCCGGCGACCGTCGAGATGTGCCAGCAGGCATTCGAGCAGGTGTGGCCGTTGGCGATTCCGTTCAGTGAGTACAAACCCGAATAGCGCAGCTCGGAAGGTACAAGAAGCCCTCGGGCTTCGCCTTCGGGACCTGCGCAGAGGTGCTGATCTGACCGGTCGTGAGCTAGCAGCCGCGACAGGTTGGCATTTCACGCGCATCAGCAAGCTCGAACACGGCACCCAGGCACCTACGGATCAGGACATCCGGATCTGGTGCCAGGTGTGCGGCGCCGAGGACCAGGCGGCCGACCTGATCGCGCAGGCTCGGGCGATCGAGTCCATGTACGTCGAGTTCCGTCGACGTGCGCGGTCCGGCGTGAAGCAGCTCATGCTCGCCTTCCAGCAGACGTACGAGCGTGCCGAGCAGTTCAGGATCTACGAGCACAGCGTGATTCCCGGTCTGTTCCAGACCGCCGACTACATACGGGCCATGCTGTCGTTCTGGGCGCCCTTCCTCAACACCGACAGCAACATTGACGAGGCCGTTGCCGCACGACTGCAACGCCAATCCATTATCTAGGAGAGCAAGCGGAGATTCGCGGTCATTCTGGAGGAGAACGCCCTCCGCACGTGGTTCGGTAACGCCGACACGATGGCCGGCCAACTCGACCGCCTGCTCACGGTCATGACGCTACCTAACGTTGCCCTCGGCATCGTCCCGACGATGATCGAACGTGAGGCCGTCAGCACCACGGGTTTTTGGATCTTCGATGACAAGCTCGTCGCTCTGGAGACACCCTCGGCAAGCATCGAGGTAACTCAGCCGCAGGAGATCGCGCTCTACGAGAACATGTTCAACATGCTCCGAGGTCCAGCCCTCTACGGTCCCGAAGCGCGCGCCCTGATCGTCCGCGTGCAACGTCAGCTTGCTCGAAACAGCTAGCAGCAACAACCTAGTTTGGGCACTCGCCGCCGCCATACGGTCACACCACGGTCAGGGCGGTGGGTGAGCCCGAGCTCGGCGTAAGGACGGTACGCAGTTCCCGTGCCCCGTCGCCCTGACCGATCCAAGGGCGGTTCCTGGTGAACGTGTCCAGGCGCCCCTGACGACGGGATGCACGGGGTTGATCGAGCTACTACAGGCCAACGAGCCGACCGAGGTTGGCGACAAGGTAGCCGCAGTCAAACGGATTGTGGACAGCTGGGAGTTGTCTCCGGAGCAGCGGCTACGAGAGATACGCCGGGTCCTCTGTCCACCCGTCGAGCGGCACCCCGTGCAGACCAACGACCGAGGATGGCCGCTCCTCCGCTCGTCTGTCGACACACCGGACGGGCAACTATGATCGAGCATCCGCCGAAAGTGAGCGCAGGCGCCAGCAAGCAGCTGGGCCTCGATAGCCTCCACGCCATCGAGTGGGCGAAAGGCTGGCAGTACGCCCACACACACCACGCTGCGGACGAGGATTGGACCGAGCGAGATCTCCCACCTGACGGCCCTGGCTGGATCCGGAACAAGTACGCCGGCCTCGACGGCTACGAACGCCGAACGCGAGTCCAGGTCTCGTACTGGATGCGGCCCCGCCCAGGAATGGTCCCCTGGGATCAGCCATGGTGCGGTCCACGTGGCCCGCTGCGTGAAATGACGCCGAGCCAGTGGCGCGAACACATCCGGCACAGCGCCGGAGCAGCTGAGTTCGGCGCGTCGGCCGATAGCGGATAGACCTGTCGTGGCGGGTTCAGTTGACCTAGTGCCTCCGAATCTGAACGATGGGTCTGTGAGAAGCACGATTGCGCAGTTCATGTGGGGATTTCAGTCTCATTTCCGAAACGGCCTGGAGCGCGTCGCGCGTAACGTGTTCGAGCAGATCGGATTCGGCCTCGGCGCCCGGGCATTCCTCGTTGGTTTCACCGACAACCCAGAGCATGCTTTCCCTGTCTGCTTCGAGCCTGAGCACGACCCGCTGGCGGCGGTCGACCTGTCGTCAGTCGTCGCGGACGCGTTGCAGCGGTACCAGGAGAGCGACGAATCACGGATGGTCTACTCCAGCCGCCGGCACCAGGAGAGAATTCATCTTGGCCTCATGGACTCGTTCCGTGCGGCAGCTGTACGGGATGCGCTGGCCCACTCTCCGGAGGGAACCGGCATGACGTTCTTCGTGGGTTCCTCGGCGCTGGTCGACGGCATCTACAAGGTTCATCCGGTACTTGCGGTCCCGACAACACGGTGGCAGTCGAAACCGGCCCTGAGCAAGGAGCGGATCGACCGGTACGCGGTGGTCCCATCCTTCCAGCGCTCCTTGATGCGGGAGTTGCTCATCGCCGCGACAGCCGACCTCCGTAGCAGCACTCCACCAGAAGACTTCTCGGCTCGGTGGTCTGACCGATCAGAGCTCATCCGGAAGGCAGCACACGCGTTCGTCCAGTCGGTCTCGGTGTTCAGCGGGTATGAATTCCCTTCCGAGCTGACAGTCGCGCTCGATGAGATCTCCGCACAGCCGTACGAGGGTCGCTCTGGATCTGGCGGACTGTTGCTGGCATCCGCAGCGAACCCGCATGTGGAGCCAGTTCTGGAGTTCGTGACGCCGATCCGGGTTTCGGAGACGCGTTCAATGCGCAAAGCGCTCGAGATGGCGGATCCACAGCACCACCTCTTGTGCGATGGCGAGCAGGTTGTGGGGTTGGCACGTCTGCGAGACACCTACGAGCCTGCGGGCGAGAATGCGTTCTTGTTCAGCGTGATGTCGAGAGGTGTCTGGGAGCTGAGTCATAACGAGGTACCGCTGCTTCGAGTTTCAAACACGCGGCCCTCGCTGCCGCAGCCCCGGTTGGACGCCCAGCATTTCAAGTCCGTAGCGCGCAGGGTGTTCGCCGAGATCGGCGAGCGCGAGGCCGACGTCCTGTGGGGTCTCGCTGAATCGGCATCTGCGGCCTCGCACGGAACGATGCTTGTCGTCCACCGGAGCGCCAGCGATGAGGCCGCACGCCTGGTCCCGCAAGCACAGCAGGTACGGCCGCAGCTTCTCGATTCGAACGTGCTGGCCGCTGTAACGAGCATCGACGGCGCAGTCCTTGTCGATCCGACCGGAACGTGCCACGCAGTCGGGGTCATCCTCGATGGTCACGCGTCTGGGAAGGGTGACGCAAGCCGCGGTGCACGCTTCAACTCCGCCGTGCGGTACCACGACACCCAGCGCGGTCAATGCCTCGTGATCATCGTCAGCGAGGACGGCATGATCAACCTGCTACCGAACCTTCGAAGGCAGGTCACCCGGGAGTCTGTTGAGGCAGTGGTACGGCAGCTGGAGGAATCGCTGACGGATGACCCTGACTACGAGGTCTTCTTCCGGCCCTGGGAGCACCTCGAATCTCTCGCGTTCTACTTGTCGGCCGAACAGTGCGACCGGATCAATACGGCACGGACACGCCTAGAAGAGCACCGTGCTCGGCCTCGCGACCGCCACCCGAACGAGGGGCCGGTCGGACACATCACGCATGTTGGATGGACACCCTTCGTCCCGGATCCGGAGATGGACGCAAGCTACTTCCTCGACGCCGATTAGGCACCGTTGCGGATAGGCAGCGGCCCGAGCGCCTCGGCGCTGCTGGTGCTGTATCATCCGGCGGACGACCGTCCAACATCAGTCACCGGCGCACAGGCCACTCCTGACGCCTTTGCCGGATTGACCTCTTATGGATCAAGGGCGCGCCGCCGGGATGGGACGCGCCCATGCGCCCTCCGGCCGAACCACGTCCCACCCCGGCGGCGCAGCGGACGCACATGTGTCAATCGACGCCTCCGGCGGGGCCTCACGACTCCGGGATGACGGGCTGGTCTGGCCGGCTATCTCGGCGGGGGTCGGGGTGCGTCTTCCCGTCCGCCGCTCAGCCCAGTCAGCTCCTGATCGCGCTACGCGTGGGCTGAACGGCAGACGGGAAGACGCTGATCGAGTCGATTGGTGCTGCGCCGAGATCGCTACGGCTTCGGGGTAAGGCGGTGAGCTATTTCCAGTGAGATGTGGCCAAGGGCGTACCCCACCAGCTCCACTCGCTCGACCCAGTTCCCCTTCAGCAGATAGTCGTCCGTACCCTCGAAGGCATTGAAGTACAGGGTCAACAGGATCCCGTAGACCGCGACGAACATCGTGGCCGTAATGACCGCACGAGGTATGGAGGGATCGGTGGGTGCTGACGGTTCCGGGGCGTCCGCCGCCGCGACCTCCTCGACGATCCGCTCCCACTCCGGAGTGGCGGCGAGCTCCGTCAGATCCGCGTCCGTGCTCTGAGTGTCGGTCGCGGCCCGCGCGTCGATCAGCGCGTTGAGGCGTTCCCAGTCCGCGCTGGCGAGCGCAGCGGCGGCCTGCTTGTTGATCTGCGCGAAGAGGCGTTCCCACTCTGGGGTGGCCACGAAGTTGGCGGCAGCTCGTTCGGTGATCTGAGTGCCCAGCGCTGCCAGCGTCGTACCGGTCTGTTCGTTGATCCGTGCACGGAGGCGGTCCCACTCCGGGCTCGCGAGCGAAGCGGCAGCGTGTTCGTTGACGCGTGTACGGAGGCGGTCCCACCCCGGACTGGCGAGCGAAGCGGCGGCCTGCTTGTTGATCTGCGCGAAGAGGCGTTCCCACTCTGGGGTGGCCACGAAGTTGGCGGCAGCTCGTTCGGCGATCTGAACGCCCAACCCTCCGAGCGTCCTACGGGTTTGCTCGTTGTAGCGCGCCAAGATTCGTTCCCACTCCGGCGACTTCATGGAGTCGGCGAGCGATCCCATGCCTTACCTCCGATCGAACAGTCCTTCGAATCCTACTCCTCGGACTAACGAACCCGTTCGCGGGATCGGTGCCCCGACGTGCCCCCGAACGGCCCCGAACAGCCGTCAACGACCCCCGCTCAGTGAGCACGATCGCTGCTCAAGGTCTGGGGTCGTCGCGTGGTTGGGGCTCAGGGCAACGGACTCGTGATGAGAAGGTCCTCGGTTCGATTCCGACAGGCGGCTCCATACGGACCCCCAGGTCAGAGGGCAGTTTCCTCGGCTGGGGGTTCTGTCGTTCCCGCGTCAAACGCCCTCTGTGGCCCCAGCTTCCGGGCAGCGTCGTCAGTGTCGTGGCGACGGATGTTCGAGCCGCTCCAGGTGACACGGGCGAGGAGGTCTGACGCGCTCGCTAGGAATGCGACGGCCAGCAGTCTTCGAGGATGCGGGCGGCTGTGGCTGCCAGGGATTCGTTGGCTGTGATGACGGTTTCGTCGAGGTGCGTGATCGGTTGGAGTCCCCGGTACCACTGGCGCAGCTCGGCTTCGCCGAAGGCCGTGGCTACTGGCTTTGTCGAGTGCCTGCGGACGGTCTCCTCGAAGGTCAGGTCGTAGATGTAGCTGCGGGACACGCCGCGATGATCTGCAACCAGGCGTGGCAGGGCCTCGGAGTACCACTTCGCGTTCAGGATGCCTTCGATGATCACATCGAAGCCTCTGCCCAGCAGGTACCTCCCAGCAAGGTCGATGAGCCCGATCGGGTGGCCTCCTGCGTCGTCCCCCGTTCCCAGGATGTCGCGCCTGACGACGTCCTGTCCGAGGATGGCGACTGTGCCCGTCGGGCGCGCGGCACGGATGGCGGCGGCCACCGCCGACTTTCCCGACCCGCTGTTGCCGCGCAACGTGATCAGCCGCGTTGAACTCGTACCAACGGCTTCGTCTCCCACCCCAGCACTCCTACCATGCCCAGCTGATGCGTGGCCCAACTGCGCCAGGGAACACTAGATAATGGCCGGATGACCGAACCCGGACAGGCGACGCTCGGAGACCCGGCGGCGATCGCGCGGCTGGAGGCAGCTGTCGGCAGGATCGCCGAACTGACTCGCGGCCGGGCGGCCACCGGCGGGTCCCATGCGGATGCGGACGACACAGTTGGCACTATCGGTACGGACGACGCGATCGGGTTCGACCCGTTTCCACTGTTGCGGGCGCTGCACCGGTCGGGCGTGCGGGTCGCGGTGATCGGCCAAGTGGCCGGCATCATGCACGGATCGGTCGAGCTCACCGGTGACCTGGACCTGTTGTGGGACGGTGACCCGGTCCACGCCGCCGCGCTCGCATCGGCCTTTGCCCAGGTCGAGGGTGGTCCTGCCGTCCTCCAGGACAACGACGGCGTACCTGTCGCCTGCGAGGCCGCCTCTTTCCTGGGGACCAAGGTGTTGTTCTCCACCGCTACCGCAAGCGGCGACTGTTGTACGGCGGCGCTTCCCTGGGGCGGCGCCCCTGTCGCGGACTACCTCGCCCGCAGCCTACGGGCGGTTGCGGAAGACGGCCTCGAGGTCCACTACCTCCGCATCGACGACCTGGCCCAGATGCGCCGAGCCGTCGGCCGTCCCAAGGATCACCGCCGAGCCGACGAGCTCGATCGCCTGGCCGCGGCCGCGCGCCACAAGACAGGTGCCACGATCGAATGACCGTCATTCGCAGCCGGAGGCGGCGACGAGGAGTTCGGCTCGCATGGTTTTCAGCACGCGCACGAGGTCGAGGTGATCGCCCACGTCGGCCGGGCGGCCGGTCTGCCCTTGGTTGATCACAGGTTGAAGCGTTCGCGGAGGATGGCGATGTCGTGGTGGTCGACCTCGCGCAGCGGGTAGCCGGTGTGGTTCTGTAGGGCGAAGTCCGGGTGTTCGCAGCGGACGGGGAGGGCGGCGATCTCGCCGCGGCCCGAGAGGTCCTCGGGGGTGAACAGGAACGGCGTATTGACGCTGCCGTAGTGGAGCCGGTCGTCGGGTAGGCGTTCGTACAGGTGGAGGTCCACGCGGCGGGTGGTGCCGTCGTGGAGGACGAAGTTCCAGGGGCGGTCGCCGGGCCAGGGGTGGAGGCGGTCCACGCCCTCGGTGGCGAACGTGGCGACCAGGGGTTCGAAGTCGGTTGCGTCGACCCAGAGGTCGAGGTCTGCGTGTGTCCGGGTCTGGCGGCCGACGAGCGCGTCGACAGCCCAGCCGCCGCCGACGCAGGCGTCGACCCCATTCCTTTGCAAGGACTCGATCAGGGTGCGCGCCGTCTCCGGCGGCATGGCGTAGTCGGGCATGTCGTCAGTCGCGGCGGCCCTTGAGGCGGCGGTGGAGGGCTCGTTGGGCTTCGCGGGTGGCTTCGCGTTCGGCGAGGGTTTGGCGTTTGTCCCAGGTCTTCTTGCCGCGGGCGAGGGCGATCTCGACCTTGGCGTTGCCGTCCTTGAAGTACAGGGTGATCGGGACGATCGTCAGGCCGCTCTCGTTGACCTTGCGTTCGATCTTGTCGATCTGGGCGCGGTGCAGCAGCAGCTTCCGCTTGCGGCGCGAGCCGCCTTCGAACCAGCGGGACTGGGAGTACTGCGGGATGTGTACGCCGTGCAGCCAGATCTCCCGCTCCTCCACCATCGCGAACCCGCCGACCAGCGACGCCCGCCCGGCCCGGAGCGCCTTCACCTCGGGGCCTTGCAGCACGATCCCCGCCTCCCAGGACTCGCCCAGCTGGTACTCGTGCGCAGCCTTCCGGTTCCGGGCGATGACGGGGTTGGCGTCGGGTTTCTTCACACACCGATTCTGCCTTGAAGTGGACACGGACCCCAGACCAGGCAACACTTCCTCCCTCAAAGGGGGTGAGCAGGTGCGGGCTGCGCTTGCACTGTTGGCGGTCGTCGCGCTGACGGGGTATACGTCGATCAAACCGTCGGCCGAGGTGGCGCCGAAGCGGTTCCGGATCGTGCCTGACGATTACCACGTGCCGTACGCCGGTACCGCGCAGGACGGCCGCAAGTTCTTCCTCAGCGACGAGTTGTTCGCAGCGACGCCGGCTACGTCGGCCTGTACCTCTAGAAGCCCGACGGCACGTTCGACGAGGTGAAGGTCGAGCAGGTACGCCGTACCCCCGGCGTACCACCCGCCCAGGCAGCCTCCGCCGGCGCCGACGCGCTGATCGAGCTGGGCAGGTACAAACTCGAACCCATCGACGTGGAGCCGTTCACCACGACGGTCGACGGCACCACGTTCGGCTGGATCCTCGGCCAGTACGACGGCTCGTACTCGATCCACATCGAACCAGGTGACTTCGCCTACTACGCCCCGTGGGACGGCCTGGGGTACGACACCTGACCGTCCTCCAGATAGACAGCCCCTCCCGTACGCCGACACGCGGCGACGCGGGCGTACTGCTCGGGATCGAGCAGCCCCGCCGCCTCCTCGAGCGAAACAAACCGGAACGCAACCGCCTCCTCCGGCTGCAGCACGATCCGCGCGACGTCGTCCGGCGTCAGAACCCCACCGTCGAACAGCAACGCCACGACCTCCGTGAAGTCACCGGCCCGAGCGATCCAGTCCACCGCGAGCAGCTCACCAGGCTCCACCACGAGCCCGATCTCCTCCAACACCTCACGTCGAGCGGCGGCCCGCGGTGACTCGTCGCGCTCGACCGCCCCGCCGGGGAGGTCCCAGGTCGGCTTGTACGGCGGCTTGAGGATCAGCAGCCGATCCGCACTGTCGGTGAACAGGCAGTCGGCGGCCATTCGCTTGGTTGGGAGCTTGGCGGTGAAATGATCGGCATTCATCACCTCAGCCAAGCACAGGAGGATGCGGATGTTCCTGCTTCAGATGTCGGGTGTGCCGGGGGCCGGGAAGTCGACGGTGGCGGCGCATGTGGTGGAGAAGTACGGCGCTGTGGCGGTCGACTACGACGTGATCAAGTCCGCCGTTCTGGACGCGGGGTTCGACCTCGGCGCGAGTGCCAAGGCGGCGTACGAGGTGATGTACGCGATGGCGGGACACCTGCTCGCTCAGGGGCGGGACGTGGTGATGGACAGCCCGTGCTTCTGGCAACGGATCGTGGACGAGGGTACGGCGATCGCCGCGCAACACGGCGCGGTCTACCGATACGTCGAATGTCAGGTGCACGACCTGCAGCAGTTGGACGAGCGGCTCCGGCAGCGGCCGCGGTTGCGTACGCACCGGCCCAGCCTCAACCAACCGCCGGCGGACGCCGGCACCGAACCGGTGGACGGAGAAGCCGAGTTCCGCGGATGGGCAAACCGCGTGCACCGGCCCGCGGCCGGCTACCTCCAACTGAACATGGACCGCCCGCTGACCGACGTACTGCCCGAGGTCGACGCGTACCTGAACTAGCGAGGCCTCCAGAGGCCCAGCCATTGTTCGGCACCCCAGGCTTCGTAACGGTCTGCCTCGGTGAAGCCGAGTTTGGTTGCCAAGCGCATCGATGCGGTGTTGGCGATCTGCGTGGTCAGGACCACCGGCACGCCCGGTCGTCCCGCCGCGAACCACCCAAGGGCCGCAGCGCAGGCCTCGGTGGCGAACCCGTTGCCCCACGACGACGGCAGGAAGAGATAGCCCAGCTCGACCTCGGCCAGCTCGGGGCGTACTTCGTCCGCACCACGCTGGTCGAGCGTGACAGTGCCGATCATCGCCCCGTCGAGCTCCACCACGAACAACCCGGTACGGCGAGCCGGTACCTGGGGGAGGTTCTCCTCGAGTAGATCCCGCGGCCGGGCGCCGCCGACGTACGTGCCGACCTCCGGTGAGGCGAGCAGTTCGATGAGCGCCGGACGGTCGCGGGCCTCGGGTTCACGCAGTACGAGGCGCTCGGTCTTGATCGGGTCGGGCGGCCAGGCGACGGACTGCAGTTCGCTCTTCAGGAGATCCACCTCTTTACGACTTCGTCGGCAACCGTTTCGGCCGTGCGGTCCGCCGTACTGACGGTGAAGTCGCTGATGTCGTCGGCGGTCAGTTGCGCGGACAGCTCGGATGCACGCCGTACCAGGTGATCGAGGCTGTCACCCGCCTCCCGACCTCGGTGCCGGATGCGGTCGGCGAGTTCAGCGTCCGGCGCGTCCAGCCGGCAGATCACGACCGGCCCGCCGACGGCTGTTTCGAGCAGTTGCCGTTCGGCCGGGTTCTCGACGACGCCCGCGACGATGAGCCGGCGATGACCGGCCGCGCGGTAGTTCGACCAGATGACCGACAGGTTGGCCGCCTTCAGCCGCGCTTGGTGCGGGTCGTCCACCGGCGGCGGCCAGGCCGCGCCGAGCAGGTCCAGGTCTGCGAAGGCAGGCGCGAGTTCGAGGTCGATGCAGCGGTCGAACACCCGCCAGCCGACCGTGGTCTTGCCGACGCCGGGCGGGCCGGAGAGTACGAGAGCTGTCTGCACCCGTGTGATCCTCCCGGTCCGCCCGGCGGTCGGCAACGCGATTCAGTCGACCAGCTCGGGGTCGTCCATGAACATCCGGACGTCCTGCGGGCAGCGGCAGGCGGCGGCGATCTTCCCGGCCCACACGAGCGCCTCCTCGCGGGTCGGGACGGAGACGATCATCACGCCGCCGATCAGCTCCTTGCTCTCCGGGTACGGGCCGTCCATCACGAGCCCGTCGGTGCCGACCACGGCGTGCCCCACCCCGGCGGAGTAGTCGAACCCGCCGGTGAACCGCAGTACGCCGGCCTCCTGCGCCTCGCGGACGACGGCGTGGGCGGCCTTGCCCACCGCCGGGAAGTCCTCCTCCGGGATGTGGTCCATCGCGCCGTTCTCGAACGAGATCAGGTACCGCGACATCTGATCACTCCTTGTCCTCGGCGACCCGCTCTGGTCGCTCTCACCCCTGCTACGAACGCCGTGCCCCGGATCCGACAGGTGCTCCGCAGAATCTCTGCCCATTGTGTCGGCGCCGCGTGCTTGAATGCGCGAATGGAGCTGGTTACACGTGTAGCTGACCAGGAACGATGGGACGACCTGGTCGAACTCTTCGGCCCCAGCGGCGGGACCCGCGGCTGCTGGTGCATGGCCCGCCGGCTGCCCTCCGCGGTCGTCGCCGCGAACGGGAACACGGAGAACCGCGCCGCCCTGGAGGGACTCGTCCGCGCCGGTGAGCCGGTCGGCCTGATCGGGTACGTCGACGAGCGCCCGGCGGCCTGGTGCGCGGTCGCGCCGCGGACGGAGTACTCCGCGATCATGCATTCCCGGACGCTCCCGATCGACGACCCGGACGATCCGTCGATCTGGGCGATCAACTGCCTGTTCGTGAAGAACGGCTACCGCGGCCAGGGCCTAACCACGCCGATGGTCGAGGCTGCTGTCGACCACGCCCGTACGTCGGGCGCCCGAATCGTCGAGGCCTACCCGGTCAAATCCATGCCCGGCGACCCCGGCCGCGGCGTCCTCAGCACGTTCCTCGCCGTCGGCTTCACCCCGTACGCCGAAGCCCGCACCACCGCCAAACGCAACATCGTCGTCCGCCGCAGCACCTGACCAGCTACCAGCTCCACTCGTCTCCGCTGAGCGTGAAGCTCCAGTCTCGGCCGCTCACGCCGTGGGTCAGGTAGTCGACCGCTGGTACGGCGATCGGCGGGTACGGCAGCCCGCCCAGCCGACGTAGGGCGTCCTCGGGGGTGAACCAGCCCGCCTCCAGCACCGAGCCGTCCGGGTCGTCGATCGCGAACGCCGGGTCGGTCACGTCGGCGACGTAGTTCCACGACCGCGAGGTGATCCGATCGTCTACACGTGTCCGCGTCGTCCAGACGAGTTCGAGCTCGTTCGTGGACACGTGTAGACCCGTCTCCTCGCGCAGTTCGCGGACCGCGCCGTCGGCGGGGGTTTCGCCGTCCTCGACGCCTCCGCTCGGAAGGTTCCAGTACGGCGCGCCCCACGCGTCGTACTCCTCCCGCACCATCGCGACCAACCCGTCGTACCGCGCGATCACACCCGCGTACTGCTGCATCCCGGAACCCTACAAGTGTGCGAGCACGTCCTCGTGCGGCCAGGTGTGGGTGAGGACCTTAACAAGAAGGGGATCCGGCGAGGAGGTGATGTAGGGGGTGTGGTCGGGGTCGCGGACGGTCGCAATGGCGGGGGTGGGGAACAGGCCCCACGGGGCGATCTCGTTGGCGAGCACGCCGTCCAGTCGGAGATCGGCGTACTCCGGTTCCCACCACACCGCGAACGTCTGCGGGAGCTGGTCCGGGTGGATCCCGAGCCAGACGCCGTACGTGATCTGAAAGCCGCCGTCGAGCCGGACCGGCAGCAGCGCCCGGACGAACGCGCCCGCCCCGGGGACCTGCATCATCACGGACTCCTGAGGCGTGCCGTGGCTCAGCCAGGTGCCGGGGGTGTGTTCGCGGTCCGGCAGGTCCAGCACCGGTGTCGGCAGCGTGAAGCGGTGGTGGCGGTCGTGCGCGTCGAGGGCACGGCCGCAGGTCGGGCAATCGGGCATGAGACGAGTATGCCGTTCCGGAAGGGGAGCGTCCGGAATGAGGATTAACGTGCGGGGCATGGCTGAGAGTGAGTGGGTTTCTCCGTGGTGGGAGCCGCCGGTGGCGGGGGACGAGGTCGGGCACCTGGTGGGGGCGTTGGACCGGTTGCGGACGACGTTCCGGTACAAGGTGGACGGGCTCGACGCCGACGGGCTCAACACCCGGATCGGGGTCTCGTCGATCACGCTCGGCGGGTTGCTGAAGCATCTGGCGGCGAACGAGGACTACCTGTTCGACGTGAAGTTCCGAGGGAAGCCGATGGGCGGGCCGTGGGTGGAGAACGGGTGGCGGGACGACAACGACTGGGAGTTCAATTCGGCCGTCGACGACAGCCCTGAGGAGCTGTACGCGCTGTGGGACGGAGCGGTCGCGCGCTCCCGGGCGACGCTCGCGGCGGCGATCGCGGACGGCGGGCTCGACCAGCCGGCCGACATCGCGTGGCCGGACGGGCGGCACGCGAGCCTGCGGCGGCTGGTGTGCGACCTGGTCGAGGAGTACGGGCGGCACACCGGGCACGCCGACCTGATCCGCGAGGCCGTCGACGGCCGCGTCGGCGAGGACCCACCGCGCGACTGGAACCCCGTCGGCGCACAACCGGCCTGACGAAACGGATCGCCACCGCACTGCTGCAACTACTTGACCCGCTGCAGCGTCCCGTCCGGCCCGACGCCGATCACCGTCGTCGTCCCGTCCACGGTCAGGTTCAGCAGCATCCGGTCGCCCCGCCACGTGGTCGTGTACGAAACCTTCGCGTTGCTGCGCGTCGGCGCGATCACCGACAGCACGGTCGCGTTCTTCCCGGACCGGTTGAACTTGACCACCGGCGCCGGCAGCCGTTTGTCGATGGTCTGGTAGTGCCACCCCTGGATCGGCCCCTGCTCCCCGCTGGCGACCTCGATCGCCGTCGTCTGCTGCCGGTACGGGATCTGCAGCAACGTCGTCTTCACCCGATCCCCGGGCCGCGCCGCCACCACCCGGTCCTTGCCGCTGACAACCACCTTCTGATCCGCCGGCAGATGCCACAGCGCGGAGTACTCCTGCTCCGCGTCCGACGTACCGCGATCCAGCACCACCATCAGGTCCGGGTCCTTCAGCACCAGCACGTCCCGGGTCCGGTCGACGCCCGCGCCTGGCGAGTCGTGCAGCTCGTAGAACTCCGACGTCGGCTGCAGCGACGACCGCACCAGCTTGGTCTCCGGATGCCCGGTCGCCGACCTCACGGTCAACTCGTTGTGCGCGAACTGGCCCTTCGCCCAGAACCGCCAGTCGTCCGCCTTGTACCCGGCGTGGCCGCCGTCGATCAGGATGTCCCGCCCGCGCGAGGTGTACGTGACCGAGGTGTGGTCGTTGTGCCCGTGCAGTTTCTGCGACGGGCCGAACCGGATGCTGTACGTCGACTCCTGCGTGAACGCCCGCGTCTCGCCCCACCCGGTCCGCCCGAAGATGTACCCGGCGTCGAAGATCCCGATCCGCTGCGTCGGACGGATCCCGCGCGCGCCGAGCGTACCGGCGTATTCGAGCACCGTGCCCTGCACCGGGACGGTCCTGATCACCTCGGAGTCGCCGAGCTGCGGCAGGTTGCCGAGCGAGTTCGTCGCCAGCGCGAGCCACTTCGCGAGCTCCCGCCGGCGGGCCATGATCGTCGTCCCCGGGTCCACACCGCACTTGCCGAGTACGTCGATCGCGCGGCCCCACAGGGCGTAGTTGAACTGGGCGTACCCGGTCGACTGTTCGTTGGTCGACCCCTGGGTGTCGATCGAGGTCTTGATCGCACTGGTCAGCCGGTCGGCCGCGATCTTCTTCAGATCGGGCCGCAGCAACGTGCAGCCGATCCCGAACAGCGCAATGCTCTCGTCGGTGCCGTGGTTCCAGTCGCCGCTGTAGTTCTTCCGCAGGAACCACGCGTGGTCGAGCAGTGCCTTGTCGAGCCAGGCGTACGTGAGCGGCAACTGCCCGACGTGCAACCCCGACAGCACCGCCTGCCGCAAGCAGATCAGCACGTTGGTGCGGTGCATCGTCGACTCGTAGGCGCCGACGTCGGACTTCCACGAGTGTGGGTTGTCGTTCACCCAGTCGCGGGCG
This sequence comes from Kribbella sp. NPDC059898, assembly GCF_042730855.1. NCBI lineage: Bacteria > Bacillati > Actinomycetota > Actinomycetes > Propionibacteriales > Kribbellaceae > Kribbella > Kribbella sp. NPDC059898. The sequence continues at coordinate 162,358 of NZ_JBHWKR010000005.1, forward strand.
ATCGTGCTGACCCGCTGCAGTGCCGCCTTGTCGCCGCGCCCGCCGGCTGCGATTCCTTGGCCGAGCCAACGAAGCGAGTGCAGCCACATGTACCAGCTGGGGTTCTTGTCCGGGTTCAGCCGCCAGTTGATGTTGCCCCGGCCGTCACCGACCTTGGTCGGCGGCGTCGTACCCCAGGTGAAGGTGTCCTTGTACAGGTTCGCGAGCGGGTTGGTCCGATCGATCCCGCTGTACGCCGGACACGTGTAGACGTCGCGCCGGACCGGCGTCGCCGGCGGCGGGGCCGGCGGTTCGGGGGTCTGGCCCATGGTCGGGTCCGGCGCCGCCTCCGGCTTGGTCCCGCCCCACGGCGCGACCAGCACAACGGCCAGTACGGCGGCGCTCGCGAGCAGCGCGATCGTGAGTCGCAGAGTCGTTCTGGTACGCAGCTGTCTCGCGGGCATCATGTCCCCCTCCTCCGGACCTGCCGGTTCTGGCCTATACCTGAATTCGGACAGAGCGGTGCCCGAAAGCAAGCGCGATGTGCTGGTCGTTCTGACCGTGCGGCGCGAAAGGTTGCTGATGGCATCAAGCCGTCAGCACGCCGCGGTCGGATCCCCCCGGGTCAGATCGGTTCTTCTACCCAATAGATGTCGCGATCACCGAGAAAAGTTGCCTCGGATCGGACGCTCCGGTTCGGATGCCCGTTCGGGCAGCTCAACCGTGCCGGATCGCCTGCAGAATCAGGGCGTTCCGCGCATCCTGCCCGGCGGGCACGGTGGTGTGCCGGCCGTCGCGAAGGTCGGTGTGCAGCCGCTCGGGATGCGCCGCGAGGAACTCGGCCCAGTGCACGACCCGCAGGTTCGGGTGCTGCAGCTGCAGCTGCAGCTGCACCTGCTCCAGCTGCAGGTCGATCCACTCGCTGTTCCGCTGATCAGCGACCTGGACCGCCTCCGGTTTGCCGGTCCGGGCGACCTGGACGTCGACCCAGTACACGGTCCGCTTCGGCCCGGCGAGCCGCAGCGCGCGCTCGACCTGGGCGCCGAACGCGGCCGGGTCGAAGATGTCGTTGGACCCGACCGCCATCACGATCCGCCGCGGCAGCCCGTACGCCTTCGCCCAGGCCGCCATTTCGTCGACAGCCGCGGACGTCGGCTGACCAGCCCAGCTGTACTGCGCGAACGACGTACCCAACTGTTGCTCGAGGAGCCGGCCGAGTGCCGCGCCGTCCTGCACCGCGATGCTGTCGCCGAACAGCACGATGCCGTCCGACGCGACCACGTGCCGGACCTCCGCGCCGCTCGCGATCACCCGGTCGTTGTTCTGGTACGAACCGAGCGCACCGGATCCGTAACTGCCGGTGTCGGCGACGGGCTTCGCGTGTGCGTCCGGCGTCTCGAAGTGCAGCAAGGCGAGCAAGGTGGCCGTCAGTACGACGATGATGGCGGCCGAGACCGACCAACGTTTGATGAGCATGCATGAACTCCCACGGACGAACGTCGTACGAGTTACACGCGTAGACCCGGCCGCGGGTTGGCCTAGTGGCTCGTGAGCGCGTCCGCGATCAGTGTGTTGCGGGCGGAGCTGCCGGCCGGTTCGCTGGTGTGGACGCCGTCGCGCAGGTACTGGGTGGGGCCGTCCGGCTGCGCGTTGAGGAACTCGGACCACTCGACGATCCGCAGGTTCGGGTGCAGGAGGGCGGCCTGCTGCAGTTGCTGGTTGATCCAGGTGCTGTTCGCGAGGTCGGCGTCCCGGATGGCGGCCGGCTGCTTGGTGCGGCTCGCGTACACGTTCACCCAGTAGACCGTTCGGTCCGGTCCGGCGATCCGCAGCGCGCGCTCGACCTGCTCGGTGAACGCGGGCGGGTCGAAGATGTCGTTCGTACCGACGGCCATCACGATCCGGTTCGGCAGACCGTAGCTGCGCGACCAGTCCTCGAGCGCGTCGACCGCCGCGGACGCCGGCTGCCCGGACCAGTCGTGCACCGCGATCGGGTCACCGCTGCGATCCGCCAGCAGCCGCTCGAGTGCGGAACCGTCCTGGACGGCGATGCTGTCCCCGAACATGAAGACGCCGTCGAACGCCAGCACGTCGCGGATCTGGTCCTCGGACGAGATCCGGTGCAGGAGGCCCTGCCAGGGCCCGAGCGTCCCGGAACCGTACAGGCCGGGGCCTTGCGTCGGCACGCTGTACGACGTCCCGCCGACCAGCTCGTCGGAGCTCGTCGTCCGCGGTTCGAGGACGACGAACAGGCCGCCGAGCCCCGCGATGACCAGCAAGGTGACGACCATCGCGAGCAGCGATCCGAAGAACGCCCGGACCGCCGACACCTCCGTCGTCCCGCCCTGCTGCACGCTTCCCGCCCTTCGTTCTGCCCGCATATTGACATGACGCGATGACCCCCGGATCCGCTGCATGCCTGCCTACCCCCAATGTGTCGGAAGCGAACCCCCCCGGTTCCCTTCCTGCCCCCAATATCCCTGACGCCCCAAATCCTGGATAGGTTTTCGGCCATGCCGGAATCCACCGATCTCCGCGCCCTGGAGCGCACCCGCCTCGCCCACCTGGTCGCCCGCCGCATCCCGGAAGCTGCCGCCCTGCACGCGCCGGACTTCACGATCGTCACGCCCAGCGGCCTGGTGTGGACGAAGGCGGAGTACCTCGGCGGGATCGAGTCCGGCGAGATCAACTACCGCCGGTTCGAACCCGTGAGCGAGATCGACGTGCTGATGGACGGCGCGGTCGCCGTACTGCGGTACCGATCGGCGATCGAGATCGGCGTGAACGGTCGCGAGCCGGGCCCGCTCAGCGCGTGGCACCTCGACTGCTACCGCCGTACGGACGCCGGCTGGCAGGTCCGGTGGTCCCAGGCCACGGAGATCCGCTGAACCTGAGAGTCAGCCGGCAACCTCCGCCTGGCTGCGCTCGACGCAGAACTCGTTGCCCTCGGGGTCCTTCATCGTCACCCAGCCGCGCCCGTCCGGGCGCCGGTGGTCCTCGTGGATCGTCCCGCCCAGCCCGGCGATCCGCTCGACCTCCGCGTCCCGCGTCCGCTCGGTCGGGCCCCAGTCGAGGTGCACGCGGTTCTTGACGGTCTTGCCTTCCGGTACGGCGATGAACAGCAGCCCGGGCACCGGGTCCGGCGCCACCACCAGCACCTCGTCGTCGCCCGGTTCGTCACCGTCGCCCAGCGGCCAGCCGGTCACGGTACTCCAGAACCGCGCCAGCTCGTAGGGGTTCGCCGCATCGATCGTGATGTGTCTCAATTTCATGCGCAGACCTTAACCAGTTGGCCGCTCACTGGGTCTCGCGGACTGTCGGCGGCCGGGTCTACTGTGCGAAACATGGGCGCCGGACCAGAAGGCCCGGCCAGGTTGGGGGAAGGACGATCAGATGGCATCCCGGCTCAATCCGTACATCCAGTTCCAGAACGAAGCACGTGCCGCGATGGAGTTCTACCAGGGCGTCTTCGGCGGCGAGGTGTCGTCGAACACCTTCAAGGAGTTCGGCTCCGGCCACGGCCCCGAGGACGATGAGCTGCTGATGCACAGCCAGCTCGAGACGCCGAGCGGGTTCACGCTGATGGCGGCCGACACGCCGCAGGGCATGCCGTACAACCCGGGCGAGAACATTGCGATCAGCCTCAGCGGCGACGGTGAAGAACTGCGCGGCTACTACGCGAAGCTGTCCGACGGCGGCAAGGTCACGGTGCCGCTGGAGAAGCAGATGTGGGGCGACGAGTTCGGCATGGTCACCGACAAGTTCGGCATCAACTGGATGGTCAACATCGCGGGCTGACGACGTACCTTCCCGGGGAAATCCAATGTCCCCGGGAAGGTCCTTCCCGCAAGCCTGACCAGACGTGGGAGTACGCCTGGCAGGCCGGGCGCAGCCTGGACCTCAGCTGACGACGGCGGCCATCAGGCCGGGCTCGTACGAGCCGCCGAGCTGGTTGAGGGTGACCGCCATCCGGTTGGTGGCGTTGATCATCGCGATCAGCGTCACCAGCGCGATCAGCTGGTCCTCGTCGTAGTACTTCGCGGCGCGTACCCACGTCTCGTCGGACACGCCCGTCGACGCGTCGGCCAGCCGGGTCGCCTCCTCGGTGAGGGCGAGCGCGGCCTGCTCCTCGTCGGTGAACACCGTCGAGTGCCGCCAGCCGGCCACCAGGTTCAGCCGGGTCGCGGTCTCGCCCTCGGCGGCGGCCTCCTTCGAATGGATGTCGATACAGTTCCCGCAGCCGTTGATCTGGCTCGCGCGCAGCATCACCAGGTTCTGGAGCGAATGCGGCAGGGTGGGCTGGACCAGCGTGTGCACGGCGTACAGCCGCTTGGCCAGCTTGGCGCCGAACGCGTTCTGCATCAGGTCGATCCGGGGTTCCATCGTGTCGTCCTCACTCGTGGGATGTACTGGACGAACACGAGATGCTCTCGGGGCGGCCTGTGTGACGTGACGAGCGCCATACGCGCCCGGATGTCACAGGAACGGCGCGGCCGGCATCTGGTGGGCGACACACGCGTACTGAGGGAGCTGCCGCATGACCGGTACCGATCGAGCCACCGAGGTCTTCGTTGCCCATCGCAACCTCCTGTTCACGGTCGCGTACGAGCTGCTCGGCTCGGCCGCGGACGCCGAGGACGTCCTGCAGGAGACCTGGCTGCGCTGGGTCGGCGTCGACCTCGACACCGTGCTGGACCAGCGCGCGTACCTGGTCCGGATCGCCAGCCGGCAGGCGCTCCAGCGGCTCCGCACCCTCGGCCGCCGGCGCGAGTCGTACGTCGGACCGTGGCTGCCCGAACCGCTCCTCACCGCACCGGACGTCGCCGACGACGTCGAACTCGCCGACAGCGTCTCGATGGCGATGCTGCTCGTCCTCGAAACCTTGAAACCCACCGAACGCGCCGTGTTCGTGCTCCGCGAGGTCTTCGGCCTCGAGTACGACGAGATCGCCCAGGCCGTCGACAAGAAGCCGGACGCCGTCCGCCAGATCGCCCATCGCGCCCGCTCGCACGTGGCCGCCCGCCGCCCGCGCGGCGCCGTCTCCGCCGACGAGACCCGCGACGCCCTGGAAGCCTTCCAGCGCGCTGTCACCACCGGCGACATCCAGGGCCTCGTCGACATCCTCGCCCCCGACGTCGTCTTCCTCGGCGACGGCGGCGGCGTCGTCCAGGCCCTCCCACGCCCGGTCGTCGGCGCCGAGAAGGTCGCCCGCCTCCTCGCCCTGGCCGTCGAGAACCTCACCGAAGCCACCTTCGAAATCACCCAGATCAACGGCCGACCGGCGCTCCTCCTCCGCTTCACCGACGAGGTCGACACCGTCACCGTCCTCCACCTGGAAAACGGCCGAATCACCGGCCTCTACGCCGTCCGCAACCCCGCCAAACTCTCCCACCTCACCAAGGAAAACCTCCTCACCCGGTGACCGTCAGCTCAAGCGGGGCCGACAGGTAGTACCCAGTGAGCGTGATGAGGGAGACGACGAGAGACCACTGACCGGGCGGGACGGCGTACCCGAGGGCGGGAACGAGCGAGGCTGTGCCAACGAGAGCTGGTAGAGCATGGGTTTGCTCGGGGTCGATGGAGAGCTCGGTCCGCTGCGCGTTGATCGGGCCGACGTAGAGGCCCACTACCGCGCCGGCGCCGTCGATCACCGCAGTGTGCAGGTTGCGAGTGTTGACGAGCGTCTGGTTGTGGTTGGCCCGGTTCGTCACCAGCACGTCCAGCTTGGCGAAGTACCCGGACCGAATCGTCAACGGCGACAGAGGCTCCACAGCGAGCCCGACGACGTCGGCAGGTTCCCCCGGCAACTGGAACGCGTGCTCACTGACCCGCAACTCCTTCCCCGGGAAGCCCAGAGCACCGACCTGCAAGTCCACAAGGTCGCCGTACTTCGCATGAAGCTCCTCCGCAATACCGGTCGCCCACGCCGCAAGCTGAATCCAAAACTGCCGCTCGTGCCGCCGCTCTGTGTGTGGGCTCGGGTACACGACAAACGGGTGCGGCGACTCTTGGCCATACCGGAGCAGATCTAAACGCAAACTTTCCCAGCCGGGCATTTTTACTCCAGTAACTCCTTGATCCGAGTCGCCAGGACCAGATCCATCTCGCCGTCGACGCGGAGGGTGACCGGCCCGCCGCCCGCCCGTTGCGCGAGCTGAATCGTCAGTGTGGGTGTCCCCGCCAGCGGATATTCGAACCAGTCGCCGTCGCCTCTTGTGCCGTCCAACGCACCCGTCAGCGCGGACTCGTCCAGCTCGTCGTATGCGTACGCGATCAACGAACTGATCCTTCGCAGCACCTGCACGACGTGGTCCTCGCTCACGCGGCCCTCGACGTGTGCGGCCTCGTCGAGCGGTTCTCTGGTCCGTGCACGGGCAAGCCGTCCGGTCTGCGGGTCGTACGTATCGATCCCGTACGCACCTGCCAGCGCGGGCAGCGCGCTGGTCGCTTCCCAGCCGTACGCCAACGTCACGCCGACGAACCGATCGGCAAGATCTGTACGCCCCCATGGCTTCCGCCACTCGAGATCCTCATGCCACGGAGCGATCCTGTCCGCGAGCTCCGGCCACCGCCGCAGCAGCTCGCCCCGAAACGCCAAGACCCGCTCGTCCGGCTCCAGCCCATCGGCGTCTTCATCCGCCAGCCGATTGGCCAGACCCTGAGGATCCTCGGCGACTCCGGACACCCAGAAATACAGGTCATAACTCACACCAGCCAAGCTATCTCAGCGACCACCCCAGGTCCGGCCTCAAGCGAATCCGTATTTGGCATTCAGCGACGTTCGGAGCATGGGTTCTGTGGCGGTGCGCGACAGAGCCTTCCGGCGCAGCTGATGCAAACCCGTCGCAGGCCGAGCGTTCAGCGGTTGATGATGGGCGGATGGTTGAACGACACACACGTGCGGTGCCCGGTGGGCGGGCGGTCTATTTGACTGAGCGGCTTTGGGGGTTGGTGGCGGGGCTTCCTTCGGAGGTGGTGGAGATTGAGAGTATTCGGGAGTTCGATGAGGACTGCTGGTTCGGGGGACGGGCGGTGACTTGCCGGATGGTGGCTCGGCATGCTGAGCGGATTCAGAAGGCGGACCTGCGGTATCCGGTGATCCTGTCGGCGGACGGGCGGTTGATGGACGGCGGGCATCGGATCGCGAAGGCATGGCTGGGCGGCGCCAGGACCGTCGACGCGGTTCGCTTCGTGGTCGACCCCGAGCCGGACTACATCCAATGGGACTGACTATTCGACCAGGTGGGTGGATTCGGGGACGGGGGTGAGTGGGGTGCCTTTGGTCAGGTAGTGGGTGAGGTTTTGGACTACCAGGTTGGCCATGGCGGTGCGGGTCGGTTGGGTGGCGGAGCCTACGTGGGGGAGGAGGACGGCGTTCGGGAGGGTGAGGAGGTCGGGGTGGACTTTCGGCTCGTGTTCGAAGACGTCGAGGCCGGCGGCTTGGATGGTGTTGGTGCGGAGGGCGTCGACCAGGGCCTGTTCGTCGACGACTGTGCCGCGGGCCACGTTGATGAGGATGCCGTCCGGGCCTAGCGCCTTCAGGACCTCGGCGTCGACGAGGTGGCGGGTGGTGGGGCCGCCGGGGATGACGATCATCAGGGTGTCGACGTCGGCGGCCATGTCGACGAGCGACGGATAGTACTTGTAGTCGACCGGCTTCGGGTTGCGGTTGTGGTACGCGACCGAGATGCCGAACGGCTGGACGCGGTCGGCGATCGCCTGGCCGATCCGGCCGAGGCCGAGGATGCCCATCCGGCGGCCATGCATGGTTGCGCGGGTCAACGGGTACGGCGCACCGCCCGCCCACTCGCCGGCGCGCAGGTATCGCTCGGCCTGGCCGAGCTCGCGGACCGTCATCAGCAGTAGACCCAGCGCGGTGTCGGCGACCTCGTCGTCCAGGACGCCCGGTGTGTTCGTCACGATCACTCCGCGCTCGGCGGCGGCCGCCGCGTCGATGCGGTCGTACCCGACGCCGAAGCTGGCCACCAGCCGTACGGCGGGGAGCCGGTCGAGCCACGGGCCGTCGATCGCCGTACCGCCGGTGGCGACGGCAACGATCTCGTCCCGGCGGGCCGCGAGTACGGCGTCGGGATCGGGCTGCTCCCACAGCCGGATCAGCTCGCAGTGACCGTCGAGCCCGGCGGCAACGGCGTCGTTCATCGGTCCTGGCATCAGCACGACTGGAAGTCCCATGCGTTCATCCTCGACGACGAGCCGCACCCGCACCAGGAACCCGACCGGCACTTCTCAGGAACTGGACCGGAACCGAAGTTCACCCCCGCTTTCCCGCCCGGACCTGTTGCGCCGGCCGATCGAACGACGACGATCAGGACAGGAGGCCATCATGATCATCGACTGCGCTTACTACCGGGACGGACGCCGCCAGCACGTCGAGGCGATGTCGGTCGCCGACGCCGCCGCGAGCTGCCGGGCCGGCGGATTCGTCTGGCTGGGCATGTTCGAACCCACCGCGGACGAACTCGCCGAGGTCAGAGAGAACTTCGGCCTGCACGAACTGGCCGTCGAGGACGCGCAGACGTTCCACCTCCGGCCCAAGGTCGAGCCGTACGAGGGCGACATCCGGCTGGTGATCCTGCGCACCGCCCGGTACGACGACACCCGCGAGGAGGTCGACTTCGGCGAGGTCAGCGTGTTCGTCGGCCCATCGTTCGTGATCACCGTCCGGCAGGGGGTGGCGAGCGACCTGCACGGCGCCCGGATCCGGCTCGAGCAGCGCCCCGAACTCCTGGAGTGCGGCACCAGCTCCGTCCTCTGGGCGATCCTGGACCAGGTCGTCGACGGGTACGGTCCCGTGGTCGCGGAGCTGGAGCGTGACATCGAGGAGGTCGAGCGGACGGTGTTCGCCGGCTCGGTCGCCCCGACGGAGCGGATCTACTTCCTGCGCCGCGAGGTCACCGACTTCTACCGCGCTGTACACCCGCTCCTCGCCGTACTGGCGACCCTCGAACGCGACGCCCGCGACACCGCGCTGCTGCCGTACTTCCGCGACGTCCACGACCACCTCGTACTGGTGAACGAGGAGGTCGCCGCGCAACGCGACCTGCTCGCCACGGTGCTGGAGGCGAACATGGCGGTGATCGGCGTCGAGCAGACCAAGGTCAGCGTCCGGCAGAACGCGACCATCGAGCAGCTGACGATCCTGGCCACGGTGTTCCTGCCGCTGACGTTCGTGACCGGGTTCTTCGGTCAGAACTTCGCCTGGCTGACCGAACGGATCGGCCAGGAGTGGGACTTCTTCGTACTGGGCATAGGGGGCCTCCTCCTACCGTGCATCGCCCTCCTGATCTGGTTCCGCCGCCAACGCGCCGCCAGAGACGCCGGTTGAGCAGTAGTACAGTCCGAACACGTGACGCCGACTGACAGCCGTGAGCTGGAGAATCTGATCCTGCGGTATGCCGAGTTGGTGGACGACGGGGACTTCGCTGGAGTGGCGGAGCTGCTGGCGGACGCGACGTACCAGGGAAGCGGCGCCCCGTTGCAAGGGCGGGCGGAGATCGAGCGGTGGTTCCGGGACACGCTGATCGTCTATCCGGACGGTACGCCGCGGACGCAGCACGTGACGAGCAACATCGCGATCGAGGCCGACGGCAACGACGCGGCGGAGGTTCGCTCGTACGTCACCGTTCTCCAGGCATTGCCCGGCGAGGTGCCGCAGATCATCGCGGCCGGGCGCTACCGCGACAGGTTCGAACGCCGTGACGGCGGCTGGCGCTGGACGGAACGCACGGTCAAGATCCGCCTGGTTGGCGACGTCAGCAAGCACCTCCGGTCGTGAAGCCGAAGCTGGTCGTCCTCCGGCAAGAGCGCTGTGGTGGCGGCCTGGTACCGCTCGAAGGATCTGCTGGACGAGCCGCGTGAGACGGTCATCGGCGAGACCAGCTCACGCGACGCGACCGTCAAGCAGATCCTGACGGGACTAAGCGGTGGTCCAGCCGCCGAGTGCGAGGTCGGCGACGACGACAGGCTGACCGGTAGCGAGTGACTGGTTCGCGGCGATCCCGACCGCGACCGCGCGTACGCCGTCGTGCACGTCCGCCGCCCGCCCGAGCGGATCGTTGCCCGCGCCCACGAACAGGTCGTCGTACAGCAGCTTGTCGCCGCCGCCGTGGCCGCCCTCGCCGCGCGGGATCTCGACCTCGACCGCGGTGGCCCAGTGCTTCTGCAGCACGAGCCGCTCGCCGTTGGTACGAACGTCGCCCGCGATCACCCGGTCCGACGGGTAGCTCGGGTCGATCTGGTCGTCGACGACCGCGGCCCGCTCGACCACTTCCAGCTCGGCGCGGCCGAGCGTGCCGTTCACCGAGACGCGGTACCCCTCCCAGGGCGAGTGTGCGTTCAGCGAGTAGCTCAGCCGGGCGCCGTTCGCGTACTCCGCGATCACCGACATGTTGTCCTCGATCGTGATGCCGGGCGCGAAGACGTCCTGGTCGCGCAGGTACCCGTCGTACTTCTCGGCCTCGTAGTACAGCTGCCGGTTGGTCTCGTCGGTGCGCAGGTCGAGCAGCCACGGGTCGTTGGCGGACCCATCGATCGTGCCGCGCGCCGGGCGCTCGCCCAGACCGCGGGCGGCGGCGTTGTCGGAGCCGTAGAACGACAGCCCGCCGGACGCGAACACGCGGGTCGGCTGCGAGGCGATCCACCAGTTCACCAGGTCGAAGTGGTGCGACGCCTTGTGGATCAGCAGACCGCCGGAGTTCTTCTTCTCGCGGTGCCAGCGGCGGAAGTAGTCCGCGCCGTGCCGGGTGTCCAGCACCCACTGGAACTCGACGCTGGTGACCTGGCCGATCTCGCCGTCCTGGATGACCTGGCGGAGCGCGCTGTTCCGCGGCGAGTACCGGTAGTTGAACGTGACGACCACGGACTTGCCGGACTCGTTCATCGCGTCGACGATCTGCCGGGTGCCGTCCGCGTCGATGGTCAGCGGCTTCTCGACGATCACGTCCGCACCGGCCCGCAGCAGCCGCGACACCACCGAGGCGTGCGTGTAGTCGGGGCTGGTGACCACGACGCGGTCGACGGACTGCTCCTTGACCATCCGCTCGAGGTCGTCGGCGCCGTACCGCGGGAGCTCGGGGCCGCCGAGCTCGGTCAGCTTGGTCTGGTGGAACGCGAGGCGGCCCGGGTTCGGGTCGAGCAGCGCGACGAGCTCGGCCTCCTCGGGGTGCTCCTGGAGGATGGCGCGAATGTACGACTGCGCTCGCGATCCGGTTCCGGCGACTGCGTAGCGTCTGGGCACGGCGGGCTCCTTCTACTCGTGTAGATCGACAACGCTAGCAACCGCTTTCCGGCCCGGTCAACCGTCGTACCATCTCTGCATGCCGAAGGAACCGGTCACCCGGAACGACGTCGCGGAGTACGCCGGCGTGAGCACCGCCGTAGTCAGCTATGTCGTGAACGAAGGCCCGCGGAAGGTCGCGCCGGAGACCCGGGACCGGGTGCTGGAGGCGATCCGCGCGCTCGGGTACCGGCCGAACGCCACCGCCCGGGCGCTCCGGATGGGCACCACGCGGACGTTCGGGCTGATCACGCCGGACGGCGGCAACCCGCTGTTCGCGGAGCTCGCGAAGGCGATCGACCGGGAGGCGGCGGCGCGCGGGTACGTCGTACTGCAGACCAGCGCCGACGGCGACCCGGAGACCGAGAACGCGAAGATCGCCGAACTGCTCGCCCGCCAGGTCAGTGGCCTGGTCCTGGTGGCGCCGACCGAGGACCCGAACCTGCGGGACGTCGAGGTCCCGGTGATCGCGGTCAACCGTCGGCTGCCGATGGTCAGCTCGGTGCGCCCGGCGTACCTCGAAGGCGCCCGGCTCGGCGTCGAGCACCTGATCTCGCACGGCCACCGGCGGATCGCGCTGGTGATCGGCGGCGCCGGCCATCCCGAACGCGAGCTCGGCTGGCGTATGGCGCTGGCGACCGCGGGGTTGCCGGAAGGGCCGGTCATCCGGGCCCCGTTCTCCCGCGAGGGCGGGTACCGCGCCGGGCAGGTCATGCTCCACCACGAGCCGACCGCGATCTTCGCCAGCTCCGACCTGCAGGCGATCGGCGTACTGCGGGCCCTGCACGAGTCGGGCGTGGACGTGCCCGGGGACGTCGCGGTGGTGGCGTTCGACGGTACGCCGGAAACCGAGTACACCTGGCCGCCGCTGACCGTCGTACGGCAGCCGGTCGAGGCCCTCGCCCGGGAGGCTGTCCGGCGGCTCATCGAGGGCGAGGAGTCGGTCGAGGCCGTGGCTGTGCCGACCGAGCTGATCCGCCGGAGGTCGTGCGGCTGCTAGAGCGTGCCGACGTCCTCGAAGATCAGGGCGGTGCGGGTCGCGAGCACCTCGGGGATCGCCTGGAGTTTCTCCAGGACCAGGCGGCGCAGGCCCTCGTTGTCGGCCGCGCGGACCAGCAGGATCGCGTCGAAGTCGCCGCCGACCAGCGCCATGTGCTTGATCTCCGGGATCGCCTGGAGCTGCTTGCGGAGCGTCCGCCACGAGCTCTGCCGGAGACTCAGCGTGACGTACGCCGAGGTGCCGAGGCCGAGCCGGAGCGGGTCGACCGTGACCGTGAAACCGGTGATCACGCCGGTGTTCGTGAGCCGCTCGACCCGCGCGTACGCGTTCGCGCGGGAGATGTGCACCTCGTCGGCAAGTGCCCGGATCGACAGCCGTCCGTCCCGGCCGAGGGCCTCGATGATCAGCCGGTCGACCTCGTCGAGCGCCGGGGCGACGACAATCTGTCCAGGACCGGCCCGGTGGACCATCACCTCGTCAGACATTCGTAGGACCTCCAAGGCTCGCGGTGTGGCCAAACGTCTCTCAATAATTCCAGCTATGGAACAACTTGGCCAGGAGGGACGACGATATGGCTACCGTCCGTCTCCTGCGCTGGAGGGTTCATGACCACCGTCTCGGAGCAGCAACTGCTCCCCTCCGCGGAACCCGTCTGTCTGATCGACCAGAACGGCGTACCGCACGAAAACCCGTCGTACGAGCTGCCCGCGAGGGATCGGCTGGTCGACGGCTACACACAGTTGATCAAGGCCCGCCGGTTCAACGACCAGGCGAGTGCGCTGGTCCGCCAGGGACGGCTGGCGGTCTACCCGTCGTCGTACGGGCAGGAGGCGTGCCAGATCGCGGCCACGATGGTGCTCCGCGAGGACGACTGGCTGTTCCCGACGTACCGCGACTCGGTCGCGATCATGAGCCGGGGCGTCGACCCGATCGAGACGCTGACGCTGCTCCGCGGCGACTGGCACTCGGGCTACGACCCGTACGAGCACAAGGTCGCGCCGCAGTCGACCCCGCTCGCGACCCAGCTCCCGCACGCGGTCGGTGTCGCGCACGCGGCCCGGCTGAAGGGTGAGGACACGGTCGTGATGGCGCTGGTCGGCGATGGCGGTACCAGCGAGGGCGACTTCCACGAGGCGCTCAACTTCGCGGCGGTGTTCCGGGCGCCGGTGGTGTTCTTCGTCCAGAACAACGAGTACGCGATCTCCGTACCGCTCGCCAGGCAGAGTGCCGCGCCTTCCCTTGCCCACAAGGGAATCGGGTATGGCGTTCCCGGTGAACGGGCTGACGGCAACGATCTGGCCGGGCTGCTCGCGGTGCTCGGGAAGGCCGTGGAGAAAGCGCGTTCCGGCGAAGGGCCGCAGCTGATCGAGGCGCACACGTACCGGGTCCAGGCGCACACGAACGCCGACGACGCGACCCGGTACCGCGAGGACGCCGAGGTCGCGCCGTGGCTCGACCGCGACCCGATCGACCGGCTGGTCAGCTATCTCTCGGCGAACGGCGGGTTGACGGACGAGGTGAAGCAGCGCGCGGAGGAAGGATCTACACGAGTAGCCGCGCAGCTACGGGACGGGCTGATGCCGGAGCCCGAGGTGGAGCCGGCCGAGATGTTCGCCTACCTGTACGCCGAGCAGACGCAGCAGCTGCGCGAGCAGGCCGCGTTCCTGCGCGACGAGCTGGCCCGAGAGGAGGCCTGACCATGACGCACACGAAGATCTCGATGGCGCAGGCGCTCAACCAGGCGCTCCGCGACGCGATGGCCGCCGACGAGACCGTGGTGATGTTCGGCGAGGACGTCGGCGCGCTCGGCGGCGTGTTCCGGATCACCGACGGGCTGACCGCGGAGTTCGGCGAGAACCGCTGCTTCGACACGCCGCTGGCCGAGGCCGGCATCGTCGGGATGGCGGTCGGGATGGCGATGAACGGGATGCGCCCGGTGGTCGAGATGCAGTTCGACGCGTTCGGGTACCCGGCGTTCGAGCAGGTCGTCTCGCACGTCGCGAAGATGCGCAACCGGACCCGCGGGAAGGTCACGCTGCCGATGGTGATCCGGATCCCGTACGGCGGCGGGATCGGCGGCGTCGAGCACCATAGCGACTCGTCGGAGAGCTACTTCGCGCACACGCCCGGGCTCACCGTGGTGACGCCGGCGACCGTTTCGGACGCCTACGGGTTGTTGCGTAAGGCAATCGAGTTTCCGGATCCGGTCGTGTTCATGGAGCCGAAGAAGCTCTACTGGGCGAAGGAAGAGGTCGATCTCGCCGAGTCGCAGCCGGCGATCGGCAAGGCCGTCGTCCGGCGGGAAGGCGCGGACGCGACGCTGATCGCGTACGGGCCCGCGGTGCCGGTCGCGCTGGAGGCGGCCGAGGTCGCGGCGGCGGAGGGGCGGCAGCTGACCGTGGTGGACCTGCGGTCGGTGGTGCCGTTCGACGACGAGACGGTGTGCGCGGCGGTACGGCGGACCGGGCGCGCTGTGGTGGTCGCGGAGGCGAGCGGGTTCGCGAGCGTGTCGTCGGAGATCGTGGCCCGGGTGACCGAGAAGTGCTTCCACTCGCTGGCCGCGCCGGTGCGGCGGGTGACCGCGTTCGACATCCCGTTCCCACCGCCGAAGCTGGAGAAGTACCAGCTGCCGAGCGTGGACCGGATCCTCGACGCGGTCGACGACCTGCAGTGGGAGGACTCGTGAACACCTTTCTCCTTCCCGACCTCGGCGAAGGCCTCACCGAGGCGGAGATCGTGCGCTGGCTGGTGAAGGTCGGCGACGTGGTGGCCGTCGACACCCCGATCGCGGAGGTCGAGACGGCCAAGTCGATCGTCGAGTTGCCGTCGCCGTACGCCGGGGTGATCGAGGAGCTGCACGGTGAGCCCGGTACGACGGTCCCGGTCGGGAAGCCGCTGATCACGGTCAGGGATCCGGCGGGGTCGGCGTACCGCGAGGATCCGGCCGGGTCGACGCACCGTCAGGATGCGGCGGGGTCGGCGTACCGCGAGGAGGAGCGCGCCGGGTCGGGGAACGTGCTGGTCGGGTACGGGACGGTGGAGTCGACCGGGGCCGGCCGCCGTCGGAAGCCACGGGTTTCCGGAGTTTCCGCGGTCTCGGCGAACGTGCCGCCGGCTCGGGTGCCGTTGGTGATCTCGCCGCTGGTACGGCGGATGGCGCGGGACGCCGGGATCGATCTACACGAGTTGACCGGGTCGGGGCCGGACGGGCTGATCGTGCGCCGGGACGTGGAACATGCGATCGCGTTCCGTGCCCGACCAGAGCCTGTGGCGCAGCCGGCTCGTGAAGATCGGACCGGTCTACACGAGTTGCGCCGTATGCCGATGAGCGGTTTCCGCAAGGCGGTCGTCGCAACGCTGACCCGGAGCCGGGCCGAGATCCCCGAGGCGACGACTTGGGTCGACGTGGACGCGACGGCGCTCGTCGAGCTCCGCGCATCGTTGCGGACGGCAACAGACCCGGGACCGGGTCTACTCGCGTTGATGGCCCGCTTCGTGGTCGCCGGCCTGCTCAAGTACCCGGAGCTCAACGGGTACGTCGACACCGCGCGCGAGGAGCTCGTCCAGTACGACGGGGTGAACCTCGGGCTGGCGGCGCAGACGGACCGCGGTCTCGTCGTACCGGCGGTCGGGAACGCGCACACGCTGACGACTCGCGGGCTGGACGCGGAGATCCGCCGGCTGACCGCGTCCGCGCGGGACGGTCGGCTGACCCAGCACGAGCTGACGTCCGGGACGTTCACGCTGAACAATTACGGCAGCTTCGGCGTGGACGGCAGCGCGGCGATCATCAACCACCCGCAGGTCGCGATCCTCGGCGTCGGCCGGATCATCGACCGGCCGTGGGTGGTCGACGGCGAGATCGCCGTTCGCAAACTGACCCAGCTGTCCCTCGTCTTCGACCACCGGGTCTGCGACGGCGGCACCGCGGCGGCGTTCCTCCGGTTCGTCGCCGACGCGTTCGAGAACCCGGCGTCCGTGTTCGCGGACCTCTAGAAGATCTGCCGCGGCCGGAGGCCGACGAGGATCACCCGCAGCCCGGAGGCGAACCGAGCCTCCGGGCCGGCGGTGCTCTCGCGGTTCAGGTACGCCGCGAGATGCCCGGCGTCGACCCCCATCCGGTCGGCCGACTTCGACGCCCAGCGCGGTTCGCTCAGGCCGCTGCGGCGTACCACCGAGAGCCACGCCGAGTCCGCGACGGCCGAGCCGATCAGGTAGTGGATGACGGCGGACACCGCCGAGTCCAAGTGCGTGCCCTTGAAGCCAGCCGCGGCCAGGATGTGCTGCACGCGGTCGGTGAGGGCCTGGTAGTTCGGTCCGAGTCCGGCGTGCGTCGGGAGGAGTCGCGCGGCCCACGGGTGTTCCCACAACGCCTGGTACGCGGCCGTCAGGACGTCGGTCACCTGTTCGCGCCAGTCGCCCTCGGTCTCGACCAAGGCGTCCGCAAGCACGGCGTCGACGATCAACTCGAGTAGATCGTCCTTGGTCGCGATCCGCCAGTACAGCGCGGAGGTTGCCGCCGTACCCAGCTCGGCCGCCATCGCCCGCATCGAGAACGCGTCCAGCCCATCCCGGTCCAGCACCCGGATCGCCGCCGCGACGATGTCGTCTCGGCTCAGCCGGTTCCGCGTCGGCTCCGGCTCGTCCCGCAACCACACCGATCCGAGCGCCGTCCGTCGATCTGCCTCACGCACTGAAACAGTGTGTCATAGTCTAGAACACCGTTTCACGACCAAAGTCGGGCAGCCCGCGACCTCGGTACGACGACCTGCCCGCCGTACCGGCGAAGACTCGACGACATGACGATCAACCGCGCCCAGTTCCTCGCCCTCGGAGCAGCCGCAGCAACGGCAGGGGCGGCGACACCAGCGGCGGCGGCGCCGAACCGGCTCACGCTCAAGGGCGTCGCGTACGACACCGGCGGCGGGCCTGACGACAGCCGCGCACGTTGGCGGCGCAGCCTGATGCGCGGCGAGATCCGCGCCGTCCGGCACCGGCTGCACGCGAGCTGGGTCAGCATCTACGGCAGCGACGTAGGCCGGCTGATCGACACCGCGACCGCCGCGCTCGAGGAGGGGCTGACGGTGTCGATCCAGCCGCGGTCGTTCGACGAACCGCAGGCGGCGGAGCTGGAGAAGCTGCGGCAGGTCGCGGTCGAGGCGGAGCGGTTGCGCCGCCGGTACGACCGGGAGGTGATCCTGGTCGTCGGCTGCGAGTTCATGCTGTTCACGCCGGGGATCGTGCCGGGCGCGAGCTTCGCCGAGCGGGTCGAGTACCTGGCCAAGGGCGGCTTCGACATGGCCGAGCTGCAACGGACGTTCCGCGCGTTCACCGCCCGCATGGTGAAGGTTGCCCGCAGCAACTTCCATGGCCGGGTGACGTACGGCGCGGCGTCGGACCTCGAGCAGGTGGACTGGTCGATCTTCGACGTCGTCGGGCTGGACTACTACTCGTACCACGCGGACCACGCCGGCCACGCGAAGGAGCTGGCTCCGTTCCGGCGATGGAACAAGCCGATCCTGATCCTCGAGTTCGGTTGCTGCACGTTCACCGGCGCGGCGAAGCTCGGCGGGATGGGGTGGGACATCGTCGACTACAGCGGCGACGTCCCGGTCATCCCACCGCAGTACGTGCGCAACGAGCAGGAGCAGGCGGACCACCTGGCCGACATGCTGCAGGTCTTCACGGAGCAGGGCTTCCTGGGGGCGTCGCCGTACACCTTCATCTCACCCGACGCCCCGCACCGCCCCCACGACCGCCCCCACGACGAGGACATAGCCGCCTTCACCCTCTGCAAGGTCCTCCGCCTTGAAGACCAGAACCCAACGTCCCCGTACTACTGGCTACCGAAGAAGTCGTTCCACACGGTGGCGAAGGTCTACCACTAGTGGCTTGCTTCAAGAGCTAGTGCGGGGGTGTGGCTGGTGCGGTCTAGGAGGCCTGAGATGAGTGCGACAACAAGGCCGGCGACAGCGAGCGCAGCGCCGACCCAGTTGGGTGCGGTGTAGCCGAGGCCGCGCTCGATGGTCAGGCCGCCGAGGTACGCGCCTACAGCGTTGCCCAGGTTGAACGCGGCGATGTTGGCGGCGGACGCCAGCGCGGGAGCGCCCGGGGCCTTGTCCATGACGCGCTTCTGCAGCGGGGCGACCGTGGCGAAGCCGGCTGCGCCGAAGAGCGCGATCGTGATGGCAGAGGGGATCTTGGCGTGTGCCGTGAAGACAAACACGACCAGTACCGCGGCCAGCAGGGTAAGGATCAGGTACAGGCTCGGCATGAGCGACCGGTCGGCTGCCTTGCCGCCCAGCAGGTTGCCCACCACGAGCCCTCCGCCGAACAGCACCAGTAGCCAGGTCACCGCGCCGGCAGAGAAGCCCGCGACCCCGGTCATCATCGGTGCGATGTAGGTGAACGACGCGAACACACCCGCGAAGCCCAGCGCAGTCATAGCAAGCGCGAGCCACACCTGCAGGCTCTTGAACACTGCCAGCTCGCTACGCAGACCAGGACCTTCCGCAGAACCCTGCCGTGGTACCAGGAACACAATGCCCAGCAGCCCGATCACCCCGAGCGCAGTGACCGCCCAGAACGTCGACCGCCACCCGAAGTGCTGTCCGAGTGCGGTCCCACCCGGTACGCCGAGCACGTTGGCGATCGTCAGCCCGGTGAACATCAGCGCGATCGCGCTCGCCTGCTTCGCCTTCGGTACCAGCGACGCGGCCACCACCGATCCGACACCGAAGAACGCTCCGTGGGACAGGGCCGCCACGATCCGCCCCGTCATCAGCACGCCGTACGACGGAGCGACCGCGGAGAGCAGGTTGCCCGCGATGAACACGCCCATCAGCGCGATCAGCACGGTCTTGCGGGAGACCTTGGAGCCGATCGCGGTGAGCAGCGGGGCGCCGACCACGACACCCAGCGCGTAGCCGGAGATGAGCAGTCCGGCGGACGGGATGCTGACGCCGAAGTCGGTGGCGACCTCGGGGAGCAGCCCCATGATGACGAACTCGGTGGTGCCGATCCCGAAAGCGCCGATAGCGAGCGCGAGGAGGGCCGCGGGCATGGGTTCTTCTCTCTTCCGAATGTAGTCTTATGACTGTTACCGGCGTGCGCGATAGTTGCACACGCGGGCTATTGCACAAGCGCTATGATTGCGCATGCAAGCTTGATGTTCAAGTGGAGGTGTCGTGGGACTACCGGATGACGCCGCGGAGGCGCGGGCGCAGGGGTGGCGCACTCTGGCGGCGCTGCATGCCCGGACAGAGGACGAGCTGGAGCGTGCGCTGCAGAAGGAGCACGGGCTGTCCGTGAGTGAGTACAGCGTGCTGGACGTGCTGGCGCGGCAGGACGACTACCACCTGCGCATGAACCAGCTCTCGAACGCAGTAGTGCTCAGCCAGTCCGCTACTACCCGCCTGGTGAACCGCCTGGAGGACCGCAAGCTGCTGCAGCGGTACCTGTGCCCGACGGACCGGCGCGGGATCTACACAGAGGTCACCGAGGCCGGCCGTGACCTGCTGGACCAGGCCCAGCCGACACATGACGCCGTACTGACGTCTGCGCTGTCGACCGCTGCCGAGCTACCTGAGCTGTCTCCACTGGTGCGTGCGCTGGGGAAGCTTCCGCTGACGGTGTGACATGGCCCGCAAGTACGACAACCGCAAGCTGTACCTCCTGTTGATGGGCAGCTGCGCCACGTTGATCATCCTCGCCTGGTTCGTCGTGCGGCTGTTCTCGATCCCGGCAGCCGTCGCGATGAGCGCAGTCGCCGCCGTACTGCCCCCGGCCGCCGCGATCGTCGCGAACTGGGGTCACGACAAGCGCTGACCCGCCAGCACCTCGATGAAGGCCGCGGCCAGTGGGTCAGGCGTGCTGCGGGTGTACGCCGTGAGCGTCCGACAGACGGGTGGCTCCGTGCGGAGGACGTGGCCGTCGAAGTCCTTCGGGAGGATGTTGTCGGGCACCAGTGCGGGGCCTAGCCCGGCCGCTGCGAGTGCGGGCGCTGCCGCTGTCTGCTCCGTGCGTACGGCGATGCGCGGCTCGAAACCGGCTTGCGCACAGGCGTTGTCGAGGACGTCCGCGAGTCCGTGGCCCGGTGCGTAGTGCACCCAGGAACGGTCCGCGAGGTCCTGCAGCTTGACCGTGGTCCCGGTCGCTGCCGGGTCGTCGGTGGCGACCACCACGACCAGTTCCTCGGTGCCGAGTACGTGCGTGACGCCCGGCCAGTTGGCGGGCTCGGGGCCGACGGCGAGGTCGGCCTGGCCGGCGTGCATCGCGTCGACGAGTTCGTCGGTATGGCGGTGTTCGAAGAGGCGGATGCCGACGTTCGGACGGGTCTGGCGCCAGCGCCGGAGCGCGGCGGGCAGCACGCCGAGCGTGATCGAGTAGAGCGTCGCGATCTGCAGCTCGCCGACCTCGAGGCCCGCGGCCTGCCGGGCGGCGCAGCGGGCTCGCTCCGCGTCGGCGAGCGCGGCGCGGGCGTGCGGGAGCATCGCGCGGCCGGTCGGGGTGAGTCGCACGCTGCGCGGCAGGCGTTCGAGGAGCGGGCCGCCCGCGGAGCGTTCGAGCGCGCGGATCTGGTGGGAGAGCGCCGGCTGCGTCACGTGCAGGAGCTCGGCGGCCCTCGTGAACGAGCCTTCGCCGATCACGGTGACGAAGTACTCGAGCTGCCGCAGCGTTGTCATGAGCTGAGTTTATGGCTCCGGTGAAAACTATGCCTTGGTTTTATCTTCGCAGGTCAGCGAGGCTGTCCGGTATGGAGAACGTTGCGTTGGTGGTGGGAGCCCGAGGTGTGATCGGGACGAATCTGGTCGAGCAGCTGGCGTCGCTGCCGGACTGGCGGGTGATCGGGCTGTCGCGGCGCGGCGACACCGACGTACCCGGGCGGGTGCGGCACGTTGCGGTGGATCTGCTCGATCCGGACGACACCCGGGAGAAGCTGTCGGGGCTGTCCGACGTGACGCATGTGTTCTACGTCGCCTACCAGGACCGGCCGACGTGGGCCGAGTTGGTGCCGCCGAACCTGGCGATGCTGGTCAACGTCGTGGACGCGATCGAACCGGTCGCGCGCGGGCTCCGGCACGTCAGTCTGATGCAGGGGTACAAGGTGTACGGCGCGCATCTCGGGCCGTTCAAGACACCGGCGCGCGAGGACGATCCGCCGCATCTGCCGCCGGAGTTCAACGTCGACCAGCAGCAGTTCCTGACGGCGCGAGCGGAAGGAAAGGCGTGGACGTGGTCGGCGCTGCGGCCTTCTGTGGTTGGCGGTTCGGCTCTCGGGAACCCGATGAACCTCGCGGTCGCGATCGCGGTCTACGCCTCGCTCTCGAAGGAACTCGGCGTACCGTTGCGGTTCCCGGGCAAGCCGGGGGCGTATCACTCGCTGCTGGAGCTGACCGATGCCGGATTGTTGGCCAAGGCAACGGTATGGGCGGCGACCGCGCCGGCGGCGGCGAATCAGGCGTTCAACATCACGAACGGCGACCTGTTCCGGTGGAGCGAGCTGTGGCCGAAGCTCGGCGCGTGGTTCGGGCTGGAGGTCGCGCCGCCGCTGCAGATGTCGTTGCAGGACGTGATGGCCGACAAGGAGCCGGCCTGGAAACAGTTGCAGGCGACGCACGACCTGGCCGCGACGTCGTTCGCCGAGGTGTCCTCGTGGCCGTTCGCCGACTTCGTGTTCGGCTGGGACTACGACTTCTTCGCCGACGCCTCGAAGTCACGCCGCGCCGGCTTCCACGAGTACGTCGACACCGAGCAGATGTTCTACCGCATCTTCACCGACCTCCGTCGGCGGCGCGTCATTCCGTGATGTGGCATGGTTCGGGCTGTGACTGCGATGGGTGCGGGGAAGCTGCTCGGGACGAACCTTCGGGCGCGGCGGGACGAGCAGGGTATCTCGCTGTCCGAGCTGGCCCGGCGGTCCGGGATCGCGAAGGGCACGCTGTCCCAGCTCGAGTCCGGTGCGGGCAACCCCACGATCGAAACAGTGTTCAGTTTGTCGAACGCTCTCGGGATTCCGGTGTCGGCGCTGCTGGCCGAGTCACCCGCCTCCGGCGTGGTCCTGGTGCGGTCCGCGGACGTCGACGTACTGTCCGGTGACGCCATCGACCTGCGGATGCTGCGGCGGCTCGAGCATCCGGGCGGGCTGTTCGAGATCTACCACCAGGAGGTCCGGCCGGACGCCGTACAGCACTCCGACGGGCACCCGGGGACCGAGCACCACGTCGTACTGTCGGGGTGCCTGCGCATCAACACCCATGGGCAGAACGCGGAACTCGGGCCGGGGGACTACCTCGCGTTCCGGGCGGCCGGGGAGCATTCGTACGAGGCCGTGGACGGTCCGGTGCGGTCGGTGCTGCTGCTCGAGTACCCGCCGGACGTGTACCCGACGGCGGCCGGCGGGCCGCATCTGCCGGGATAGTTCCGGAAAAGGTCCGGGAGAGGTCCGGTTGGGTGCATTGACCGGTCGTCGGAACCGCGCGTAATCTCGGTATCGTTCATTTTAGCGAACGTCCAGCCGAGGAGGCCGCCATGCACCGGTCCGCGACACCCGACGTGGTGGTGGTCGGCGCGGGCATGGTCGGAGCCGCGTGCGCGGAGGCGCTGTCGGCGGCCGGCGTGCGCGTGCTGGTGATCGACCGTGACGGCCCGGCGGCGGGTACGACGGCGGCCGGCGAGGGCAACGTGCTGGTCTCGGACAAGGAGCCGGGACCGGAGCTCGAGCTTGCGGTCGCGTCGCGGGCGGAGTGGGATGTCGTGCGCGGCCGGCTGCCCGCGCAGGTGGCGGACATCGAGTGGGAGGCCAAGGGCGGCGTCGTGGTGGCGACGGGCGACCCGGAGCCGCTGACCGCGTTCGCCGCGAAGCAACACGAGGCCGGGGTCGACGCGCGGGTGATCACGCCCGCGGAGGTCTTCGAGCTCGAGCCGCTGCTCACCCCGCGGGTGACGATCGGGGTGCACTATCCGGACGACGCGCAGGTGCAACCGGTGCTGGCGGCGACGGCGTTGCTGGCGGCAGTTCGCGAGCGCGGCGGCGAGGTGCGATCGGGGGTCACCGCGCTCGGCATCCGGCAGTCCCGCGGCCGGGTTGTCGGCGTCGACACGTCGGACGGCGACATCGCCTGCGGCGCGGTGCTGAACGCCTGCGGTCCGTGGTCGGGCGCGTTCAGCGAGGCGGCCGGCGCGCGGATCGAGGTGCTGCCGCGGCGCGGGATGATCCTCGTCACGGCGCCGCTGCCGGAGTGCGTGCGGCACAAGGTGTACGACGCTGACTATGTCGGGGCGGTGGGCAGCGGGGACGCGGAGCTGCAGACGTCGACGGTGGTCGAGTCGACGCGGGCCGGGACGGTGCTGATCGGATCCAGCCGGGAGCGGATCGGGTTCGACGACACGATCCGGGTGCGGGTGCTGCGGGAGCTGGCGCGGAAGGCCGTGGGGCTGTTCCCGTTCCTGGGCGACGTTCCGGTGATGCGCGCGTACGGCGGATTCCGTCCGTACGCGCCGGATCATCTGCCGGTGATCGGCGAGGATCCGCGGGTGCACGGGCTGTGGCATGCGACCGGTCACGAAGGTGCGGGCATCGGGCTGGCGCCGGTGACCGGCCGGCTGATCACGGAGCAGTTCCTTGGGCTCGCTCCACAGCTCGACCCGGCGCCGTTCCGGGTGGATCGACCGGCGGTGATCGCGGCATGACTGCGTATCAGCGTCCGCGCGTCGGCGACCCGGCCGAGGTCGGTACGCCGCCGACGTTCGAGGTGACCGTCGACGGTCGCGCGATCACGGCGCAGGCGGGTCAGACCGTCGCCGCCGTACTGCTGGCGAACGGCCACGACACCTGGCGGATCACTCGCGTCCGCAACCGTCCGCGCGGTGTCTTCTGTGGCATCGGCGCCTGCCAGGACTGCCTCGTCACCCTCAACAACACCTCCGACACCCGAGCCTGCCAACGCACCATCACCCCCGGCGACACCATCACGACCGAACCCGCCACCCTTCTCCCCACCGCGAACGGCACCACTGCGGCCGCCGTCGGGTCCACCTCCCCAGCAGCATCCGACCAGACGGGTCAGGCGTCCGCTTGGCGTGGTTCGGTGGGGGTTGGGGCGCGAGGCGTCGAGGTTGTGGTGGTGGGGGCCGGACCTGCCGGGGTTGCCGCTGCGTTGGCGGCTGCGGAGGGTGGGGCGGAGGTGTTGGTGGTCGACAACGGGCGGGCAGTCGGCGGGCAGTACAACCGGCAGCTGCCCGAGGAGTTCGCCGCGCGGCGGCCGGATCGGTTGCAGCACGAATGGAAGACGTTCGCGGCCCAGCGGGACCGACTGCTGGACCACCCGCGGATAGCGTACCTGCCGGAGACCTCGATCTGGGCCCTCGAAGAACTTCGGCTCTGGGCACAGACCGGCCCGGCGGATGCCCCCGGCCGGCAACCGTTCGCCATCGACGCCCAGGCCGTCGTGCTCGCGACCGGCGCGTACGACCGCGTCCTTCCCTTCCCTGGTTGGGATCTCCCCGGCGTCTACACCGCCGGAGCCGCACAAGCATTCGCCAAAGGCCAGCGCATCGCCGTCGGTCACCGGGTGCTCGTCGCAGGCACCGGCCCGTTCCTGCTGCCGGTGGCCGAGTCGCTGATCGGCGTCGGCGCGCAGGTCGTCGCACTTCTCGAAGCCAACACACTGAAGACCGTCAGCACCGGCTGGTCCACTGACGTGCTAGTTGCCCCGAGCAAGCTGCGGGAGACGGCCGGGTACGGCGCCCTGCTCGCCCGGCACCGGCTCCCGCTCCGGCACGGCTGGACCGTCCTCGCCGCCCACGGCTCCGACCACGTCGAGGCCGCCACGATCGCCCGCCTGGACGAGAGCTGGCACCCGGTGCCAGGGACCGAACGCCGGGTCGCCGTGGACGCGATCTGTCTCGGATTCGGCTTCACCGCCAACCTGGAGCTGGCGGTCTCCGCCCGCTGCAACCTCGGCACCGGCCCCGACGGCGGACCGGCCGTGACCGTGGACGCCAACCAGCAGACAACCACCCCCGGGTACTTCGCCGCGGGCGAGCTCACCGGCATCGGCGGTGCCGCCCTCTCCACCGCGGAAGGCGCCGTTGCCGGCGCCGCGGCCGCCCGCCATGCGCTGTCCGTCGCCCAACCGCCGGTGCGGACCACGGCGGACCCGGCCGTCGCCAAGGGGCGAAGGTTCGCGGCCGCGCTCGCCAAGGCGTACCCGGTCCGCGACGGCTGGAAGTCCTGGAGTACGGCGGAAACGCTCGTCTGCCGGTGCGAGGAGGTGACCCGCGGCGAGCTCGAGGCCGCCGCGGACGATCGCGGCCTGCAGGACGGCCGCGCGATGAAGCTGACTAGTCGAGCCGGGCTCGGCATGTGCCAGGGACGGGTGTGCGCGCGCACCGTCGCCGCACTGCTGGCCGGCCCGGGCGACGTACCGAATCCGAGCATGAAACGCCCGATCGCCGTGCCTGTGCGGCTGCGGGACCTGGCCGCCGCCGAGGT
The DNA here is from genome assembly GCF_042730855.1 of Kribbella sp. NPDC059898. Classification (NCBI taxonomy): domain Bacteria; kingdom Bacillati; phylum Actinomycetota; class Actinomycetes; order Propionibacteriales; family Kribbellaceae; genus Kribbella; species Kribbella sp. NPDC059898. The sequence continues at coordinate 188,128 of NZ_JBHWKR010000005.1, forward strand.
CGCGGAATCAGCAGAAACGATGGAGGAACAATGACCGAGAAGCTGGACGGCGTGATCGTCGCGACCGCCCTCCCGTACGCCGAGGACGCGTCGGCGCCGGCCGGGCTGCGCCCGGACCTGGACAAGTACGCCGAGCACTGCCGCTGGCTGGTGGACAACGGCTGCCGCGGCGTCGGGCCGAACGGGTCCCTCGGTGAGTACTCGTCGCTCACCGACGACGAGCGTCGCGCCGTCGCGAAGACCGCGATCGAGGCCGTCGGCGACGACGGCATCGTGGTCGTCGGTGTGCACGGCGTCGGCTCGCACCAGGCCCGGGCCTGGGCGGAGAAGGCCGCCGAGGACGGTGCGCACGGCGTGCTGTGCCTGCCGCCGACGATGTACCGCGCGAACCGCGGCGAGGTGATCGCGCACTTCACCGAGGTCGCGAAGGCGGGGCTGCCGGTGATGGTCTACAACAACCCGCTGGACACCAAGGTCGACCTGACGCCGGACCTGCTCGCCGAGATCGCGCAGATCGAGAACGTCGTCGCGGTGAAGGAGTTCTCCGGCGACGTCCGGCGGATCCTCGAGATCCGTGAACTGGCCCCGGACCTGGCCGTGATCGCGGGCGCCGACGACCTCACGCTCGAGGCGCTGCTGATGGGCGCGACCGGCTGGTTCGCCGGCTTCCCGAACGTGTTCCCGAAGGAATCGGTCCGGTTGTACAACCTCGCCCTCGAAGGCAAGCTGGAGGAGGCCCGGGCGCTGTACGAGCCGCTGGTCGCCGCGTTCCGGTGGGACTCGCGGACCGAGTTCGTGCAGGCGATCAAGTACGGCATGGACTACGTCGGCCGGTTCGGTGGACCGTGCCGGCCGCCGCGCGGGCCGCTCGTCCCCGAGCACGTCGCGCAGCTGGAGCAGGACATGAAGAAGGCAGTGGAGTCGCTGAGATGAGGTCGGCATGAGGTCCGTTCGGACGATCAGCGCGATCGACTCGCACACCGAGGGCATGCCGACCCGGGTCGTCACCGGCGGGGTCGGCGTGGTCCCGGGCGCGACGATGGCGGAGCGCCGCGAGTACTTCGAGAAGCACCTGGACGACCTGCGGTTGTTCCTGGTGAACGAGCCGCGCGGGCATGCCGCGATGAGTGGCGCGATCCTGCAGCCGCCGACCCGGTCCGACGCGGACTGGGGCGTGCTGTACATCGAGGTCTCCGGCTGCCTGCCGATGTGCGGCCACGGGACGATCGGGGTCGCGACCGTGCTGGTCGAGTCCGGCATGGTCACCGTCACCGAGCCGGTCACGCAGGTCCGGCTGGACACGCCCGCCGGCCTCGTCGTCGTTGACGTTGCCGTGAGCAACGGCCGGGCGGAGCACGTGACGCTGCGGAACGTCGCGTCGTACTCGCACGCGCTGGACGCCACGGTCGACGTACCGGGGCTGGGCACGGTCACGTACGACCTGGCGTACGGCGGGAACTACTACGCGATCCTGCCGCTGGAGCAGCTCGGGATCCCGTTCGACCGCGCCGAGAAGGACCGCATCCTGCAGGCGGGCCTGGACATCATGGACGCGATCAACGCCACCGACCGCCCGGTGCATCCGCTCGATCCCGGCATCAACGGGTGCAAGCACGTGCAGTTCACCGCACCGGGCGAGGACGGCGCCGACTCCCGCAACGCGATGGCGATCCACCCCGGCTGGTTCGACCGCTCCCCGTGCGGCACGGGTACGTCCGCCCGGATGGCCCAGCTGCACGCCCGCGGCGAGCTCGGCCTCGGCACCGACTTCGTCAACGAGTCGTTCATCGGCACCCGCTTCACCGGCCGCCTGATCGAGGAAACCACCGTCGGCCCGCATCCCGCCGTTATCCCCACCGTCACCGGCCGAGCCTGGATCACCGGCACCGCCAACTACCTGTTGGACCCCGACGACCCGTTCCCCACCGGCTTCGTCCTCTAGCTGGAAAGGCGCCGGATCATATAGTCCGGCGCATGGAGTTCGCCGAGGTACTGCGTCGTCGCCGGATGGTTCGGGAGTTCGAGGACCGTTCGATCGCCCCGGAGCTGGTCGAGCGGATCCTGGCCAGCGGGCAGCGCGGGCCGTCGGCGGGGTACGTCCAGGGGTTCGCGTTCCTGGTGCTGACCGAGGCGGACGACCTCCGGCGGTTCTGGCCGTTCGCTCCGAACCAGACGCGGTACAAGCCGCGGGTGATGAACGCGCCGCTGGCGGACCGGGCGAGCTACCTGGAGCGGCGGGCGGAGCCGCGGTGGCCGGCGCCGTACTGGCAGATCGACACCGGGATGGCGGCGATTCTGATGCTGCTCGCCGCGGTCGACGCGGGGCTGGACGGGTTCCTGTTCTGGTTGATGCCCGATGCGAAGGCCGCGTACCCGGACTCCGAGGTTGCCGCGCACGTGCAGCGGTTCCGGGACGAGTTCGGGATTCCGGACGGGTGCGATCCGATCGGAGCCATTGCGATCGGGCATCGTGCGGAGGACCTGCCGCCCCAGCGCGCGAACGTCACGGCGGAGCGGCGTGAGTACGAGACGTTCATCCACCACGGCCGTTGGTAGACCCTGCGGTCGGCGGGTCGGCGGGTCGGCGGGTCGGCGGGTCAGCGGTCAGCGGTCAGCGGTGGAGGTGGGACTGCCAGTCGGTGGGGACGTTGCCGCCGGGGACGGGCTGGGTTTCGGGGCGGGAGGCCGGCGGGGCCAGGGTGGGGCCGTCGTAGTACTGGGACTCGCCGTAGTGCCAGAACCAGTCCTCGCCGGGTTCGAAGCTGCGGACGATCGGGTGCCCGGACTCGGCGGCGTGGGCGGAGGCGTGCTGGGCGGGGGACGAGTCGCAGCAGCCGATGTGGCCGCACTGGGCGCAGCGGCGCAGGTGGAACCACCAGCCGCCGGCGTCCAGGCACTCGACACAGCCGGTGCCGCTCGGCGGGACGGTGCTGTCGATACCCGGGGTTCCAGAAGTCATACCGGACATCCTGTCCCGTCCCCGCCTCCCGAACAAGGAACGCCGTTCCGGCTCGAGCCGGAACGGGTTGTGCGACGGCTACTCCGGCCAGGCCGAGTTCTTGATGACGTCGACGAAGTCCGTACGACGGAAGCCGGGGACGAAATGCTCGAGTACGTCGGCCTTCACGTTGCCGAAGGTGGTGTCCGGGCGGTCCTGGATGCCGGTCGTGAACGCCGCCAGGATGCGCGGCTTGAAGTCCGGCCGGGGATGCGCCGCGGTGACGGCGGCGCGCTCGGCGTCGGTGATCGCGTCGTACCCGATGCCGAGGACGTCGAGTTCGACACCGCGAGTGACCAGGGCGATCTCGGCGGACATCCGGAGTGGGATCTCCGGGGTGGTGTGCAACGCGATCGCCGTCCACACGCGGTCGGCGGGGTCGCCGGAGATGCCGTGGGTGTTGAGGAAACGGCGGGCCTCGTCGGCGCCGTCGAGTTCGAAGCGCTGGTCAGTACGGCGGTAGCGCTCGGTGAGGCCGAGGTCGTGGAACATCGCGCCGACGTACAGCAACTCCGGGTCGTAGGTGAGGTCGCGGCCGCGGAGAGAGCCGAACAGGAAGACGCGGCGGGAGTGGTCGAACAGCAGCGGGGTGGCGGCCGCGCGGACGAGTTCGGTGGCTTCGCGGGCGAGTGTGCTGTCGGGGATCCGGATGCCGGCGATCTCCTCGGTCATCGGTGCGTCCTGCCTTTCAAGAAGTGATGGGAGTTCCAGGTTCGCGGGCATGGGTAGGCTGCTGCCATGTCCATTTCGCCAGATGAACCACAGATTCGGACACGCCGGGTCGCGTTCGTCGTGTACGACGGGGTGACGCTGCTCGACGTCACCGGACCGCTCGAGGTCCTGCACCAGGCAGGCAGGTACGACGTGGCGTTGGTGTCTGCGCGAGCTGGAGAAGTACGGACGGCGTCGGGCGTCTCGTTGGCCGGGGCGATCACGCCCGCGGATGTCACGGCGGTGGATACCGTGATCGTGGCTGGGGCGGATCACCTGGTGGACGGCGTACCGAAGGACGTGCTGGAGGTGACCGCGACGCTGGCGCAGGACGCCGAGCGGGTCGCGTCCGTCTGCAGTGGCGCGTTCGTGCTGGCCGAGCTCGGGTTGCTGGACGGGCGGCGGGCGACCACGCACTGGCGGCATGCGGCGGCGTTGGCGCGCCGCTACCCGCGGGTGCGAATCGAGCCGGATGCCCTGCACCTCACCGACGGGCGGTACGTGACCTCGGCCGGGATCAGCGCCGGCATCGACCTCACCCTCGCGCTGGTCGAGGCGGACCACGGTCCCGACCTGGCCCGCGCGGTGGCCCGTGAGTTGGTGGTGTTCATGCAGCGCCCGGGCGGCCAGTCGCAGTTCTCGACCGCGATGGCGACCCCGCCGCCGCGGACCGATCAGCTACGGGCGATCACCGACATCGTCATCACCGACCCGGCCGCCGAGCACACCCTGCCGAACCTCGCGGCCGCGGCCGCCGTCAGCCCGCGCCACCTGACCCGGCTGTTCCAGCGCGAGTTCGGCATCACCCCGGTCCGCTGGGTCGAGCGCGTACGGCTGGATCGCGCACAGCAACTCCTGCTCGACGGCCACAGCATCACCGCGGCCGCACGCCTCAGCGGCCTGGGCAGCGACGAGACCCTCCGTCGCGCGTTCGCGCGGCACCTCGGCGTCACGCCGTCGGAGTACCTGCGCCGATTCAGAACAGGACACCTCCTGTCCGCTACCTCCGCCAGGGTTGAGGCATGACAACACACCAGATCCCCGGCGGTAAGTCGACCATCACTCCGTACGTCGTCGTGAAGGGCGCCGACAAGTTCCTGGACTTCGTGGAGCAGACGTTCGAGGTGCGGGCGTCGGGGCGGTTCCCGAACGAGGACGGGACCGTCGGGCATGCGGAGATCACCGTCGGCGAGTCGGTCCTGATGACGTTCGACGCGGCGCCCGAGTGGCCGGATACGCCCGCGTTCCTGAGCGTGTACGTCGACGACGTCGAGCGGACGTACCGGCGGGCGGTCGAGGCCGGCGCGACGGTCGTGACCGAGCTCATGTACTCCGGGATCACCGGTGACCGCGGCGGCCGGGTGAAGGATCCGACCGGCAACATCTGGTGGCTGCAGACGCACGTCGAGGACGTTGATCCGAGCAACCTTCCGGCCCTGTTCGCGGACCCGGCCGAGGCCGAGTTGATGCGGCACGCCCAGCAGACGTTCGCCGACGCGATGAAGCTCAGCTGACCAGGCGTACCGGTTGGCCGGGGCGGAGTTGGGCGCAGGCGTCCAGGTCCGCGGCGGCGACGTACGCGATGACCGGGTAGCCGCCGGTCACCGGGTGGTCGGCGAGGAAGATGACCGGGGTGCCGGACGGGGGGATCTGGATGGCGCCATGGGTCATGCCCTCGCTGGCCAGTTCGCCGCTGCGGGCACGCTCCAGCGGAGTGCCGTCGAGGCGTACGCCGACGCGGTTGCTGTTGGTGCTCACGCTGTAGACCTGTGTGCGAAGGGAATCCCACCCGGCATCGGTGAACCAGTCCCGGCGCGGGCCCGGGGTTACTCGCAGGACTACTTGACCGGCGGCGGGGTGCCGTACGGGCGCTTGATCTACTCCGGGCATCGGATGCACCGGGGAGCCGACCTGCAGTGTTTGCCCGGGCATCAAAGGCGAAGGGCCCAGACCGGACAAGAGGTCGGTGGAGCGGGAGCCCAGGACCGGAGGGACGTCGATGCCGCCGCGGACGGCCAGATAGGTGCGCAGGCCGCTGGCGGGCGGCCCGAACCGCAATACCTGCCCGGACGTCAGCAAGGTCGGAGCGTTCAGCGGTACGCCGGTGCACGGGGCGCCGGTGATCGCGACGACGAGGTCGCCGTCCGCGTGCACGGAGAGACCGCCGTACGTCACCTCCAGCGCGGCTGCGCCCTCGACGTTTCCGACCAGCCGGTTCGCCAGCGCGTACGACGCCCGGTCGCAGGCGCCCGACGCCGGGACCCCGAGGGCGGCCTGGCCGGCCCGGCCGCGGTCCTGGATTGTTGCCAACGGCCCCGTTGTCAGAACGGTCAGGCTGCTCATCCACGACCCGCGTCGACGAACCGGACCCTGCCGCCGGGGTGGAGCAGAGCGGCGGGCTCGCGTGCGGCGTCGAAGGTCCGCACCGACGTACGGCCGATCAACTGCCAGCCGCCGGGGGACTCCCGCGGATACACGCCGCTGAACTCGCCGGCCAGCCCGACAGCACCGGCCGGCACCTTCGTCCGCGGCGAGGTGCGCCGCGGGATGTTCCAGTCGGCGTCGGAGGTCAGATACCCGAAGCCGGGCGCGAAGCCGGAGAAGGCAACGGTCCACAAAACGCCGGTGTGCCGAGCGATCACCTCGGACGAAGTACAGCCCAGGAGCGAGGCGACGTTGCCGAGGTCCTCCCCGTCGTAAACGACCGGAATCTCGACCAGGTCGCCCGTGGCCCGACTGTCCCGGGCGGGCGCCAGTTCCCGCAGGCTGCGGGACAGGCCGGCGAGGTCGCCCCGGGTGGTGACGAGGATCGTTCGCGCCGCCGGGACGATGTCGACGACCTCCGGCGGCGGGTCCGCGGCGAGCGCCGCGTAGTACCCGAGCACCTGGTCGAGGTCGTCGAGCTCCAGCAGCAGCGCCCGGTCACCCGACGGAAGGATCCGCATCACCCGGTGAACGGGCGTACGTCGACGCCCGCTCCCTCCAGCGCGCTCCGCACCCGCCGGGCGATCTCCACCGCACCAGGGGTGTCGCCGTGCACGCAGATCGACGCCGCGTCCACGACCAGCGAGCCACCGTCGGCATCACGGATCGCCTGACCGCGAGCCATCGCCGTACACCGCGCCGCGATCTCGTCCGCGTCGTGCAGGACCGACCCAGGCAACCGCCGCGACACCAACGTGCCGGCAGCCGTGTACGCACGGTCCGCAAAAGCCTCGTGTACGACGCTCAGCCCGGCCTCGGCGGCGAGTCGCAGCCACTCCGACCCCGGCAGCCCCAGCACCGGAAGCGTCTTGTCGTACGACGCAACCGCCGCGACCACCGCACCCGCCTGCTCTGTGTGGTGGCCGATCGTGTTGTACAGCGCCCCGTGCGGCTTCACGTACCGGACCCGGTCGCCCGCGATCCGCGCGAACGCGTCCAGGGCGCCGAGCTGGTACACGACCTCGTCGCGCAGGACCGCCGGCTCCACGTCGATGAACCGCCGCCCGAACCCGGCCTTGTCGGCGTACCCGACGTGTGCGCCGATCGCGACGCCGCGCTCGACCGCCTCGGCGGTCACCCGGCGCATGATCGACGGGTCGCCGGCGTGGAACCCGCAGGCCACGTTCGCGCTGGTGACGACCTCGAGCAGCGCCGAGTCGTCACCCATCGACCAGGAACCGAAGCCCTCGCCCAGGTCCGCGTTGAGATCCATGCGCCCGAGCGTAGAGATTGTTGAACAATCCTGCAAGAGGCTTGTTCCACTTTTCCCGCCCACCTGGGATGATGCAGAGATGACTGAGACCGGCCGCCAGGCCTGGCTGCGGACCGTCGCGGCCGACGTCGCGCGGCTGGACCGGAGCAGCTCGGCGGAGCGTGCTGCCGACATCCTGCGCCGCAGCATCACCGAGGGCGCGCTGCCGCCCGGCGCGCAGCTGTCCGAGGTCGAGCTGACCGAGGTCCTGGAGGTCAGCCGGAACACGCTCCGCGAGGCGTTCCGGCTGCTCACCCACGAGGGCCTGCTGGTCTACAAGCTGCACCGCGGAGTCTTCGTCCCGGAGCTCGACGAGAACGACGTGACCGACCTGTACCGGCTGCGCCGGGTGCTCGAGGTCGACGTCGTCCGCGGCCTGTCCGGGCGCGACCCGGAGCTGCCCGCGAGCCGGCTGGAGCCGATGCACGACGACGTCGAGGTGGCCGAGGCGGCCGCCCGCGCGGACCGCTGGCCCGCCGTGGGTACGGCGAACATGCGCTTCCACCAGCACCTGATCGGCCTGGCCGACAGCGCGCGGATGGACGCGATGACCGGCCGGCTGCTGGCCGAACTGCGACTGCTGTTCCACGTGATCGCGGCGCCGCGCGAGCTGCACGAGCCGTACATCGAGCGGAACCGCGGCCTGCTCGAACTGCTCGAGGCCCGCAAGTACGACGAGGCCGCCGCGGACCTGCACCAGTACCTGCTCGACTCCGAGGAAGGCATCCTGGCCGCCTTCCGGGATAAGGGCTTGCAAACCCCCGCGGCAACCTGAATTGATGAGCTCACACCGTCAGTAGCAAAGGGGAGCACAGGCATGACCGACGACGACCAGACGCCGAAGTCCTACCGCCCGATCGACGCCAAGGGATTCCGGGAGTTCATCTCTCGTGGCTGGGGGCCGGTCGACCGGTCGGTGGCGGTGCCGGAGGGGCTCGCCGAGGCGGCCGCGGCGCACCGCCGGAAGCTCGCCGCCGCGTTGCCGGGCCGCCGGATCGCGCTCGGCGCGGGCCGGGCGCCGGTCCGGTCGAACGACACCGACTACCAGTTCCGCGCGGACAGTGACTTCGTCTGGCTGACCGGCTGCCAGGCCGAGGGTGCCGTGCTGGTCATCTCCGGCGACGGCGACGCGACGCTGTACCTGCGCGAGACCGCCGGGCCGGGCGAGGCCGACTTCTTCGCGAACGCCCGCGACGGTGAGCTCTGGATCGGCCCGGTGCCGGGTCTGAAGGACTGGTCGGACGCGCTGCAGATCGCCTGCCGCCCGATCGACGAACTGCCCGCGGCGGTGCGCGGCGCCGTACCGTTCATGCTGTCGGTGCCCGGGGTGGAGCCGATGCTGGACGCCCTCGTGCGTACGTCGCCCACCGACGGCAACGCGCTCCGGCAGAGCATCGCCGAGCTGCGCCGGATCAAGGACGACTGGGAGCTCGACCAGCTCCGCGAGGCGGTCGCGGCCAGCGTGCTGGCGTTCGGCGACGTCGCGAGCGAGCTGCCGGAGGCGATCCGCGGCGGCGGCGAGCGCTGGCTGCAGGGCACCTTCGACCGGCGCGCGCGGACCGCGGGCAACGGCGTCGGGTACGCCTCGATCGTTGCTGCTGGCAACCACGCGCCGGTGCTGCACTGGGTCCGCAACGACGGCCCGGTGAACGAGGGCGACGTGATCCTGCTGGACGCCGGCGTCGAGACCCGCACGCTCTACACCGCCGACGTGACCCGGACGTTCCCGGCGACCGGCGAGTACACCGCGGCGCAGCGGCAGGTACACGACCTGGTCCACAAGGCACAGCTCGCGTCGCTCGACGCGGTCAAGGTCGGGGCGCCGTACCGCGCCTTCCAGCACGAAGCGCTGCGGGTGCTGGCCGAGGGTCTGCGGGACTGGGGTCTGCTGGACGTTTCGATGGACGAGCTGCTCGGCCCGGACGGGCAGCAGCACCGCCGGTACATCGTCTGCGGCACCGGCCACTACATCGGCCTCGACGTCCACGACTGCGACGCCTCCCGCCCGGAGGCGTACTTCGCCGGCACCATCGAGGCCGGGATGGCGCTCGCGGTCGAGCCGGGCCTGTACTTCCACCCGAACGACGAGACCGTGCCGCCGGAGCTGCGCGGGATCGGGATCCGGATCGAGGACAACGTGGTGGTGCACGAGGACCGGCTGGAGATCCTCACCGAGGACCTGCCGATCAGCACCGACGGGCTGGAGCAGTGGACCCGCTCGCACCTCCGGAAGTAGTCAAGATTACCGATCACGAACAGTAACGTTCGTCGCTCCCTGCCGATGTACAAGGCGGGGAGGGCTGAACTCGGCCCGGCGCGTGGCAGTGGGGGGCCGCGATCCACGCGCCCGGCCGGGCCGGCCCCGTACGGGGGGAATCATGAACCTACGAGTGCGTGTGCTGAACTGCGGCGACCGGCACTGGTACGCCGACATCGACGACGCGGACGATCCGCAGCCGGACGACCCGTTCTGGTACGTCGACAACTGCCGGACCCAGGCGCAGGCGTTGGAGACCGCCTGCTCCGAGCTCCGGCTGCTGGCGAACCGACTGGTCCACGGCGATCAGCTGGACCGGGTGCTCGAGATCACCGGCGTCCCGATCTGACCGATCAGCCGGCCGGGGGTACGGCGGGGCAGTCGCTGCCGCGCTTCGGTACGTCGCGCCCGACCAGGTAGTCGTCGATCGCCGACTGCATGCAGGGGCTCGTGGTGTAGCTGCCATGACCCCAGCCCTCGTATGTGACGAGTACGCCGTTCTTAGCGAGCTGGTGTTCCGGGCCAGCCGGGCGAGCTGAGCGGCGTACTCACGGTAGGAACGCACCGGGAGGTTCCAGTCCCACTCCGGGTCGTAGAGCAGCTTGAACACGCGGAAGCTCAGGTTGAACGGTGTAATGGGGACGGTCGGGTGCTGCGGGTCCGGTACCTCGCCACCGTCGGCCCGGGCGAGCAGCCCGGCCCACAGCGCGTGGATGTTGCGACCGTGCAGCGCACACGTGTCCGTAGCGTCGCACCACTTCACGAATTCGCTGAACGAGTCCTGCGCCGCTTCCGCCTGCTGGTCGACGAACTTGCTGGCCGGCGCGGCGCTGTGGTCGCTGATGCCTTCCAGCACCATCGCGCGAACCCTGCCCGGGTACGTCTCGGCGTACTGTCCACCGAGCACAGTGCCGTACGAGCTGCCGTGGAACGAGATCGTGGACTCACCGAGTGCCCGGCGTACGGCCTCCAGGTCGTGCACCGTCTGCCAGGTGTCGAGATGGTCGTACACCGGACCGGTGTGTTCGCGGCAGTCCGTGGCGAGCCGGCGGTTGTAGCTGATCGTCCCGGTGAAGTCGGCCGCGCTCCGGATGATCGGCGACGGCTGCTTCGCGAGCAGTTCGGCCGAGCACTTCACCGGATTGCTGCGGCCGACGCCGCGCGGGTCGAAGCTCACGATGTCGAAGCGGTCCTGCAGTTCGGAGCTGAACCGCGACATGCCGGTCCTGATCCGGTCGACCCCGGAATCACCGGGCCCGCCCGGCCCGAACACGAGCACCCCGACACGCTCGCTCGGCACCGCTGCCTTCCTTCGGGCCAATGCCAGGCCGAAGGTCGGTCCGCTCGGGTTCCGCCAGTCGACGGGTACCTGCAAGGTCGCGCATTGCGATCCCTTCACCTCGGCGGGATCGTCCTTGCCTTCGGGTTTGCAGTCGGATGAATTTCATGCGAACGATCGTTCGGCAATCGCTTGCTGACGGCATCCGGGATCGACCCCGCGGGCACCCCGAACACGTCTTGGGGGGCTTGTTAGGGTCGGCGGTGATGAATACCAGACACGCACAGTGGTTCCGGACGGTGGCGATCGCCGAGGCGATCTCGTGGACCGGATTGCTGATCGGGATGCTGTTCAAGTACGTGCTGTCCGACAACGAGGCCGGGGTGAAGATCTTCGGGCCGATCCACGGTGGGATCTTCGTCGCGTACGTCGTCACCGTGCTCGCCGTGCGTGGTCCGCTGCGCTGGTCGTGGCCGGTCACGCTGGCTGCGCTGGCAGCGTCCGTTCCGCCGTTGTTCACCTGGTTCTTCGAGATCTGGGCGGTCCGCACCGGCCGGATTGACGGCGCCCGGCAGACCGCCGTACCGTCCACAGCGTCAGTCAATTCAACAGCCGCATGAACCCGTGCGGGAGAGACCCGGCCACGAACCGGGCGCCGTAGGAGCAACTCTCCCCAAGAATCTCTCAGGCACCTTCACCGCGCGGGCGAGGCACCTCTGGAAGACATCCGTCTGACAGAGCGGGGAGGACACCAAACGGTCAACGGCGACCGGAAGGAACCTCCGCACGATGGCGATCAGTGTCTTCGACCTGTTCAGTATCGGGATCGGCCCGTCGAGCTCCCACACCGTGGGCCCGATGCGTGCCGCCCGCACCTTCGCACTCGGTCTCGCCGACGACGGCCTGCTGGCCGCGACGGCCACCGTCGAGTCCCAGCTGTTCGGGTCGCTCGGGGCCACCGGCCACGGGCACGGCAGCAACAAGGCGGTCATCCTCGGGCTCGAGGGCGAGGACCCCGAGACGATCGTGACGCACTCTGTCGACGCCCGGGTCGAGACGATCCGCGAGCGCGGCCGGCTGCTGCTCGCGGGCGTCCGGGAGATCGCGTTCGACGAGCACCGCGACCTGGTGATGCACCGTCGCAAGGCGCTCCCGTACCACCCGAACGGGATGATCTTCGTCGCCCGCGACGACCAGGGCGACGTACTGCGGGAACGGACGTACTACTCGGTCGGCGGCGGCTTCGTGGTCGACGAGAACGCCGCCGCGGGCGACCGGATCGTGCCGGACACCACCCCGCTGAAGTACCCGTTCAGCACCGGCGCCGAACTGCTCGACCGGTGCCGCGAGTCGCAGCTGTCGATCAGCGAGGTGATGCTGGCGAACGAGCTGGCCTGGCGGACCGACGACGAGATCCGCGACGGCCTGCTGCGGATCTGGCAGGTGATGCAGGACTGCGTCCGCGAGGGCTGCGAGACCGAAGGCATCCTGCCCGGCGGCCTGAAGGTCCCGCGCCGTGCACACGCGCTGCACAAGAAGCTCAGCCAGGACCCGTGGTCGGTCGACCCGCTCAAGGTGATGGACTGGGTGAACCTGTTCGCGCTCGCGGTCAACGAGCAGAACGCGTCCGGCGGCCGGATCGTCACCGCGCCGACGAACGGTGCCGCGGGCATCATTCCGGCGGTCCTGCACTACTACCGGCGGTTCGTGCCCGGCGCGACCGACGACGGCGCGGTCCGGTTCCTGCTCACGGCCGGCGCGATCGGCGTGCTGTACAAGGAGAACGCGTCGATCTCCGGCGCCGAGGTCGGCTGCCAGGGCGAGGTCGGTTCCGCCTGCTCGATGGCCGCCGCCGGTCTCTGCGAGGTGCTCGGCGGTACGCCGCAACAGGTCGAGAACGCCGCCGAGATCGCGATGGAGCACAACCTCGGCCTGACCTGCGACCCGGTCGGCGGCCTCGTCCAGATCCCGTGCATCGAGCGGAACGCGATGGCGTCGGTGAAGGCGATCAACGCGGCCCGGATGGCGATGCACGGCGACGGCGTGCACGTGGTCACGCTCGACAAGGTCATCAAGACGATGCGCGAGACCGGCCGCGACATGAAGGTCAAGTACAAGGAAACCTCCCGCGGCGGCCTCGCGGTCAACGTCATCGAGTGCTGATCACTGCGTTCCGGACGGCTTCGTGCGCTGTGGTTGCCGGCCGGCCGATGAGCTTGACCAGGTCGTCGCTGGCCGTGAACAACTCACCGCGAGCCAGGCCGGCATCCGCGTCCGCGACCGCGGCGGCCATCTCCGTGGGCAGTCCCGCGGCGGTCAGGGTGCCGGTGTAGTCGGCGACCGACATGTCCCGGTACGTGACCTCCGTGCCGAGGACGTCGCTGATCGTGGCCGCGAGTTCGGTCAGCGTGAACGGCGTCCCGCCGAGCTCGTAGGTCGCTCCGAGGTGCCCGGGCTGCGTCAGTACCGTGGCGGCCGCGGCCGCGAGGTCCCGCCGGGCGGCCGCGCTGACCAGCCCGTCTTGGGCGCTGCCCAGCAACGCGTGGTACTGGGTGATCATCGGGAGCTGGTCGGTGTAGTTCTCCAGGTACCACCCGTTGCGCAGGATGACGAACGCCGATCCGCTGTCACGCAGGTAGTCCTCGGTACGGCGGTGTTCGTCCGCGAGCGCCATCTGTGCCGTCGAGGCATTGACGAGGCTGGTGTACACGATCTGGGAGACACCTGCTCGGACCGCCGCGTCGATGGCTTTCCGGGCGTTGTCGAATCGCTCTCCGACCGTCGTCGTCGAGACCAGCAGAACCGAGTCGGCGCCCGCGAAAGCGTCGTCCAGCGTGGCCGGGTCGGCGAAGTCCGCGCGCCGTACGGTAACGCCTCGTGCCGCGAGGTCGGTGAGTTTGCCGAGGTCCCGGCCGGTGGCCACGATCTCGGCCGGGGGAGTTCCGGTAGCGAGGAGTTCATCGGCGACGAGCCGGCCGAGGTGACCTGATGCTCCGGTAATGACAGTGGACATGAGCTGTTCCTTCGATGGGGTTGTGAAGTGGATGAACTGCGGCTCGCCGGCGGCTGATCAGCTCCAGCCGCCGTCGGCCTCGATGGTGGCGCCGGTGATGTGAGCGGCTTCCGGGGAGAGCAGGAACGCGACCACGGCGGCGATGTCGTCCGGCTGGGCGAACCGGCCGAGTGCGCTCATCGAGCGGACGAGCGCTTCGAACGGCACGTCGGCGAGTGCGGGGTGGGTGTAGTCGGCGCCGTAGCTCATCGCCATACGGGTGGCGGTGGCGCCGGGGGAGATCGCGTTGATGGCGATGTTCCGCTCGGCCAACTCGGGTGCCAGGTTGCGCACCATGGCCGGAATGGCGGCCTTGCTCGCTGCGTACAGGGCGTGGTGGTAGACCGACAGGCGCACACTGACCGAGGCGCTGAGCACGATCCGGCCGCCGTCGGTCATCGCGGCGACCGCCGCCTGGGTGACGAACAGTTGTCCGGCGACGTTGGTCTGAAAGAGACGGTCGAAGTCGGCCTGGGTGATGGTTTCGAGGGCGCCGAAATGCTCTACCCCGGCGTTGCTGACCAACAGGTCCAGGCCGCCGAACCCGGCCACCACCGCGTCGACCAGCTCGTGGGCCTGCGCCGCCTCGGTGAGGTCGGCCTGGAATGCCGCCGCCGTACACCCGTTGTCCTTGAGTTCTCCGACGAGCGCGTCGGCGGCGGCCTTGCCGGACCGGTAGTTGACCGCGACCTCGGCTCCCTGAGCTGCGAGGCGCCTGACGATCGCGGCGCCGATCCCGCTGCTGCCTCCGGTGACCAGGACCCGCTTGCCCGTCAGGCTTGATGTCGATGTCATGGCGCACCCATGTTCTCTGTAGCGAATTAGTCAGAAATCTTTACTACTTGATCGACTGTAGCACTGCGAACAACAGCCCGGTGGTTCGGGCGGTAGGGTGTGAATCTTGTGGGATCCGGTGGCGATGGAGTCGAGAGCGGTATGGACGACGAGCAGCAGGTTGACCTGGGCGTGTCGCTGTTCATCTCGTACCGGTACACCGAGGAGCGGATCTTCCGCGCCGTCCAGGAGGCCGGGTTCGACGACTGGACCCTCGTTCAATGCCGGGTGTTTCAACGCGTCGCTCCGGGTGGTTCGCGTCTGACGGAACTGGCTGACCAGGCACAGATGACCAAGCAGAGCGCCGGCGTCCTGGTCGATCAGCTGGAGCGGCTGGGGTACGTCCGCCGAGTTCCCGACCCCACGGACGGCCGCGCCAGGTTGATCGTGATCGAAGAACGTGGCCGGCGGGCCGTCGAGGTGGCCGCGGCGACACTCGACGAGATCTACGCGGAGTGGAAGGCCTACCTCGGCACCCGGAACTTCGCGTTGCTGCAGCAGATCCTTGGTCAACTCCGCGAGATTACCGACCCCTACGCGCGCTGAACCGGGCGGACCCGTCGATTGGTCAGCAATTCTGACGATGTCGCCGAGGGTTGTCGTCGTGGGATCAGCAGTACCAGGCTGTGGCGGAGGTCGCGCGGAATACTGAGGTGCATGGGTGAGCTCGGGAGAACGCTGCACGCCTGGCGGGACCGGGTGACGCCGGCTGACGTCGGGTTGCCGGCCGGTGGGAAGCGACGGGCGCCCGGGCTCCGGCGTGAGGAGCTGGCGCTGCTTGCGGGGCTTTCGGTCGACTACATCGTGCGGCTGGAGCAGGGGCGCTCGGACTCGCCGTCGGCGCAGGTGCTGACCGCGCTGGCCCGGGCGCTCCGGCTGACCGATGCCGAGCGCAACCACCTGTTCGTGCTGGCGGGCGAGGTGGAGCCGTCGCCCGGGCGGATCTCGACGTACATCCCGCCCGGGGTGCAGCGGATCGTGGACCAGCTGGACGGTGCGCCGCTGTGCGTGTGCGACGCGGCCTGGACGATCATCAGCTGGAACCCGATGTTCGCCGCGCTCGCCGGCGACCCGTCGCCGTTGCGCGGCCGGCAGCGCAACATCGTCTACCGGCATTTCCTGTCCGCGGGCGACCGGTTCGAGCAGACGCCGGAGCAGCGCCGCGACTTCCGGGTCGCGATGGTCACGGACCTGCGCGCGTCGCTGGCCCGGTACCCGAACGACACGGACCTGCGGGCGTTGATCGAGGAGTTGCGGGCCGCGCCGGAGTTCGTGGAGATCTGGGACCAGCCGGTCGTCGGGTTCCACCGGTCCGAGCGGAAGACCGTCCACCATCCGGACGCCGGCACGTTCGCGATCGACTGCGACGTACTCGCCGTCCCGGGCAGCGATCTGCGGATGGTTGTCTACACCGCGGCGCCGAACAGCGAGGCGGCCGGCAAGCTCCGGTTGTTGTCGGTGATCGGCCTGCAGGAGCTGACGCGCTGACGCACCGCATTGCTACGGACGCGTAACCAGTACGGAATTCCCGGAAGGTCTCGCTTTGGCGTGGAATTTCTTCCAAGGGCTGTTTGAAACGACTGGTCAGCCGATACCCTGCGGGACTTGTGAACGCGATGCCTGCCACGGCGACCCGCCGCCTGCCCTGGCAGCACCCGCGGCGTCGTCAGATCGCCGCCGGCTTCGGCATCCTGCTGCTCGCCTACGCCGTCCTGTTCGTCATCGCGCTGCTCGGTGGCCCGCGGATCGGTGCGTCGTTCCTGCCGCTCCCCGGCGGCGGCCCGGACCCGGCCGCGCCGGTCGCCGGCCTGCAGCCCGGTCAGCCGACCCAGAACGTCGCGGTCCCGCATCAGACCACGTCGAGCCCGACGACCACCCCGGCGGCGACGCCCACCGCCGTACCGACACCGTTGCTCACCGCAACCGATCCGCCGGAGATCGTCCGGTCGGCCGGCAGTACGTTCACGCCGTACCCGACCCGGCCGGGGGAGACGCCGACGCCGGAGATCGTCGAGTCCACCGGGCCGACGCACCCGCCGGTCACCGAGCGCCCGCCGACGGCCCCGACCACGACCGACCCGACGACCGACCCGACGACGGCGCGGCCGACCGTCCCGCCGACCACCGATCCGACGACGTCGCCGACGGCCCGCCCGACCACACCCACCACCTCACCGACCACCCCGGACGACCCCGGCAAGCCGGGCAGCATCGGCGGTTTCCTCGGCAAGCTACTGCACAAACTCGGACTCTAGCGCATGTACGTGTACTAGGGTTGGTACATGTCCATGAAGCGCACGAACGTGTACGCCGATCCGGAGGATCTGGCGTTGATCAAGGACGCTTCCCGGCGGCGCGGGATTCCGGAGGCCGAGATCATTCGCGAAGGTATCCACCTGGCCGCGATGGCGAATCGGGTATGGGACGAGCCGCTCGACTGGCCGACGTTCGACGGCAGCGGTGATCCGGTGACCAAGGACGAGATCCGCGACGAGGTCGGCCGGCGCGCCGACCGGTGATCCTGGTTGCCGACACCTCCGGGATCATCGCGGCCTTCGACCGCAACGCCCCGGAGGGACCCGTTTGCCGGAAGCTCCTGCAGGACGCGGGAACGGTCGTCCTGTCGCCGCTCGTCCTGGCGGAGGTCGACCAGCTCGCTCGCGCGCGGCTCGGTGGGGTCGCACGCTCGCAGATACTCGAGCTGCTGACCGCGCAAGTGCAACGCATGCGCTTCCAGGTGCCCGACATCGGAGCCGAGACACTGGCGACTGCGCTTGCCGTGATCGCCCGATACGCCGATCTGGACCTCGATCTCGCCGACGCGGTCACCGTCGCGTTGGCCGCCGACTACCGCACCGACTCCGTTCTGACGCTGGACCGGCGCGATTTCCGCGCCGTCCGTCCACTGACACCACACCAGGCATTCCGGTTGTTGCCTGACGATCTCTAGTACGCCTCGACCTCGGTCATGGTGGTGTTGCCGGTGGGTTGGGGCTGGAGGTTGAGTTGCCAGCCCTGGTCGGGGGTGAAGGTTTGCTCGAACTTCTTGAACAAGCAGTCGGCGCGGAACTTGCGGGTCTTCGGGTCCCAGTCGGACCCGCTTTTGAAGTACAGGTGGTAGGTGCCGCCGATCCTGTTCACGGTGACGGTTTTGCCGGTCCGGAGGTAGACCATGAGCTGCGGGCTGCCGGGTGGCCGGCCGTCGTTGACGATTGAGATCGCGACGTCCTTCGCCGTACCGTTGGTGATCATCAGCCGGCCCGACCCGGCGGCGCCCTGGCGGACCAGGACGTCGCCGCTCGGCGGTCGCTCGTCCTTCGGTGCCGGGCCAGGATCTGGCAGCGTGGTGCCGAACGTCAGCTTCAGGCCCTTCAGCTGGGTGAGCGCCGTACTCAGGTCGGTGCGCAACTGCCGCTGCACCTTTTGTGAGGTGTACGCGGCCCCGCCGCAGCGCGCGTCCTCCTCGGTCTGGTCCAGGGCGCTGGTCAGCCGGCTTGCCGCGACGCCGATCCGCGCCTGCAGCAGCTCGTGTACGGCGCTCAACCGGGACGTCACGGTCAGCGCCGCCAGCCGGATCGCGACCGTGTTCAGCGACTGCGCCAGCGTGGTGATCGCCTCGCCCAGCCCCTCCGCGGTCCGTACCCGGGTCAGCATCCGCGCCGAGCCGCCCAGCACCTGGTCGATCCGGGTCAGCTCCGCCTGGTACGCCGACGTACCCAGCGGCCCGGCCACCGGCACGCTCGGCACCGGCGCGGAACTGTTCGACGGCGACACCACCGGATCCGGCCGCTCCGGATCCGCACCACAGCCCGTCACCAGGCTCATCCACACACAGACGAACAGCGCGCCCCAGCGCCTCATCCCCACCCCCAGGTCCCCACCCGCGAAGTATCAGCCTAAGCCATCATTCCCGGACCGCCGGACGGACGAACGGGAACGCGAGCGTGCTGCGGATGTTCTGGCCGGTCAGCATCATCATCACCCGGTCGACGCCGATGCCGAGACCGCCGGTCGGTGGCATCGCGTACTCGAGCGCGGACAGGAAGTCCTCGTCCAGCGACATCGCCTCGGGGTCGCCGGCGGCGGCCTTCAGGGACTGCTCGGTGAGCCGGCGGCGCTGCTCGACCGGGTCGACCAGCTCGGAGTACGCCGTACCGATCTCGGCGCCGAACGCGACCAGGTCCCAGCGCTCGGCGAGCCGTGGTTCGGAGCGGTGGTTCCGGGTGAGCGGAGAGGTCTCCAGCGGGAAATCCGTGTAGAACGTCGGCAGCATCGTGTTCGGCTCGACCAGCTCGTCGTACAGCTCCAGCACCAGCTCGCCCGCGGTCATGTCGAACGTCGTGTGTACGCCGTGCTCCGCGCACAGCCCGCGGAGCCGCTCGACCGGAGTGTCGACATCCACGCACACCCCGGCGGCCTGGCCGACCGCGTCGTGCACGGTCACCACCGGCCACTCCCCGGAGATGTCGATCTCCTCGCCGTCGCGCCGTACGACGGGTTTGCCGTACACCGCGGTCGCCGCCTCGATCAGCAGCTCGCGGGTCAGCTCCCGCATCACCACGTAGTCGGCGTACGGCTGGTAGGCCTCGACGGAGGTGAACTCCGGGTTGTGGGTCGCGTCCGCGCCCTCGTTGCGGAAGTTCCGGTTCAGCTCGAAGATCTTGCCCATCCCGCCGACGCTCAGCCGCTTCAGGAACAGCTCCGGCGCGATCCGCAGGAACAGGTCGGTGTCGTAGGCGTTGATGTGCGTGACGAACGGCCGGGCGTTCGCGCCGCCGTGCACCGCCTGCAGCATCGGTGTCTCCACCTCGACGAAGCCGCGGTTCTCGAAACCGTTGCGCAGGGCCCGTACCGCGGCGCTGCGCTGCTGCATCATCCGCAGCGAGTCCGGGTTCATCACCAGGTCGATGTGCCGTTGCCGGACCCGCGCCTCGGGGTCGGTGAAGCCCTTCCGCTTGTCCGGCAACGGGTGCAGGCACTTCGCGGCCATCGTCCAGCCGGTGGCCTCGATCGACAGCTCGCCGCGCCGGGTGGTGACGATCTCGCCGGTCACGCTGACGTGGTCGCCGATGTCGACCAGCCGCCGCCACTGGTCGAGCGGTACGGCGCCGCAGGACTCGGTGGTGAGCATCACCTGCAGCTGCGTCAACCCGTCCTGCAGCTGGGCGAACGACAGACCGCCGTGGTCGCGCATCCGCATCACCCGGCCGGTCAGCGACACGACGTGGCCGGTGTGACGGTCCGGCGGCAGGTTCGGGTACAGCTCGCGGACGCGTTCCAGGGTTTCGGTCCGCGGCACACTGACCGGGTACGGATCGATGCCCGCGGCAACGAGTTCGGCGAGCTTGGTTCGCCGGATCTGCTCCTGCTCGGTGAGCTTCCGGGCCGGCAGCACGGGCCGCAGCAGCTCGTCCTCCTGCTCACGGACCGCGGCGGCGAACGCACGGCCGTCCGTGGCCATGACCGCGTGCCGTTCGCCCGCCACGACGCTGTCGACCCGGGTCCACGGGCGTGGCGCGGGCAGGAAGCCTTCCGCCGTACCGGCCGCGAGGACGACCTGCGCGAGCGAAGCACCGCGCGAGTAGCACATCAGCCGCGGCGACCAGCGGGGCAGGTACTTCTCGTTCGACTGGTACAGACTCTCCAGCTGCCAGAACCGGGACGCCGCGGTCAGCAACGCGTTCGTGGCCCGCAGCACCGGACCGGCACCGACCCGCTCGGCGTCGCTGAAGATCTCCCGGAACATTGCGAAGTTCAGCGAGATCCGGTGGATGCCGAGGTCGCTGCTCGCGTCGATCAGTGACGTGACCATGAACTCCATCAGGCCGTTCGCCGACTCCGGGTCACGGCGCATCAGGTCCAGCGAGACACCGCGCACACCCCACGGCACGAACGACAGCAGCCCGCGGACGACGCCCTCGGCGTCCCGCGCTATCACCATCACGCAGCGGGCATCGGCCGGGTCGCCGAGCCGGCCGAGCGCCATCGAGAACCCGCGCTCGGTCCGTGCCCCGCGCCACTTCTCAGTGAGATGGACGTACTCCGCCAGCGCTTCGGGGGACAGGTCGCCGTGCCGGACGACCTCGCCGTGGTACCCGGCCCGCTGGACCCGGGTCACCGCCTGCCGGACCGGGCGCATCGTCCGGCCCTCGAGGGAGAAGTCGGCGACGTCGATGATCGCCTCGTCGCCCATCGACAGCGCGCGCAGGCCGGCGTCGACGTACGCCTGCGCCGCCTCCTCGCTGGCCGACAGCACCGCGGGCGACCAGCCGTACCGCCGGGCTTCGGCGATCCAGCGCTGGATCGCGGCCGGCCAGGCGACCGGGTCGCCGAGCGGGTCGCCACTGGCCAGGCTGACGCCGTTCACCACCCGGTACGCGATCGCGGCGTCGTTGCCGGGCGCGAACACGACCGCCTTGTCTCGGCGGGTCGCGAAGTACCCGAGGGAGTCCCGCTCGCCGTGCAGCAGGAGCAGGCGGCGTACTTCGAGCTCCTCGGGCTGGGTCAGGTACCGGACGCGTTGCACGGAGCGGAGGAAGATCCAGAACGCGAGCACCAGCGAGGCCGCGGAGATCGCCCCGACGGTGAGGCCGATCCAGCCGTGGCCCTCGTGCCCGCCCATCTTGTTGCGGGACTGACCGAGGGCGGCGATGACCGCCCAGCCGATCTTCTGCCGTTGCCCGCTGAGCGTCCGCGGGAAGAGCTGGGTGAGCGTGATGCTGACCGCGATCGAGATCAGCATGCCGAACACGAGGGCACCGATCGCGAGCCGCCGGCTGCCGGGCGCGAGCCGGGCCGGGAACGCGCCGCGGATCGTCCACAGCAGTACGACGATGCCGGCCACCACGACCGCCTGCACGATGCCCCACTCGAGGTCCTGCACACTGGCCGGACCGAAGTCGCGGAGCAGCTCCGCGTCCGTCGGGTTCGCCAGCCGAACGCTGGTGAAAGCGATCCCGGCCACCTGGGCGAGGAGCCACAGCGCCTCGAAGACCCACAGCACCCAGAGCAGGGCGGCCCGCTTGCCGCGCAGCAGGGCGCTGCCGACGACCGCGAGGTAGACGGCGGAGAAAATCGTGTGCCCGGCCGGGATCCCGACGAAGTCGAAGGCGATGTCGACATGCTTGACCAGTCGCGGAGCCCCGAACCGCAACGGGATCGCAACAAACGACCAGACCGAGGCCAGCACGACGATGCGGCCTACCCAGACCGCTGCCCGGTGTTTCCAGACCGGCACTACTGCAACTTGTTCCGACCGCACCAGCCGATCATCCCATTAGTTTGCTGAGACTTTGGTCGACCTAGCACTACCCCAACAGTACAGCTGACGCCACAGTCAAGACTTTGGTTGACATGCGACGGTGTTGACATGGTTGATGTGCCCTATCGCCTGCTCCGTAATCTCATGCTCGCGGCCGCCGTGCTGTACTGCAGCCTGCTGCTGGAGGCGGCCGCGGGGTTTCCGCTGGACGTGCATCACTCGTTCCTGAGCGAGCTGGGTGCATTGGACCAATCAACGAGTTTCCTGGCCCGGGCAATGGATCTGACCACGGGCGTGTTGCTGGTGGTCGCCGTACTGGTCGCGCGCCCCGCGGTGCGCGGCCGGCGCGGGCTGATGGTCAGTACGGCGGCATTCGCGCTCGGGACGTTGTTCGACGCGCTGTCGCCGATGGACTGTGCGCCGTCGGCCAGTGACGTCTGCCGGACGGGCGAGGCGAACGGGCAGACCGGTGTGGGCCTGGTGCTGCACGAGGTGACGTCCACGATCGCGGGACTTGGCAGTATCGCCATGGGCGTCTATGCGGTGCGCGCACTCCGGAAGGCCGGCTGGGGCGGCGTCCGGGGTCGTGCGGTCGCCGTACTGGCGGCTGCGGTTGCTGTGACGCAGGTCTGGCTCGGTCTGCAGACCGGGAGCGACGTACTGACCGGTGACGACCTGGATGCGCCAGGCATCCTGCAGCGGGTGTCGGTGCTGCTTCTTTGCCTGCTGCTGGGGTCGCTGTTACCAGCCTTGAGGCACGCTTATGACGATGAGCATGACGTGGATCGTGGTGCCCGGCTTGGCCGAAGCCCCCGAGGAGTTCGGGCGGGTAGTCGAGCTGCTGCCCGGTGAGGACCTCCGGGTGATCGACCCCTGGCGTACGCCGATCACGTCGGACGTCGACGTACTACGGGCCGCGGCCCGGGTGCCGTTGGGGGTACCGGTCGGGTTGATCGGGCACTCGATCGGCGGGCTCGCCGTACTGCGGTGGGCGTTGACGCGTCCGGGGGAGGTGTCGCGGCTGGTGCTCGTCGACAGCAGCCTCCCGTCGGAGACCGGGTGGCAGCCGTTCTACCCAGGACAGCGCGGCGACCAGGCCACCCGTTCGGTGGTGCGGTTCCTCGGGCAGGTCGGCGTACCGCAGCGGCTCGGACCCACGGTACGGCGACTGAGCGTCCGGTTCGGCAGTACGTCGAACCGCGACCCGTTGTCGAGGGCAACCGCCAAGGAACGGTACGGCGGGCAGGACTCGTGGCTGCTGTTCTGGGACGAGCTGTCCGCCAGCTGGGAACTCGCCGCCGAGGTGGCGAAGCTGGTGGCCGCACCTGTCGACACCGTTCCGCCGACCACCATGCTCGTAGCCACCGGCGGCATGGCCCGCTTCACCGCCAAGAGCTGGCTCTCCGGCCACCAGAAACTCGCCGCCACCCTCGGCGCCACCATCGAAGTCCTCCCCAACTCCGAACACCTGGTCCACCTCGACCGCCCGGACGCGATCGCCGCCGCCGTCCGCCGGCAGTAGAAACCCCTTCCACTCCCGGTCCCGGATGCCGTACGCTGATTCTACTGAAACAGTCGTGGCAGTAGTTTTCTGTAGTGGATGTGAACGATGAGTGATCGCATTCCGTGGGACCTGCGGTGCAGATGGTTCGTCGACGACGTCCGGGCGCATTGGCGCCGGATCCATCGCCTGTACGTCGGCCGTGCCTACAGCTGGGGCAGGCGGTGATTGTCATCACCTGTTCGGCGTGTGATCGGCGCATGTTGCTGCCGTTGAGCATGGTGACGGGGCTGGACCGGCGGCTCGACCTGGCGGGGCAGGTGCACTACGAGCTCAGCTACACCTGCTGGTGCGGCGTACCTGGTGTGAAGGTAGTGGCTGGGCCTAGGTAGTGCTGGTCATCGCCGGTGTCGGGAGCTTCCGCTGCCACACCTCGTCCAGCGCCATCCGCATCGCGCCCGTGACCACCGCGTCCTCGGCGAGCGCGGACAGCTCCAGCTTCGGGTGGTTGAGCGTCAGCAGCCGTAGCTGGTCCGAGATCGCGTCCAGCAGTACGGCGCCGGCGCGGGCGACACCACCGCCGATGACGACCGCGGTCGGGTCCAGCACGAGGACGGACGGAGCCAACGCCCGCGCGAACGTCCGCGCCACCTGCTGTACGACGGCCTGCGCGACCGGGTCACGCTCCGCCGCCGCGGCGAACACGTCAGCGGTGTCCAGTTGCTCGCCACCCAGCTCGGCCAGCCGGGACTTCGGGTTGTCCAGCGCCGCCTGCCGTCCGAGCGCCGCGATCGCCTCCGAGCCGACCGCACGCTCCAGCGGGCCGCGGCTGTCCTCCGGGTTGATCACGTCGTCGTTGGCGGTGGCGATGAAGCCGATCTCACCGGCCGCGCCGGTCCCGCGGTGCAGCCGCCCGTCGATCACGATGCCCGCACCGAGCCGCTCACCCCACTGGACCGCCAGCAGTGTCCCGGTGCCGCCGCGCGCGGCCGCGATCGCCAGGGCCGCCAGGTTCGCGTCGTTGTCCAGCATCACCGGGCAGTCGAGCAGGCCGCGCAGGTGCTTGATCAGGTCGACGGCCGACCAGCCCGGCACACTGGGGACCAGCTGGACGCGGCCGGTGTGCTCGTCGACGATGCCGGGGCTCGCGGCGACCACCGCGGCGACGTCCTCGGCCGGCACTTCCGCCTCGGCGAGGGCCTCGTCGATGACCTCGCCGATCACGCCGAGCAGCTCCTGGGCGGACCAGCCCGGCCCGGAGCGGCGTACGAGCGAGAGCTTGCGGCCCGCCAGGTCGGAGACGCCGACGGTCACCCGGTGCGGTCCGACGTCCAGGCCGAGCACCGGCGCCGCACGGCCGCGGAGCGAGACGCGGATCGCCGGGCGGCCGAGCGAACGGTCCGCGGAGTCGGGCCCGTGCTGCTGCAGCCAGCCGGCGTCGAGCAGCTCGTCAACGGCCTGGGCGACGGTCGGCCGGGCCAGCCCGGTGCGTTCGACCAGCTCGGCGACGCGCAGCGGTGCGGGCGCGGACCGACGGACCGCGTCCAGGACCGAGGCGACATTGATCCGCCGCAGCATCGTCGTACCGCCGCCGCCGACCGTTCCCTTGCTCATGTCCGACCCCTTGCCTGCCACCCGCACAGTATAGAGAGCGAGCGTTCGTAATTACTGTCCATTCCGCGCGCCGACTGGCGGATGCCGGTGCGTGCGTCGACAACTATCACCCCGGGAGGGCCGGATGCTCCAGTACACGCACCCTGCCCGAAATCAGCACCGATCAGTCCTGCACGACCGTCCGGGCGAAACTGCTCAGTGCCTCCCGATCCGGTTGCTGGGTCTTGGTCATCAGACTCGCCACGTGTTTCTCGACCGTCCGCGGTGAGATGTGCAGCCGGGACGCGATCGACTTGTTCCCGATCCGGTCCACCAGCAACCGGCACACCTCGTACTCCCGGGTCGTCACTCCCAGTTGCCGCAGGTACGCCGGAACCTGGTCGGACCCGGTCCGCCGCTGCGAAACCGTCGCGCCGAGCTGCCGCATCAACCCACGACACGCACTCGCGACCGGCGCGATACCCGCGGTATGGAAGTACTCCTCGGCCAGCCGCAACCAGGCCACCGGCTCACCCCAGCCGTCCGCGGCCGCCGGCTCGGCCACCAGCCGCAACCCGAGATGATGGGCCAACGGGAACAGCGATGCCGTCTCCAGCGCCTCCTGCAGCATGGCGTTGGCCGCCTCGACCTGACCGTCCCGGCCGAGCAGTACGGCGTGGGCGAACTGGACGAACTGCTTGTTCCACCGCATCCCGCTCGCCGCGGTCGCGGTGACCGCCTCGAAGTGCGCCCAGCCGTTCTGCCCGGACAGTACGCCGAGCAGCAGCGCCAGCCCGTTCTTGCCGGTCAGATGCAGGGTGGTCGGGTTCTGGGCGTCGAACGCGAGCGCCTGCGCCAGCTCGGAGTCGGCCAGCTCACGGTTCTCCTCGAGCAGCGCACAGAACGTCCGGGCCAGGCCGTAGGAGTACGGCAGCTCGTACGACGCCCGCTCGCCGCCCCAGTGCGCGACCTCGGCGAGCGTCGCCTCCATTGCGGACCGCCGGCCCTGGTGTGCCTCCAGCATCGCCTTGATCGCCAGGAAGTACGTCGCGGCCCGGCCCATCCGCAGTCGCCGGGTGACCTCGACTGCGCCGGCGATGATCTCGGCGGCCCGCGCGTACTCGGATCGCAGGATCGCCTGCTGGCCGAGGGTGCTGTCGACGTCGTACATCAGCTGGATCGCGCCGATCCGCAGTGCCTGCTGCCGGGCCCGCTCGAGCTCGACGATGCTGCCGTTCGCGAGGCAGATGGTGCCCGCCTGGAAGTAGTGCGAGGTGACCCGCTGGACCGTCAGGCCGTGCTCTTCGGCGAGCTGCCGGGCCCGGTGGAAATAGTCGACCGACCGGTCCAGGTCGTGCTCGCGGGCCAGGATGCCCAGCAGTTGCAGGGCTTCGCAGGCCACCTCGGGCAGCCCGGCTCGTTCGGCCGCCGCGGCCGCGCGGGCGGCCAGCTCGGTCGCGGCCTGGATCCGCCGGGGGCTCTGGCGGGCCAGCTCGAGATTCGCGGCGACCCCGTCGACCGGTGCGAGATCGGCATCCCCGGGATCGGTGCCGAGCAACGAGCGGGCGACCGCGACATGCTCGAGGGCGACCGCCGAGCGCCCGGCCATCATCTCGGCGTTCGCGAACTGGACGTGCAGGGCGGCGAGCTTGCGGCTGTCGAGATTGCGGCCGGCCAGCTCGTCGACGGTCGCGGCGTGCGCGGCGATGTGCTCGAAGCCGCCGGTCGCACTGAGCGCGAGCAGCAGCGCGCCGAGAACCTCGGCCCGATAGCCGACGTCGGGATCGCCGGCGAGCAGGGAGTTCGCGCGGTCCAGCAGGTTGGCCGCCGACCCGGTCGAGCCGTCGTCGTACGAGCGCCTGCCGGCCAGCGCGAACAGCCGGCCGGCCCGGACCGGGTCGCCGCCGGTCTCGGCGAGTTCGGCGACCATCGGGCACCACTCGCCGGGCAGCCCCGGGTGCAGTTCCTCGACCGCGTCCGCGCACCGGCGGGCCAAGGTGGAGCGTTCAGTGGGTGTCAGGCCGGCGAGCAACGACTCGGCGGTGAGCGGGTGGCGGAACGCGTACCAGTCCGGCGCCGGTTCGTCCGGACCGACCAGCTGGGCGGCGACGCCGGCCCGGAGCGTTGCCAGCAGCAGACGTTCGTCCGTCCCGGTCGCCGCGCGGACGACGCTCAGCGGGAACCGGTGCCCGATCACGGCCGCCAGGACGAGGATGTCCCGCGACTGCGGTCCGAGCTGCGCCGTACGGCTGCTGATACTGCGGACTACGGCGGGCGGCACGTTCGTGTGCAGATCGTCGACCACCAGCACGCTGCCGTCCGGCCCGGACACCAGCTGTCCGCTGCGGTTCGCCTCGTGCAGCAGTTCCTCGACGATGAAGGGGATCCCGGCGCTGTCGTTCCACAGCTGGTCCGCCAGTTGCTCCGGTACGCCGTCGACCGGAACCTCCAGGCACCCTGCGGCGAGCTCGGCGACCTCGTCCCGCACCAGCGGCCGCAGCTCGGCGAGTTCGGCGGCACCGCGCTGCGCCGACAGCTGGGCCAGTTCGTACGCGGGACACGTCTCGGAGCGCAGCGTCGCCACCAGTGCGATCGGCTGGTCCTCCAGGTTGTCGAGGAGGTACTCGATCACGGCCAGCGTCTCCGGGTCGGACCCGTGCAGGTCCTCCAGCACCAGCAGGCAGCCGCGGTCCTGGCCCACCAGCGCAAGGAGTCGCAGTACTGCCTCTCCGAGTACGACCGGTGACGCAGCGGTGTCATGGGCGGTGCCGTCGTCCCAGTCCGGGACGAGTCGGCCGAGCACCTGCCGGTACGGCCCGAGCCCTTCTGTGGTGGGCATCTCGCCGCGCCGGATCAACGACAGCAGCGCCTCGGTGAACGGGCGGAAGGCAACCATCGTGCCGATCGCGCCGACCCGGCCGCGGAGCATCGCCATACCGGTGTCGAGAGCCTGGGTGGTGGCCGTCGCGGCCAGCCGGCTCTTGCCGATCCCAGGCTCGCCGACCAGGAAGATCGCACCACCACGACCGCCGCGGGCTCCGGCCAGCAGGCGGTGAAGGTTCTCGATCTCCCGGTCTCTGCCGACCACCGTAGGCGAACGGGTCTGCATAGTTGCCAACTTTAACGACTGAAGGTTGTCGGTGCAGACAGTCGGCCAGTGGCCGGCCGCTCGGACGAGCGACCGGCCACTGGGTCAAACGTTCGCCGGCCTACGTCTGTCCGTACGGCCAGCCGTTGGCGGTGATGACGGTGGCCGCCGCGGCGGCCATGCCGACGAATCCGGCCAGGGCCATCGCCCGGGCCCGGACCCGACGCCACCTCGACGTCGTGGTCGGAGCCGACTGAACGTCGTGCTCCGCTACCTCGTGATGCTGGGCGGTCATGCTGTAACCCCTTGTCACACAGTGGGTTCCGGTGCTGTGCCACACCTCGACCCGGCGGTTGGTTGGAGCAGCAGCACGGACGGAACCCGCTCGGGGAACGCAAGACGGAGCAGCCCGTACCCGATCCCTGCCAGACCGGTCAGCAGGCCTGGAGACGGTACGTAGTTGGGCGTCCCGCACTGCGGTCCGTACTGCTCTACTGCCGCGAGCACCAGCCCGGCACGACGTCGTCGCGCCGCCTCTGTGGCCGGATACCCACGTGCGGCGAGCCACAACAGTGGCTCCACCGCGCCGAGCTCGCCGTGGCACAGACTCAGGTCGGCGAGCACCGGACGTTCGGTTGCGGTTCTGACGTAGGCGTCGAGATCCGCGGGGACTCCTGCCGACGCCCTGGCCAGGGCGGTGCCGGCATCGCCCCAGCACCACCCGTGGCCAGCTGGACCGTTCCGGCGGTCCAGATCGGCAGCCGCGCGCGCAGCATCGAGGTACCGGTCGCCGGGTACGCCGTACTGGCCGAGCGCCCACGCGATTCCCTGGAAGCCACGAGCGAAGCCATGGTCCGCTGCTACTCGGCCATGGAGGCCGCTTTCTACTGTGGCAACCAGGTGGTCGGCGTAGCGCTCGGCCAGCCGGCCGGCGGCCGGAAAGCCTTGTACTGCTTGCATCGCGGCCAGCCCGCCCGCCGCACCTTCGGCGTACGACGGGAACTCTGTGGGGTCCTGCACCAGCCGCTCACTGATCTCCAGCGACGCGGCCAGCCAGTCGGTGAGGTCGTTGTCGTCGAGAAGCGCGGCCAGCCGGCTGAGGCCGTAGCTGAGGCCGCCGAGGCCGTGGAAGCCGGACGTGGCGCAGTCCGGGTCTTCGGCGAGTGTCTCGAGCAGCTGGGGGATCGGCCGGATCGCGTCGCGGGCCAGCTCGCGGTACTTCTGTGCCCCGGTCAGTACGCCGATCTGCGCGAGGAACAGCGCCGTACCGGTGTAGCCGTTGGCCAGGCCGGCGCCCAGCTGACGGACGGTCCAGTGGCGGTCGTCGAGCAGTTCGAGGCCGAGCCAGTTGGCCGCGCCGCCGCGCTCGCTGACGACCTGCGCGACGATCTCGTCGGCGATGTCCGCGGCCGCCGCCAGGATGTGCTCGGGATCGGCCTCGCTGGTCCCCACGTGCGGCCGGACCGCCGTGCTGACGTGTGTGTTCGGCTCGGGCCGGATCGCGAGCGACGCGGAGATCAGCCAGGTCTGCCGGTGCTCGTCGATGTCGCCGAGGTCTGCGACCTTCGCCCGGACCGCGGCCAGGCCGTCGACGGCCAGGACGTCGGCGATCCGGGAACCGTCGGAGGCCCAGACGTCCCGGCTGTCCGGGCGCGTCGTGAACAGCGGTACGTCGCCGGCCCACAGGTCGGACAGCTCGAACGGGACGACCGCGTGCAGCGACTCGTCCGCGTCCCACAGCAGGTCCAGCAGCTGACTCCGCCCGGCCGCGTCCCGCAGTACGTCCGGCTGCGTCGACTCGTCCAGCAGACCCGTGTAGAGACTCGTGGGCCGCGGTACGAAGCGGACCTGGTCCGAAGCGCACTGTGCCAGCAGCCCGTCCAGGTCGTCACGGCCGCGGACGATCGCCTCGTACGCGGTCCGGAACCCTGTGAGTACGGCGTTCTCGTGCTCGCACGGCTCGATCGCGGTCCCGTTCAGCGACGGCCGGTTGACGGCCCGGTCCGTCCGGTCGGGGCGGCGTACCAGATGCATCGAGTCCAGGCCGGCGTCTTCCCAGTCCATCACGCTCCGGGACGCGAACGCACCGGCGTCCGGCCCGCGGTAGACCGACTGCAGGAGCGCCCGGTACGCGGGGTCACTCGTCGACGCGACCTGGCTGGGGTGGAACAGTGTCTCCACGTCCACCAGCACCGGCTGGTCGCCTGCTGCGATCAGGTTGTCGAAGTGCATGTCCGTGCCGTCCAGCACGTACAGCAACGCCAGCAGCGCGCCCTGGCGGTGGTAGAACCGCCGTACGCCGGACAGGTCCTCGCAGGACTCGTCAACGACGAACTCGAGCCAGCCGTAGCTGTCATGGGGGAGAAGGCGCACTGTGCGGAGGCCGAGCGCGGAACGGGCGTTCAGCCAGTCGACGATGGCGTTGAAGTGCTCGTGCAGCCCGAGCGGACGGGGCTTGTAGACGAGCCGCTGCCCGCTCGCGAACGTCAGGATCGCGGTCGATCGCCCACCCTGATGCGCATCGCCCGCGGGCTCGATCGCGACCAGTACGCCGGGGTCCCTGCCGTCGAACAGCCCGGCGACGAGCGACCCCCGGTCCTCGGCGAGCCGGGCCAGCAGCTCGAGGTGACCCTCGACGCCCTGCCGGCACGATTCGCCCAAGACCCGGGCCAGGACCGGGTAAGTGGCCAGGAACTCCGCCAGCTCGCTTCCTCCGACTAGGTGGTCGGTGAAGTTGAGGAAACGTGCAGCGGAGGTGTCCCCGGCCAGCTCACCGCGGTCCCGGGCCCGGGCCAGCTCCCGGACCAGCGTCCGCGCCGCCAGCTGGACGAGCCGGAGGCCGAGGCGCTGCAGGAACGCCTCGGCCAGTACGCCGCTGTGGCCCGCCGCGGCCAGGTCCTGCCGGGCGGAGTCCAGCAGCGGCTGCAGGCAACGCATGAGCGCCTGCCGCCAGTCCGTGCCGGACCCACCCGCTGCCGTGGCCGCCCCACCTGATGTGTGGCCGCCGCCGGCACCGGTCCCTGCGGGGTCTCGACCGGCGGCAGGCGCGCTCGGTGGGAGGGAAGTACTGCGTTCCACGTACTCGGCCCAGGCCGGCGCCGACTGCGTCGGTGCGGTGCCCAGCTCCTGCGGCCGCAGGCCCGCCGACCACCAGGTGTTGCAGCGTTCGGTCCTGGTGGGCCGGGTGGTCGCGGAGTCGAGCACGCGCTCAGGCTGTCATCGCGGGCAGGGGCGGGGCATGGGTGATCAGCACCCATATTTAGGCGGGCACGCCGCTCCGAACTTTGGGTGACGACTCCCCATGTGCGAGCCGGACCCGCGCTGTCACTGTGGGTGTGTGCTCACCACCGTCGCTCCCGGACTGCCCGTCTCGGCTCACTCTGTGTTGGACGTCGTACCGCAGCTGCCCGGTCAGTCGGCTGCGGCCGCGCTCCGGGAGACCGCGGAGGTGGCACTGGCTGCCGACAACCTCGGATACCGTCGCTTCTGGCTCGACGAGCAGCACGGTGTCCGAGGAGTCGGCGGCGCAGCACCCGCGGTGATCGCGGCGGTGCTGGCCGCGCGCACCGATCGGATCCGGCTGGGCGCCGGCGGTCTCCCACTGACCGACCACCTGCCGCTCGTCGTCGCGGAGCAGTTCGCCGCTCTCGCCGCGGCGTACCCGAGCCGGATCGACCTCGGCGTGGCCGAGCAGCGCGCCGTACTCGAACCTGATGCGCGTGCCACGTTCCAGCAGCGGCTGGACGAGCTATGCGGGTTGCTGCAGGACGGTACACCGGGCTCAGGCTCAGGTTCAGGCGACGTACGGCTCGCGCTTGCCGGTCCACCGCCGCCCGTCTTCGTACTCGCGGATGACCCGGGTACTGCGGCGGCTGCCGCCGTACGGGGGCTTCCGCTCTTCGTGGCGCACCACCGGGCGCCTGCGGTGACGGCTGCCGCCGTGGCGGCGTACCGGGAACAGTTTGAGTCGAACGGCCGGCCCTACCTCGCTGTCACGGTCGGTGTGGTGGCAGCGGACTCCGATGAGGAGGCCCTGACCCGTTTTGCGGAGTACGTCCGCGTCAGCTCGCGGCTGGCCGCGGCCGGGCCGGACGCGTCGTCAGCCGAGCTGGTCGCGTTGCTGGAGCCTGCACTGACCGGGCCGGAGCGAGCCCTTGCCGAACGGTTGCTGGAAGATCCGGGCCATGTCGTCGGCTCTCGTACGACGGTGGCCAGACGGCTGGGAACACTGGTCGCCGAGACCGCGGCCGACGAGGTGATGCTCGTCCCGCTGGCCTTCGACGGACTGATCCGGTCAGCGATCCTCCGTACCGTCGCAACCGGTCTCACCAAGGTCGTCCGGACAGGTCGGAGGCCCTTGGCTGCCACGGCCTAATGTGGGTACACACCCACCGAAAGGCTGGCTCATGTCACGAGAGCGCGAAGTTGTCGAGGCTTGTCCGACCGGGCTGTTCATCGGCGGCAAGTGGATCGCGGCCGACCAGACCTTCGCCGTCGAGGACCCGGCCACCGGTACGACGCTTGTCGACGTGGCTGACGCGAGTCCGGCCGACGGGAAGGCCGCGCTCGACGCGGCTGTTGCCGTCCAGGAGGAGTGGGCCGCGACGCCGCCGCGGGAGCGCGGGGAGATCCTGCGCCGGACGTACGAGCTGATGACCGCGCAGGCCGACGACCTGGCGCTGCTGATGACGCTGGAGATGGGCAAGCCGGTCGCCGAGTCGAAGGGCGAGATCGCCTACGCCGCGGACTTCTTCCGCTGGTTCGCCGAGGAGGCGGTGCGGATCGACGGCGGCTACCAGATCGCCCCGAACGGTGCCAGCCGCTTCCTCGTCATGCGCCAGCCGGTCGGGCCGTGCCTGCTGATCACGCCGTGGAACTTCCCGGCCGCGATGGGCGCCCGCAAGATCGGCCCGGCGGTCGCGGCCGGCTGCACGATGGTGATCAAGCCCGCCGCGCAGACGCCGCTGTCGATGCTCAAACTGGCCGAGCTGATGACCGAGGCGGGTCTCCCTGCCGGCGTGCTGAACGTCGTCACCACGCAGGACGCCGGCGGCGTGATGGAGCCGCTGATCCGCGACGGCCGGGCCCGCAAACTGTCGTTCACCGGGTCCACGCCGGTCGGCCGCAAGCTGCTCGAGCAGGCGTCCGGCCAGGTGCTGCGGACCAGCATGGAGCTGGGCGGGAACGCACCGCTGGTGGTGTTCGAGGACGCCGACCTGGACAAGGCGGTCGACGGCGCGATGCTGGCCAAGATGCGCAACGGCGGCGAGGCCTGTACGGCGGCCAACCGGATCTACGTGCAGTCCTCGGTGATGGACTCGTTCGCGGCGAAGCTGACCGCGCGGATGGCCGCGCTGAAGGTCG
This sequence comes from Kribbella sp. NPDC059898, assembly GCF_042730855.1. Taxonomy (NCBI): domain Bacteria; kingdom Bacillati; phylum Actinomycetota; class Actinomycetes; order Propionibacteriales; family Kribbellaceae; genus Kribbella; species Kribbella sp. NPDC059898. The sequence goes on from NZ_JBHWKR010000005.1 coordinate 221,802, forward strand.
GCCGCGGCACCGAGCCGGGCGTCGACGTCGGGCCGCTGATCGACGGGAAGCAGCGCGACAAGGTGGCCGATCTGGTCGCCGACGCGATCGCCCGCGGCGCCCGCACGCTGACCGGCGGATCAGTTGCTGAGGGCAACGGGTACTTCTACCAGCCGACCGTGCTGGCCGACGTACCGGAGACCGCACGGCTGCAGAAGGAGGAGATCTTCGGGCCGGTCGCCCCGCTGACCGCCTTCGAGACCGAGGACGACGCCGTACGGATGGCGAACGACACCGAGTTCGGCCTGGTCTCGTACGTCTTCACCGAGAACCTGAGCCGCGCCCTCCGCGTCTCCGAACGCCTGGAAGCAGGCATGATCGGCCTCAACCAAGGCATCGTCTCCAACCCCGCCGCCCCCTTCGGCGGCGTCAAACAATCCGGCCTCGGCCGCGAAGGCGGCACCGTAGGCATCGACGAGTACCTGGACATCAAGTACGTCGCCGTCAACGTCGACTGACCGGAAGAAAGGAATGGGAGAAAGGAGGTGGTGAACAACTTCAAAGGAAAGACTAAGGAAAAGAAAAGATAGAGTGGGGCGCTGGGTGCATGGCCGGGTTTGGCGTGCCGGTGACGGTTGCGGGTACCACTCAACCCTCGGGCTCGATCGCGACGAGATCACCCAGCTTGGGGCTGTACCGGCAGGTCGTCCTTGTGCTGCTGTACCTGCGGCAGAACGTCAGCCAGACGATGCTCGCGGACCAGCCAACCGACCGTGTCGCGGATCTACCGTTCGATCATGCCGCCGCTCGACCAGGTCCTCTGCGTCCACGAACCCGAACTGACCAGCGTGTTCACCTACCGCGACGTCCTCGTCGACGGGACGCTGGTGTCCGACCGGAATCCGCGCGGACAGCAAGCACAACTACTCCAGCAACGCCTGCGGCAAGGGCTGAACATCCAGATCGCGGCCGCCACTGACGGCACCCTCCTGGCGGTATCCACCCCGGTCGCCAGAGGACGTCACGACCGCCGCGCGGTCACCGAGTGCGGCTGGGCACCCGTACTCAACGGCTAAACCTGGAGTCGCCGACGCGGCCTACATCGGCACCACCGCGACCGTCCCGTACAAACGCAGCAAATACCACGACCTCACTGGCTACGAACAGGCCGTCAACAAAACCATCTCCACTCCATGCCAGCGACTCCGGCTATCGACTGGAGACGGTATGTGTCCAGAACCCCGGAACGCCTGATGCCGCCTTCGGTCTCCTCGGCATGCTCCTGGAAACCGACTGCTCGCCTCTCGTAATACCGACCCTGCACCACTTGCGGATGTTCGGCAAACCACTGCAGATCCGCGAGTACCTCGTCCAGAGCGGTCATCAGGTACTGATCGCCTACAAGCAGGCGGGGCGCGGACGTGCTGAGAGGGGACGACTCCTCGTCTCCTCAAGTCCCCTGTTCTCCGCGTCCGTTCCGCCGTTCCACCGGGAGCGGCCGCCGGCCACCTCACGAACCGGCGTGTCGGCCGTCCCCTGGAAGATCGGAGTTCGCCGAATGTCCGTCGTACAGCAACTCGGCATGGTCGCGGCGTACAAGGCGCGCTGGGGGGTGTACCCTCCGGGTCAGTGGAAGAGCGGCCGGTAAGGAGACGCTGAACCACCCCGCAGCCTGAAGATCCAAGGATCCGGCCCGGAACTTGATTCACACCGAGTTCCGGGCCGGCCCTTGTTCTGCTGGAAGAACTTCAACCAAGGGCTACGTGGCGTCCTGTGCCAATGCATTCGCTCTTGTCATCTGTTACCACCGCAAAGGCCCCTGCCGGAACCCCTGGCAGCGAGGCCACTTCACGGGCGGCGCTCAGCAAGATCTCCTCAGATGGTCCAGCGACGAAGAAGACGTACACATCGCCGAGCTCTTCGCCATCGTCGAAGACAACGAAACTGCCATCACTCGCTTCATCGTTGAGAAAGTCTTCGATGACATCGATCCAACCGGTCTGTTCCCTGGGATCGCCAGGCGACGCACCGCTGGCGATATTCAGCGGAACATGGATCTCGACGACTGGTTGCCCCGCGGCCCGGTCCTGACCGATGACGTCCGGTGTTCGGACTGTCCTCGAGGTCTGCGCAGCCGACACCGAATGAGGGTCCGGCGCGCCGACGCTCGTGTCGTCATTGTCTCGAAAGCGAACGTGACTCACAGAAGCTGTGGTTTCGCCACGGAGCTCGCGGAGTCGTCTGCGGCGCAACGTCGCCGCGCTGAGCCGAGCCGGTCGAGCGATGTCTGGGATTTCTGGATGCGGACCCGCGAGCTTCAGCGACTGCTGGGCCCGCGATACGCCGTTCAAGACGGCCGGCAGGGCTAGCAGCCGTCTCTCGTCGGGCTCCAGCCCCTCGAGTTCGTCGAAGTCGACGCGCATCTCCACCAAGTGCCGCTTCCTTCCACGAAGGAAGCGCTCCTTCACCGGCCCGCCGTACCCTGCCCTGACCACGATCATGTGGATCTCAAGCACAGGTGCCTTGCTGATCCGGCGCCACCAACCGAGCCACGACTGGTCCTCCCCAAGGATCTCGATGACCCGGTCGACCTCCTGCAGAAAGCCGTTCTCGGCACCTGATGTGACAGGGTCCACGCCGCCGATGAGCCAGGAGTCGCTGGAGCCGGAAAGCTCAACCATGGGCAAAATCGTAGTCGGTCCGTCGACTAGCCGCACGTTGCCCGGAGTGGCCCAGAACCCCCGAAGCTCTCCTAACTCCTGAGATAGGCGCGGAGCTCCCCAGCATTCACTGAGACCGGCGTGAACGGGGCGGCGGGCGAGCGACTCGGCTTGCTGTGGAGAGCTCGATCGTCGCCTGTTCCAGCTCCAGCGAGAGTTCGGTGACGACTCGGCGGAGGACGGAGTTGGTTGCTCGTTCGTTGGCCAGTTGTTTCCTTGAGTTTGGCCAGTTCCTTCTTGGCTGTGGCGTGTTCGTCGGCGAGTTGCTGCATCGCGAGCGGGGTTGTGTTCTGGGCCTTCACCCCTACTTTGAACTCGTCGATCAGATCGCGATGTTCGTAGATCACGTTGCGGCGCAGGCCGGACTCGGTGATCAATTCTGTGCCTGTGAGTTTCCTCTCGGCCTCGCGTTCGGGTGGGGTGCGGGTCATGCGACTGTTCCTGTGTCATTGGAGCCAGTCCTGCGGGATGCCTCGTGCCGCTGGATGATTTGAATGGCAGGACAACGGGCGAAGGATGCGGGGAAAGATCAGTACCTTCGTGACCGGCAGCGCCTCGATGCCGGCGACGTGAACAACGGCATCAGAGCGTTCTTCGGTATCGACCTCGACATCGCTTCGGTGCCCTGGGCAACCGCACACTGCGACCTGCGCGAGGGCAACCTCACTGGTCCCACGCTCGCCATCCTCGACAGGGAAACCTGGGGCCGAGCACCTGCCGGCTACGGGCGCTCTCGGAGTTCCTGGGCACGCCGATCGGGTATGTCGCCACCCTTGCCGCGGCCACGCGTGTACTCCGGTTTGCTGACGGCGGCGAACTAACCGAGCTGGCTGGACCTGTCCGCCGGCACGCGACGGAGGTCCTCGAACACCTCTGAACCGGGAACGCAAGGGATGCTCTGCTGTCACTGGCCCGTCGAGCCCAGCCATGCGCCACACTCCCACTCAATCTTCTGTTTTCTCTATCCTTTCTTTCCTTCTCTGCTTCTTTCCCTTGTTCTTCGGGTTATCTGGTGACGAGTTGGGTGACGGTGACGAGTTTGTAGCCGCGGGCGCGGAGTTCTCGGACTATGGGGCCTACTGCTTGGGCGGTGTAGGGGGCGTTGTCGCCGCCGTGCATGTGGAGGACGACTATTGAGCCGTTCTGTACGTGGTCCAGGACCTGCTTGATGATCGGCTGTGCCGACTTGGTGAACCCGTCTCCACCCGGCACGTCCCCGCCGACCGCGGTGACGCCGGCTGGTGCGAGTTCGTGCAGGGCGGTCGTGTCGTAGCAGTCACCGGGGAAGCGGAACCACCTGGTCGCGTGTGGATCCACGCGGTCCAGCTCCACGATGGCCCGCCGAACGTCCGACAGCATCTGGCCGGGTGGCACTGTCCCCAGGCCGTAGCAGTTCTTGGTGAATCCGCGGTGATCGTACGTGTGCGTGCCCAGTTCGAAGAGCGGATCTGCTGCCAGCTCCTTGGTCACCTGCGGGTACTGCTCCATCCACATCCCAGTCAGGAACAGGGTGGCCGGAGCGTGCAGTGAGCGAAGCTCCTCGATCAGTGCCTTGTTGTAGTACGACTTGACCTTCCCAGAGACCAACCGTCGCCGCATGAGGGCCGTTAGGTCCGCGTCGAACGTCAACGCGATCTCTTTCCGGTCCCGCGGCCCGTGGTCGAGCAGAGGCATCACCTGAACGTTCTTGGACGTACCAGGCTTCACCTGCACCGGCGCCAGCGTCGGCCGCACCGGCTTCGCCGTACGGACAGGCTCAACCGGCGCACGGGTCTGCGGCACCACTCCCGCCGTCTGCTTGGCGTCACTGCACCCGACAAGCGTCAGTACGAGGGCACCGATCGCAACACGCTTCCCCCAAGTCACCTGCTCACTCTACGGTGAGCGTCAGCCGCTGGATGCCCCAGTTGTCCGCATCCGGGCCTGGCGGGAACCACACGTCGACAATGTCGTCCTTGATCCAGCTCCCGATGTCAGCCGCGTAGCAGTGCCCGTAACCAGGCACGTACAGCCGCGTGCCCCACGGAATGTTCCGGGCGTCCACCGCACAGATCCCGGTGCCCGCGTTGTACCCGAGGGCCGTCTGAGCAACGTCGTTGTACGCCGACACCCGGTACGTCAGCGTCGTACCAGCAGGCAGCCGGTACGCCGCCAGGTGGTTCGAGGAGTCCAGCCGGTACGACGTACTGATCTGGCCGATCGACGACGCGGCCGTGTCCTCGGACGACATCGCGTACACCTGGTAGTGCGCGCCGTCGCACGGGCTCGCGTCCGTGACCTGAAGCGACGGCTGACCCCAGTCGCTGATCCACTGCAACGCCTGCCCGTTCCGGAAGGCCCGGTACGCCTTCGCGCCCGGGACCCGGTCGAACGTGAACGTGACCTTCCCGTCCGTGCCGAGACCACCCGTGATGCCACCGGGGGCCGGCAGCCGGCCGCTGACGTCGTACGGCGGTGCCGTGGTCCCGTTGCCGTGGCCGCCGGACACGGGCCGGTCAGGGATCGGACCGGTGTAGAAGTGCTGACAAGCCGGTAAAGAAGCAGTCGGAGCAGCAACAAGAGAGCTGAAGCTCAACAAGGCAGCGGCAAGAAGATGCATGATGACAAGACCTCCGAGGTGGGGCGGGACCTAGGGGTTTCACCCACCAGTAACGGTCCCGCCGCACCTTTAGTCAAGGTCTTGACGTAAATCAGTGCAAGAGATCGTTTGCCGACCGCAGCACCGGTACGGCGACCTGCTCCGGAGCGCTCGCACCGGTCACGTGGAACGTGTGGCTCTCGCCCGCGGACAGCGTGACGAGGCACGAGTCGACCCGCGCCGCCGCGTCCAGCCGGTCCGGGAACAGCGCCAGGTCCTTCGCCAGCGCGGTCGCGCTCACCGTCACGTCGTACCCGTCGGCGGTCGGGGAGACCGCGGCGGTGTAGGCGTCGGCGGCGAGCTGCAGCTCGGTGTCCTCGACGAAGTACCAGTACGCCGTCTCACCGTCGCCCGCGCGCACCTCCAGGTATTCCTCCGAGGGCTTGCCCGCAACGGCAACAGACTCCGGGAGGTCGTTGACGACCGCGGACCGAGCCGCGATCTCGATCGCGAAGGTCTCCTGGGCCAGCACATCGGCACCGGTGGTCGATCGCCGGCGGACCGTGATCTCCGTCGTCCAGGGCGTGTCGGTGTCGTTGTGCGCGGCAACGACCAGCCCGTCCTCGTGCGGCTGCACGGTGAGCAGCCGGTCGGCGTACACGCGCTTCAGCGCGTACCACAACGGCTTCCGGATGCCGTGCCCGTCGACGGCGGCCCACGAGACGACCGGCCAGTTGTCGTTCAGCTGCCACACGACCGCGCCGGTGTTCAGGGGGAACAGCGACCGGAAGTGCTCGATGCCGTAGGCAACCGCTCGCGCCTGGTTGAGCTGCGTCGTCCAGTGCCAGTCGTCGATGTTCTTCCATACTGGCAGGTGATCCCCGAGCCCACGCTCCAGCTTGAGATTGCCCTCAAAAGCCTTCTGGTGAACGAGCATCTGCGAGCCGTACGGATCGAGCGGCACGTCGTGCACGACCGACGTCAGCGTCGACCACGCCGGCGGCCCCTGGAAACCGAACTCGGAAACGAAGCGCGGCTTGTACTTGCGGTACGTCGTGTAGTCGACCTGGTTCCACACGTCCCAGATGTGCATGGTCCCGTGCCGGTCGTCGTTCGGGTGGATGAACTGGTCGAACGAGTACGGGCTGCCGGCCGAGTACGGCGTCCGCGGGTCCAGCTCTGCCACGACCCGAGGCAGCAGGTCCAGGTAGTACCCGGCGCCCCACGGCCGGCCGGCAAGCGGGACCCGCCAGCTCCACTCGACGTACCCCCAGATGTTCTCGTTGTTGCCGTTCCAGACCGCGAGGCTGGCGTGCTTGCTCAGCCGGGTGACGGCCTCCCGCGCCTCGGCCTCGACCTCGCTCCAGAGCGGCTCGTCCTCGGAGTACGCCGCGCACGCGAACAGGAAGTCCTGCCAGACCAGGATGCCCAGCTCGTCGCAGACGTCGTAGAACTCCTCGCTCTCGTAGATCCCGCCACCCCAGACGCGGAGCAGGTTCATGCCCGCACCGACCGCGTCCTCGATCGAGGTGCGGTACGTCGAGGCGTCCAGCCGGGTGACGAATGCGTCGTCCGGAATCCAGTTCGCGCCCCGGACGTAGATCGGCTTGCCGTTCACGGACAGCACGAACGGGCTCCCGTCGTTGTCCGGGGCAACGTTCACGGCGATGTTCCGGAAGCCGACCCGGCCGTGCCAGTCGTCCTCGTTCAGCGTCACGGTCACGTCGTACAGCGGCTGCTCGCCGTGGCCGCGCGGCCACCAGACGTCCACCGCGGAGACTGGGTTCGTGAGCTCGACTTCCTCGGTTCCGGGCTTGACCGTCACCGACTGTTGCGTACCCCCGACCTCGACGGCCACGGTCGCGTCAGCCGCACCGTCCGCCCAGGCCAGCGAGACGAACGTCTTCAGTACGCCGTCCGTACCGTCCACCTGTGCCAGCGGGCGGACCGCGGAGATGCGGACCCCGGACCAGGACTCGATCCGGACCGGCCGCCAGATGCCCGCGGTCGCGACGTCCGGTCCCCAGTCCCAGCCGAAGTTCGAGGCCATCTTGCGCAACTCGTTGTACGGGTGCAGGTTGGTGTGCGGCCAGCTGCCACGCTTCTCCCGCTCCGCCTCGGCCGCCGTCACCGGACCCTCGAACTCGATCACCAGCTCGTTGTCCCCGGCAACCAGTACGCCGGTGACGTCGAACCGGTACGACCGGTGCTGGTTCGCCGTCCGGCCCAGCTCCTGGCCGTTCAACCTGACGGTCGCGATCGTGTCCAGGCCGTCGGTCACCAGTTCCTGCCGGTCGTTGCCGTCGGCAACCCACGGGAATCTACTCGTGTAGCTCCAGCGGGTCCGGCCGATCCAGTGCAGCTTCGACTCGTTGTCGCCGTCGAACGGGTCCGGGATCTCCCCGGCGGCCAGCAGGTCGGTGTGCACCTCACCGGGCACGGTGGCAGCCACCGCGCGGCCGATCAGGCCGTCGGGCGCCGGACCCTCGACCGCGTGCACGGTCCAGGTGGCACCGCCGGCGGTGGTCAGGTCGAGGGTCTTGAGCGAGGTCACAGTGATGCTCCAGGGGAGATGAACCGGTTTAGTGAAACTGCACTGCTCCCCCTGCCGAACCAGGGGGGAGCAGCTCAGTCGAGGACGTACTGTCGCCAGAGATCGGCGAGCGCCCGATGGCCGGCCGGCGACGGGTGGACGCCGTCACCCGCCAGTGCGGCCGGTCCGGCGGACGCGGCCTGCTTGCTGAGTTCGACGTCGGTCGGCACCAGGATCGCGCCGTACTCGACCGCGAGCTTCCGGACCACCTCGAGCTTCGGGTCGAGGTCCTCGCGCCATGCGTCCTGCCCGTCCTTGACCGGCAGCAGGAACGGCTCCATCAGCACCACCGGACAGGACAGCGGATCGAGCAGCGCGCGGTACGACGCCTCGAAGGACTCCGCCGTCGTCGGGTCGTTCTCGTCGTACCGCCGCCAGGTGTCGTTGATCCCGATCAGGATCGACACCAGCGCCGGGTCGTGGGCCAGCACGTCGTCGGCCCACCGGGCGGCCAGATCGACCGCCCGGTTGCCGCTGATGCCGGTGTTGACGACGGTCGGCCGGTTGTCGCCGAAGTCGTCGTACAGATTGCGGACGTACCCGTCACCGAGCCCGGAGGGATCGGTACGGCGGCCGCAGTCGGTCACCGAGTCCCCGGCGAACACCACGGTCCGCCGGGGGTCCAGAACGATGCTCACAGGGTGGCCGCCGTCACGTCCCAGTCGTCCGGCAGGATCGGCGCCACCTCGACGGTGCTCTGCACGTCGACGAACGCGCCGGTGTCGATCGAGTCGGTGATCGAGGCCATCACGTCGACAATGTGGAACGCCAGCGCCCCGGTCGCCCGGTGCGGCCGGCCGGCCCGGATGGCGCGCGCCATCTCGAGTACGCCGGTACCGCGCTGCGCGACCGCCTTGGTCTCCGCGATCGTCTCCCAGTCCTCCGCACCGCGACGGCGGATCTTGATCGCACCGTCGAACCCGTTCGGGTCCGGTACGGCGAGCGTCGCCTCCGCGCCGGTGATCTCGACGAACCCGCCCCGCGACAGCGGCGAGTCGAAGCTGAAGATGCTCTGCGACGACTGGCCGGATTCGAAGCGAGCGATCGTGCTGACGTGCGTCGGCACGGTCACGTCGAAGTCGGTCCCCGCCAGCGGACCGGATCCGATCGTGCGCTTCTCCTTCGACTTCGAGCCGATCCCCGCGACCGCGGCGACCGGACCGAGCAGCTGCACCAGCGTGGTCAGGTAGTACGGACCGATGTCCCAGAGCGGGCCCGCGCCCTCCTGGAACAGGAACGCCGGGTTCGGGTGCCAGGACTCCGGGCCGGGCGACTGGAACAGCGTCAGCGCGGTCAGCGGCGTACCGATGTCACCGCGCTCGATGATCCGCCGGGACTCCTGCAGCCCCGGGCCGAGGATGGTGTCCGGCGCGCAGCCGAGCCGGACGCCCGCGTCCTTCGCCGTGGCCAGCAACTTGAGGCCGCTGTCCTGGTCCAGGGAGAACGGCTTCTCGCTCCACACGTGCTTGCCGGCGGCAACGGCCGCGAGGGCCACCTCGACGTGCGCGACCGGGATGGTCAGGTTGACCACGATCTCGACGTCCGGGTTGTCCAGCACCACCTCGGGACCCCCGTGGGCCTCGATGCCGTACTCCTTGGCCTTCGCCTCGGCCGCCTCCGGGCGGAGGTCGCCGATCGCGACGACCTTCAGGTCCGGGAAGCTCTGCATGCTCTTGATGTAGGCGTCGGAGATCACTCCGGCGCCGATCACACCTACGCCGACCGCACTCATTCAGGCGCACCCTCTCCGGTGAGGAAGGCGTACGAGCCCTCGACCGCGTCGAAGATCTCGCCGGTGAAGTCGTCCAGCTCGACGACCCGCAGGGCCTGCGGCGCCGCGGCCAGGATGTCCCGGACCGCGATGGTGCCGTCGCCGACCGCGACCTGCGCCTTGTTGTTCAGCGTCCCGTCGCCGTCCTTGACGTGGATCGCGGTGACCCGCTCGCCGAACTTCTTCAGCAGCGCCGGTACGTCGGCACCGCCGACCGCGGCCCAGTACGTGTCGACCTCGAGGATCACGTTGTCGGCCAGGTTGTCGGCCAGGATCTCCAGGCCGTGCGCGCCGTCGATCTTCGCCTCGAGCTCGAACTGGTGGTTGTGGTAGCCGACCGTGATGCCGTGGTCGGCGGCCTCGGCGGCGGCCCTGTTCAGCCCGTCGGCGATCTCCTTGATGCCGTCGGCCGTCTGCCAGCGCGCCGGGTCGGTGTGCGGGTCGATCACCGTGGTGATGCCGAGCCGCTTCGCCGCCGCGTAGATCGGGGCGCTGTCCTCGCGGAGCAGGCCGGCGTGCGTGGTCGGGGCCGAGAGACCGTGCTTGGGCAGCGCCTCGGCGAGGCGATCGGCGAAGGCCGTCACCCCGAAGGGCTCGACCGTCGTGTAGCCGATCTCCGCGATCCGGGCCAGGGTGCCGTCGAAGTCTTCCTCGAGCTTGCCCCGGACCGTGTACAGCTGGAGGGACAGGTGGTCCTTTGCGACCATGGTTTCTCCTTGTCGGCGGCGCGTCGCCCGCTGCCCTTGGGGTTTGCGCCGTCTGATAAGCCGAACCGGTTAAGTAACGAAGGAAACCGTATCCCACGGCGGCCCGTCCACACCACCCTCCGCCCAACGACTGGGCGGTCACCTGAGAGTTTCCCCAGAGGATGGGGTTTGATCAAATGATCACCTTCTGTGGTTGATTGATGACAGAGAGTCTGATCGACGCGCACACTGGAGGTCCGGACCGGTTCGTCCGGGCGCCCGGTGAGGAGGGTGTCGTGGCTCATGTGACGATCAAGGAGATCGCGCGCAGGTGCGGGGTCTCGCAAGGGGCGGTGTCGTACGCCCTCAACAACCGGCCCGGCGTCTCCGCGGCCACCCGGGCGCGGGTGCTGCGGGTCGCCGCCGAGCTGGAATGGGTGCCGAACACGGCCGCCCGGCAACTGTCCGCGGCGCGCAGCGAGACGTTCGGGCTGGTGCTCGCGCGGACCCCGCAGACGCTGGTCGAGGAGCCGTACTTCATGGGCTTCGTCGGTGGCGTCGAGTCGGTCCTCGCGGAGCACTCGTACGCGCTGTCCCTGCAGGTGGTGGCCGACCTCGGCGCGGAGCTCGCGACGTACCGGAAATGGGCCGCCGAGCGCCGGGTGGACGGCGTGATCGTGGTCGACCTGCGGGTCGGCGACCCGCGGATCCCGGTCGTGCGGAAGCTCGGGCTGCCGGCCGTCCTGGTCGGGGATCCGGCGCTGGCGGACGGGATGCCGTGCGTGTGGACGGACAGTACGGCGGCGATGACCGCGGCGCTCGACCACGTCGCGTCGCTCGGGCACCAGCTGATCGCGCGGATCGCCGGACCGCCCGAGTTCGGTGACGTGTGGATCCGCGACCAGGCGTTCGACACCGCCGTACGCCGGCTCGGGCTGACCGCGATCACCCGGCACACCGACTACTCCGCGGCGGCCGGAGCCGAGGCGACCCGGGAGTTACTGGCCGGGCGGCCGACCGCGATCGTCTACGACAACGACCTGATGGCGGTCGCCGGACTCGCGGTCGCGCAGGCGCTCGGCCTTCGCATCCCGGACGACGTCACGCTGGTCGCCTGGGACGACTCGACGCTCTGCCGGATCACGCACCCGACGCTGACCGCCCTCAGCCACAACGTCGTCGGGTACGGCGCCGAGGTCGCACGCCGCCTCTTTGACGTACAGGCCGGCGCCCAGCCGCGGGCCCACCTGTACTCGACGCCACTACTGATCATCCGGGAGAGCTCGGCGCGGTGCAGGCCGTGACGGTGACCGGTACGCCGTTGACCGCGGCGGTGCCGGCGGTCGGATCGGTGAACGCGGAGTCGGTGATGTCGTTGATGCTCGGGCCGGCGACCTGATTCGCTACGGTCAGCCGGGCGCCGTCGCGGTTGTGGCCGAAGCCGTGGGGCAGGCTGACTACGCCGGGCATGATGTCGTTGCTGGCGGCAACTTCTACGGAGATCGAGCCGGCCGCGGAGGTGATCGTGACGAGCTGGCCGTCGGCGAGGTCGCGGTCGGCCAGGTCGTGCGGGTGCATCAGCAACTGGTGCCGCGGCCGGCCTTTCACCAGCCGGGCGGAGTTGTGCATCCAGGAGTTGTTGTTCCGCAGATGCCGGCGGCCGATCAGCAACAGTTCGTCCGTGGACAACGGCTGCAGGGCGTCCAGCCGGGGGAGGTCGTCGAGGATCATCCGTTGCGCGAGGTCGATCCGCTTGGCCGACTTCTGTAGTGCTCCGGGTAACGCGGGCTGTAACGGGCCGAGGTCGATCCCGCCGGGCGAGCGGCGCAGCTTCCCGACCGACAGCCGGTACGGCCCGATCCGTAGCCCGGCGTCGACGATCCAGCGCGGCGGGACCCGCAGCCGCGCCGTCGCCTCGGCACGACGCCGGCTCCAGGGAGTACGCCGTACGAGCGCGAGCCCGAGGTCGCGGAAGATCTCCCAGTCGTGCCGTGCCGCCGCGGGCTTCGGGAGGACGGCGTCGTTCCAGCGGGCCGTGTTCCGGACCGCGAGCTGGTGGAAGACGATGTCGTAGTGGTCGCGCTCGAGCGGCGGCGCGGGCGGCAGGATCACGTCGGCGTGCCGGGTCGTCTCGTTGATGTACGGATCGACCGCGACCATGAAGTCCAGCGACCCGAGCGCCTCGTCCAGCCGGCGCCCGTCCGGGGTCGACAGCACCGGGTTGCCGGCCACCGTCACCAGCGCCCGGATCTGCCCGTCGCCGGGCGTCAGGATTTCCTCGGCCATCGTCGACACCGGCAGTTCCCCGCCGAACTCGGGCAGCCCGCGGACCCGGCTCTTCCACACCCCGACGTGCCCGCGGCCCAGGCCGAGCAGCGTGTTCACCGCCGGCCGCGGGAACATCGTGCCGCCGGGCCGGTCGAGGTTCCCGGTGATGATGTTGAGCACCTGGATCGCCCACTGGCAGATCGCCCCGAACTGCTGCGTCGACACCCCGACCCGTCCGTAACAGGCGGCTCGCCCGGCCGTCGCGAACTCGGTCGCCACCCGCCGGATCACGTCGGCCGGGATCCCGGTGATCGCGGCGCTGCGTTCCGGCGTCCACTTCTCCACCGCGGCCTCGACCGTCGCCAGCCCGTCGACGTACGCCGCAGGATGCGCCAATCCCTGCGAGATCACCTCGTGGATCACTGCGAGCAGGAATGCCGCATCCGTTCCCGGACGGACGAAATGGTGTTCGTCGGAAACCGCCGCCGTTTCGGTCCGGCGCGGATCGACGACGACCACCTTTCCGCCGCGTTTCCGCACCTCCTTCAAACGTCGTCCGAAACCCGGCGCGGTCATCATGCTGCCGTTCGACGCGAGCGGATTCGCGCCGAGCATCAACAGGTACGACGTCCGGTCGATGTCCGGGACGGGGACCATCAACTGGTGCCCGTAGAGCAGGTACGACGACAGCATCTGCGGCAGCTGGTCGATCGACGTCGCGCTGAACTTGTTCCGGGTCCGCAGCTGCCGGACCATCGTCGGCATGTGCGTGAGCGCGCCGAGGCTGTGCACGTTGGGGTTGCCCAGGTAGACGCCGACGGCGTTCCGTCCGTACTCGCGCTGGATCCCGGTCAGCCGCTCGGCGATCAGCTCGTACGCCGCGTCCCAGCCGATCGGCTGCCAGCCGTCGGAGCTCCGGCGTACCGGCGTCGTCAACCGGTCCGGGTCGTCCTGGAGATCGCGGAGCGCGACCGCCTTCGGGCAGATGTGACCGTGGGACAGCGGATCCGACTCGTCACCGCGGATGTCGGTGACCCGGCCGTCCTCGACCGTCACCAGCACTCCGCAGATCGCTTCGCACAGGTTGCAGGACGTCCGCCGTACGGTCATCCCTTCAAACTACCCTCGGGTAGCCGCGGCCGCTACGAGTCGAAGCGTGCCTCGTCGAGCCGGCCGAGGATCGCGTCCACGGTCTCGCCGACCGACAGGTCCGAGTTGTCCAGCCACAACCCGCGCCGCGGACTGAACGCGTGCAGCTCGTAGTCGAGCTCGTCGACCAGATGATGCGCTCCGCCGAGCCGGCTGGAGATCACCTCCGGCCGCGGCGTCAGGACGACGAGGTACCGCGGCCTGGTCCGGATCCCGTCCAGGAACTCGCGCAGCAACTCACCGATCACCACGTCCTGCAGTACGACGGTGAACCCGGCGCGCGCGTACTCGTCGGCGGCCAGGCAGGCCAGCCGGTAGCGCAGCTGCAACTGGTGCTGCGCCGCGATCACGTCGTCGGCCATCGAGGCCTGCCCACTGACGATCATCCGCCGGAAAACGTCCCCCCGCAGATGCACGCCGTACTCGAACCTCTCGGCGAGCATCTGGGACACCGACGACTTCCCCGCCGCCATGATTCCGCTGACGACGATCACCCCCTCGGACTCCATGCCGCGATCGTGCCACGTGCCGCCGCGGTTTAGTCCTGACGATCGGCGATTCTTGTCGAAAACAAGGGGTGTCAGGCCAGCAGTGACTCGATGTGGTGCCGCATCAACTGACGGACACGAGTCGGTGTGGTGCGTTCGGGCTGGATCGCCGCGTGCAGGGCGAGCCCGTCGAGCAGGGCGTGCAACCGCTCGACCTCACGCCGTACGTCGAGGCCGTCCTTCAGCAACCCCTCGTCCGCGAGTGCGCGGATCAGCGACGTACACAGTTCACGCAGTTGGTTGTGCACGGTCTCCGTATGGGTGTGCAGTGTGCCCGCGCCGGTCTCGGCCTGGGCCTGCGCCATGAACGCGAGCCAGATGTCGAACTCCGCGCGCCGTTCCGCGTCCAGCGGCAGCACTTCGTCGAGGTAGCGCAGCACGATGTTCGGCACGCTGCCCTTCGGCGCGATCGCGCCGATCCGCTCGGTCACCCGGCGCGATACCAGGTCCATCGCGAAGCTGAGCAGCCCGTCCTGGTCGGGGAAGTAGTAGCGCACCGCGCCCGCGGACCAGCCTGCCTCGGCCGCGATGGTGCGCACCGACGCGGCCCGGATCCCGTCCCGGCGGACCACCCGCCAGAGCGCTTCGGCGATCTCCTCGCGGCGGGCGGCGTGGTCGACGATCTTCGGCATGGAATCCTTTTTAGCACACCTGTGTTAGTCTGGTTTACAACACAGTCGTACTTAAACAATCCCGGAAGGGGACGACCCGTGCTGCTCGCAGTGATCGCCGCGTGTGAGATCGGCTTCTGGGTGTTGCTGGCCGCCGGCCTGGTGACGCGGTACCTGCTACGGCTGCGCCGGACCGGGATGGTGCTGCTCGCCGCCGTACCGCTGGTCGACGTGGTGCTGCTGGTCGCGAGCGTCGTCGACATCCAGCGTGGTGCGGCGCCGTCGTTCAAGCACTCGCTGGCCGCGATCTTCGTCGGCGTCAGCGTCGGCTTCGGCCACCAGACGCTGAAGTGGGCGGACAAGTGGGCGGCGCACTTCCTGGCCGGTGCGTCGCGCCCGCCGAAGCTGCCGAAGAAGGGACCGGAGCGCGCGCGGCACGAACGCGCCGGCTGGTTCCGGCACCTGATCTCGTACGGCGTCGGCGTCGGCATCATGCTGCTCCTCGGCCTGCTCTCCGGTCGCGGCTGGGACGCGCTGCTGGCGCCGGCCGGACCGTGGACGCTGGTGCTGGTGATCGACGCGATCGTGTCGTTCAGCTACTCGTTCGGCCGCACCGCGGAAAAGCAGTCGGTCTGACGTCCACGGTTCGCGCGGTCACTCGTCGTACATTTCCGGCATGACAACGGTTGGGCGGATCTGGGCTGCGGTGACCGGGCTGATCGTCGTGCTGGGGATCGTGATCCAGCTGATCGTCACCGCGAACGGGCACGAGGGGTTCTTCCCGGACAACCCGGAGCGCGTCTTCAACGTGTTCGCGTACTTCACCATCCAGTCGAACCTGCTGCTCGGCGGTACGGCGCTGCTGCTCGCGGCGCAGCCGGATCGCCCGGAGAGCACCCTGTTCAGGACGCTGCGGCTGAACGGCGTGCTCTGCATCGCGGTCACCGGCATCGTCTACCACGCGGTGCTCGCCGGCCTCGACAACCTGCACGGCGGGGCAGCGGTCGCGAACTTCCTGCTGCACACCGCCGCCCCGGTGGCCGGCGTACTGGGCTGGTTGCTGTTCGGCCCGCGCGGCACGATCGACTGGCGGATCGTCGGCTGGTCGATCGTGTACCCGCTGCTCTGGCTGGTGTTCACGCTGGTCCGCGGCGCGTTCGTGCACTTCTATCCGTACCCGTTCGTCGACGTCGACGAGCACGGGTACGGACGGGTGCTGCTGAACTGTCTGCTGGTGGCGGTACTGTTCCTGGCTCTGGCGGCCGGGGCGAACGCCCTCGACGGCCGCTTGCACCGGAAGAGAACCGTCGAAAGGTAGACCCGTGCTGGTGACCTCGCGCTCGTACGCCGAGTACGAAGCGATGTTCGACCTGAAGGAACTCCCCGACTCCGTGCTCGACTGCTGCGCGGGAGGCGCCGGCTTCACCGCCGAGGCCGCGGCCCGCGGGGTGGACGCGATCGCCGCCGATCCGGCGTACGAGCTGGATCATCCCGAGCTCGTCGACAGCGTCCGCAAGAGCCTGCCGGCGACGTCCGGGATCGTGGACGAGCACCAGGGGAGTTTCGTCTGGCACTGGTACGGATCGCCGGAACGGAAGGACCAGTACCGGATCGAGGCGGCGGACCGGTTCCTGCAGGACGTGGCGGCGGCGCCGGAGCGGTACGTCGCCGCCGGGCTGCCGGAGCTGCCGTTCGGCGACCGCCGGTTCGAGCTGGTGCTGTGCTCGCACCTGCTTTTCACGTGGGCCGACAAGTACGACCGGGACTGGCACGCGGCCGCGTTGCGGGAGCTGATCCGGGTCAGCAACGCCGAGGTGCGGATCTTCCCGCTGGTGCTGCAGGGTGCCGGCGAGCCGATCGGCTGGCTGCCGGAGTTGCTGGCATCGCTCGAGGGCGTGACCTGCGAGATCCGCAAGGTCCCCTACGAGTTCCAGGTCGGTGCGAACGAGATGCTGGTGATCACGCGCGACTGACGCGGTCCGGGGTGCCGGGCAGGCGGTGGGAGGACGGTCGACCTACCGCCCGCCCGGCATCACCGGGTCAGCGAAGGAACCGGCCGCAGACCGGCCACGGGGAGGCGCCGCGCTGCGAGTACAGCTTCTTCGCCCGCATCAGCTGCTCGCCGGCCGACGCGTTCGTCGGGTTGCCGGAGCCGCCGACGCTGCGCCAGGTCTGCAGGTCGAACTGGAACAGGCCGTAGTAGCCGCCGGAGTTCACCGCGCGCGGATTGCCGCTGGACTCACAGTTCGCGACCTTGGCCCAGGCGCCGCTGAGGTTCGCCTTGCCGCCGCCGCCGTTGCCCGCCTGCGGGCGGTCCGCGGAACGGCTGGTCCGGTTCGAGTCGGACTTCTTCGTCTTCGAGTCGCCGGAGTCCGACTTGCGGGTTTCCGCCTTCGGGGTGACCCGGGGGGTCTGGTCCTCGCTGGCGGAGGGGGTGCCGGCGAGGGTCAGGGTCTGCCCGATCAGGATCAGGTTCGGGTCCTGAAGGTGGTTCAGGCGGGCCAGCTGGTGCCAGTCGGCGCCGTTGGCCTGGGCGATCTGCGAGAGCGTGTCGCCGGCCTTGACCGTGTAGTTGTCGGCCGCGAAGGCCGAGGCCGCTCCCACGGCGGTGATACCGGCTCCCAGACCGGCGATGGAAATGGTTCTGGCCACCCGGCGAGTGCTTCGCCGGGCGCGCGCATGTCGAGCCTTGGACATCTGAAACTGCTCCTTGTGAACTTGGGCATGGTGGAGCACACCAGGCCCCCCGTGCAGGGGTGGGGGCAATCGGACCCGTTTCACTGCAGGTAACAGGACAGCGTCCGAATGGTCACGCCCCGGTAACGGCGCGACCTGAGTCATCCTCGGTGAGGTTCTCCGGAAACGCAACCCCAGATCGGAATCTGCCCCGAACTTTTTCCATTCGCTGAGGTTCCGAAACCCCAACAACAGAACGGTTTCCGGCCCTGACACGCCGATTCGCGGGGGGCTGAAACCGATCGGTTTAGATGTGCTCGAAATAACGTTCCGGGACCAGCTCCACGGTCAGATTCCGGACCGTTTCACGCTCAGCATCCGGCCACGACTCCCACACCTCGCGGGCCCACCTGAGCAGGGTCGACTCAACTTCGTCGACGCCGCCGGCGGTGAGTACGTCGTACGCCGTCAGCTCGCCGGCCCGGGCCGGCGGGACGAGCCGCGGCCAGTCGTCGTACGAGTTCGCCATGATGCCGTGCGCGGTCCGGACCGCGACGTTCCCGGAGCCGCGTTCGAGGAACATGTAGAGGCCGTTCAGGGCGAACACCGGGCCGATCGGCGGGGCGTCCGGGTGGACGTGCTGGGCGCCGTACGCGTCGATCCGGAGCTGGTGCAGGTAGCCGAGCCGGGCGGCGTGCTCGACCTCGAAGCCGAGCAGCTCGCCGGCGACCTCCGTGCACTCCGGGGTCGCGTTGTACTTCGTGGTCCCCGGCCACTCGGAGCGGGGCAGTACGGCGCGGCAGCCTGGACAAACTGTCGACGCGTGCGTGTCATCCGGGGAGTTCACTCGTTGATCGAAGCACGGGTACCGCCGCCCGGCATGTGAGTTTCGTCGCTGGGGGCGGCTGAGGCAGACAGATGTGATGGGGGCAGTAGCGGTGATCCGAGTGGCGCTCGGCCATCGAGGCACGTTGGTGCGTGGCGCGCTGGCCGCGGTGCTGGCACGGGAGAACGACCTCGACGTGGTGGCGGACGTGGACCGCGCCGAGGACGTGCTCCAGGTGGCCGGCCGGCGCCCGGACGTGTTCCTGCTCGACCCGCAGCTGCCCGGCCGGATCCGGATCGAGGAGCTCTGCCGCAAGCTCGCCGGGCGCGGCGTGCTCGTGCTGATCGACCACGAGGCGATCCCGGCGACCAGTCTCGCGCTGGTCAAGCAGGCGCCGCGGATCGGGCTGATCGCCACCGACGCGACCATCGACCAGTTGGTGCAGGCGGTTCGCGACGTGGCGAAGGGGCTGCCCGTGGTCGACGTACGGCTGGCTGTGGCCGCTCTGAAGGCCGGGGACAACCCGTTGACGGATCGGGAGTGCGAGGTGCTGCGTCAGGTCACCACCGGCGCGACGGCGCAGGAGGTGGCCCGCACGCTCAGCCTGAGCACGGGCACGGTCCGCAACTACCTGTCGCGGATCCTCGCCAAGACGGGTTCGCGGAGCCGGATCGAGGCGATCCGGAAGGCCTACGAGGCCGGCTGGATCTGAGTGCTGGGGCTCCAGTTGCCGTGCAGGTCGCGGTACATCCGGGACGTGCGCATCAGCGCGGGGTGGGTGCCGAGCGCGGCCTGGTTGCCGTCCAGGACGAGGATGCGGCGGGCGCGCAGCGCGGAGCTGATCCGGTGCGCGATCACGATCAACGTGCCGGGGCGCCTCGCGAACGCCTCCTCGGCTTGGCGTTCGGCCTCCGGGTCGAGGAAACAGGTCGCCTCGTCGAGGACGACGAGCGGCGCCGGCGACAGGTAGGCGCGGACCAGTGCGAGCAGTTGCTTCTCACCGGCGGACAGCTCGCTCGGCTTCACCCCGGCGTGCAGTCCGCCGATCCGCTCGACCAACCGGCCGGCGCCGACCGCCTGTACGGCGAACTCGAGCTGCGCGTCTGTTGCGTCGGGCAACAAATATGCCAGGTTGTCGCGGACCGATCCGGTGAAGACGTACGCCTCCTGCGGGATCAGCACCCGGGTCTGCGCGAGCCGCGCCGTACTGATCTCGGTCGGCGGCGCGCCGCCCAGCAGCAGCCGTCCGCCGGTCGGGGTGAGAATCCCGCACACCAGCCCGGCCAGTGTCGACTTGCCGATACCGCTCGGCCCGACGACGGCCAGATGCTCGCCCTCGGCGATCGTCAGCTCGAGCTTGTCCAGCACCGGCTCCGCCCTCGGCCCGTACGCGAACGTCAGCCCGCGCAGCCGTACCTGGTACCCGGTCAGCTCGTCGACCGGCCGCTGGCGCTGCGCCGGAGTCGACGTGTCCAGGATCCGGCCGAGCGTGATGACGTACCGCAGACCGCTGTCGCCCAGCGCGTTCATCACCGTGTTCAACGCGGGCTGCAAGCCGATCAGTACGTAGGTCAGCCCGCCCAGCAACGTACCCGTACTGACGCCGCGCCCGACCAGCCACGGCCCGGTCGCGAGCAGGATCAGCAACGGCAGCCACCCGCCGACCGCGAAGCACAACGTCCGCAGCGCCGACACCTTCGCCAGCGCCCGCTCGGCCGCCGCATGTGCCTGGATCGGCTGCTCCGCAAGCCATTCGGCGTACTCCTCGGTCCCGGTCGCGGTGATGTCCCGCACCCCGCCGAACACCATGCCCGCCGCGGCCGCCAGCTGCTCGTCCGCGGCCAGCGACGCCCGCGCCCGGTCCGCCGCCATCCCGAGCACGGCCAGCGACAACGCGAACCCGAGCAGGAACGGCGGGACCACGAACGCCGCGACGATCGGCGCCAGCGACAACAACCCCGTGAGTACGCCGAACAACGTCACCGCGAAGCTCCGCAGTACGAGGACCAGCCCGGCGAACGTGTCGCGGACGATCTCGACCTGCCGGTTCAGCCTGGCCACCGCGCCGTCGTCGCCGGTGCGGAGCGCGCCGCCGACGACCCGCCGGACCAGATCGTCCCGCAACGGCTCGACCAGCTCGCCGAGCCGCCCGTACACCTGCCGCGCCCCGGCCGCGCCGAGGCCCGCCGTCGCGACCAGCCCACCGAGCCACGCGATTCCGTGCCAGGCCTGCCCGGCAAGGAAGCTGTCCGTCGCCCGCGCCACCGCGATCCCGTACACCGCCGTCGGCAGGATCTCCGGAACCGACCACCCGATCAACCGAAGCGTGGCCTTCTTCCGCAGCGCACCCGCGCCGTACGACAGCTCTCGTTTCATCCGAAGACAGCTCGGTACGACGTGTTCTGCCAGAGGTCGGCGTGTGGGGCCAGTGCGCGGACGCGGCCGTGGTCGAGCCAGAGGACCAGGTCGGCGCGCGCCGCGGTGGCGGGGCGGTGGGTGACGATCAGGCGGGTGCGGTGCCGACGGTCCTCGGTGAGGGTGCGGGTGATCTGGCGTTCGGTCGCGGTGTCCAGGCTGGACGTGGCGTCGTCGAGGACCAGCAACCGGCGCGCGGGCCAGGCGCGGGCCAGGCCGAGGCGCTGACGTTCGCCGCCGGACATCGGGGCCTTGCGCAACGAGGTGAAGTACCCGTCGGGCAGCCGGCTGACGAAGTCGTGCGCGTGCGTGGCGCGGGCCGCGGCCAGGGTCCGGATCGGGCTCACCGCGTGCGGGTCGATCGCCTCGCCGACGGTCCGGCCGACCAGCTGCGGGCGTTCGAACGCGCAGCCGACCGCGTGCCGCAGTACGCGCCGGCTGACGGCCTGCAGCGGTACGCCGTCCAGCGACACCTGTCCGGTCGACGGGTCCCGCAGCCGCGCCGCGACCGCCGCGAGGACGGACTTGCCGGCGCCACTCGGACCCACGACCGCGATCGTGACGCCGCCGGGGAGGTCGAGATTCACGTTGTCCAGCAGGAGATTCCCGTTCGCGACGACGCTGACGCCGTCGAACGTCAGCTGCCCGGAACCGCGAGGGAGCGAGAGCGTTCCGTGGGGGACCGGCTCGATCGCGATCACCTCGGCGGACCGCCGGACGCCGGCCTTGGCGCGGGCCAGTTCGCCGAGGACGCCGGTCAGGTTGCCGAGCCCGGCGCCGAGGACGGCGTACTGCGAGGCGGCGAACAGTTCGCCCGCGGTGACGTTGCCGGCCACCAGTTGCAGGCCGCCGACGGCCAGTACGGCGACCAGGACGAGCGGGCCGACGACCGCGGCCTGGGCGCCGGAGCGGGCCAGGATCCGCCAGGTGACGACGCCGTGCCGGTGGAGCTCGGGGAGCAGGCCTAGGATGCGGCGCTCCTCGCGGTCCGTCGTACCGGCGGACTGGATCGTGCGGATGCCGGTCAGCGACTCCGACAGCAGCGCGGCGATCCGGCCCTGGGTCTCCTGGTAGGCGAGGCTGACGTCGGCGGTGCGCTTGGCGAAGGTCCAGAGCACCAGGATCACCAGCAGCACGCCACCGAAGAACGCGGCCGCAAGCCACGGGTCGATGACGGCCAGCAGGATCAGGCTGCCGAGTGGGGGAGCGATCGCGGCGATCGCGGTCACCAGGGCCGGTCCGGCCTGGGCGGCGTCGGTCGCGTTCGCCGAGACCCGGGTGACCAGGTCGCCGGTCTCGAAGTCGCGGGAGCCGTCCGGACCGCCGCGGACGACGTGCCGGACCAGGCGGTTCCGCAGCCAGGCGGTCGTTTCCGCGACGCAGGCCGCGCCCGCGAACGCGTCGACGATGCTGGCCGCGATCCCGAGCCCGATCAGCGAGGCCGCGACGATCAGCCAGCGCGCGTAGCCGTCGCCGGCCACGATCGAGTCGACCGAACGCCCGAGAACAGTCGGTAGCGCCAACGTGACCCCGCTGCCGATCAGGGCATTCAGCCCGATCAACGGAAGCCACCCGCGCCCATGCTTGGCCACCTCTTTGAAGGTGATCATGCTTGGAGCCCGGTCTGGTCGGCGACGAAGGCGAGGATGTCGGCGGCGAGGCTGATGCCGCCGGTGGTGTGGCCGGCGTCCGGCTCGAAGCGGAGCAGGACCGGGCGCGGACCGGCGGTCGCGTGCTGCAGTGCCGCGGTCAGCTTCCTTGCGTGCAAGGGATCCACGCGGGTGTCGTTCCCGAACGCGGTCAGCAGCACGGCCGGATACTTCACCCCGTCGACGACCCGGTGGTACGGCGAGTAGGCGAGCAGGCTCCGGAAGTCGTCGGGGTCCTGCACCGTCCCGTACTCCGCCGTCCACCGCTCACCGAGCCCGGACAGCTCGTAGCGGACCATGTCGGTCAGCGGCGCCGAGCAGACCGCGGCGGCGAACAGCTCCGGGCGCTGGGTGAGCGCGGCCGCGGTGAGCAGCCCGCCGTTCGACTCGCCGCAGATCGCGAGCTGGTCCGCGGTGGTCCACCCGTCGGCGATCAGGCGCTCGGCCGCGTCGATGAACGCGTCGATGACCCGCTGCTTGTCGTGCCGGGTGCCGGCGGGGAGGTTCACGGTCACGAAGCACCCGCCCGCTTCCACCCAGGCCAGCGCGAACGCGGAGTACGTCGGAGTCAGCTCCTGCCCGAAACCGCCGTACCCGTAGAGGATCGTGGGACCTGGCGTGCCGATGATGGTGAGCTCGGTCGGCACAGCGCGTGCCTCGGTCGGCTGGTCGGTGCTGGGGTCGTAGCAGCGGACGGTCGGCGGGGTCACGCTGTCCGTGTAGGTGTACCAGGCCCGGTTCCCGTCGGCGCTCAGCGAGCCGACCGACCCGTGTCCCGGGAGGCCGACCGTGCCGCGGCGTTCGCCGGTCAGCCGGTCGTGCACGGTGATCCCGGTGGCGGAGCTGACCAGTACGACGTCGTCGAGGACCGCCAGGCCGGTCAGCGGCTGCTCCGGTGCGAGGTAGTCGTGCCAGACCGTCGGCGCGGCCGGATCGCCGACCCGGATCCGCCCGGGCGTCACGACGTACAGGCGGTCGTCCGGACCCACCGACATGATCGTGGTGTCCGTGGTCGGGAGGTGCTTCGGCGCCGGATCGGTCGCCAGATCCTGGAACCACAGGTCGCTCGGCGTACAGATCGTCAGCCAGCGGCCCGCGCTGAGCTCCAGCCCGTACGTCGCCTCGTCCGCGAGGATCGTGGTGTCATCCGGGTCGCCGAGCGCGTGGCGGCGTACCTGACGGAAGCGGACGTAGTAGAAGGTGCGGCTGTCTGGAAGCCAGACCACGGGGGAGTACCGGCAGCCGTCGATCGGGCCGTCGACCAGCTGATCGTTGTCGACGTCGAGGACGGACAGCGTCGACTCCTCGGTGCCGCCTCTGGACAGCTGGAACGCGACCTTGGTGCCGTCCGGCGACGGCTGCCACGCGTCGAGCGTCGTCAGCCCGCTCGGATCCAGTTGCCGTACGTCGATCAGCGGCGTCTCATCGGCGAACAGCACGGCGTGCCGCCCGGCCGCACGGCGCAGCGTGAAACAGCGACCGCCGCGGCGGACCGGCGTGGACACGCTGCTGACGGCGGACAGCGCGCGGACACGGTTCTTCCAGCGGAACCTCGTGCTCAGCGAAGCGGCGTACGTCAGCCACAACTCGTCCTGGTCCCGCTGCCACGCCTCGGCGGCGGACGGGTCCTCGAGCCGGCGGTACGGATCCGCAACGGTAGTGCCGTGCACCTGCTCCACGAGCGTCAGACGCTCGGCGCATGGGTAGGACTGCACGGAATCGATCACCTCACTTCTCCCCTCTCCCACCAACACAACGAGCCCACCGGCCCGGAGCTACCCGCAGACAGGTCGGCCCTGGGCGGGAATCCCCACCCAGGGCCTCATCAACCTGGCATAAACAGGTGCCGTGGATCAGTGGCAGAGCAGCAGGCTCAGGTTGCTCGGGGTCTGCGAAGCGCAGCCCAGCACGGTCAGCGTGGAGCCGCCGTGGTGGTGGCCGTGGTGGCCGTAACCCGGGGTCTCGAGGCCCTGAAGGTCGAGAAGTGCCATGTGTTTACACCTCCTTCGGTGCAGTTCGTCGGGATGTTGGCTCGGACCACTGGGGAGGTCCGAGGAACGGGAGGGACACCGGCGCGTCGTGCAGCGCCGTACCCAGGGCCAGCAGTACGCCGGCCGATCCGGTCGCCAGGTCCATCGAGAGACGGAGCAGCTGGTTGCCCGGGTACGCGAGGCCGCCCGCGAACGGCATCGCGTGCCAGCCGAGCCCGTACACCAGGTCGTCGACCTGATCTCCGAGCGCGGCAGCGGTGAGAAGCACGCCGGCGCGACCCATGAAGAGGCCGGGCTGGACGTAGTACGAACAGTGGGTGACCCGCTTGAGCTCGTCGAGCACCGCACTGAGCTCTTCGGACGGGCGGTGGCGCAGGTAGCGCTCGAGGACGAGCGCGATCCCGGCCGAGCCTTCTTCGAGGTACGGCAGCGTCCGCCAGCCCTGGTTGACCTGCCGCATCCCGTCCTCGGTGAGCACGGTCCGCTTGAGGTCCTGCCGGAGCGCGATCTCCGCGAGGTCGAGCAGCCCGGTGTCGCCGAGCCGCTCGAACGCGTCGAGGAACAGCAGAGCCGGACCGGACGACCCGTACATCAGCCCGGCCCGCGCGTACTGACCGCCGCTGAGCTCCGGTACGTCGGCCTCGAGCCGGTCCGCGACCAGATCGAGGACCCGGACGGCCTGCGCCCGGAGCGCCGGCTCGGTGTCGAAGTGCAGCAGGTTCAGCCCGATCCCGGCGAGGCCCGAGTGCAGCCCGAGCTCGCGGGTGGTCCAGTCGTCCGCGAGTGTGCGCTCGACCAGGTCCAGCGCGTCCTGGCGGTGCCCGAGCTCGTCGAGTACGTGCGCGACGCCGTGCAGCCCGTTGTACAGTCCCGGCCCGGCCGCGGTGTCGAAGGCCCGTTTTCGGAGCCAGTCGTCGTACTCCGGGAACCGTCCGGCGCCGGTCTTGGCGAGCGCGTACAGCACGCCGGCCGCACCGGTCGCCAGGTCGATCCCGCCGCCGTCGCGGAACTGCGCGATGTCGCCGGGGAACAGCCGGTCCGTGCGTTCCGGCGTCGCGCTCGCGACGATCGAGGTGGCGAGGGCCGCGCGGACGTCGGTCCACGCGGCCTTGCCGGGGAGGGCGATGTCGTCGAGGTCATTGGCCGTGCTGGTGCCGACGATCGTCCGGACCGCGTCATCGAGTGCCGACCGCGGCACCGGGAAGGTCTCTGCGATCATGTCCGCGAGCTGGAGCGCCTTGCCCGGATGGAGATTCAGCAGAATGGTTGCCTGTGGCGCATAAACGCCGAGCCCGATACAGGCGAGCGCGTACCGGTCGACGTCGACGCCCTGCCGGTCCTGGGGCGCGGCGTACCCGGGGTGCGCCAGCGTAGAGCGCGCCTGGTCCTCCGCCTTGGTCGCGACCTCGAAGTCGATCAGCGTGAGCTTGCCGTTCACATCGAGCAGCAGGTTGTCCGGGTGCAGGTCGCAGAACACCACGCCGCGCTCGTGCAGCTGGCCGACGGCCTCGCCGACCTTGGCGACCATCGCGGTCGCCCATTCGGCGTACTCGGCCTTCTGGGGGTCCGTCGCGTCCGGATGCGTCAGCGGATACCGGCGGACCAGCTCGCGTTGCAGCGACACCGAGTCGATGTGCTCCTGGACGAGGAAGTGGTGCTCGCCGAGCTGGAGGTAGTCGTGGGTCTGCGGCACCGCGTCGAGACCGTCGAGCTGCCGCAGGATGTCGCGCTCGTGGGAGATCCGCGCGACGGCGTCCCGGCCGGCCAGGTCCAGGCCGGCGTACGGGCGGCCTTCCTTGAGTACGACGCGGTCGCCGGTCTCGTTGTGGTGGCCGAGGTACACGCCGCCGCCGTTCGAGAACTGGATGACGCCGTCGATCGTGTAGGCGAGGTCGTTCGTGGTGACCGCGTTGCGGGCGTCCAGGTGCGGCTGCAGGAAGTCCGGGAGCTGCACCCAGGGCGGCGTCACGAACGTCGGGCCGCGGTGGTCCGGGACGAGGTTGCCGTGCACGTCCTCGATCGCCAGCACGCGTTCGCCGGTCGGGGACAGGCAGTAGCGGCTGACGAAGGCGCCGTACCGGACGAACAGCGGACCGTCGGCGTAGCGCAGATCGCTCAGGATATAAGGGCCTTCGACGCCGCGGAGTACGTCGTCGAGCTCCTTGAGGACCAGCTCGAGCTGCGCGTCGTCGGTCGGGTAGACGGTCACCAGCTTGCCGCTCGACCCACGGGGAGCGGCCTTCGAGTTCGTCATCACCAGGACGGCCTCGTTGCGCAGGAACTTGAACGCGATGCCGCGCGGGACGCAGTAGTCCCAGACCGCGGCGAGGGTCCGCTCGACGTCCTGCAGACGCGCGGACACGTGGATCTTCCAGCCCTGCGCGGGCAGCCGGAGGCCGTCGGGTGCGTAGTGCATCCACTGCTCGCCCGGCACGTGCTGCCAGCCGTCCGGCACCGGCCGCCGCGTGATCGCGAAGTCCGGATGCGCGGCACCGCGGTTGGCCGGCGTCTCGTAGAACCGACGATCCGCAAGGCAGTAGAACTCGTAACTCTCGTGCATGACTGTCCGACCCCCCTTCGTGGTGCCCCACAAATCCTGAAGGTCTTTCAGCGGCTGACGTAGTGCACGATGTCATCACTCTGATGTGAAGAACGCACATACTACGAGTGAGTAAGTAAACACTCTTCGTTACGATCGTGCCCTTGCTGAGCGTGGAACCGGTCGTAACAACATGTCAATCCGTCCCGAACCCGTCACAACCCGTAACTTCGTCAGGGAAGTGTCGTGGACGGATAAGTGCGGACCTCGGTAGCCTTCAGCGTCGCGTGGAGCGAGAGGCCTGGGTGCAGTTGGAGGTCGGCCACAGCGGCCGGCGTGATGTCCGCGAGCAGGTCCGCCGGACCTGCGGGCGAGGCCTTCAGGCGGACCCGCACGGTGTACGCGTGCTGTTCGATGCCAGTGACAACGGCCGGCCAGGTGTTGCGCGGGCTGCCGGCGGGTGCGGTCGGGTAGAGGCTCACCGCGGTCGGCGGGAAGGCTACGTGGACCTTGCCGGTTGCCGGCTCCGCCAGTGTGATCGAGCCGCCGTCTGTCAGGGTGACCGTCGTACCTGCCGCGGTGCCCTGGTAGAGGTTGAGGCCTACGAGCCGGGCCACGTAGTCCGTGCGTGGGCGGTGGGCTACCTCGGTCGGTTTCCCTTCCTGGACGACCTGGCCGTTCTCGATGATGATCAGGCGGTCTGCCAGCACCATGGCGTCCAAGGGGTCGTGTGTGACGAGCAGGGTGCGGCCCTCGAAGCGGGAGAGATGCTGGCCGAGCTCCGCGCGTACGTGCAGCGTCGTACTGGCGTCCAGTGCGGCCAGGGGCTCGTCCAGCAGCAGTACTTCGGGTTCAGTGGCCAGGGCTCGGGCTAGGGCGACGCGTTGGGCCTGGCCGCCGGATAGGGCGCGGGGTTTCGTTCGCGCGTACTCCGAGAGGCCAACGATGTTCAGCCATCGTCCGGCCTCGGTGCGGGCTGTTTGCTTCTCTACGCCGCGCGCACGGAGCCCGAATGCGACGTTCTCCAGGCAGCTTAGGTTGTTGAACAGCAGGTAGTCCTGGAACACGACGCCGATCGGGCGACGGTCCGGCGTACGGAAGGTCCGTGGCGGCTCGTCCCAGACCGTGGAGTTGAGCGCGATGCGTCCGCCGTCCAGCGCGAGCAGTCCGGAGATGGCCCGCAGCGCGGTGGTCTTGCCGGCGCCGTTGGGTCCGAGAAGCGCGACGACCTCACCTGGCTCGACAGCCAGGTCCAGAGCGAGGCTGAAGGCGCCACGGCGTACCTGGAGGTCTGCGTGCAGGGTCATCGCAGCCCACTGATCCAGCGCTCGCGCAACGACGCCAGTACGACGACCGAGACGAGCAGGAGCACCAGACTGAGTACGACGGCGATGTCCGGGTCGGTCTCCAGCGCCAGGTAGACGGCCAGCGGCATTGTCGTCGTACGCCCCGGGAAGTTGCCCGCGAACGTGATGGTGGCGCCGAACTCGCCCAGCGCCCGCGCCCAGCACAACACCATGCCTGCGACCACACCAGGCGCGATCGACGGCAGTGTCACGCGCCGGAACGTCGTCCAGCGACCGGCTCCGAGTGTCGCCGCCGCCTCCTCGTACCGCGGGTCCGCCGCGCGCAGAGCGCCCTCCACCGAGATCACCAGGAACGGCATGGCCACGAACGCCTCGGCCACGACCACACCGGCGGTTGTGAACGGCAAGGAGATGCCGAACCACGAGTCGAGGTACTGACCAACCAGCCCGCGTCGTCCCAGCACCAGCAGGAGAGCAACGCCGCCGACAACGGGCGGCAGAACCAGGGGAACCGTCACGAAGGCTCTGATGACACTGCGGCCTGGCAGCCCACCTCTCGCGAGCAGCCAGGCCAGCGGGACGCCCAGCAGCACGCACAGCACAGTGGCCGAGGTAGCGCACATCAGTGACAGCCGTAGCGCCTGCCAGACGTCAGCACTGAACAGCCGCGCCGGGAGGGTCGACCACGGAGCCTGTGTGAGCAGGCCGATCAGCGGGACGAGAAGAAACGCCAGTCCGAGCAGCGCAGGCAGCAGGAGCACGAGGGGCAACCGCCCGCTCGTACGCCTGCCACGGCGGCTCACGGTGCGTCGAAGCCCGCGGCGGTCAGGACCGCCTTGCCCTTGTCCGACAGCACGTAGTCGACGAACGCCTTGGCACCGTTGGGGTTCGGCGCCTTGGTCAGTGTCGCGATCGGGTACTCGTTGACGGCCTTGCTCGCCTCTGGGAACTCGATGCCCTCGACCTTGTCCTTCGCGGACAGAACGTCGGTCTTGTACACCAGCGCCGCGTCGACCTCATCGAGGCTGACCTTGGTGAGCGCCGCCTTCACGTCCTTCTCCAGGGTGTCCGGCTGGGCGGTGAGGCCTGCTGCCTTGAACACCTTCTGCGCGGCTGCACCGCACGGCACCTCAGGGGCGCACAGCGCGATCTTCTTGCTCTTGTCGGTGAAGTCCTTCAGGCCGGTGATATGGCCCGGGTTGCCCTTCGGTACGGCGATCTCCAGGGTGTTCTTCACGAAGTTGGTCGGGGTGCCCTTGTCGGTCACCTGGTCCATGTTCTTCGGTGCCGCCGAGGCGAACACGTCGGCCGGCGCGCCCTTGTTGATCTGCTGCGCGAGCGCCGAGCTGGCGTCGAAGCTGAAGTTCACCTTCACGCCGGGGTGCGCGGCCTCGAAGTCCTTGCCCAGCTGGGTGAACGTCCCGGTCAGCGACGCGGCGGCGAAGACGTTGATCTCGCCGGACAGCGACGGCGTACCCGAGGCGGACGGGGAGGTGGACGGGGAGGTGGAGGACGCCGGGGTGTCACTCCCGCAGCCGGCGAGGGCGAAGGCGGCGACTGCGGCCAGGGCGGCGAACGCGGTACGGCGGAACATCAGGCCTCCGGGATCTCGACGACGACATGGGTGGACTTGATCGAGGCGACCGCGACCACGCCGGGCTCCAGCCCGAGCTCGTCGGCGGCCTCGCGGCTCATCAGCGACACCACCCGGAACGGCCCGGCCTGCATCTCGACCTGGGCCATCACACCGTCCTTGAGGACCCGGGTGACGATCCCGCGCATCCGGTTCCGGGCCGAGGCGGCGGTGGTGTTCCCGGGCTCCGGCGAGTCCGCCAGCTCCTGCGCGAACGCGGCGAGCGCTTGCCCGGCGATCGCCATCCGGCCGTTCTCCTGCTGCGACGGCAGCCGTCCCTGGTCGATCCAGCGGCGGACCGTGTCGTCACTGACGCCCAGGAGCGCCGCCGCCTCACTTACCCGCAAACTCGGCACGGTAGACAGCATACTTCCGCAGCTACGGATTGATGCCAGGTTTTCCACAGTCACGGATCGGTGACGGAAACCGGGGCCCGATCCTCGTATGTTGATGGGCATGAGCACAACGGCGATGCGTGACTACCTGGACGGGCCGCACAAGGCGGCGCGGGACGCCGTGCGGGCCGCGCTGGCCGAGCACGCCGACCTGAAGGACCTCGCGGTGGAGCTGCCGCGCGACGAGTACCGGGACCGGGTCCTCGACCTGCTGCTGGAGTCGGCCGCGGCCGGGCTGCCCGCGCGCGGCTACCCGAAGGAGTACGGCGGGGCGGCGGACCTCGGCGGCTTCATCGCGGCCTTCGAGACGCTGGCCTTCGGCGACCTGTCGCTGATGGTCAAGGCCGGCGTGCAGTTCGGGCTGTTCGCCGGCGCGATCCTGCACCTCGGCACCGAGCGGCACCACGAGCGGTATCTGGCGGACGCGATCAGCGGGCGGCTGCTCGGCTGCTTCGCGATGACCGAGACCGGCCACGGGTCGAACGTGCAGGCCCTCGGCACGACGGCGACGTACGACGAGGCGACGGGAGAGTTCGTCGTGCACACGCCGGCCGCGGTGGCGCGCAAGGACTACATCGGGAACGCGGCCCGGCACGGGCGGATGGCGGCCGTGTTCGCGCAGCTCGTGGTCGGCGGGCAGCGCCACGGCGTGCACTGCCTGCTGGTGCCGATCCGGGACGCCGACGGCGCGGCGCTGCCCGGTGTGACGCTGTCGGACTGCGGGCCCAAGCTCGGGCTGAACGGCGTGGACAACGGGCGGATCGTCTTCGACCAGGTGCGGGTGCCGCGCGCGGCGCTGCTGGACAGGTATGCCCAGGTCGATGCCGACGGCAACTACACCAGCCCGATCGAGAACCCGGACCGCCGGTTCTTCACGATGCTCGGGACACTCGTCCAGGGCCGGGTGTCGGTCGGCGGCGCGGCGATCAACGCGAGCAAGGTCGCACTCACGATCGCGGTCCGGTACGGCGCGCACCGCCGGCAGTTCGGTGCGCCGGGGAGCAGCGAGGAGACCGTGCTGCTCGACTACCGGATGCACCAGCGCCGGCTGCTGCCGCTGCTCGCCCGGACGTATGCGCTGCACTTCGCGCAGGCCGAGCTGGTCGAGGAGTTCGCGCGGGTGTTCGGTGCCGAGAGGACCGACGACCGGGGCGAGCACGACCGGCGGGCGCTGGAGGCGCAGGCCGCCGGGATCAAGGCGCTCGGCACCTGGCACGCGACCGAGACGATCCAGCTGTGCCGCGAGGCCTGTGGCGGCGCGGGCTACCTCGCGGAGAACCGGCTGGCCACGTTGAAGGCGGACACCGACGTCTTCACCACGTTCGAGGGCGACAACACCGTCCTGCTGCAACTGGTGGCGAAGGGTCTGCTGACCGACTACCGGCGGTCGTTCGGCGAGCTCGACCCGTTGGGTACGGCGCGGTTCGTGGCGGCGCAGGCGGTGGAGATCGCGGTCGAGAAGGCGGCGCTCCGTCCGTTGATCGAGCGGCTGCGCGACGTCGTACCGAACCGGAGCGACGCCGGGGACCCGGATGCCGGGCTGCGGGACGACGCGTATCACTCCGGGCTGCTCCGGTATCGCGAGGAGCACATGCTGTCCGGGGTGGCGCGCCGGCTGAAGGGTGGGGTGGATGCCGGCGACGACGCGTTCGACGTGTTCAACCGGTGCCAGGACCATGTGATCGCGGCCGGGCGGGCGCACGTCGACCGGGTGGTGCTGGAGGCGTTCCAGGCCGCCGTCCAGGACGCGCCGGACGAGATCCGGCCGGTGCTGCAGGACCTGTACGACCTGCATGCCCTGGTGACGATCGAGGCCGAGCGCGCCTGGTACCTCGAGCACGGGCGGTTGTCACCGGGCCGTTCGAAGGCGATCACCGCCCTGGTCAACGACCTCTGCGCGGCCGTCCGCCCCGCGGCGGTCGCCCTCGTCGACGCGTTCGGCGTACCGGGCGCGGCGGTCGATGTGCCCATCGTTGTACCGTCGCAGCATGAGTAAGAGGGCATCTGGAAACCCTGCGTCATCACGAGCAGGTGCTCGGCGGAGTGCAGCGCAAGGCGGAGGACGGGGCTCGGAGTGGGGTTCTCCGTGCCCCGTCCTCCAACGCGGCGATGCGCCCGCCGAGCGCCGCGGAGTAGACGGAGGGTTTCCAGATGCCCTCTGAGTCGATCGAACCTGCGTCGGCCGCCGAGGCCGCCCGTGAGCTCGCCCGGGTGTTGCTGGAGCAGGCGGATGCACTGGACCTGCACGACCTGCGGGCGACCGCCGCGATCGAGAACGTCCGGGTGCAGGCCCGGGCGCTGGCCGACGCCGTGCACGAGCGCGGCTGGGGCGACATCTTCCTCGGGATCGACTCGTACGACCCCGACGAGCTGGACGACCTGCCGCTCGGCCCGGACGACTTCGACGACCCGGCCGACTACCGGGAGATCGTCGAGGGCGGCGCGCTCGACGACCTGGACGACCTCGAGGAGCCGATGCTCCCGGAGAACGGCCTGCGGCTCAGCTACCAGGCCCGCTACGACTACGTGGTCACCGACCCGGAGGCCTTCGTGCGGTACGTGCGCAGCCGGGCGGAGGACGCCCCGGACGACGCGCTGACCGACGACGCGATCGACGACATCGAGGACGCCCAGACCGCGTTCGAGCTGCTCTGCTACCTGGACGGCATGGGCTCGAAGGCGTACGAGTCGTTCGGCCTGGTCCCGGGCGGCGGCGAGGAGTCCCACAAGATCGTCCGGTTCTCGCTGTGGGACCTGGACCCGACCCGGCGCGACGACACCTACCCGTACTAGAAGAGACCGCCCGTACCAGAAAGACCGCCCGCCGTACTGGTCCCCAGCAGCACCAGTACGGCGGACGGTCTCCAGAAAGAAACGCCGGCCGCGTCGGGTGTTGGTCGCCACCTCACTGGCGACCAACACCCCACCGACACGGCCGGCGTCCTGCTGTTGCCCCGAGAGGGCAGTGGCCCTAAGGAGGGCGGGCCCGAGACCCATTCCGCGGCCGGCAGGGGAGGTACAGTCCGGTCGCGGACGGGAGTACATCGGGAACCACCTGGACCCAGTGCCGGTGACCCGTCCGTCACCGACAAGAGAAAACTGTCACGGGGCCTGGGGTACCGGGAATCCTCCGGTTCAAACATTTGCATTGCCTTTGAAGTAAGCAACGCTCAGTAGAACTTCCCTCACTTTCCGTAGAGATGTTGCCTGCTGCAACAACAATGGTCTGGGCAAGTGGTCAGATTTTCAGCAGTTTGACGACTGCCAGCACCCGGCGATGGGTGTCCGGGGCGTCGTCGATGCGGAGCTTCTGGAAGATGCTCCGCATGTGGCTCTCGACGGTCCGCTCGGCCAGCACCAGGTGGGCCGCGATCGCGCTGTTCGAGCGTCCCTCCGCGACCAGCGCGAGCACCTCGCGTTCCCGGGCGGACAACGCGGACAGCGGGTCGTCGGCCCGGGTCGGCGTCACCAGCGCGGCGACGATCTCCGGGTCGAGCGCGGACCCGCCGGCCTGGACCCGGCGCATCGCGTCGAGGAAGTCGCCGACCCGCAACACCCGGTCCTTCAGCAGGTACCCGAAGCCTCCGGTGCCGACCAGCCCGACCACGTGCCGGGTCTCGATGTGCTGCGACAGCATCAGGATCGGCCGGTCCGGCTGCTCGGCACGCAGCGTGACCGCGGCCCGGGCGCCGTCGTCGGTCATCGTCGGCGGCATCCGGACGTCGATGATCGTCAGCTCCGGGTCCACCCCGCGGACGACGTCGAGCAGCACGTCCGCAGAGTCCGCCGTACCGGCGACGTCGTGACCGTTCTCGGTCAGCAGCCGGCTCAGACCCTCGCGGAACAGGGCGGAGTCCTCGCCGATCACGATGCGCACGGGATCTCCACGGTGATCGCGGTCCCCGCGCCGGGCGGGCTGTCGACAGTGAACGCGCCGCCCACCGACGCGACCCGGTCCCGCAGCGACGTCAGCCCGAACCCCTCACGGGCCCCGCCGACGCCGTCGTCGCGCACCACGGCCCGCAGTACCTGACCGCTGACGCCGACCGAGACCGAGAGCCGGGTCGCCCGCGCGTGCTTGAGCGCGTTCGTGATCGCCTCGCCGACCGTGAAGTACACCGCGGTCGCGGCGCTCTCACCGACCTCCACCTCCGGTACGACGAGATCGACCGGCAACGTGCTGTCCGCGACCAGGTGCCGCAGCGCGACCGCGAGCCCGTCGTCGAGCCGGCTCGGCCGGACGCCGTGCGCGATCCGCCGCAGTTCCGCGACCGTGTGCTCGACCGTCTCCACCACCTCGTCGAGCTCTCGGTATGCCGGGTCGCCCGGCGCCAGTTGGTACTGCACCGACCGCAGCCGCATCCCGATCGCGACCAGCCGCTGCTGCGCCCCGTCGTGCAGGTCGCGCTCGAGCCGCAGCCGCTCGGCGGTCACCTCGTCCATCAGCCGCGCCCTGCTGGTCCGGACCTCGGCCAGCGCCTCGCGGAGTTCCAGCCGCAACCGGCTGACCTCGATCGGCAGCCTGGCCTCGACGGCGGCCTCGCGGGCGCGGCGGATGCGGCGCGCGGACGTCGTACCGAGGACCAGTGCGCCGACGACCGAGTCGCCGGTCTGCAACGGGATCGCGCCGGCCGGTACGTCGAGTTCCGCACCGGGGCGGCGGAGCAGCACGCGGAGCGCGGGGTCGTCGAGGGCGGAACGCAGTACGGACTCGACCTGTTCGGGCTCGGCCTCGCCGTCGCGGACCCGGCGGACGAATGCGCGGATCCGTTCCAGGACGACCGTACGGTCCGGGTCGACCAGCCGGCCGATGGCGCGGTGGATCCACTGGTAGAGCGGGAGCAGTACGAGCGCGGTGCCGAACGCGGCGGCGGTGACGCCGACGCGGTCCGGGAAGTACCCGCCGATCACGGCGACCAGGGCGGCGAACACCCCGGCCGAGATCAGCGTCGTCACGATCCAGCTGACGGTCGTGCCGAGCAGCCGGTCGATGTCGAACAGGTCGTGCCGCAGAATCGCGACCGCGATCGCGCCGGGCACCAGGACCAGCATCGCGACCAGGAACCACGTGTAGGCAAGCGTTCCGGGGACGCCCAGCGCGGTGGCGAGCCAACTGGCGGCCAGCAGGATCGGTACGGCGAGGGCCGCGGCCATCAACCAGCGCAGCCTCAGCCGAGTGAGTTGATCGCCGCGCCGGTAGCGGACGACAAGGCTGGACGCGGCCGCGAGCAGGACGCCGAGGAAGACCACGAACGTGACGACGACCAGCGCCAACCGCAGGGGCCCTGACTGGTCCGAGGAGACCGTGAAGTTCACAAGCGCGGCCGACAGTGGTACGGCCGCCCAGAGCAGCTTCCACCGGCGGCCGGGCAGTAGACCGTCCGGGAACAGCAGGACCAACGTCACGAACCCGAGGAACAGCCACGCCCACACCCCCGCGCCGATCACGTCGACCGCCCGCGCCGCCGGCCAGGGATGGGCGGTTCGGGCCGTCGAGCCCCAGTCCTCCACGGTGAAGACGAGGGCGGGCATAGTCGCCGTCAACGTGAGCGCCGGCCCGATCGGGCTTGCCGGAACGCGGACGGCCACCAGGCAGCCCAGCGCCAACGCGGGCAGCAACAGGGCGGTCGACGTCGGCCATTCGGCCGGCCCACCGATCGACGGCGGGCCGTAGGCGAGCACCGCGCGTACGGCGGCGGCCGCGACGAACACGACCGTCGCGGCGACGACGAGACGCCGGGGCCGAACCACAACCACATGATGACCGCAGAACGCGTCGTACGCACCCGTGCCAGCACGTAGTGGCCGGCCCGGGGTCAGGACCGGCGGCAGCACCGATGCGGCAGGCCTGGCGGTCCGGCGATCGTGAAGGAGTCAGCTACTCGAGGAGGGGATTCCCGTGATCGCCATCGCCACCGTCCTGTTCGCCTTCCCGCTCGGCTTCTTCCTGCGGAACCGGCTCGTCGCGCACATCGCGTACATCGCGATCTACGGCTACTGCTTCACGTTCCAGACGCTGTACCTGATGAGGTCCTGGGTCGGCGGGAGCCATGAAGCGTTCCCCGCCGACCCGAACCAGTTGCCGATCGCGTACGGCGTGGTCACCGGCGGGATCTACCTCGTCGGCAACCTGCTCGTCGTGCTCGGCTACCGCGTCGGCAGCCGGCGCCGTACCCGGGCCGTGGACCTCGACCCGGTCAAGTGACGCGTCGCCTGGCCCGCCCGGGTCAGGCGAGTTCCAGTTCGGTCGCCGGGCGGGCCGGGACCTCGCCGTACGTCGTGGTGCGCTGCCGCGCCGGGCGTCCGGCGGCGTCCGCCATCGCGGTCAGCTCGGCGATCGACTTGCGGCTGCCGTGCTTGGAACCGGCCATCCGGCTGATGGTCTCTTCCATCAGCGTGCCGCCGATGTCGTTCACGCCGCCGTTCAGCACCGCGACACAGCCGTCGACGCCGAGTTTCACCCAGGAACACTGGATGTTGTCGATCCGGCCGTGCAGCATGATCCGCGCCATCGCGTGCACCGCCCGGTTCTCGTCGTACGTCGGGCCCGGGCGGGCGATGCCGGCCAGGTAGATCGGCGAGTTCTGGTGGATGAACGGCAGCAGCACGAACTCGGTGAAGCCGCCGGTCTTGTCCTGCACCGCGGCGATCGTACGCAGGTGCTGCACCCAGTGGTGCGGGGCGTCCACGTGGCCGTACATCATCGTCGAGCTGGACGGCAGGCCGACCCGGTGCGCGGTACTGATCACCTCGATCCAGCTTGCCGTCGGCAACTTTCCCTTGGTGAGGATCCAGCGCACGTCGTCGTCGAGGATCTCGGCGGCGGTGCCGGGGATGCTGTCCAGGCCGGCCTCCTTCACCGAGACCAGGAACTCCTCGATGGACAGACCGGTGCGCACCGAGCCGTTGATGATCTCCATCGGGGAGTACGCGTGCACGTGCATGTCCGGGACCCGGTCCTTCACCGCGCGGACGAGATCGGCGTACGCCGTACCCGGGAGGTCGGGGTGGATGCCGCCCTGCATGCACACCTCGGTCGCGCCGATCACCCAGGCTTCCTCGGCCCGCTGCCCGACCTCGTCCATCGAGAGCGAGTACGCGTCGGCGTCGCTCCGCCGCTGCGCGAACGCACAGAACCGGCAGCCGGTGTAACAGACGTTGGTGAAGTTGATGTTCCGGTTCACCACATACGTGACGTCGTCCCCGACCGTTGCCTTCCGCAACCCGTCCGCAATCCCCGCCAGCTCGTCCAGCGCCGGCCCGGTCACCGTCATTAACGTCAACGCTTGCGCGTCGGAGAGGCCGGCGGGGTCACGCTCGGCGGCCGCCAGCGCCGCTTTGACGTCACCTTCCAGACGTTCTGGAGCCGTGCGGCCGGCGACGTCCTCGCGGAGGGTGTCCCAGTCGCCGTACGCGGCGTTGAAGTCGGAGCGGGTCTCGGTGCGGCGGCCCTCGGTGTCGATGGCGGTGTGGAGGTCGGTGCGGCCGACGCTGTCCCAGCCGCCGTCGGGCTCCTGCCACGGGAGACCGACGGGCATCGCCGCCTCGTCGGCCAGGCCCGTGGCCGGGTCGACCAGCGCCTCGACGTGCGAGATCAGCCGCGGGTCAAGCCACGGCTCCCGCAGGTACTCCGGGTGCGCCGTCAACCGCTCCCGCAACACGAACCCCGCGTCCGCGGTCACCTTCGCGAGATCGTCGATCTGCGGCCACGGCCGCTCCGGGTTCACATGATCCGGCGTCAACGGCGACACTCCACCGAAGTCGTCGACCCCGGCGTCCAGCAACTTCCGGCATTCGTCGAGATCGACCAGGTTCGGCGGCGCCTGTACCCGCACCCGCGGCCCGAGCACGATCCGGGTCGCGGCGATCGCCGCCAGCCACTCGTCCAGCGGTACGTCGGCGTCGTTCCGCATCGCCGTGTCCGGCTTCACCCGGAACCCCTGGATGATGATCTCCTGCAGCCCGTTGTACTGCCGCGCGATCTTCCGCAGCGCGAATACGGATTCCGCGCGTTCCGAGAGCGTCTCCCCGATCCCGATCAGCAGCCCGGTCGTGAACGGCACGTTCGACCGCCCGGCGTCCTCGAGCACCCGCAACCGGACGGCCGGGTCCTTGTCCGGCGACCCGAAGTGCGGCTGGCCCTTCTCCTCGAACAGCCGTCGCGACGTGGTCTCGAGCATCATTCCCATGCTCGGCGCGACCGGCTTCAGCCGCTGCAGGTCCTGCCAGGACATCACGCCCGGGTTCAGGTGCGGCAGCAGCCCGGTCTCCTCGAGCACCCGGATCGCCATCGCCCGTACGTAGTCCAGCGTGCTGTCGTACCCGGCCTCCTCCAGCCACGTCCGGGCCGCGTCCCACCGCTGCTCCGGCGCGTCCCCGAGCGTGAACAGCGCCTCCTTGCAGCCCATCGCCGCACCCTGCCGCGCGATCTCCAGCACCTCGTCCGGTGACAGGTACGGCGCGTGCACCCGGCCGGGGGTGGTCGCGAACGTGCAGTAGTGGCAGCGGTCCCGGCACAGCCGCGTGAGCGGGATGAAGACCTTCTTCGAGTACGTGATCACGCCGGGCCGGCCGGCGTCGGCCAGGCCCTGGTCGCGGACCCGTGCCGCGGTCGCCATCAGTGCGGTGAGGGCGTCGCCGGTCGCGCCGAGCAGCACCTCCACCTCCGCGGGGTCGAGGGTCTTGCCGTCGTCCGCACGCTTCAGCGCGCGCCGCATCGCAGTCGTCAGTTCAGTGGCCACGGAATCCGAGAATAAGTTGCCGAAATCGGTTGATCCCGCGATTCCGGGAACCAAAATCAATCCGTACGGACGTCCTGATAGTTTGCTGTTCGTGCAGGTCAGACAGGGTGCCGATGGCCGCCGCAGGCGCGGTGAGCAGCGCCGGAGCGCGCTGCTGACGGCAACCCTGGCCGTGATAGAACGCGACGGAGTCGCAGGTGTGAGCCATCGCGCCGTGGCGGCCGAGGCTGATGTCTCGCTCGCCTCGATCACCTACCACTTCCCGACCCTGGACGCCCTGCTGGTCGCGGCGCTGCAGTCGGCCGCGGAGGATCTCGCCGTCGAGCTGGACAGTCGTGGAAGCGAGCTGGGCGCCCGCCCGGCCGACGAGTTGGCTCGCCTGATCGAGCACAGCGTCGTACGGCGTCGTGGCCGGACGCTGGCGCTCTACGAGCTGTACCTGTACGCGGCGCGACGGCCCGAGCTACGGGAGTCGGCGCGGGCGTGGCTGGAGCCGCTGACCGAGATCGCCCGCGCCTTCACCGCCGACCCTGAGAAGGCGCGCCTGCTGGTCGCGGCGCTCGACGGACTGTTGATGCAGGCGCTGATCGGCGCGCGGAAGGTCGACCGGCGGGACCTTGCCGCGCTGCTCGAAGTGCTGAGGTAGCGCGGGAGCTACCTACGGTCGGGTGTGCAGGCCAGCGTACGGCGAGGTTCCGGGCGGTTGGCTGGACGAATGCTGAGGTTGTCTGTCGGAGCGCTGCGGACCAGGTGGCAGTTGTTCGCCGGCGCGGTGGTGGCCGTCGCACTCGGGGTCGGACTGGTGCAGTCGGACCTGCAGTTGCTGGCGGCGACCGATCACCCGGTGCTCCCGCCCGGGTTGTCGGCGTACCAGCGGGCACAGGTCCGCGAGGGGTACGTCGGCGCCGCGACACTGCTCGGGATGTCGGTCATGCTCGCCGTCTTCCTGAGCGTGTTCATCGTGAGTACGACGTTCGGGTTCATGACTGTGCAGCGGCGCCGCGAGTTCGGGCTGCTCCGGCTGGTCGGGGCGCAGCGCGGCTACTTGTGCGTGATGGTGGTGGTCGAGGCCGCGCTGCTCGGAGCAGCCGGCAGCGTGCTCGGCGTACCGGTCGGGACTCTCGCGACGTGGGCGCAGTCGTGGTTGCTGGTCGAGCTGGGGATGCTGCCGTCGTGGTTCGACGCACCGTGGGACGCGGGTGCGGTCTGGGCGGCAATGGTCATCGGCGTCTGTACGGCGTTGGCCGGCGTGCTCGCCGCGGCCTGGCGGGCGTCGCGGATCCGGCCGCTGGAGGCCGTCGTCGAGGGGCGATCGGCGCGCCAGGTGATGACGGGGTGGCGCTGGTTCTGGGGGCTGTCGGCCGCGTTCTGCACCGTACTGCTGGTGATCGCCGCGCAGGCCGCACGGGATCTCGTCGCCGGGTTGATGATCGGGCTGGTCGTGATGATCAGCGGGTCCGTCGCGTTGAGCCAGCTGAGCCCCGTCGTCGTACCGCTGGCCGGCCGGCTGCCCGCGATCGTTGTCCGCGGCAACCTGATCGCGGACCTTGCCCGGGCCGGCGTGCTGCACGCGGTACGCCGGAGTGCGGCGACCGCGGCGCCGCTGATCGTGCTGGTCGGTCTGGTGGTCGGGATGTGGGGCACGTTCGGGTCGCTCGCGAAGGCTGTCGGCGTCGAGGAGCAACGGTTGATCACCGCCGACGTCGTACTCGATCACCCGGTCGCGGCCGGTCCGGGAATCGCGGCCGCGTCGGTGCAGACCGCCGTACCGATCGTCGTCACGCGCGGCCGGAAGACCGTGTATTCCGAGGCGATCGGGATCGATCCGGCGGCGTACCAGGCGACGCACAAGCTGCGTCCGCGCAAGGGATCGCTGGACCGGCTGACCGGGAACACGATCGCCATCGGGCCGGGGATGGCGGTCGAGGGCTACAAGCTCGGGTCGACGCTCACGGTTGCGCTCGGCAACAAACAGATCACCGTCCTGGTGGTCGCGATCATGCCGGAAACGCTGGACGTCAGCGAGAACTTCTTCATTCCGCGGACCTTGCTGCCGGCCGGCGGGCGGACCGAGACGCTGGTGAAGCTCGCGCCGGGCGGGACGCTGGACGGGCAGCCCGTGAAGAAGTGGGCGGCCGCACGAGGGGAGGCTCAGCAGCGCAGCAACGCCGACCTTTTCGCCGCGCTGATGGGCCTGGCCGGGATCTTCACGGCGGTAGCGGTCGTCAACGCGGTCGTCATGTCGACGGCCGACCGGCGGCAGGAGTTCACGCTGTCGCGGCTGGCCGGGTTGACCCGCGGGCAGGTCGTCACGGTCGCGGTCGTCGAATCGGCAACCGTTGTCGTGGTCGGCGTACTGCTCGGTTCCGTGGTCGCGGCGGCCGCGCTGGCGGGGATCGCGGCCGGTCCTTACGGCCTTGCTGCGTTGGCGATTCCGTGGCGGCTGCTGGGGCTGATCTTCGGGGCGGCCCTGGTCGTGGTCGGCGGTACGGCGGCGCTCACCGCTTCGCGCGCGACGTCTCGCCCGCTCGGCACATCCCGAGGATGATGACGTGATGGAACGGCCGGACCAGGTTGTAGTAGAACCGCCCGGCCGGCCGCAGGAACTTCACCAGCGTCACGACCTTGAAGGTCGCGGGCCGCTCGTTGTCGGTGATGAACGCGAGGTATCCGACGAGGTGGTTGTCGGTGACCTCGAGCAGCAGGTAGCGGTCCTCCTCGCCGCGCTTCACGGTGAAGAACGCGTTCTTCTCGCCCGGCGTGAAGCTGACCGTTTCCGGCCGCGTCCGGCGCGAGTCCGGTACGCCCGTGGTTTCCAGCCGGAGTACGGCGGCGACGGCCATCCGGGCGGCGAACAATCCCTTGACCCACAAGGGGCTGTAGCTCAACGCGCCCGCGACGAACTCCCGCAGCGTGAGGTCCGCGCGCGCCGTCTTCACGTCGATCTCGTCGACGACCGGCACCAGGTCGTCGAGCTCGTGCAGTGTGGTGGTCATCCGTCCCTCCACTAGTCGATGAGCCGCAGGACGAGGTCGTAGATCTCCCGCACGTCCCGCTTGCCGATCGGCGGCACGACCTGCTCGGCACCGATCAGGATCAGGTACAGCAACTGCGCGAACCGATCCGGATCCACGTCCGTCTCCAGCCCACGACACAACTTCTTCAGGTACGCCGTCCGCGCCTTGTCCACCCGCTCCTGCGCGGCCCGCACGTCGGCATCCTGCAACGCCCACGCCCGAACGGCGATCTCCAACGCGGCACTGTCCGGATCCGACAACACCAGCCGCAACAGGTGCTGCAGCTTGGCGCCCGCGTCGTCCGTCCCCTCGACCAGGTCGATCAACCGCGTCGTGTACCGCATCTCGAAGTACTCCAGCAACGCCGCCTTGTACCCCGAAGCCCCTTTGAAATGGTGGTAGTACGACCCCTTGGTCACCCCCAACGCCCCGGTCAACCGCTCAATCGTCACCACCGGCGCCCCCTCCGCCGCCAGCAACTCCAACCCAGCGTCCAACCACTCCGTCCGACTCACCATGCCAAAACCATACCATACCGTTTGGTATGGTCAATCGACTGTCACCGCGGTGATGTTTGTGGTGCCTTCGAGGACTGTTAGTTGGTGGGTGGTGGTGTTGAAGGTGCCGAAGGCGTTTCCGGTGGACCAGAAGAGCTTTTCCTGGTTGGGGAGGCGGGGGGTGAAGTGCATGGTGCCGGTGTGGGCGTTGTAGGTGAAGCCGGTGAGTTGGACGACAGCGCCCCAGGACGCCATCGCGCGGGCGTAGTGGTGGCCGCATTCGGCCTCGTCGTACGGGTTGCGGCGTTCGCCGTCGTACCGCCGGCGGATGTCGGTGATCACCGTGAGGCCCTCGTCGACCAGGCCTTCGGAGATCAGGCCGACGGCGAGGATGTGCTCGAAGCCGGTCATCACCTCGGTGAAGTAGGGGAACGGGCGTTCCGGGCGGTTTCCGCGCGGGTAGCTGCACATCAGTACGGCGGACTCGTCGGCGCCGAGCACGTAGCTGCGCATGTGGTTGAAGTGCCCGGCGAACCCGGACAGCCCGTTGTGGCGGACGATGCTGCGCAAGGTCGTCGCGACGTGCTCCTCGTCGAGCAGCGTCCCGAGCTGGGTGATCCGCGCGAGGTGCTGCCCGACCAGCTGGTCGACCAGGCAGCCGTCGCCCAGCTGCAGCACGGGATGCGTCGGATCCGGCGCACCGGCCCGTTCGCGCAGACCGGGCGCGATGTCGTCGGCGGACGCCGGCGGCCGGATCTCGTGCCGGTAGTACTCGCCGTTGAACAGGTGCGAGTCCATCCACGCGCTGCCGCTCTCGAAGAGCTTCCGGCACTGCCCCGCGAAGTCCGGGTCGCCAAGGTACGTCGCCAGCTCCTCGCACGCGCGCAACGCAGCCAGGTACCACGACTGCATCTGCGGATTCGGCCCGTAGTACTCGACGTCCATCGTGTTGTGCTGGCAGCCCTCCATCACGCCGTCGCGGTCCGCGTCCCACCCGCCCGGGATCCAGCAGAACTCGAGCGCCCGCCGCGCCGCCGGCCACAGCGACCGGAGCAGGTCGTCGTCACCGCTCAGCCGCCAGTCCCGGTACAGCTTCACCAGGCACCCGAGCTGCCCGTCCGCGGCCGCGACGTTCCAGTCGCGAGCCTTCGTCCCGAGTGGCAGCCCGACCCGGAAGCTCATCAGGCCGTTCTCGTCGGTCGCCTGCGCGAACTCGACCTCCCGCAGCGACCGCGCGATCTCGCCGAACAGGAACGGCGTCGCCTGCTCGTAGTTCCACACGTGCGTACAACTCCCGAAGCAACTGCCCTCGTGGTCCGAGCAGCCCTCCCACCCGAAGAACCGCCCGTCCGGCGTTCGGAAAACGGTCTGCGTCCGCAGCGTGCTGAGGTTGAACAGCGCCGCTTCCTGCACGTCGCCGGGCAGATCGCTCGACAGGAACGCGTCGACGAACCCGACAGTACGGCGCTCCAGCTCGTCCAGCTGCGGCGCGAACTGCCGCAGCGCGTCCCACGCGTCGTCGTACAGCGTCGTGTAGTGGTTGCCGACGTCCTCCGGGTTCT
The DNA here is from genome assembly GCF_042730855.1 of Kribbella sp. NPDC059898. NCBI lineage: Bacteria > Bacillati > Actinomycetota > Actinomycetes > Propionibacteriales > Kribbellaceae > Kribbella > Kribbella sp. NPDC059898. The sequence goes on from NZ_JBHWKR010000005.1 coordinate 265,953, forward strand.
CCCACCCGCGCCGGTTCGGGAAGTGCCACGCGAGCACGAACGTGAACCGTTCGGTCGCCCCGGCGCCGACGGTACGCCGGTCCGCGACCGAGGCGACGGGTGTCTCCGACTCGCTCGGCCGCTCGTCGAGCCGGCCGTCCGCGGTCAAGTCGTCCCAGAAGTCGAGCAGGCTGTCGCCCCAGGTCCGATCGGCCCAGCCGGTACGCCGGGACACGTCGACCCCGTCGAGTACGCCGATCGCGATCGAACCGAACTGCTCCGCGTCCGCCGGGACCCCGCGGCTGCGCAGCAGCACACCGGACGGTTCGACCGCGGTGTTGTAGTTGCCGGCAGCAACGTCGTACGTGCCATCCCGCCCGACGAAGTTCTGCAGCGATCCCGCCAGCGAGACGGTCAGCGGCGACGCGGTCCGGTTCGTGACAGCGAACCGCAGGACCGCGACCGGCCACGAGCTCGCCGCCACATCGGTCGGCACGAACGGGTTGAACGCCTCCAGGTCAACCTCCACCGGTACGTCGGCATCCCGCAACGACAGCCGCCCGAACGGGTACGCCGTCGCGAACGCGGCCTCCCGGAAGCGCGGCAGCCCGTGGTTCTGCGCCCCGCTGCCGTGCGCGCCCTCGTACTCGCTGAGGTCCAGCGGCCCCTCGACCGCCCGCGCGACCACCGTCCCGTCGGCGGACGCGGTCCGGATCGCGAAGAACGCCGTACCGGGGTGGAAGCCCTTCGCGGGACGGTTCACGATCTCCCAGTCGCGGAGGTTGCCGCGGCCGCCGAGGCTGACCGTGCCGGTGCCGATGCCGCCGAGCGGCAGGGCGATCCGGCGCAGGTGACGTCCGGTGTACGTGCGCAGGGTTGGCCACATACCTACCGACCCTAGACGCGAAAGCCCGCCGGAGAAATCGTTCTCCGGCGGGTTGCGTAGACCAATCAGGCGTCGGCGACGGTGAGTGCCTCGGCCTCGACCTCGGAGTGGTTGGCCGGCACCCGCAGGTGCGACAGCGGCTTCCAGCCGGTGGCGAGGACGCCGACCGCGAGCAGGACCGCGAACGCCCCGACGTAGAACGGCAGCTGGATGTTGAACTCCTCGCCGAGCTTCCCGGCCAGCCACGGGGCGACCGCGCCGCCGGAGAACCGGACGAAGGAGTACGCAGCGGAGGCGGTCCCGCGCTCGACCGGCGCCGCGCCCATCACGGCCTCGGTGATCAGCGTGTTGTTGATGCCGAGGAACAGGCCCGCGACGATCACGCCGATCGCGAGCACCGGCTTGTGGTGCGCGTACACGCCCATCACCGCGAGGTCGACGGCGAACAGGAATAGTACGGTCATCGCGACCGGCAGCGTTCCGAACCGGGCCTGCAGACGAGGCGCCACGAACACCGAGGTGAAGGCCAGGCAGATGCCCCAGCCGAAGAAGATCAGCCCGATCTGCCGCGCCGACATCGCCAGCGGGAACGGCGTGAACGCGAGCAGCGTGAAGAACCCGAAGTTGTAGAGCAGCGCGGTGACGGCCACGGTCGCCAGCGACCGGTGCCGAAGTGCCTTCAGCGGCTCGATGATCGACGTACGGCGGGCCTGCGGGGGCGAGGCGGGCAGCAGGAACGCGGTCGCGGCGAGCGCGATCGTCATCAGGACGGCGACGCCGAAGAACGGGCCGCGCCAGGAGATCGTGCCGAGCTCACCGCCGACCAGCGGGCCGGCCGCGATGCCGACACCGAGGGCGGCCTCGTACAGGATGATCGCCTCGGCGACCGAGCCGGACGCCGAGTTCACGATGGTGGCGAGGGCGGTCGCGATGAACAGCGCGTTCCCGAGACCCCAGCCGGCCCGGAACGCGACGATCATGCCGATCGAGTTCGACAGGCCCGCCAGTGCGCTGAACACGACGATGATGGCCAGGCCGATCAGCAGGGTGCGCTTGGCGCCGATCCGGCTCGAGACCGCGCCGGTGATCAGCATCGCCACCCCGATCACCGCCATGTAACTGGTGAACAGCAGCGAGACCTGGGACGGGCTCGCGTGCAGCTGCTCGGCGATCGGCTTGAGGATCGGGTCCACCAGGCCGATGCCCATGAAAGCGATCACGCAGGCGAACGCGACCGCCCAGACGGATTTGGGCTGCTTCAGGAACGACGAGTTGCTCACCGGGGTGTGTCCTCCAACGATTCAAGGGTGAGAAGTCTGTGGATGACGGCGACGGCCGCCTCCAGGGTGGCGAGGTCGGCCGCGGGCAGCTGACGCAGCTGCGCCGAGAGCGCCTCACCGGCCTGCCGGCGGGCGCTGCGCAGCTCGGCGAGACCCGCGTCGGTGAGGCTGATCAGGCTGGCCCGGGAGTCGGCCGGGTCCGGTGCACGCAGCACCGACCCCTGCTCCTCGAGCCGCTGCACCAGATTGGACATGGTCGGCTGCGACGTACGGTCCGCCTTCGCCAACTCACTGATCCGGGCCTCCCCGAGCTCGTCGAGCCGCCCCAGCACGCGCATCGCGGCATGCGGCAGCGTGTTCACGTTCCGGGTGGCCAGCCGCGACAACCGCGTCGAGGCCACCACCATCTCTTCACCGAGCCGAGTCAGGTCAGTTGCGATCACAACCACAAATATACATAGCTTTACTATGTATTTCTACCTCAAGCACCCGGGAACCAGCTCACTGACTCGTGTAACGCGGTGCCGAGCGGGGCGATAGAGGTAGGAGCGCGGGCCGGGTGGCGGTCGCGGCGGGAGAGCTGGGGACAGGGTGCGGATCTCGAGGATCGTGGCGGCGGCCGTTTCGGCGGTCGTGCTGGTGGCAGGGGCGCAGGTCGAGGCGGCCTGGGCCGTGGGTGAGCCGTCCGTGGCCGTCGTCAGTCCAGCAGCGAACAGTTCGCTGCCGTTGGGCGACGTACCGGTGACGGTGGCGGTCGACCTGGGTGGGGCCGCGTCCGGGCGGGTCGATGTCACGCTGGCCTGGAACATCAACGGGTCGGTCGAGATCCCGGCCGGGACCTGTGACAACGGCTGCGAGGCAACCGTCACACTCCGGATCGGCGACTGGGACGTCCCGTTCGACGGGTCGAATTCGGTGGGAGCGAAGCTGACCACCTCCGACGGCGTCACGGTGTACGGCGGGAACGCTGTCTCGTTCCAGGCGCCGAGCCGGGTCTCGGACGTCCGGTACGTCCGGGACGGGCAGCAGTACAGCGACGCCGTGGCCGACAACAGCGGGCAGTTCCGCATCACCACGCAGTACCTGAGCAGTCCGGACGACGTCGCCGAGCTCCGCCTGGTCGACTACCGGACCGAGACGACCTTGCTGACGGCAACGACACCGTTCTCGGTCAAGTGGGGGACGGCGTACTACGGCCTCGCCGACCTCGACTTCAGCGCGGTGCCTAGCGGCAGCTATCGGCTCGACGTGAAGGGCCGGAACGCCGCCGGGTACTACGAGTCCGGTGAGTACTTCTGGGTGCAGGTGAATCACGCGAACCCGGCCGCCTTCGACACCGGCGTGGACGAACCCGACGTCGCCCCCGGCAGTGTCAGCGGCAACCTGGTCATCACCGGGCCGCTGCTCAGCGGCAGCAGGCCGGACCAGGTCCGGATGACGATCGACGGCGTCGACCGGCATGTGTTCGTGACGCCCTCTGGCTGGAACCCGGGGAACTGGCAGACGGCGATCAAGCAGACAGTGCAGTTCACGATGGACGGGCCGGTGCTCGGCGTCGGTACCTACAAGATCAACCTGCGCCTGCTCGACACCGCCGGCCGCGTGATCGGTACGCCGACGGACAAGACGCTGGTCGTCACCGACTTCACCGCGAGCCTGACGGCGTCGAAGCTGGTTGTCGGCCGTCCGGGGACCGTGACCATGAGCGCCGACCCGCCGAAGAGCGACCCGCTCGACGACTGCGGCCTGAGCCTGCGGGAGGCGGCGCAGACCACCTGGCGGTCGGTCGGCAACTGGTGCCTGAACCCGCCGGTCCAGAGCCTGCGGAAGACGGCTGTGGTCAGCCCGCGGAACGCCGGAACGGCCACGTTCGGGCTCAACCTCGCAGCCCGTGGGTACTACAAGGGCTTCACGTTCCCCGTTCCGGTGTACGCCGAGCGGCGCGCGACCGTCTCGGCTCCGGCGGTGCCGTACGGCGGGCGCGGCACCGCGAAGGTCGTCGTCCAGGATCTGCGCACGTACGGCACCTGGTCCGCGGCTCCGGCCGGCATTACCGTGTACCTGCAGCGGCAGACCGTCGGAACGACGCGTTGGGTGACGCTCGGGTCGGCGAAGTCCGCGACCGGCGGCGTCGCCTCAATTCCCTTCACCAGTGCGACGAACGGCGCCTTCCGGGCGGTACTCGCGTCGAGCGTTCCCGGCGAGACCGTGATCACGAAGCCGATCGGCGCGGTGTCCAGCGCGACCGTAGGCTGGCGGATCGCCCCGCGGACTGCCGTCCGCGGGCGCGCCGTGAGCTACCAGGCGATCGCCACGCCGTACGACGTGGGCGCGATCGCCTCGCTGCAGGTCCGGAAAGCTGGGGCGACCAAGTGGACGACTGTCCGGACCGTCAAGGTCCCCAGCAACAGGATCGCGGTCTTCGGGTACGCGTTCCCGAGTGCCGGTTCCTGGGCGGTCCGCGTGTATCGGCCGGCGACCACGCAGCACGCGGCCGGCTTGTCCATGGCCCTCGGCGTGAAGGTCAGCTGACCGGTCAGTCGCCTGCTTCGAGGCAGAACTCGTTGTTTTCCGGGTCGGTGAGGATTACCCAGCCGCCGGGGGACTTGGTGCGGCGGTCGTCCTGGATGTGGGCGCCCAGGGACTGGAGGCGAGCGAGTTCGGCGTCTTGGGAGCCGTCGTGGGGGACGAGGTCCAGGTGGAGGCGGTTCTTGGTGGCCTTGGCTTCGGGGACGCGGACGAAGACCAGGCTGACGCCGCCTTCGCCGCCGACCGTCCAGAACGGGTTGCCGGGCATGTCGTGGAAGCTGGCGGGACGGCGGGTGACCTGGCTCCAGAAGGCGGCCAGGCGTTGCGGATCGGTGCTGTCGAAGGTGATGTTCAGGATCGCGCTGCGCATGGTGCCTCCTAGATGGTGGTGTCTCGAGCGTGGACCGGTACGGCGAGGTTGATCAACCGGTGACGGGGTTGCCGGCCGCGGTGCGGAACAACGCCACGGGGAGGCTGCCGCGGTGCAGGATGTGCGGGATGTCGGCCCACGGGTAGAGCGGCTCGGTGGCGTTGAGGTTGCGGAGGCGGTGCAGGGCGCGTTCGGTGGGGGTGGACAGGCCGGCCGCGGCGGCGGGGGAGTACGGAATGAAGTCCTCGGGAGGTTGCGGTTTCATCTCCGGGTCGTGGCGCTTCAGCAGGATGCAGGTGTCGGCCGGGTCGAGGAGGTCGGCGTCGAGGGTCCAGTAGTCGATGACGACCGGTCCGATCCGGCCGGATTCCTGCATGGCCTCGAAGATCGGGGCGGGGTGCACCGGCGACAGGAACACCACGTCGGCCCAGCCGCACCCGAGCGGGTACACCGGGGTGGCCAGCCGCTCCGGGCGCCCGTCGTACTTGCGGACCTCGCGCTCGTACACGTCGGGGTAGCGGTGCCGGAGCTGGTTGAGGGGGAGGATCTCGTCTCCGCGGATCTTGCCCGCGGCTTTGTAGAGAAGGGTCATACAAAGAAGCCTCCGCACACGGGAACCGTGCCGGAGGCTGCATCTTTAATTATACGTGATCAGGTCGGCGCCGCGCACGGTCAAGCGGTACACCACCTTGTGGCCGTCGCGCAGACCGACGATCAACCCGGCTTCCCGGAGGATCCGCAGATGCCTGCCCACGGTGCCCAGTGAGAGCCCGAGTTCGGCGGCGAGCTCGGTCGCGGTGGCCGGGCGGGAGAGCCGGTCAAGCAGTTCGGCATCGTGCTCACCGCGCGGATGGTCCCGATGCTGTGCTTCGTGCTGATCGGCGGCGCGGTCGCCGACCGGATTCCCCGGCGTACGGTGCTCGTCGCGGCGCACGCGGGCGCGGCCGTCGCTCAGGGCGCGGTCGCCGTACTGCTGATCACGCACCACTACAGCCTTGTCGTGATCAGCGTGTTGAGTGCGGTCAACGGGGTCCTGGACGCGTTCACTTCGCCGGCTTTGCGCGGGATGGTTGCGGAGCTGGTGGAGAAGGAGCAGCTTCGGAAAGCGAACTCTGTGCTGAGCTCGATCCGGAACGGCACCAAGATCGTCGGGCCGGCGGTGGCCGGGGTGCTGGTCGCGACGGTGGGGAGTGGGCCGACGATCGCGGTCGACGCTGTCAGCTATCTGCTGGCGGCGCTGCTCCTGAGCCGGCTGCGCGTGGCCGCGCCGATGATGCGCCGGACCGCGCCGGTCAACGGCTGGCAGGAGTTCCGCAGGATCCGCTGGGTGTGGGTGGTCACGGCGTCGTTCGCGGTGATGAACTTCGCGCAGACGGGTGTCTGGCAGGTTCTCGGCCCGCCGCTCACGGGGGAGAAGCTGTGGGGTTTCACGCTGAGCGCGCGCGGCGTCGGGCTGCTGGTGATGAGTGCCGTCATGTATCGCCTGGTCCTGCGGCACCTGCTGCGGACCGGTCAGATCCTCAGCGTTCTCGGTGCGTTGCCGCTCGTCGCGCTCGGTCTTGGCGCCGGGCCGGTCTGGGTGCTCGGTACGGCGTTCGCGGCCGGCGTCGGCTTCTCGATCTCGGGGATCAGCTGGGACACGTCCTTGCAGGAGCACGTCGATCGTGGCGTCCTGTCGCGGATCGCGTCGATCGACGACCTGCTGTCGTTCGTCGCGATTCCCGCCGGAACGCTGGCGGCCGGACCCCTCGCCGATCGGTTCGGGGCCCGGCACGTCACGCTCGTCGCGGCGGTCGTGTACGCGGCCGCGGCGTGGAGTTCGTTGCTGGTCAGGGATGTGAGGGACTTGCCGCACGGTGCCGAGCGGGGGCCACTTCCACGACGGGGTTGGTCATCCGGCCGATCCCGGTGACCTCCATGACGACGGTGTCGCCGGGGACGAGGTACTGCGTAGGCACCATCTGGTACGCGCAGCCGCCGGGTGTGCCGAGGCTGATGATGTCGCCGGGTTCGAGCGTGATGCCGCGGGAAAGCTCCGCGACAACGGTTTCCGGGGCGAAGATCATGTTTCCGGCGGCCTCTTCCTGCCGTACGTCGTCGTTGACGAGCAACCGCAGTACGACGTCGTCGAGCGCGGGCATCGCGTCCGCGGTGGTGATCGCCGGGCCGACGGGGCAGTAGCTGTCCTGGCCCTTCCCGTACAGGAACTGGCTCGTCCGCCACTGCAGCTCGCGGGCGCTGACGTCGTTCACGACCGTGTAGCCGAAGATGTGCTCGGCGGCCTGTTCGCGCGGGATCCAGGTGCCGCCCTTGCCGATCACGATCGCCAGCTCGATCTCGTAGTCCAGCGTCGCGGTCAGCCGGCTGTCGTGCCGGATCGGCTGGTCCGGGCCGATCACCGACGTGACCGGCTTGGTGAAGAACAGCGGTACGTCGGGGATGTCGGGCGCGAGGCCCAGTGCGGTGGCGTTCTGCTCGACGTGGGACCGGTAGTTCAGGCCGACGCAGTACACGCTCTTCACCGGGCGCGGGATCGGCGCCCGGAGCTGGACGGAGTCGAGCGGGCGGACGAACTCGGCCCGGTCGAGCAGGTCGCGGGCGATCTTCAGCCCGTCGTCGCCGGACGCGATCAGGGCCGGCATCGACCGCAGCCGCGGGTCGTCCACCGCGGCCGCGGTGAGGTCGAGGACGCTGTCGTCGGTGATCAGCGCGCCGAGCCGGTCGGCTCCGTCGGTATCGTCGGGCGCGAACGTGACAAGTCTCATGAGGCTCTCCGATTCAGAAGGACGGTCCCGTATCCGGGGAGTTGCAGGGGGCGGCCGGCCAGCCGGAGCGCGTGCCACAGCGTGATCGCGACGCTGTCGAACACCGGTACGCCGAGCTCGGCCTCGAGCGGTTCCGCGAGCGCGGCGCCGTACACGTTGGTGCACAGCACCGCGACGCCGTCCACGCCGGCACCGACGGCACGCAGTTGCGTCGCGACGTCGGACGGAGGGACCCGGGCGAACGCCTCGTTGTCGCTGATCCCCAGCGCGGAGTCGTGGAGGACGTCGACGCCCTCGGCCAGGTAGACCGCGACGATCCGCTCGTTGACGTCCGCCGTGTACGGCGTGGCCAGGCCGAGCCGGTGTACGTCGTACGCGTCGAAGGCGGCGAGCATCGCCAGCGTCGAGGTGGTCGCCGGTACGCCGGTCGCGGCCGCGATCTCGGCGGTCAGCCGGTGGTCGTGGTCGGCGCCGAGCCAGGAACCCGCGGTCCCGTTCCAGACGACCACGTCGACGCGGGCGTCGGCGAGCTGGCGGGCCGCGGCGACCATCGCGTCGGACCTGAACTGCTGGTCCGAGCCGGCGTCCACCGCGATCCGGGTCACCGGGACGCGGGCGAAGTGCACGGTCACCTCGGGGTGCGCGCCGAGGATCCGGTACGTCGTAGGCTCCAGGCAGGTGTTCGACGAGGGCGTGATCATGCCGATGCGGGCAGCGGGAGACATCCGGCTCCTTGGAATCCGGTATACCAACTTTCTGCCACTGTAAGGCGACCCGAAAGGTGCGTCAAGACCTGCCGGTGCGGCCTGGAAGTGGGCTACCGTATCCCGTGTGAACACTTCTGCGGGAGCCGGACGCGCCTCGGGCCGGCGGGTCAACCTGAACTCCGACTACCGGCCGCTCCGGGAGCGGGTGCGGGACGAGATCCGGGAACGGATCATCAACGGTGATTATGCCCCCGGGGCACGGATCATCGAGCGCGAGATCGCCGACGAGCTCGGGGTGTCCCGGATCCCGATCCGGGAGTCGCTGCGGATGCTCGAGATCGAGGGCTTCGTCGCCGTGCTGCCGCGCAAGGGCGTGGTCGTCAAGCAGCTGTCGGAGAGCGACGTGGTGAAGCTCTTCGAGGTCCGCGAGGCGCTCGAGGTGTGCGCGACCCGGCTGGCCGCGTCGAACGCGTCGGACGCCGACATCACCCGGCTGCGGAAGCTGCTCGAGCGTGCCGAGCAGGCCGACGCGAAGGGTGCCGTCGACAAGGTCCAGCAGGCGAACGTCGGCTTCCACGACGAGCTGATCAAGATCTGCGGGAACGAGATCCTCGGCGGGCTGCTCGAGCCGCTGCAGGGCCGGCTGCACTGGCTGTTCCGCCAGCACGCGCACCCGGGCGACCTGGTCGCCGAGCACCGCGCGCTGCTCGAGGCGGTCGCGTCGCGTGACCCGGAGCGGGCCACGGAGGCCGCGATGGCGCACGTCCAGACCAACCGCGAGCGCGCTCTCAAGTGGTTGTTCCACACCGAGGAGAAGGCCGAAGAAGCCTAGTCCACAAGGCTTTTCGGGATTCGTCCATTGACGTCCGGAATTCTGTCGATCTAATCTCATTTGGTATACGGCATCCCAGATGAGAGGACCTCGGTGATGGCCAAGGACATCAAGATCTGTATCGGCGTCGACGTGGACGCGGTGGCCGGCTGGTTGGGTTCGTACGGCGGGGAGGACTCGCCGAACGACATCCAGCGCGGCGTTTTCGCCGGTGAGGTGGGCTCTCCCCGGCTGCTCAAGCTGTTCGAGCGGTACGACATCCCGACCACCTGGTTCATCCCGGGGCACTCGATCGAGACGTTTCCCGCGCAGATGCAGGCGGTCGCCGACGCCGGGCACGAGATCGGTGCCCACGGCTACTGCCACGAGAACCCGGTGGCGATGACGCCGGAGCAGGAGCGCGAGGTGCTGCTGCACAGCATCGACCTGGTCGAGAAGCTCAGCGGCCGCCGCCCGCGCGGGTACGTCGCGCCGTGGTGGGAGATGAGCGAGTCGACGTCGGCACTGCTGCTGGAGAACGGATTCTCCTACGACCACTCGCAGAACTACAACGACTTCGTGCCGTTCTACGCCCGGGTCGGCGACGCCTGGACGAAGATCGACTTCGGCAAGCAGGCCACCGACTGGATGAAGCCGCTGCAGCACGGGCACGAGGTGGACCTGGTCGAGTTCTGCGGCAACTGGTACGTCGACGACCTGCCGCCGATGATGTTCAACAAGCATGCCGCGAACAGCCACGGCTACGTGTCGCCGCGCGACATCGAGCAGCTCTGGAACGACCAGTTCGACTGGGTCGTCCGCGAGCTCGACTACGGCGTCTTCGGCGTCACGCTGCACCCGGACGTGTCCGGCCGGCCGCAGGTCCTGCTGATGCTCGAGCGACTGCTGGACTACTGGAAGTCCCACGAGGGCGTCACGTTCAGCACCTTCGAGAACGCCGCCGACGACTTCCGGACGCGTTTCCCGTTCCGTGGCGCGGAGCGTCCGACCGGCGTCGGCGACCGCTGATGGGCACCAGCACCCTGCTGCTGGTCCGCAACGGCCAGACGCCCTGGAACGTCGAGCACCGCTTCCTCGGCTGGTGCGACGTAGGCCTCACCGACGCCGGCCGGGCCGAGGCCGCCCAGGGCGGACGGCTGCTGCGGGAGCGGAACGTCGTACCGGACGTCGTCCACACATCCCTGCAGCAGCGGGGGATCCGGACCGCGGAGCTGATGCTGGAGCACGCCGAGCGGTCGTGGATCCCGGTACGCCGGGACTGGCGGCTGAACGAGCGGCACTACGGAATCCTCCAGGGCCGCGAGGAGACCGTTGCCCGGAACACCTACGGGAACGCCGAGGTGACCGCGTGGCGGACCGAGCCGGACAACGCCCCGCCGCCGATCGCGGACGACGACGAGCACAGCCAGGCGCGGGACCCGCGCTACCAGGCGATCCGCGTCCCGAGGACCGAATCCCTCAACACTTCGAGGGATCGCGTCCTGCAGTACTTCGAGCAAAAGGTCCTGCCGGATCTCCACCACGGCACGGTGCTGGTCGCGACCCACGGAAACCCGCTCAGATCGCTGGTCGCACACCTGGCCGGCGTCGACCACGCGGAAATCCGGGAGCTCAACGTCCCGGGCGGTACGGCGATCGCGTACCGGCTGGACATGGACACGCTCAAGCCGATCGAACCGCCGTACCTGGTCGACGCGCAGTCGTCGCCGCTCACCCTGCCGTGACGGATCAGTCGACGACCAGCCGGGCGAGCCGCATCCGGGTGATCTTCGCGATCTCGCCCAGCGCGGTCTCGAACTCGGCCGCGGTCTCCCGCCCGGCCCGGTCCGCCAGCTGCTCCAGGATGTCCGCGGTCGTCAGCCCGCGGACAGCCAGGATGAACGGGTACCCGTGCCGGGCACGATACGCACCGGTCAGCTCCGCGAGGTGCGCGGAGTCCGTGGTGGACAAGGAGTTCAGGCCCGCCCCGGCCTGCTCCTCGTCCGAGTTCCGCGTGACCTCCGAGCGATGCGCGCGCCCGGCCAGCTCCGGGTGCGCGTTCAGGAACGCCACCTGCCGCTCACGGGGCGCCGCCAGTACGACGCTCAGCATCCGCCCGTGCAACTCGTCGACGGACGCGAACGGCCGCGACGCGAACGCGTCCTCGGCCACCCACGGCGAGTTCTCGAAGACGCCACCGAGCAGCTCGGCGAACTCCGCGGCGTCGAGCTCGTTGACCGCGGCCAGCCGGTACGGCGCCGCGGAAGCAATGTCAGTCACTGATCCTCCATCTTGGGAAACAGAATGAACTATCTGGAACGTCGCACCGGCCGGATCGCGCAACTGCTGGCCGGGCTCGCCGTGCTGGCGCTGGGCGAGGTGATGATCATCAAGGCGCACCTCGGGGTGATCCCGTGGGACGTCCTCGCGCAGGGCATGCTGCACCAGTTCGGGCTGACCATCGGCCAGTGGTCGATGATCATCGGCGGCGTGGTCCTGCTGCTCTGGATCCCGATGCGCGAGCGCCCGGGCCTCGGCACGGTCACGAACGTCGCGCTGACCGGGTTCGGCCTGGACTTCTTCACCCGGATCCTGCCCGCACCGCACGGACCGGTTGCCGCCGGCATCTTCCTCGTCGCCGGCGTGATCCTGAACGGCATCGGTACGGCGGCGTACATCGGCTCCCGGATGGGGTCCGGGCCGCGGGACGGGCTGATGACCGGGCTGGTCCGGCTGACCGGCGGATCGGTCCGCCTGGTCCGGACCTGCCTCGAGATCGCGGTGGTCACGGCCGGCGCGATCCTCGGCGGCAACCTCGGCGTCGGCACGATCGTGTTCGCGTTGAGCATCGGGATGATCGTGCACCTCACGCTGCCGTACTTCGCCCGCGCGAAGGCCGTCGTACCGCAGGCCGAACCCTGCCCGGAAGCAGCCTGAACACCACCGCGGCCCGGGTGATCCCGGGCCGCGGGCGGTGCGCTCAGAGCTGGAACAGGCCGCGCGGGAACTTCGTCAGCCATTCCGCACCCGTGCTGGTGACCAGGGCCATGTCGCCGGCGCAGACGTGGCCGACCTCGGGGGTGGTGAAGTTCGGGTGTACCTCGATCACCATGCCTTCGACGATCGTCACGCCGTCCTCGCCGTCGCGGGACTTGTCCCGGCGGGCGTTCAGGTCGCGGGCCATTCCGGGCTCCACGTAGTTCAGCCCGAGGCCGTGGCAGGACTGGAACCGGAACGGGTCCTTGTCCCGTTCGTACGGGCAGAACTTGTCGATCCCGCTCTCGATCGCGTCGCTGACCGTGTGCAGTTTCGCTCCCGGCACCATCGCGGCCAGTCCGGCGTCCTGGATCTCGATCAGGTGCTCGGCGTACTCGCGGAGCTTGGCCGACGGCTTGCCCCGGACGCCGATCCGCAGGCCCTGCGCGAAGTACCCCTGGTAGCTCAGGTTGGTGCCGAGCTGGACCCGGTCGTTCGGGCCGACCGGCTTGGCGATCTCCATCGCCTCCATGTACGTCGTCACCGGGTGCTCGTCGAGCGTCAGCCAGGTGCCCGGCGTACCGGCGCCGAGCAGCCGGCCGGTGTTCTCGATGGTCGCCATCAGTCGGTCGCCGGTCATCCCGTCGGCGACCGCGCCCGCCATCGCGGCCTGGATCATCGCGTCCGAGATCCCGGCGCCGATCCGGTGCATCTCGATCTCCTCCGGGTCCCGGACCAGCCGCATCGCGTCCAGCGTCGGCTCGGCGTCGACCTGCGGGTGGCCGTCGAGGGCGGCGTACAGGTCGACGGCCAGCGGGTACGGGACCTCGCCGAAGCCGAAGGTCGCGACCCGGCCCGGGGCGAGCCGGCGAACGTGATCGGAAACCGTCTTTCCCCAGCCGGTGGCCGCGCCGGCGCGTTCGATGTCGCCGAACCAGCTCGACCGGAGCTCGAACGCGCGGGTGTCGTGCGGGCCCATCGTGATGATCGACGCGGTGCCCTCGCGGGGCAGCACGACCATCGCGGGCAGGCCGGAGGACGTCCAGCCGGTCAGGTAGCGCACGTACCCCGCGGTGAGCGTCCGCGAGCCCATCCAGCCCGGTGCGCCGTACCCGATCAGGACGTCGACGTCCTGCTCGGCCATCCACCCGCGCACCCGGTCGAGCCGCTTGCGCAGCACCTCCACGGGAATCTCATGGGTCATCTGTCTCTGCTCCTATCGGTTATCCCACCTGGGCAAGCTCGGTCGACGCCTCGACGACGGCGATGTACGCCGCGCTCGCGACCGCGACGGAGTTCCACTGCTCGAGCCCGAACGGACGGCGCGAATGCTCCTCGAAGCTCTCCACCTCGCCGCGCCGGACCCGGTCCTCGTGCGCGTCGACGAGCTGGGAGTAGGCGAGGAACTCATCCACGCCAAGGTCCGGATGTCCCTGGAAATACAGGGGATTCGAGAGCTCGGTCAGCATCGACATCGGCGGCTCGCCGGGACGTCGTACGTCGTCGCACTCCAGCGTCAGCCGCAGCTCCGGGTTGTGCGCGAGCAGCAGCGGCACGATCGCGGCGAAGTCGACCACGCCCGCGCCGCACGGCCGCAGCTGGTACTCGGCACCGTCGGGCACCCAGCGCAGCGCGGCGTCCTTGAGATGGGTCTGCCGGACGTACGGCGCGACCCGGCGCGCGGTGTGCACCGGGTGCTCCGCGCGGTGCAGCATGTTCGCGGTGTCGTACACGATGCCGACGACGTCCGGGCCGACCTCCTCGACGATCCGGACCAGCTCGAACGAGGTGATCTCCTCGTGCGTCTCCAGGTTCAGGTGCACCCCGAGGTCGCGCACGATCGGAGCAAGCGTGGTCAGAAATCCGGAAATCGCGGCGAGCTGACGGCTCCACGCGACGTCGGTGCGGAACCGGTCGAACCCGAGGATGCCGGCGTACTGCGGTTTGTAGTTCGCGGTCCCGGCCCACAGGTCGGTGAGCCCGATCGCCGCGGCCGCCTCGACCGTACGGCGGATCCCGAGCACCACGTCGCCGTTGCCGAAGGCCCGTAGTTCCGGAGTTTCCGCGGCCGCGAACGGGTTGACCTTGCCGAGCCCACCCTCCAGGTACAGCCCGGTCGCGTCCGCGTGCGAGCGGATCTCCCGGAGCAGGCCCGGATCGAGGGTCGGGCTGATGTCGAAGAGCGTGCGGAAGAAGACGCCGCCGGCGCCCAGCGCGACGGCGTGGTCGAGGACGGCGTGCGGCCCCCGCCGGGTGATCTCCGGCGGGAAGTGGCGCGCGTCGAGGCCGACGCCCATGTCAGCCGGCCACCCGTTCGGCGGCACGCTGCCGCGCGATCACCGGATCCGGGATCGGGATCGCCGCGACCAGCGCCTTCGTGTACTCGTGTTCGGGCGCCGCGAGGACCTGCTCGGACGGCCCGCGCTCGACGATCTGCCCGGTCTTGATCACCGCGACCGTCGAGCAGATCTGCCGGACCACGGCGAGGTCGTGGGCGATGAACAGGATGGTCAGCCCGAGCTCCTCCTGCATGTCGTGCAGGACGTTCAGCACCTGGGCCTGGACCGACACGTCGAGCGCCGACACGGGCTCGTCGCAGACCAGCAGCTTCGGGCTGACCGCGAGCGCGCGGGCGATCGCAATGCGTTGCCGCTGGCCACCGGAGAACGACTTCGGCCGCCGGTCCAGGTCGCGTTCGCCGAGCCCGACCATCTCCAGCAGCTCGATCACCTTCGACTTCTTCTCCGCCTCGGTGCGGGCCAGGTTGTGGATCACGAGGCCTTCGGAGATCAGCTGGTACGCCGTCATCCGCGGGTTCAGGCTCGCCGTCGGGTCCTGGAACACCAGCTGGATCTCGCGGTGGATCCGGCGCTGCTGCGCGCGCGACGGCTTGGTCAGGTCGATCCCGTCGTACGTGATCGACCCCGAGTCGGGTTTCTCGATGCCCATCACGCAGCGGATGAACGTCGTCTTGCCGGAGCCCGACTCGCCGACCAGGCCGCTGATCGTGCCGCCCGGGACGGTCAGCGAGACGTTGTCGAGCGCCTTCACCGGCTCCCGGCCGACGGCCTGGTAGGTCTTGCAGACGTTGACGAGTTCGAGGTCGATCATGACAGTTCTCCGTCGTACAGGTGGCACGCGACCAGTCCGCCGGCCGGCGCGGGCGCCAGTACCGGGATGTCGACCTTGCACTTGTCCATGGCCTTCGGGCAGCGCGGGTGGAACGCACACCCGGTCGGCCGGGCGCCCGGATGCGGCGGTGCGCCCGGGATCGTGGTCAGCCGGTGCACGACTCGGTCCATCCGCGGTACGGCGTCCAGCAGCCCCCGGGTGTACGGGTGCGCCGGGTCGCCGAACAGCCGGTCGACCGAGTCCTCCTGGACCTTGCGGCCGGCGTACATCACCGCGACCCGGTTGGCGAAGCCCGCGACGGTGCCGAGGTCGTGCGTGATCAGCAGTACGGCGAGACCGCGGTCGCAGGAGACCCGGTCGAGCAGCGACAGCACCTGCTCCTGCACCCGTACGTCGAGCGCCGTCGTCGGCTCGTCCGCGATCAGCAGCGCCGGGTCCGCGATCAGCGCCATCGCAAGTACGACGCGCTGCCGCATACCGCCGGAGAACTCGTGCGGGTAGGCCTTCATCCGCTGCGCCGCGTTCACCACGCCCAGCTCGTCCAGCACGGCCTCGGCGCGGTGTTGCGCCTCCTTCTTGCCGACGCCGTTGATCAGCAGCGGTTCCATCACCTGGGCGCCGATCGTCATCAACGGGTTCAGCGAGCTGAGCGGATCCTGGAAGACCATGCCGACCTTGCGGCCGCGGATCCGGGTCAGCTCGTTCGGCTTGAGCTTCAGGACCTCCTGCCCGGCCAGCCGGATCGAGCCGTTCAGCCGGAACCCGGGGTCGAGCCGCAGCACGGCCCGGGCCGTGACCGACTTGCCGGAGCCGGACTCGCCGACCAGCGCGACCCGTTCGCCGGCGCCGACCTCGAGGCTGAACCCGTCGACCAGCCGCAGCGGCTCGTCCACCGGGCCGGCGTCGATGGTCAGGTCCTTGATCGACAGCACCGTGCCGGTCGTCTCCGCCGCATCTGCAGGCGCCTTGCGTGTCATAGACGTTGTCGCATTCATGGTCTCGGCTTTCGGCGGGCTAGAGCTGGCCGCTGACCACGGCGGCGAAGATCGTCTCGACCTCGTCCCGTTCCAGCCAGCGCGGGTACGTCGACTTGGCGTTGACGGCCCGGTCCAGGGCCTCCAGCACGTCGTCGACCTGATCGGGCTTCAGCTCGGTACCGAGCAGGACACCGAGCTGCCGGACCATGGCCCGGGTGTTGAGGCTGTCCCACACCCACTTCACCTCGGCGCCGGTGACACTGGCGTGCAGGCAGCCCGAGATCGGCGGGAAAGCATTGGCACCGTCGCGCAGACAGGCGAGTACATCGCCCGGCGTGTGCTTCAGGTACGCGTACGTCCCGCTGATCGGCTTGAGCTGCGGCAGCGGTACGCCGGTCTCGTACGCGACCAGCTCGGACAACCCCTGCAGTTTGCCGAGCTCGATCCCGGTGTCGACGCCGTACAGGACTTCGAGCGACGTCGCGACCTCCTCCAACGGCGGGAAGCCGCAGCGGTACGACGTACCGTTGACCGACACGTCCGGGCCGGCGCCGGCGATCGCGGCGGCGATCGCTCCCGCCGTACCGAGGCCGAAGTCGTCGTGGACGTGCATCGTCAACGGCACCTGGGACTTCAGGCCCGCCTTGAAGCGGCGGATGAACACCTTCATCGCCTCGGGCGACAGGCTGCTGGTCGAGTCCATCAGGTCCAGCCGCCGGGCGCCGAGCTCGACCGCGACGTTCGCCGCGCGGAGCAGCGCGTCCCAGTCGCGGCGGCCGCACTGCGCGAGCGTGATCGTGTAGCCGAGACCGCATTCCTTGGCGTAGGACAGGGTGTTCTCGAGCTGCTTGAACTGCCGTGCCTCGGCCTCCGCCGACGGCGCCTGAACGATGCCTGGGGCAATCACTTTCGCGCCGAGTCCGGCCAGCAGGTCGACGACGCCGCGCGGGTCGATCTCGGGCTCCGGTTCGCCCTGGCCGAGCAGCCGGTCGGCGTACACGTTGGTGGTGAACGCGAACCCGCCGGCCAGGATCTCCCGGACCAGTTCGAGCTCGCGGCGGTTCGGTTGCGGGTCGCCCCACCAGTCCAGGTTCAGGCTCTCGTCCTTGATCCCGGCCTGCTCCAGCGCGGCCGCGACCCGGAGGAAGCCGTCGACGGACGTGGTGGCGCCGGCGGTGTAGCGGATCTTCCGCAGCGTGCTGTCGATCAGGCCGAGCGGCTTCGGGAAGTCGAAGTCGCCGGTCACCTCGGCGTCGAAGTTGACCGGGCTGATCCAGTGGCTGCCCTCGACGCGGAACTCGTGGTCCGGGTTGATCATCACTTCTCCTCAGAGCGCGGCGGCGGTCGGCGTGAGCGGAATACCCTGTGCGGCACACAGCGTCCGGATGTGGTCGCGGGACCGCTTGATGAACGCGATCGCCTCGTCGAACCCGTACGGCTGCGCCCGGTACTCGTCCAGCGTCGGCACCTCGCCGTCCCGGACGCGCTGCTCGTAGTCGCGGACCATCCGCAGGTACTCCGACAGTTCGCTGACGGTCAGGTCCGGGTGCCCGTCGAGGAAGCCCTGGTCGTCGAGCTCGATCAGCATGTTGAGCTCCGGCGTACCGGGCGGGTTGTCCGCGTGCGAACGGTCGGTCTCCAGCGTCAGGTTCAGGTCCGGGTTCGCGGCGTTCAGGATCCGCAGGATCGACGCGAAGTCGATCGCGCCGGTGCCGACCGGCCGCATCTGGTAGCCGATCCCGCCCGGTACGTGGACCAGCGCGGCGTCCTTGACGTGCGTCTGCCGGACGTACGGCGCGACGCGTTCGGCGGACCGTACCGGGTGCTCGATCCGCTGCAGCACGTTGCCGGTGTCGAACGTGATGCCGACCGCCTCCGGTCCGACCGTCTCGACCAGCCGGAGCACCTCGAACGAGGTGATCTCCTCGTGCGTCTCGATGTTCAGGTGCAGGCCGAGGTCGATCGCGATCGGCGCCAGGATCTTCAGGAAGTCCGCGGTCGCCTCGAGCTGCTCGGTCCACGCCACGTCGGTGCGGAACCGGTCGTAGGCGAGCTTGCCGCGGTACGCGCGCTTGTAGTTCGCCGTACCGACCCAGAGTTCGGTGCAGCCGATCTCCGCGCAGGCCTCCATCATCCGGCGGAATCCGAGCACGATGTCACCGTTGCCGAGGGCCCGTAGTTCGGGCGTCTCGGGGTTCGCGAACGGGTTCACCTTGCCCAGGCCGGTCTCCAGGTAGAGGTCCGCCCGGTCGGCCTGCTGCCGGATCTCGGCCAGCAGGCCGGGGTCCAGGTCGGGGCTGAGGTCGAGCACGGTCCGGAAGAAGATCCCGTCCATGCCGAGTTCGGCGGCGTGCTGCAGGCTGCCGATCGGTCCGCGTTTGTCCGCCTCGGGGATCTTCTTGCCGTCGATGCCAAGTCGCATGGTCTGCTGACTCCTGTAGTCCGTTGGGTTAGACGAGGTCCGCGTTGAAGTGCCGCTGCAGCGAGTCGCCGAGCAGGCCGAACGCGATCGCGGTGACGGCGATCGCCACCCCGGGGGCGAGGGCCGGCCACCAGGCGACCGACAGGTCGCCCTTCGCCGCGGTGATCGCGGCGCCCCACTCGGCGCTCGGCGGCTGCGCGCCGACGCCGACGAAGGACAGTGCGCCGAGCACCAGGATCGTGTTGCCCATGTCGCCGGCCCACTTGACCACCATCACGTCGAGCGAGTTCGGCAGCACGTGCCGGGCCATCACCCGCAGGCGCGAGGAACCCAGCAGCCGGGCGCCCTCGACGAAGTCCGACGCCGCGGTCTGCCGCATGATCCCGCGCAGCAGCCGGGCGGTGTACGGCCAGCCGGTCAGCGTCTGGGCGATGATCGCGGACTTCAGGCTCGGGCCGAGGGCCGCCGCGACCCCGAGCGCGAAGATGATCGGCGGGATCGACATCACGCTGTCGACGACCCGCATGACCACCTCGTCGACCGCCCGGCCGAACGCGGTGGCAAGCGTCGCGACCAGCACGCCGATCAGCGAGAAGCCGATCACGATCAGTACGGCGGACGCGACCGACGCGCGGGCGCCGACGACCACCCGCCAGAGGACGTCGCGTCCTTGCTGGTCGGTGCCGAGCCAGTGCTGCGCGCTCGGCGGTTGCAGCGCCTCGAGGATGTTGGAGGTGTTCACCGAGGCCGGCGCCACCAGCGGGCCGAAGATCACGGTGAGCAGGATCAGGAACAGTACTGCGTAGATGACCAGCGCGACCTTGGGGTGCTTGGCGATCTGACGGCGGCGGGTACGCACCCAGCCGGCTGTTGCCACTGTCGTCATGTCAGGAAACTCCTGTCTGGGACGCCCGGATGCGCGGGTCGCGGAGCAGTTGCAGGATGTCGACCACGAGGTTGGTGAGGACGACGACGACGCCGATCACCAGTACGCAGCCGAGCACCGCGAACGTGTCCTTGTTGGCCACCGCGGTCGTCATGTACGAGCCGACGCCGTTGATGCCGAAGATCGCCTCGACCAGGACGGCGGCGCCGATCATGTAGCCGAACTCGATGCCGAGGATGGTCAGCGCCGGCCCGAGCGCGTTCGGCACCACGTGCTGCCGGATCAGCAGCCGGCGCGGCAGGCCCTTGGCCCGCGCCACCGTGATGTGGTCGCGGGCGAACACCGAGATCAGCTCGGCCCGGAAGGCCCGGTAGAGCGAGCTCGCGAACGGGATCATCAGCACGAACGCCGGCAGCAGGAAGTGCTGGAACGCGTTCGAGAAGGCCGCGAAGTTGCCCGCCAGCAACGAGTCCAGCATCACCGACCCGGTCCGGTGCGGCACCGTGACGCCGCGGGACAGGACGCCGGAGATCGGGAACACGTGCCACTTGGCGGCGAGCACGTTCTGCAGTTCGAGGGCCAGCCAGAAGGTCGGGATCGCGGCCAGCGTGAGCACCGAGAACCGGGTGACCAGGTCCCGGGAGCGGTCCCGGTTGGCGGCCGAGACAACCGCCGCCGGGAACGCGAACAGCACCATCAGGAGCATCGCCAGTACGACCAGTTCGAGGGTCGGCGGCAGGGCCGCGGCGACCCCGCTGGCGACGGTCGTGTGGGTGGCGATCGACGTCCCGAGGTCACCGTGCAGCAGGTGCTTGACGAACACCAGCAGCTGGCCGATCACCGGCTTGTCGAGGCCCAGCTGGTGGCGGACCGCCGCGACCTGCTCGGGCGACGCCGACTCACCGGCGGCCACCTTGGCCTCGTCGCCCGGGATCGCCTTGATCATCAGGAACACGACGATCACCAGGACGAGGACGGTCACCGCCGACGCGCCGATCCGGCGGGTCAGGAACCACAGGCTGCCTCTGACGGCACTGGGTTTGCTCATCCCACTCGCACCCCCCGCAAGGACACCGGGTACACGGTCTGGCTGGCGACGATGCCGGTGAGGTCGGACCGGTACGCGACCGGAGCGCTCAACGTGTACATGTCGATCGCCGGTACGTCGGTGTTGATCTGGGTCTGGATCTGCTTGTACAGCTCGCAGCGGGCGTTCTCGTCACTCGTCGCGTCGGCCTGGGTGAGCAGCGCGTCGACCTTGGCGTTCTTGTAACCGGCCCGGTTGGTCGTGCCGATCGCCTGCGAGTCGTACGACTTCGCCAGGTACACACCGGCATCGGGGGACGGTGCGGTGTCCTGCACCAGCGTCAGCTCGGGGATCGTCTTGACGCTGCTCAGCGAGGACAGGTAGTCCGGGAACGCGATCGGCTGCAGCTGCAGGTCGACCCCGATCTTGCGCAGGTCCGACTGGAACAGCGTCGACTCCCGCACCATGTCGGTGATCGACGGCTGGAACCGCAGTACCAGCTTGAGATTGCTGATCCCGGCCTGCTGGAGCAGCGACTTCGCCTGGTCCAGGTTCTGCGAGAACTGCGGCGAGTCCACCAGGCACGACATCGTCTGTGGCAGCGGCCCGTTCTCGATCTTGCCCTTGCCGGCGCGGATCTCGGATAGCCCGGCCGAGTAGTTGTACGCGAGCGCGAGCGCCTTGCGGACAACGGGATTCGCGGTCGGGCCCTGCGCGGCGTTCATGAACATGTACGCCGTGTTCGGCACGTTCAGGTAGTCGACCTTGACCCCGTCGGCGGTCTCCAGTGCCTTCGCGTCGGGCGCCTGCAGGGTCAGGGCGACGTCGAGGTTCCCAGCCTTCAGCTCGTCGCGCTTGGTCGGGCTCTCGGCGATCTGCTTGAACACGATCGCGGTCGGCCGGCTCGCGTCGTACTGCCAGTACTTGTCGAACCGGGTGACCTTCACCGGATCCTTGCCCTGGTCGATGGCGAACGGGCCGGAGCCGGCGTCGTGCGAGTGCAGCCAGGTCTGGCCGTCGTCGTTGCCGGCGTTGCTGGTGAGCAGCTTCTTGTCCAGCAGGTAGAACTTCGACAGCCAGCTGACGAACCGGGAGTTCGGCTCGGTCAGGTTGATCGTCAGGTGCGTCGGGTCCTTGATCGTGGTCGACTTGTACACGCCGAGTGCCGAGGCGATGCCCTGGCCGACCCGCTTGTAGCGGTCGAGGGTGTACTGAACGTCGTCGGCGGTCAGCGTCGACCCGTCGTGGAACTTGACGTCGTCGCGCAGCGTCAGGGTGATCGACCTCGCGTCCTTGGCGAGCGTGAACTCCTTCGCGACACTCGGCACCAGCTTCGAGTCGGTGTCGTAGGCGAGCAGCGTGTCGTAGACGGTGTCGTCGATGGTGTTGGTCTGGTTCTGGTCGGCCCGGATCGGGTCGAGGGTGTTCAACGGCTGCGAGTACGCAACGTCGATCTCCTTCGACCCGGCCTGGCCCTTGGCGGCGGCCTGGTCCTGGCTCGCGGCGCACGCCGGAAGCAGACCGACCGCCGAGACGGCGGCCAGACAGGTCAGGACGCGGGTGCGTCGGCGAAACGTGGACATGCGGGGATACACCCCATTTCTGCGTGGATTCTGACGAGGGAAGTGCCGGCAGAACGACGGCCGCGAAGACGGTGGACCGCGAGCCATTTAGGTATTCGGTATCCCAAGCATGTGACGCTTTTCAGCGCCAAGTCAAGGAGTAACCCGACATTGTTCGGACGGCCGGGAGGAACCGGCTGTGCACGTCGGCCTGCGCTGCCGTCAGTCCCTCTGCCTCGGCGGTCGTGAACGACCGCGCCGCGGTGGTTGCCGCGTTCACCACCCGTCCGTACTCGTACACGCTGAGGTCCGGGTGCGCCGTGGTCCAGGTACTGTCGTAGGGGCTGATCCCGTACTGGCCCTTGTGCAGGTCGATCCACAGCTCGGGGGCCGAATCCGCAAGCCTGGCAAGGATTGCGGACCAGTCCAGCAACCCGTTGCCGAGTGGGCACAACCGTCGCGCAAGTGATTGTCCTGTACTGACAAAGGTCGCGTCGTCGACGTACACGTGGCCGACGTACGGCGCGACCCGGTCGAGCGCGAGCAGCGGGTCCTCCATCCGCAGGTACACGTTCACCGGGTCGAAGCCGACGCTCAGTACGTCGTCGCCGACCGCCTCGATCATCCGGACGATCTCGAATGTGGTGATCTCCTCGTGCGTCTTGATGCACAGCCGGAGCTCGAGGTCGCGCAGTACCGGCGCGAGCTTGCCGAGCAGCTGCGTCGACAGCCGGAGCTGGTCCTCCCACGGCACCACGGTGCTGAACCGGTCCTCGACGTACCCGAGGACGAACGGGACGTCCCGGCCGCCGAGCGGCTTCACGGCTTCCAGGGCCCGTCGTACGCCGGCCACCGGGTCGCCGTCGCCCGCCTGCATCAAGTGCTTGTCCTGGTCCAGCCGGAAGGGGTGCAGGTACGGGATGCCGGCCGCGAGTCGCACGCCGCGGGCCTTGGCGGTGTCGGCGAGCTCGGCCAGCAGTTGGGCGTCGAGGGTGTCGGTGAGGTCGAAGACCGACGGTGTCAGGACACCCGCCAGGCCGAGGTCGGCGACCGCCTCGACGACCTCGGTGATCGGGGCTGGATTCGGCAGCACCCAGCGGGCGCCGACGCCGAACGGAAGTGCGCTCATGATCGTGGAACCTCCTTGCGGACAAGGGCCGGACCCTTGACACCGGCCTCGGGAAACGCGTATACCGTATCCCAATTGTCGGCGTTGGAGGAGGTCCCGTGAAGGTTGGAATCGACGGCCGGAAGATCCCCGAGGCAGCCACCCGCGGGCCGGTCGGAACCCTCGACCACGCCCACGAGCTCGGCCTCGACGGGGTGTTCTTCCGCAGCGTCCTGGACATCACGCCGACGCTCGACAGCGGCGTACTGCGGGACGTCCGGACCCGCGCCGACGAACTCGGACTGTACCTCGAAGCCGGCCTCGGCAAGGTGAATCCGTACGCGATGCCCGAGGCGCCGGAGCTGCGCCGGGTCGGGGACGGCGACACGCTGCTCGGGTTCGAGCGGATGATCGCGGCGTGCGCGCGGATCGGCGTCCGCGAGCTGTGGGCCGCGACCGCGAACCGGCAGCCGTACCCGGGGTTCCGCAGCTATGACCGGTTCCGCACCGACGCGCCCTGGCGGCGGCAGCTGGAGGCCACCGCGGCGTTCCTGCGCAAGCTCCGTCCGGTTGCCCTTGACAACGATGTCCACGTCAACCTGGAAACCCACGAGGAGATCACCAGCCACGAGGTCGTGCGGCTGGTCGAGGCGGTCGGCCCGGACGTGCTCGGCATCGTCTACGACACCTCGAACGGCCTGCACCGGGCCGAGGACCCGGTCGCGGTCGCGCGCCGGGTCGCGCCGTACGTCCGGCAGACGCATCTGAAGGACGCGGCGCTGGTGCTCGCCGAGGGCGGGGTGATCATGCAGAGCCGTCCGGTCGGCGACGGCGTGGTCGACTTCGGCGCGATCCTGCCGATCGTCGCGGCGGCGAACCCGAAGGTGCACCTGACCATCGAGTGCCGGCAACCGGACGTCGAGGGGCAGAAGACCTACCCGACCTTCACGACGGAGAAGCGGCCGAACGTCTACGGCACGCTGGTCGAGGTGTACGACCCCGAGTGGCAGGCCGGGCACCCGGACCTGACCGTCGGCGAGTTCTCGTCGTACCTCGCGCTGGCCCAGGACTTCACCGACCGGATCGACTCCGGCCAAGAGCCGACCGTGCGGGAGATCGCCGAGGCGAAGTTCGGGTACGACGAGGCGGTGGAGGCGATCCAGGTCAGCGCCCGGCACATCCGGCAGGTCCTCGCGGACGCCGCGTGATCGACCCGTGGCGCGCGACCGCCGGCGAGCTCGTTGCCGCGGTCAACCATCGGGAGGTGTCGCCGACGGAGGTCGTGGAGATCTTCCTGGAACGGATCGCCGCCACCGATCCGGTGCTGCACGCGTACTGCCTGCTCGACGCCGACGGTGCGCTCGCGGCCGCCGAACGGCTGACCCGCAAACTCGTCGACGGTACGCCGCTCGGTCCGCTGGCCGGTGTGCCGGTCGCGGTCAAGGACCTGATCCCGACCGCGGGCCTGCGGACGACCGGCGGCAGCCTGGCGTACCGCGACCACGTCCCGGCCGAGGACGACGTCTGCGTCGAGCGGCTGCGCGCGGCCGGCGCGATCGTGATCGGCAAGACCAACGTCTCGGAGCTCGGGTACGGCGGTGTCGGCCACAACCCGGTCCACCCGACGACGCGGAACCCGTGGAACCCGGCGATGACCTCCGGCGGGTCGAGCGCGGGCTCCGCGGCAGCCGTCGCGGTCGGCGCCGCCCCGGTCGCGCTGGGCAGCGACGGCGGGGGTTCGATCCGGATCCCGTCCGCGTTCTGCGGCGTGGTCGGAGTGAAGGCCTCGATGGGCCGGGTGCCGCTGTACCCGGGCTGCCGGGACGACCGCGAGCCCGGGATGTCGAGCTGGGAGAGCCTGGAACACATCGGCCCACTGGCGCGCACGGTGTCCGACGCGGCGCTCCTGCTGTCGGTGATCGCCGGCCCGGACCCGCGCGACCGGCACTCGATCCCGACCTCCGACGTCGACTGGCTCGGCTGCCTTGACCGCCCGCCGCACGGCCTGCGGATCGGCTTCACCGAGGACTGGGGGTATGCCGCGGTCGACCCGGAGGTACGCCGCCTGGTGCGGGCCGCCGCGCGCCTGTTCGAGAACGACCTCGGCTGCCGGGTGACGGAGTTCGTCGCGCCGTGGCCGGACACGTCCGCCGTCCACACGGCGATCGTTGCCCTGGACACCGACCTGACCGGGATGCGGCGGTTGCCGCGGCCGTCGGTGCCCGGGTCGTCGCCCGGGCTGACGGCGATCCTGGCGCGGGAGTGGACCGCGACCGAGTTCACCGACGCGCAGACCCGGCGCAAGGAGATCTGCCGGCTGATGGCCGGCCTGATGTCCGGGTACGACCTGCTGATCACGCCGACAACGGCGGTGCCGGCGTTCCCGGCCGGCCAGGACGGCGTACCGGTGATCGACGGCCGGCCGGTCGGCCCGGACGGCTGGACCCCCTTCGCCGCGATCGCCAACCTGACCGGTCAGCCGGCCGCCTCGATCCCGTGCGGCCTGACCGGGGCTGGTCTACCAGTGGGCCTGCAGCTGATCGGCCGCCACCTCGGTGACGAGACCGTTCTGGCTGCCGCATCGGCGTATCTCGCGGCGGCCGGACACACAGGTGCGCCGATCTGAGTCATCTGGTATACCAGGTGGATGCCTGCCATCGAAGGAACCCTTACCGTCCGCAACGTCCGGCCGTGGGGCGGCCTGCCGAGCGACGCCGTCCTCCGCGACGGGAAGATCGCCGAGCTGCTGCCGTACGACGCGACGCGGGCCGTCGACGGGGACGTGGTCGACGGTCGGGGGCGGCTGCTGGTGCCCTCGTTCGCGGACGTCCACGTGCACCTGGACTCGACCCGGATCGGGCTGCCGTTCCGGGCGCACACCGGGGCGCCGGGGGTG
The DNA here is from genome assembly GCF_042730855.1 of Kribbella sp. NPDC059898. Taxonomy (NCBI): domain Bacteria; kingdom Bacillati; phylum Actinomycetota; class Actinomycetes; order Propionibacteriales; family Kribbellaceae; genus Kribbella; species Kribbella sp. NPDC059898. The sequence goes on from NZ_JBHWKR010000005.1 coordinate 292,266, forward strand.
TGGGGCATGATGCTGAACGACCGCAACAACTGGCGTACGGCGGAGGCGTCGATCACCGAGCGGGTGCGGAACACGCTCGGCGCGATGATCGCCCGCGGGACCACCCGGGTGCGGAGCTACGCGCAGATCGACGTGGACTGCCGGCTGGAGCGGTTCGAGGCGGTGCTGGCCGCGAAGGAGTACTTCGCGGACGCGGCCGATGTGGAGATCATCGCGTTTCCGCAGGCGGGGCTGCTGCGTGAGGAGGGCTCGGTCGAGCTGATCGAGGAGGCGCTGAAGGCGGGCGCGTCCGTGGTCGGCGGGATCGACCCGTGCATGCTCGATCGCGATCCGGTGCGGCACCTGGACCTCGTTTTCGGACTGGCGGAGAAGTACCAGGTCGCGGTCGACGTCCACCTGCACGAGCCGGGGGAGCTCGGGGTGTTCAGCACCGACCTGATCCTGGAACGGACGCGGGCGCTCGGGATGCAGGGCAAGGTGACGTTGTCGCACGCGTACCAGCTCGGCAGCGTGAACGAGGCGACCACGCGGCGGCTGATCGACGAGTTCGCCGAGCTGGACGTGTCGATGGCGTCGATCGCGCAGTCGGCGTCGGGGCAGCTCCCGCTGACGGCGTTGACCGAGGCCGGGGTGCGGTTCGGGCTCGGCGAGGACGGGCAGCGCGACTACTGGTCGCCGTACGGGAACTGCGACATGCTCGACCGGACGTGGCAGCTCGCGTTCACGAACGGGTACCGGCAGGACGAGCTGATCGAGCACTGCCTGGCGGTCGCGACCGTTGGTGGCGCCAGCGTTCTCGATCCGGGGTCGCCGCGGCTCAAGGGTGTTGCGGACCGACCCGGTGTCGCGGTCGGTGACGTTGCCGATCTGGTGCTGGTGGACGGCGAGACGCCGACCTCCGCCGTGATGGACCGCAGCAACGACCGGACGGTCATCCATGCCGGCCGGGTCGTCGCCGACGGCCTCGCGCTGCGCCAGGAAAACGTGTGATTACCAGACTTTCTGCCCGTTTCATCCTTGCCCACCGCAACGGTCGGCATATGCTGCTGCGGGACGCCCACGTGGTCTACGAGGGCGACCGGATCACGTACGTCGGCACCGGCGACCCGGGTCCGGCCGACGAACTGATCGACGCTGGTGATGCGCTCGTGATGCCGGGGCTGATCGATCTGGACGCGTTGTGCGACGTGGACCACCTGCAGCTCGACTCGTGGGCCTCGCCCGGGAATGCGACCGGTCTGCAGTGGTCCGAGGACTACTTCCGACACCGCCGGCACGACGTCTTCACGGCCGACGAGCGGGCCGCCGTCCGCGAGTACGCGCTGGTGCAGCTCGCGTTGCACGGCGTCACGACGTACATGCCGATCGCGGCGGAGACGCACAGCGGTTGGGCGGAGACCTGCGACGACTTCGTGGCAGTGGCCGAAGCCGGGCGGCGGATCGGGTTGCGCGGGTACCTCGGGCCGTCGTTCCGGTCCGGGGTGAACGTGGTCCGCGAGGACGGCTCGCGGACCGTGCTGTTCGACGAGGAGCAGGGCGAGCGCGGACTGCGGCAGGCCAACGCCTTCCTGGACTGGGCCGAGGCGCAGCACGATCCGCTGATCAACGGCGTACTGCTGCCGTGCCGGGTCGAGACGCTGACGCCGGACCTGCTCCGGGCGGTGGCCGAGCTGTCAGCGCGGCGCGGCGCACTCGTCCGGATCCACGCCCTGCAAGGGCTTGTGGAGCGGCAGGTGATCGGCGAGCTGTACGGGTGTACGCCGCTGGAGCTGCTTGACCGGTGCGGGCTGATCGGGCCGCGGACGCTGATCCCGCACGGGATCTACATCGACCGGCGGGTCCTCGGCGCGGACCACGGCGACCTCGCCCGGCTCGCGGACGCGGGCGTGTCGATCATCCACTGCCCGTTGACGTCGTTCCGGTACGGCTCGGCGCTGCGGTCGTTGCCGGCGTACGTCGAGGCCGGCGTCAACGTTGCCCTGGGCACCGACTCGTTCCCGCCGGACCTGATCCGCGGGATGGACACCGGCGTCCATCTGGCGAAGCTGCTCGAAGGACGCGCCGACGCGGCCCCGGCCGAGCGGTACGTCGAAGCCGCGACGCTCGGCGGCGCGAAGGCGCTCGGCCGCGCGGACCTCGGCCGGATCGAGGTCGGCGCGCAGGCGGACCTGGTCGCGTTCGCGCTCGACGACCTCCGTGACGGCGCGGTCGACGACCCGGTCCGGACGTTGCTGCTGTCCGGTACGGCGCGGCAGCTGCGGCACTCGGTGGTCGCCGGGCGGACCGTCGTACGGGACGGTGAGCTGTCCGGCGTGGACACGGCCGCGGTACGGCGGCGTGGGCAGGAGCTGTTCGGGAAGCTGAAGGCGGCGTACTCCGAGCGCGACCACCGGCGGCGGACGGCCGACGAGTTGTTCCCGCCGACCTTCCCGGCGGCGGACTGATCCGGGCACGGGCGGTGACCGCGCAGTACGATGCCAGCTTCACCGAGCGGCCGACCGGAAGGGAGCAGGCCCTGATGATGGCGCCCGCCCCCGACGGCGAGGACCTCTCGATGGCGGACCGCGCGTACCTGGCGCTCCGCGAGGGGATCATCGGCGGCCGGTACCCGATCGGCAGCCGGATGCGCGAACGCGAGCTGTCCGCGGAGCTGAAGGTGTCCCGCGTCCCGGTCCGGGAGGCGATCGCGCAGCTCGAGTCCGAGGGTCTGGTGGTCACCCAGCCCAGGCGCGGTGCGGTGGTCCGGCAGCTGACCCTGGAGGACATCGACGAGCTGTTCGACGTACGGCTCAGCCTGGAGGGCCTGGCCACCCGGCTGGCGGCCGACCGGGTCCGGGCCGGTGCCTCGACCGAGCGGCTGCGCGAGCTGATGGCGATCGCCGACGAGGTGACCCGCGCCGGTGACGTGCAGGCGATCCGGGAGGCGAACACCGCGCTGCACCTGGAGATCGTCACGCTGTCGGGCAACCGGCTGCTCGGCGAGACGATGGCACCGCTGGTCGGAAGGATCCGCTGGCTGTTCGCGCTCACCAGCGACCGCGACCCGGCCGTCCAGTGCCGCGAGCACCACGAACTGTGCGCCGCGATCGAAGCCGGCAACCCCGACCTCGCCGAGGCCCTCGCCTACGCCCACATCGAACTCGGCCGCACCCCATCCCTCACCGCCCTCGCCGACCGCCTGCCACCCAACTGATGCGCTACGACGAAGTGAACCGCGGGAGTGCTGACTGAAGCGGTTTGCGGCTGGTTCAATGCGTTATGGTCAAGGCCGTTCTCGGAAGTGCCGTGTTCTTTTTCGCGGCGCCGTGTGTGGTGGCCGGGGTGCTGCCGTGGTGGGTCAGTGGGTGGGCCGCACCGCGCTTCTGGCCGGGCTTCGTCTTGGTTGCGGCGGGCGCGTTCGTTGTGCTGCGGGCGTTCGTCCGGTTCGTTCGTGAGGGGCGCGGGACGCCGGCGCCGGTCGCGCCGACCGAGGAGTTGGTCGTCGGCGGGGACTACCGGTTCGTCCGGAACCCGATGTACGTCGGCGTGGTCGCGGCGATCGGCGGTCAGGCGCTGGTGTTCCTCGACTGGCGGGTCCTCGGGTACGGCGTGGTCGCCTGGGCGGTGATGGCGTCGTTCGTGCGCTGGTACGAGGAGCCGGTACTGCGTGAGCGGTACGGGCGGCAGTACGAGGAGTACTGCCGCGCCGTGCCGGCGTGGATTCCTAGGGTTTCACGTCGGTAGCGAGCACTCGGGCGATGTTGCGTTCGGCGAGCGCGGTGATCGTGACGAACGGGTTGACGCCGAGTGAGCCCGGGATCAGCGAGCCGTCGGTGACGTAGAGGTTGGGGGCGACCCGGCCGTACGCGTCGGTCGCCTCGCCCAGCAGGCAGCCGCCCAGCGGGTGGTAGCAGAAGTCCGCGGCGAACGCCCGGTTGCCGGAGAACAGGTCGTAGCGGTACGTCGTACCGGCCGCGCGGTTGATCCGGTCGAAGAGTGCCTTGGCGGCGCGGATCGACGGGGTGCTCTGGCCGGCGGACCAGTGCAGGTCGGCGCGGTCGGTGCTGTGATTGTAGGTGAACCGGCCGCGCTCGGGGTTGATCGTGATCGCCAGGTAGAGGCTCGCCCAGGTCTCGATGCCGACCGGGAGCGGCGCGATCTCGGCGAACGCCGGGTGCACCGGGTCGTCCCAGTTGTCGATCGCGAGCGTCGGGATGGTGGACTGCAGCGCGCCGGTCGGGTCCCAGACCTGGTTGGCCCGCGCGGTCATCACGTTGCCGTTGCCACCCCAGCCGCTGCCGATCGCGTCCGGGAGGTCCGGCAGCGTCCCGGTTTCCCTTGCCCTCAGCAACAGTTCGGTGGTGCCGACGCTGCCGGCGCCGAGGAACAGGTACCGGCAGGCGAGTTCGCTGCGCTTCAGCACCTTGCCGGCCGCGTCGATCTGCTCGAGCCCGACCAGGTAGCCGGCGCCCTGCCGGTGGATCGTGGTCACCCGGGTCAGCGTCCGGATCGTCACGTTCCCGGTCCCGAGCGCGTCGGCGAGGTACGTCTTGTCGAGCGACTGTTTGCCGTGATTGTTCCCGTAGATGACCTCGCCCGCCAGTGCCGACCGCGGTACGGCGTTCCGCTCCTCCTGCTCGAGGTAGGAGAAGTCGTACACGTTCGGTACGACGGCGGTCCGGAAGCCGGCCTGGTGCGCGAGCTTCCGGGACACCCGCGCGTACTTGTACACCGGGGTCTGCTCGAGGTACCGCGGGTCGATCGTGTTCACGCCGAGCATCCGCCGGGCGAGCGGGAAGTACCGCCCGTACATCGCGTCCGCGTCGACCCGCGGCAGCACCTTCTCGAAGTACGCGCGCCGCGGTGTCGGGGCCATGCCGCCGTTGACGAGCGAGCCGCCGCCGACCCCGCGGCCGACGTACACGTCCATGTTCGGGTAGTCGATCCGGTCCAGCACACCGGCGTACGGCGTACCGAGGTCGCGGTTCACCACGTCCAGCCAGAGGAAAGTGTCGAGCGGGGCCTCGGTGCGGCGGTGGAACCACATCGACCGGCGGTCCGGGTTCAGCGTCGAGCAGAACACCTTCCCGTCCGGGCCGGGCGTGGTCCACTGCTGGCCCAGCTCGATCATCGTGGTCGGGACCCCGGCCTCCCCGAGCCGGAGCGCGGTGACGGCGGCGCCGTAGCCGGTGCCGACGACGAGTGCGGGGGTGTACGGCGTGGCGGCGGCCGGGCCGATCCGGGTCAGCCCGGTGGCGGCCGCGGCGGTGAGGGCGGTCAGGCCGGCGAACCGGCGGCGAGTCATTGCGGACGGAAAAGTCTCGGAAATCACCTGACGCACGGTAGCTGGCCGATCACGCTGACGGCGTGGTTCGCGTGTCGCGGCTGCACGGGTGCAAAGTTGCACGGTTAATTGTTTGCAGTGAGTGCAAGATTCTGCCTAGCCTGGTGCGGTGGGGGCAGAGGGTGGGTTGCGGGAGCGCAAGAAGCTCCAGACGCGGGCGGCGCTGGCCGAGGCCGCGTTGCGGCTCGCGCTGGAGAAGGGCGCGGAGCACGTCACGGTCGAGGAGATCGCCGAGGCCGCCGACGTGTCGGTGCGGACCTTCTTCAACTACTTCCCGCACAAGGAGCACGCGATCCTCGCGCGCAACCCGGAGCATCTCGACCGCGCGCTCGAGCGGATCCGGACCGCGCCGCCGGACGAGTCGCCGCTGACCACGATGTGGCTGATCGTGCACGACGTACTGCGTGATCTGGAGAGCGACGGCCAGCTGTCCCGTCGGGGCGAGCTGATCATGCGGACGCCGACCCTCTTCTACCAGCTGATGCTGACGAGCATCGACGACGAGCGGCAACTGACCGCCGCGCTCACCGAGCGGCTGGGCGAACCGGCCGGGGCGGTCCTGCCCGGGCTGATCGTCAGCACCGCCGGCACCGCCTGCCGGGTGGCGATGGAACTGCACAAGGCCGCTCCGGACCGCCCGGTCACCGAACTGCTCGACGAAGCGTTCCAGCTACTTGCCCAAGGCATCGACACCGCCTTCGGTACGGACCAGACGAAAGGCAACTCATGACGACGACCTCGGGTGAGGTCACCGCCACACTCACCCCGCGGCAGACGATCCAGGCCATGTCCGGCCTGATGATGGGTCTGTTCGTAGCGATCCTCGCCGGCACCGTGGTGTCGACCGCGCTGCCGAGAATCATCCACGACCTCGGCGCGAGCCAGTCGTCGTACACCTGGGTCGTCACGCTCGAGCTGCTGACCATGACGGCCACCGTGCCGCTGTGGGGCAAGCTCGCCGACCTCTACAACAACAAGCTGCTGATCCAGCTGTCGCTGAGCTTCTTCGTGATCGGCTCGCTGGTCGCCGGCTTCGCGCCGAACATCGAGGTACTGCTCGGCAGCCGGGTCCTCCAGGGCCTCGGCGGCGGCGGCCTGACCGCGCTGGTGCAGATCGTGATGGCCGCGATCATCCCGCCGCGCGAGCTCGGCCGGTACTCCGGTGTGTTCGGCGCGATCTTCGCGTCCGCGACCGTCGGCGGGCCGCTGCTCGGCGGTTTCCTGGTCGACTCGCCGCTCGGCTGGCGGGCCTGCTTCCTGATCGGCGTACCGTTCGTGATCGCCGCGATGATCCTGCTGCAGCGCACGCTGAACCTGCCGACGACGCGGCGCGACGTGAGGATCGACTGGTGGGGCGCGGTGCTGATCATGGGCGGCGTCAGCACGCTGCTCGTCTGGTCGTCGTTCGCCGGCAACAAGTTCGACTGGGTCTCCGGCTGGAGCTTCGCGCTGGTCGGGGCCGCCGCGGTGCTGCTGCTGGCCGCGGTCCTGGTCGAGCGCCGGCACCCGGAGCCGATCATCCCGATGGACCTGTTCCGGAACCGGACCGTGACGCTGGCGATCGTCGCGAGCGCGCTGGTCGGTGTCGCGATGTTCGCCGGGTCGGTGTTCCTCGCGCAGTACTTCCAGATCGCGCAGGGGTACACGCCGACCAAGGCCGGGCTGATGAGCCTGCCGATGATCCTCGGCATGATGACCGCGTCCACGATTGCCGGTGCATTGATCACGAAGTACGGCCGCTGGAAGATCTACCTGGTGATCGGCAGTGTGCTGCTGCCGATCGGGCTCGGGCTGTTCGGCACGATCGACGCGCAGACGTCGAAGTGGATGCTGTGGGGCTTCATGCTGGTGCTCGGCGTCGGCATCGGTCTGGTGATGCAGAACCTGGTGCTCGCGGCGCAGAACGACGTACCTGCCCGGGAGCTCGGTGCGGCGACGTCGGCGGTCAGCTTCTTCCGGAGCATGGGCGGCACCATCGGCGTCAGCGTCCTCGGCGCGATCCTGGCGAACAAGGTCACCCAGACGCTGAACCCGGGCGGCGCCTCGTCCGGCGGCGGCAGCGCCGTACCGAACATCAAGGACCTGCCGGAGCAGGTGCGGGTCGTCGTCGAGAACGCGTACGGCGACGCGACCGCGGAACTGTTCATGATGTCGGTGCCGTTCGCGATCCTGGCCCTGGTCGCGGTCCTGTTCATCAAGGAGAAGCCCCTGCTCACCACCTCGGGTGCCGAGCGTCGCGCTCAGGAGGAGCCTGACATCCTGGATGCATGATGCTTGTCTGGGTCGACGCGTGGCAGATGCAATGCTGCGGCGATCCGTTCGCGGTGGGTGCACTGGTCCAGTGGACGCTGTACGAGCAGTCGGACAAGGACTGGCTGAACGCCGTGGTCGGCGCGGACCTCGGCGGCGAGGTCACCCACCGCGAGGAACACCACGACGACCCGGCCGACGGCGCGGTCACCACCGTCGGCCGTGTCCAGCGGATCAGGGCCGTGAGCTGCAAGTTCGGCCCTGATCCGGACAACGTCGGGGCCGGCACGCCGGTCAACATCCCGATCCCGGGAACCGGATGGCTGGCCGACGTCACCGAGGCGGACGGCTGGTACCCGGAGACGGCGGGCCTTGCCTTCAACGGTTATCTCGTCGATCTGCGACGAGTGGAGGGATAGACGATGCTTGTTGCATTCTCGGTGGCGCCGAGTGGGAACGGACATGACGACGCCTCGGTGTCCGAAGCGGTCGCGGCTGCCGTTCGAGTGGTCCGGGAGTCCGGGCTCCCCAACCACACGGACGCGATGTTCACGACGATAGAAGGCGACTGGGACGCGTGCTTCGATGTCGTGAAGCGCGCCACGGAGGCGGTAGGCCAGTACGGATCGCGCGTGTCGCTCGTACTCAAGGCTGATATCCGGCCGGGGTACACGGGGCAGCTGAGCGCCAAGGTTGAGCGGATCGAGCAGGCGTTAGGCGACTGAGTTCAGGATGCCGATGACCTGCTCGTAGCGGTTCTCCTTCTCGGCGTTGCGGAGGAAGTGGACACGGTTGACCAGGATCTCCTCGGCGTCGGGGTTGTCCTGCAGGAGCTGGATGGTCTCGTCGGCGTACTCGGCCAGCGGCATCGCGTGCGGGTCGTTCTCCTGGTTGAGCATCGTGGTCTGCACCGCCGGCGGGACCAGCTCGATCACCTGGAGGGCGAGCTGGTGGCGGAGGCTCTGGGTGTAGCTGTGGACGGCCGCCTTGGTGGCGGAGTACGTCGGGGTCATCACCAGGGGGACGAATGCGAGACCCGAGGAGACCGTGATGATCACCCCTTCCTGTTGCTGGAGGAGGTGGGGCGTGAAGGTTGTGATGGTGCGGATGGTGCCGAGCAGGTTGATCGTGATGATCTGTTCGGACAGTGCCAGGTCGTGGTTGCCCAGGTCTTCGGGCTGCATGATGCCGGCCATCGTGATCAGTACGTTCAGGTCCGGGTACTTGGCGGTCACCGCCTCGTAGGCCGCGGTGATCGAGGCGGGGTCGGCGACATCCAGCTCGACGCCGTCGATGTGGTCCTCAGCGGCGATCTGCTCGAGCAGGTCCTTGCGGCGGCCGCTGATGATCACGGTGTTGCCGAGGTCGCGGAATCGGCGGGCGAGCTCGAGGCCGATACCCGACGTACCGCCGGTCAGGAAGATCGTGTTTCCGGTCGTTTTCATGGCTCCAGCCTGTGGCTGGATGCCGTCGGCAACCAGGCTGAGCTCAGCCCCTGCTCGGCAAGCAGTGGATAACGCCCGGAGCCCGTGGACACTGGACGTATGGAGTACTCCGACCTGTCCGACTTCCTGCGCAAGCGCCGCGAGGCCCTGCAGCCCGAAGACGTCGGCATGCCGCGCGGGCGCCGCCGCCGTACGCCGGGCCTGCGGCGTGAGGAGGTCGCCGCGCTGGCGGCGATGTCGGCCGACTACTACAGCCGGCTCGAGGGCGGGCGCGGGCCGCAGCCGTCGGTGGAGATGCTCGGCGCGATCGCGCGGGCGCTGCGCCTGACCCTCGAGGAACGCGACCACCTGTTCCTGCTCGCCGGCCACGGTACGCCGCCGCGCACGACGCGGGCGTGCCACGTCGACCCCGGCATGCTGCGGATCCTGGACCGGCTGCACGACACACCCGCGCTGCTGCTGAACCGCTGCGGCGAGGTGGTCGCGCAGACGCCGACGCACGTCGCGTTCGCGGGGGAGCTGACGAACTTCCAGGGCATGGAGCGCGCCGAGGCGTACCGCTGGTTCGCGCATCCGGAGACCCGGGCGCTGTACGCCGAGCCCGAGGTGTCGACGCACAGCAAGATCCTCGTCTCGAACCTGCGCACGGTCGCGACCATCGACGGGCCGAAGTCGTACGCGGCCTCGCTTGTCCGGGCGCTGCAGAAGCTCAGCCCGCAGTTCCAGGAGATCTGGGACGCGCACGAGGTGGTCGTCGCGCACAGCCGGACCAAGCGCTTCCGGCACCCGTCGGTCGGCGAGCTGGAGCTGTACTGCGAACTGATCGACAACCGCGACCAGCAGCAGACCCTGATCGTCTTCACCGCCGAGCCGGGCAGCGAGAGCGCCGAGAAGTTGCGGTTGCTCGGCGTTCTGGGCAGTCAGGTGATGGACTCTGGACAGGGCTTTGATCGGGAGTTAATTTAAGAGCTGAAATTTCAGAAGGTTCTGACGGAAAGGTCCGCCCCCATGCTTTCCGATCGCTTCCGCGTGCCCACTTTCCTGCTCGCCCTGGTCCTGGTGATCAGTGGCCTCACCTCGCCCGCGGTCGCCGCCGTTCAAGCGTCCTTCAAGGTGCTCGCGTTCTACAGCGGTACCTGGGACGCGGCCCATATCGACTTCGAGAAGGAAGCGAACCAGCGCTTTCCGGAGTTCGGGGCGCAGAACGGATTCTCCTACACGGCGACGAACAACTGGGACCAGCTCGACACCCTGAGCGCCTCGCAGTACCAGGTGGTGATGTTCCTCGACGACTCGCCGCACACCGACGCGCAGCGGAACGGGTTCAAGAACTACATGGACAACGGCGGCGCGTTCTTCGGCTTCCACGTGTCGGCGTACAACGACGCGAGCAGCAGCTGGCCGTGGTTCAACAACACGTTCCTCGGGACCGGGCACTTCGTCTCGAACACCTGGGGACCGACGGCAGTGACGCTGCGGACGGAGAACCGTGCGCATCCGGCGCTCGTGAACACCGGCGCGACGTTCCGGTCGTCGGTGAGCGAGTGGTACAGCTGGCAGAACGACCTGCGCACCAACCCCGACATCCAGATCCTCGCCTCGATCGACCCGTCGAGTTTCCCGGTCGGCACCGACCCGAACCAGACCTGGTACTCCGGCTACTACCCGATCATCTGGACCAACAAGAACTACAAGATGATCTACGCGAACTTCGGCCACAACGCGATGAACTACGACACCAATACGCGGCTCTCGTCGACGTTCGACAGTCCGGCGCAGAACCAGTTCATGATGGACGCGCTGAAGTGGCTCGGCGGTGCCGGTACCACGCCGCCGGTGGACCAGCCGTCACCCACCGCGTGGTACCAGATCGCCAACCAGGGCAACGGAAAGTGCGTCGACGCCCGCGCCGCCGGGACCGCGAACGGGACCGTGATCCAGCAGTACGCCTGCAACGGAACGCAGGCGCAGCAGTTCCAGTTCCAGCCGACGTCGGGCGGGTTCACGCGAGTGAACAACCGCAACGACGCGACGAAGGTGATCGACGTGACCGGGGTGTCCGCGGCGGACAATGCGGGGCTGCAGTTGTGGACGTACAGCAATGGGGACAACCAGCAGTGGCAGGCGGTTTCCGAAGGTGGTGGGTTGTTCCACCTCGTCAGCCGGTTCAGTGGCAAGTGCCTGGCGGTGCCCGGTGGGTCGGTGGCCGACAGTACGCAGCTCGTTCAACTCTCCTGCGACGGGGGCGCGGCGCAGTCTTTTCAGCTGACGGCGAGCTAGATTGCCGCGCATGAGAATCCTGCGTGTGGCCGCTCTCGCGGCAGGAGGTCTGTTGTTGATGGCTAACGTCGTACCGGCTCAGGCTCACGGCGGGCCGTCGTACCGGTGGGAACTGACGCCGACCGGTACGACGGCGCAGTTCCGTGGGCTGGCGGCGGTCAGTAAGGACGTCGCCTGGGTCGGCGGTACGGCGGGCACCGTGTTGCGGACCGTCGACGGCGGGAAGCACTGGCAGAACGTCAGCCCGGCCGGCGCCGAGGCGCTGCAGTTCCGCGACGTCGAGGCGTTCGACGCGGAACGCGCGGTGGCGCTGACGATCGGCGAGGGTGAGGACTCGCGGGTGTACCGCACCGCCGACGGCGGGAAGACGTGGTCGGAGACGTTCCGGAACACGGATCCGAAGGCGTTCTACGACTGCATCGCGTTCAACGACGCCAAGCACGGGCTGGCGATGAGCGACCCGGTGGACGGCAAGTTCCGGATCGCGGCGACGTCGGACGGCGGGAAGTCGTGGCAGGTGCAGCCGACCGGTGGGATGCCGGCCGCGCTGCCGGGCGAGGCCGGGTTCGCCGCCAGTGGCACCTGTCTGGTCGCGGGCGCCGGGCGGACGGCGTGGTTCGCGACCGGCGGCGGGGACCGGCCGCGGGTGTTCCGGACCGTCGACGGCGGCCGGCGGTGGACGGTGGCGGACTCGCCGATGGCGAGCGGGGCAGCGGCCGGAATCTTCAGCCTGGCGTTTCGGAACGCGCTGTTCGGAGTCGCGGTCGGCGGTGACTTCACCAAGCCGACCGAGGCGGTGAACGCGGCCTCGGTGACGTACGACGGCGGCCGCACCTGGCAGCTGGTGCCGGCGGACAAGGCCCCGAAGGGCTACCGCAGCGGCTCGCACTTCGTCCCGTGGTCCCCGTTCACGGTGATCGCTGTCGGCCCCTCCGGCAGCGACGTAAGCCTCGACGGCGGCCGCAGCTGGACCCAGTTCTACGACGGCAGCTTCGACAGCATCGAATGCGCCGGCCACGGCGTCAACGCCGGCTGCTGGGCCTCCGGAGCCAAGGGCGCAGTCGCCCGCCTGGTGCGCTGACGTTCAGACCGGCGACACCCACTCGTCGCGCGGGTGTCGCCGGTTTTCCGGAAAGATGAGCGCATGCGTAAATTGCTGACCGTTCTTGTGGGGTTCCTGATGGTGGTGCCTACTGTTGCCGCGGCTCAGCCCGACGCGGGTCGTCCGGGCCGGCCGTTGACCGTGATGACCTACAACATCCACCACGGCGCCGGCATCGACGGCGTCCTCGACCTCGAGCGCATCGCCGTACTGATCGAGCAGTCCAAGGCCGACGTGATCGGGCTGCAGGAGGTGGACCGGCACTGGGACGTCCGGAGCAACTGGGTCGACCAGCCGGCCTGGTTCGCGCAGCGGCTGAAGATGCACTACGCGTACGCCGCCAACCTCGACCTGCCGCCGAAGAACCCGGGCGAGCCGCGCCGCCAGTACGGGACCGCGATCCTGTCGAAGTACCCGATCCAGGACTTCGCGAACACGCTGCTGCCGCTCTACCCGACCGGTGAACAGCGCGGACTCGCGGTGGCGAACCTCACAGTGCGCGGGGCGAAACTGCGGTTCGCGAACACCCATCTGACCAGCAACAACAACGCCGAACGGCTCGAGCAGGCGCAGAAGGTGGTGGAGCTGCTCAGCGGCTCGAAGACCCCGACGCTGCTCGTCGGCGACCTGAACGCGATCCCGACGGCGCCGGAGATCAAGACGCTGACCGCCGTGTACGACGACACCTGGGCAGAGGTCGGCGACGGTCCCGGGTACACGATCGAGGCGGACAACCCGACCAAGCGGATCGACTTCCAGCTGCACAGCGCGGGCCTGCGGCCGGTGCGGGCCGCCGTACCGGTGACGCCGGCGTCGGACCACCTGCCGGTGCTCGCCTCGTTCGTTCTCAGCTGAATCCAGTTCCGCGACAACGCCCCTCCGGCATCGGCCGGAGGGGCGTTGTCGTGCGCCCACCTGCAGCTTCGCGGAATTACAAGCTTGTAGTTTGTCAAGTCGACACACGGGTGAAACAAAGTTACTTGTGTGAAAGCTGTTCCCAATGGGGCTGCAGGCAACTAGTGTCACGTATGTGGTCCAGGAGGACCAAAAGTTCACGAACCCTGGGGAAGGGGTTCGTGACCGGCGGAAGGAACGATCCCGATGCGGACGCCCCCAAGGGCCACGTCCGGCGAACGGGTCGCGAGTGCTGGGAAGACCGGACGGGCAGGCAAGCTGCTGCTCTCCGGGGTGCTCGCGATCTGCTTGGCCGGCTCCATGGCCGTGCCCACGCTCCCGGCCGAGGCTGCCAAGCCGAAGCCGCCGGTGATCCCGTCCAAGGCCGCGGTCGCGCGGGCCAAGCAGGCCGCCAACTCGAAGGCCGCCCAGGTCGCCAAGATCGAGCGCGAGCTCGCCGCCGCGAACACGCGGCTCGAGCAGCTCGGCGTCCAGTCCGGGATCGCGGACGAGGCGTACAACGGCGCCGTCTACCGGCTCCAGCAGGCCAAGACCGCGGCGGCCGCCGCCGCGGCCCGTGCCGCCGACGCGGAGAAGACGCTGGCCGCCCAGCGGCAGCAGATCGGCCGGTTCGCCGCCGCGTCGTACCAGGGCGGTGGCGACGTCGCGAAGCTCGCGCCGCTGTTCACCGCGGACGGGCCGCAGCAGCTGCTCGACTCCGCCGGCGCGGCGCACTCGGTGTCGGCCGCGATGCAGGGGTCGTACCTGCGGTTCTCGGCGACGCAGGTGATGACCAACCTGTTCAAGGTGCAGGCCGACCAGGCGGTCGTGAAGGTCAAGAAGGCCGCCGACGAGGCGGCCGCGGCGAAGAAGGCCGCCGAGGACGCAGAGGCGGCGCAGGCGGCCGCGGTGACCGCGATCGGTGTCCAGCGGAAGAACTCGATCGCGCAGCTCGCCGTGCTGCAGAACATCTCGGTGAAGGTCGCTGCCCAGCGGCAGCACGGGCTGGAGGAGCTCGCCCGGATCAAGGCGGCCGAGGAGGCGGCCCGGAAGGCGGCCGAGCTGAAGCGGCGGATCGCCGCCCAGGAGGCCGCGGAGCGCCGAGCCGCGGCGGCCGAGCAGGCTCGCGAGGAGCAGGAAGCCCGCGAGGAGGCCAGGAAGAACCACGGCAAGAAGCCGAAGCACCACAGGCCGTCGAACGACGGCAACAGCGGCAACGGCGGCGGTGGCGGTGGTGGCGGCAATTCCGGTGGGAGCTCGTCGGGGCACGGCGGGTCGGCGGCGGTCAGGTTCGCGATGCGGCAGCTGGGCGACATGTACCTGTGGGGCGCCACCGGGCCGAGTCGGTGGGACTGCTCCGGCTTGACAATGGGCGCCTGGGCGAACGCCGGCGTGCAGCTCCCGCACTACAGCGCGGCGCAGTACGAACAGATCCAGCACATCCAGGAGAACGACCTCCGCCCCGGCGACCTGATCTTCTGGGCCCTGGACCCGAACGACCCGGCCACCATCCATCACGTCGCGATGTACATCGGCGGCGGCATGATGATCCACGCCCCCCGCACCGGCAAGCCGGTCCAGATCGACAGCGTCTACTACTGGATCCCGCCGAACTTCTTCGGCCGCCCGTAGCCGTGTAGTTGTCTCCGGCAACAGTCAGCTGTTGCCGGGGACTTTCGCACGTCAGACCAAGCGGTGGCCGCCGTCGGCGTGGAGGACAGTGCCGGTGATGTAGGTGTTGCGGAGTAGCAAGAGGATTGCTTGGGCGATGTCTTCGGGGTGGCCGATTCGGCCGGCGGGGAGGCGGGAGGCCATGGCTGCCAGGGTTTGGGGGGCTTCGGGGCCGGCTACGTCTTGCCAGATGGGTGTGTCTACCCAGCCGGGGGAGATGACGTTCACGCGGAGTGGGGCGAGTTCTACTGCCAGGGCGGCCGCGAGTGAGGCTAGGGCGCCGTTGAGGGCCGCTAGCAGGGAGGCGCGGGGGCCGGGGCGGTAGGCCGCGATGCCGGACGTGTAGACGATCGAGCCGTTGGGTTCGAGGAACGGAGCGCCGTGTTTCGCGAGCAGGAGCGGACCTAGCAGCTTGGAGTCGATCGCGCCGCGGGCCGCCGCGACGTCGTACGTGCGGATCGGCTGGTAGGCGCCGGCGACGTCGGCCGCGGTGGTGACGATGTGGTTGATCTTCCCGGTCGTCGCGAACAACCGCTCGATGTCCGCCTCGCTCCCGAGGTCCATCGCGACGGTGTGTACGCCGAGTTCCCGCCGTACCGCGGCCAGCTTCTCCGGGGACCGCCCGGCGACGGTGACTTCGCTGCCCTGGGCAACGAGTTCGGCGGCGAGGGCGCGACCCATCCCCGAGTTCCCGCCGATGACGACAACGTGTTCCGGCACTGAATCTCCTTCATTGGTTGACATTTCGAGCCAACCACCGAAACAGTCAGTCCACCACGACTTCCTGGCTAACGACCGTTAGGCCGGGGCTAACGGTCATTGCCTGCAGCACCGGATTGCTCGAGTCGGCGCGCCATACCGCGGCGTACCGCGCGACCAGCGGACGCCCCTCGAGTGGCCGCCATACGACCTCGGCACTGGCCGCCCGGCGCGACCCGAGGCTGATCGCGTCCCGCCGGACGAGCAGCGCGGACCGGACCTGCGAGTGGCTCATGCTGATGTCACTGAGCCGTACGCCGGAACCCATCCGGCGCAGCACGTCGTCGTGGAACTCCGGCGCCGAGGCACGCGGTATCCAGATCAGCTCGAGACCGGCGAGGTCCGCCAGCCGGAGCTCGGGCCGACCGGCGAGCGGGTGGGTCGCCGTGAGCAGTATGCCGAGTTCCTCGCTCGCCAGGTCCGTGGAGGTGATTGCCGCAGGCAACGTGACCGGCGTACGGACCAGGCCGAGGTCGATCTCGCCGTTGCCGAGCATCCGGAGCTGGTCGGTGGTGGTGCCGGCCTCCAGCGTGACGGTGCTGTTCGGGAACCGTTCGGTGGCGAGCTGTTCGAGCGCGGCCGGCAGCCAGCCGGGGATGCCGTTCAGCAGGCCGAGCCGGAGCACGGGCTCGTCCAGGCCGGCGGCCCGGCGGGTGTCCTTCAGTGCCAGGCCGGCCGCCTGCAACGTCTCCCGGGCGCGGGCGAGGAAGACCTGCCCGGCCGGGGTGAGCTCGACACCACGACTGTGCCGGATCAGCAGCGTGGTGCCGACCTCGCGTTCGAGCTGTTTGATCTGCTGGCTGAGCGTCGGGGTGGAGATGTACAGCCGCTCGGCGGCCTTCCCGAAATGCAGCTCCTCGGCGACGCCCACGAAGTACCGCAGCTGCCGAAGCTCCACCCGGCGATCCTATCGGGACCGGATCGCCAGGCCATCACAATGCGCCGCTGCGCGGCGGGTGCACGCTCAGGCCCGGGCGAGGGGAGTGATTGTGATGGCCTGGAGGAACCGGTCAGGGGGTGGCGACCAGGCGGCCGAGGCTCGTCCGGGCGTCCAGCGCTTCGTGGATCTTGGTGACGTCGGCGAGTGGGTGGGTGGCGTGGACGGACGGTCGGAGTTCGCCGGACTGCCAGCGCCGCGTGACCTCGGCGATGTCGGCGCGGGCCGCGTCCGGGCGGGCGCCGCGCCAGCCCATGATCGCCACGCCGGTGACGGTCTTGAAGCCGAACAGGGCACCCGCGGGGACGGCCGGCAGCTCGGTGGTGATCGCGCCGTACGTCACCATCGTGCCGAGTGGCCGGAGAAGTCCGAGCCCCTCCTCGAAGACCTTGCCGCCGACCGCGTCGAGGACGGCGTTGACGCCGTCGGGGGCGAGTTCGCGGACCTTGGCCGGCCAGTCCGGGTCGGTCAGGTCGACCGCCTCGGCGCCGAGCGAGCGGATGAAGTCCAGCCGGTGCGGGGAGGACGCCGTACCGATGATCGTCCTCGGGTCGTACGAACGGGCGAGCTGGACGGCGAGGTGGCCGATGGTGCCGGCCGCGGAGTGGATCAGCACCGTGCCGCCGGCCGGCAGCTGGGCGGTCTCGAGCAGCCGGTACGCGAGCGGCCCGGTCATCGGCATCATGGTCGCCTCGGCGGCGTCGGCGTCGTCCGGGATCGCGGCCAGGAACGCGGCGTCCGCGAGTACCTCGTCGGCGAAGGCGTCCTCGGCCAGCGACCCGACCCGTTGGCCGATCGCGACACCCGTGGGTACGTCGGGGCCGATCGCGGTGATCCGGCCGATCACCTCGCCGGTCAGCATGCCCGGGAGCGGCCGGTCCCAGGGCGTGCCGCCGCGCCGGAGGACGGTGTCGATCGCGTTCGCGCCGATCGCCTCCGCCCGGATCCGGACCTGGCCGGGGCCGGGCTCGGGGACGGCGACCTCGTCGAGCTGGAGGACGTCGGGACCGCCGTGGCGGTGGTAACGCACTGCGCGCATCGTGGGCTCTCCATATAGTGGGGTGTATAAATAATGGGAGATTCCCACGATAACCTCATGCGGGAGGCGTTGCCAATAGAGTTGGTGGGGTGAAGAAGTCGCCGAACCATCGGCTGTCCGACCAGGTGCTGTTCGCGCTCGGGCGGGCGAGTCAGCATGCCCAGCGGCTGGTCCGGCAGCACATGACCGAGGGCGGCGTACGGACGCTGCACTACCACGTGCTGGCGAGCCTGGCCGACGACGGTGAGTCGGTGCAGGCGACGCTCGCGGACCGGATCGGGATGGATCGCAGCGACCTGGTCACGCTGCTCGACGAGCTGGAGGAGCTGAAGCTGCTGGCGCGGCGGGTCGACGCCGCGGACCGGCGCCGGAAGATCGTCGCGATCACGCCGGCCGGGGAGAAGCACCTGACCGACATGGACCAGCTGATCTACGCCGCGGAGGCGGACCTGCTGGCACCGCTGACCGCGGCGGAGCGCAAGACCCTGCTGGCCCTGCTCCGCCGCGTCTCAGGGGATTAGTGGCCTTCGGTCTTCAGGCGTTCGAACGAGGCGGTGATCTCCTCCTCGGCGGCCGCGCGGCCGACCCAGGTGGCGCCCTCGACGGACTTGCCGGGCTCGAGGTCCTTGTAGACCTCGAAGAAGTGCTGGATCTCCAGCCGGTCGAACTCCGGCACGTGGTGGATGTCGCGCAGGTGCTCCTGGCGCGGGTCGCCGGCCGGGACGCACAGGACCTTGTCGTCCGGGCCCTTCTCGTCGGTCATCCGGAACATGCCGATCGCCCGGGCGCGGATCAGGCAGCCCGGGAACGTCGGCTCGGGCAGCAGCACGAGCGCGTCCAGCGGGTCGCCGTCCTGCCCGAGGGTGTCCTCGATGAACCCGTAGTCGGACGGGTACTGCGTCGCCGTGAACAGCGTGCGGTCGAGGCGCAGCCGGTTCGTCTTGTGGTCCAGCTCGTACTTGTTGCGGGTGCCCTTGGGGATCTCGATGAAGACGTCGAACTCCATACGGCAGATACTGTCACGGTTCCGACCGACCGAATGACAGGAGCAGCCCGGTGGCCCGACCTGCCCGTGCGGCATTCGTCACGCTTCTCAGTACGGTGCTGTGCGCCGGGCTCTGTACGAGCAGCGCACGCGCCGTACCCCAGGCGGTGCAGCTCGCCCAGCAGCAGGCTCCCGCCGTACTGGCTCCGGCGACCACGCAGGGTTCCGCTCCGACCGCAGCGGGTGTCGCGGCCGCGCTCGCGCCGATCCTCAAGGACCCGTCGCTCGGCCCGCACCACGGCATCTACGTGTACGACGCCTCCCGCGGGAAGGCTGTGTTCTCGGTCGGCGCCGGTACGTCGTACACGCCGGCCTCCACGCTCAAGCTGCTGACCACCGTGTCGGCGCTGGAAACGCTCGGCCCGGACCACACGTTCGCAACGAACGTCGTGAGCCTCGGCAAGGGGGCGATCGCCCTGGTCGGCGGCGGCGACCCGCTGCTCGCGGTGAAGCCGGCCGCCGACTACCCGGCCCGTGCGACCCTCCAGGCGTTGGCCGCGAGTACGGCGAAGGCTCTCAAGGCGCAGGGGATCGCTTCCGTCACCCTCGGGTACGACGCCACGCTGTTCACGGGGCCCGCCGTGAACGCGCACTGGGAGGCCAACTACGTCCCCGAGGGCATTGCGGCGCCTACGTCGGCGCTGTGGGTCAACGAAGGCCGCATTGCTCCCGCTATGGCGAAACGGTCGGCCTCACCGTCGCTGGCCGCGGCCCAGGCGTTCCAGAAGCTCCTGCAGCAGTACGGCATCAAGGTGGCTGCCGCCAAGCCGGTCGACACGCCCCCCAACGCTGCGCTGCTGGCCCAGGTGAAGTCGCCCACGCTCGGGCAGATCGTGGAGTACATCAACCTGCACAGTGACAACGACGGTGCGGAGACGCTGCTGCGGCACGTGGGGCTCGCTACCGGCAACGGGGGCTCCTACATCGGCGGTGTGAAGGGCGTCCGTGCCACGCTGACCAAGCTGGGCATGGACGTGTCCAAGGCGACCATCTACGACGGCAGCGGCCTGACACGTGCCAACAAGGTCCCGCTGGAGCTGCTGGCCGGTGCGGTGCAAGTAGCCGCGTCCAAGGACCACCCTGAGCTGCGGCACCTGCTGACCGGTCTGCCGATCGCAGGGTTCGACGGGAGCCTCCGGGAGCGCTTCACCACCGCCGGCACAAGCTTCGGGACCGGGCTGGTCCATGCGAAGACCGGGACGCTCACCAGCGTCCACAGCCTCGCTGGGTACGCCCTTGACCGCACAGGCACGCTCCTGGTGTTCGCGATCGCCAGCGACAGCGTCCCGGTGCCGAAGACGCTCGACGCGCGGGCGGCGCTCGACCGCGCCACGTCGGCGCTCGCCAACTGCGGCTGCTGATTGTTGGGACATAGCACTAGGGTCGTTGTATGAGTACGGCGGAAGGCGGGACCACGACCGAGATGGTCGACTGGCAGCTGGCGACCGGCGTGGCGCGGAAGCTGGTGCGCCCCGGCCCGGCGGTCAGCCGGGCGGAGGCCGACCAGGTGGTCGCCGACCTGCGGCAGTTCGCTGCCGAGTCCGAGGGGCACGTCCGGGAGTTCACCGGGCTGCGGGCCACGTCGGCCACCGCGCCCGTGGTGATCGTGGACCGGCCCGGGTGGGTGCAGGCGAACGCGGACGGTTTCCGTACCGTCCTGCAGCCGCTGGCCGACAAGCTCCGTGAGAAGGCGGACCGGGCGGCCCTGGCGTCCGCGGTCGGCTCCCGGGTGACCGGGATCGAGGCCGGCGCGCTGCTGGCGTTCCTGTCGTCACGGGTGCTCGGCCAGTTCGACCCGTTCTACCCGGCGGTGCCGGACCCGGACCGGCCCGGTGTGACGGGGCGGCTGCTGCTGGTGGCGCCCAACGTCGTCCACGTGGAGTCCGAGCTGGACGTCGTACCGCGGGACTTCCGGTTGTGGGTGTGTCTGCACGAGGAGACGCACCGGGTGCAGTTCACCGCCGTACCGTGGCTGCGGGACCACCTGCGGTCGGAGATCGCGCTGTTCCTGGACCAGGCCGAGCTGGACGCTTCGGCGTACGCGGTGATGTTCCGGGAGGCCGTGCAGCGGCTGGGCCGTTCGGTGCGCGGCGAGGCCGAGCTGAGCCTGGTGGACCTCATGCAGTCCCCGGAGCAGCGTGCGGTGCTGGACCGGCTGACCGCGGTCATGTCGTTGCTGGAGGGCCACGCGGACTTCGTCATGGACGGCGTCGGGCCGTCGGTGATCCCGACCGTGGACAAGATCCGGGCCAAGTTCACCTCACGGCGGGCCAGCGGGAACCCGGTGGACCAGCTCCTGAAGCGGCTGCTCGGGCTGGACGCGAAGCTGCGGCAGTACAAGGACGGTGCCGCGTTCGTACGGCGGGTCGTGGACCGGGTCGGCATGGAGGGCTTCAACCGGGTCTGGACCGGTCCGAACACGTTGCCGACCAAGAACGAGATCGCGAACCCCGATGCCTGGGTCTCCCGACTCCACGGCTGAGGGGCTGATCGCGCGACGGCGCGGGAAACTGCACCCTGCCGTCGCCCGGACCCGGGAGGCCGTGCGGGCGACGCTGAGCGAGCTGCCGAAGGGTACTACGGTGCTGGTGGCGTGCTCCGGCGGGACCGACTCGCTCGCGCTGGCAGCAGCCACCGCGTTCGAGGCGCCCAAGCTGGGGCTGCGGGCCGGGGCGGTCGTGGTGGACCACGGGCTGCAGGCCGACTCGGCGCACGTGGCGGAGGTCGCGGCTGAACAGTGCCGGTCGCTCGGGCTCGAGCCGGTGCGGGTGTGGGCGGTGGAGGTCGGTACGGAGGGTGGGCCTGAGGGGGCGGCTCGCGTAGCACGGTACGACGCTCTGCGGGATGCTGCGGACGAGCTGGCAGCGGACGTCGTGCTGCTGGCCCACACCCGTGATGATCAGGCGGAGACTGTGCTACTCGGGTTGGGGCGGGGGTCTGGGGCTCGGTCGTTGGCGGGGATGGCTCCGGCGGTCGGGCTGTTGCGGCGGCCGTTCCTGGAGGTGCCTCGGGCTACTACGGCCGCCGCGTGTATCGCGTCGGGGCTGCGGCCGTGGCACGACCCGCACAACGACGACCCGCAGTACACGCGGGTCCGGGTGCGCCACGAGGTGCTCCCGGTGTTGGAGGAGGCGCTGGGACCCGGTGTGGTCGAGGCGCTGGCCCGTACGGCGGGGCTGCTGCGGGCGGACGCCGACGCGCTCGACCAGCTCGCTGCGGACGCGGCCGAGACCGCACTGAGCCGTACGGAGGGCCAGATCGTCTGCGACACCGGCGTACTGCTGGACGAGCCCGCCGCGATCAGAACGCGCGTACTGCGCCAGGCCGCGCTGGAGGCCGGCTGCCGGGCCACGGACCTCACCGCGGGGCACGTGGCGGCCGTCGACGCGCTCGTCATGGACTGGCGCGGGCAGCGCTGGATCGATCTACCACAAGGGATCCGCGCCGTCCGCCGGGGCGGATTCATCGCATTGGGCTCCGATGTGACAGGCTGACGCCGTGGATGCTGCGGACATCGAGAAGGACCTGAGCACGATCCATTACACCGAGGACCAGATCCTGGCGAAGCTGCGGGAACTGGCCGGGCGGATCGAGCAGGACTACGAGGGCAAGGACCTCCTCATCGTCGGTGTTCTCAAGGGGGCCGTGATGGTGATGGCGGACCTCGCCCGAGCGCTCACCCGGCACGTCGAGATGGACTGGATGGCGGTCTCGTCGTACGGCTCCGGGACCAAGTCGTCCGGCGTGGTCCGGATCCTGAAGGACCTGGACACCGACATCAGCGGCCGGCACGTGCTGATCGTCGAGGACATCATCGACACCGGCCTGACGCTCACCTGGCTGGTCAGCAACCTGCAGTCCCGTGGCCCGGCGTCGGTGGAGATCTGTACCGCGTTCCGCAAGCCGGACGCGGCCGCGAAGATGGCGGTCCCGGTCAAGTACGTCGGGTTCGACCTGCCGGACGAGTTCGTCGTCGGGTACGGGCTGGACTACGCGGAGAAGTACCGGAACCTGCGCTGCGTCGCGACACTGGCACCGCACGTCTACTCCTGAGCGGCTCCGGCAGGCACACTTGGCGGCAGCCTGTACAACGGGTCCCACCCGTCCTTTCGTGACCCTCGTGGTGTGTTGTCTTGTGCGACACGAGACACTTGGACTGGTGTTACCGTCACAAGCCCGCATACCCGGGCCTGCCGAGCTAGGAGGGACGGGGCCTGGGCCCCGATCATGGACGTGAAGCGTATCTTCCGCGGACCCCTGTTCTGGATCGTCGTCGCCTTCTTGGGCGTACTGGTGATCGGACAGCTCCTGACCGGCTCGTCCGGCTACAAGACCGAGTCCACCGGCCAGGTGGTGCAGCTGATCCAGCAGGCGAAGTCGTCGAGCGACAAGACGATCAAGTCGGTGACGCTGAACAACCCGGACGAACAGATCCAGCTCGAGAAGACCGACGGCACCAAGATCCAGGCGCACTACGTCGACGGGCAGGGCCAGAGTCTGGGCAGCGACATCCAGAGCCTGTACCAGGACGGCAAGATCGAGAAGTACGACGTGCAGAACCCGAAGCCGAGCTTCATCGGCCAGGTGTTCTCCACGCTGATCCCGTTCCTGCTGATCGCGGTCGTGTTCATCTTCCTGATGAACTCGATGCAGGGCGGCGGCTCCCGGGTGATGAGCTTCGCCAAGTCGAAGGCCAAGCTGGTCACCAAGGACACCCCGAAGACCACGTTCGCCGACGTCGCCGGTGTCGACGAGGCGATCGAGGAGCTCGGCGAGATCAAGGAGTTCCTGCAGGAGCCCGGCAAGTTCCAGGCGGTCGGGGCCAAGATCCCCAAGGGCGTGCTGCTCTACGGCCAGCCCGGTACCGGCAAGACCCTGCTGGCGCGTGCGGTGGCCGGCGAGGCCGGGGTGCCGTTCTACTCGATCTCCGGCTCGGACTTCGTCGAGATGTTCGTCGGTGTCGGTGCCTCCCGGGTCCGGGACCTGTTCGAGCAGGCCAAGACGAACGCCCCGGCGATCGTGTTCATCGACGAGATCGACGCCGTCGGCCGGCACCGCGGTGCGGGGCTCGGCGGCGGCCACGACGAGCGCGAGCAGACCCTGAACCAGCTGCTGGTCGAGATGGACGGCTTCGACGTCCGCGGCGGTGTGATCCTGATCGCAGCCACCAACCGGCCGGACGTGCTGGACCCGGCGCTGCTTCGGCCGGGCCGCTTCGATCGGCAGATCGCCGTCGACGCGCCGGACCTGCCGGGCCGCAAGCAGATCCTCAAGGTGCACGCCCGCGGCAAGCCGATGGCGCAGGACGTCGACCTCACCGCGGTCGCCCGCCGGACGCCCGGGATGACCGGTGCCGACCTGGCCAACGTGCTGAACGAGGCGGCCCTGCTGACCGCCCGGTCGAACGCGCAGCTGATCGACAACCGCGCGCTGGACGAGGCCATCGACCGCGTGATCGCCGGCCCGCAGCGCCGGACCCGGCTGATGTCGGACAAGGAGAAGGTGCTCACGGCGTACCACGAGGGCGGGCACGCCCTGGTTGCCGCCGCGCTGCCGCACTCCGACCCGGTGCAGAAGGTGACGATCCTGCCGCGGGGCCGGGCGCTCGGCTACACGATGGTGATGCCGGACGAGGACAAGTACTCGACCACCCGCTCCGAGATGCTGGACAAGCTGGCGTACATGCTGGGCGGCCGGGCGGCCGAGGAGATGGTCTTCCACGACCCGACCACGGGTGCCTCCAACGACATCGAGAAGGCGTCGGCGCTGGCCCGGGCCATGGTCACGCAGTACGGCATGACCGAGCGGCTGGGCGCGATCAAGTTCGGCCAGGACAGCAGCGAGCCGTTCCTCGGCCGTGACTTCGGCAGCCAGCGGAACTACTCCGAGGAGATCGCGGCCGCGGTCGACGAGGAGGTCGGCAAGCTGATCCTGAACGCGCACCAGGAGGCCTTCGACATCCTGGTCGAGAACCGGTCGGTCCTGGACCACCTGGTCGAGGAGCTGCTGGAGAAGGAGACGCTGGACAAGCACCAGATCGCCCGGATCTTCGAGCCGGTGATCATGCGGGAGCGGCGGCCGGCCTGGACCGGCTCGTCGACCCGGGTGCCGTCCGACCAGCCGCCGGTGATGCCGACCCCCGCCGAGCAGAACGGGCAGAACGGGCAGAACGGCCACGAGGGCTCGCTGTCCGACGTGCTGCCGGGCGGCTCGGTCGGCCCCGACGAGGCGATCCGCCCACCGGACTACGGCAGCGGCCCCACCCCGCCGAACCACCAGTAGAACCAGCGCGAACGCCGCCACCCGATCGGGTGGCGGCGTTTTCGTGTACGCGGCGGGTAGCGTTCCACGGGTGACGTCACCGAAGTTCGACCATGCGCGGGCGGAGCGGGCGGTCCGCGAGCTGTTGTTCGCGATCGGCGAGGACCCGGACCGCGAGGGGCTGCGGGACACGCCGGCCCGGGTGGCCCGGTCGTACGCCGAGATCACCGCCGGGCTCGGCCAGCGCGCCGAGGACGTGCTGACCACCACGTTCGCGCTCGAGCACGACGAGATGGTGCTGGTGAAGGACATCGAGGTGTGGAGCCTGTGCGAGCACCACCTGGTGCCGTTCACGGGGGTCGCCCACGTCGGGTACATCCCGAGCCAGGACGGGCGGGTCACCGGGCTGTCGAAGCTCGCCCGGCTGGTCGACGTGTACGCGAAGCGCCTGCAGGTCCAGGAGCGGCTGACCACCCAGATCGCCGAGTCCCTGGTCGAGATCCTCGAGCCGCGCGGCGTGATCGTCGTGATCGAGTGCGAGCACCTGTGCATGACCATGCGCGGCGTCCGGAAACCGGGCGCCAAGACCATCACCTCCGCCGTCCGCGGCCAGCTCCGCAACCCCAGCACCCGCGCCGAGGCCATGAGCCTGATCGTTGGCTGAACCACCCGTAGCTCCGGAACCCCCGAGCTCGTTGAAGTTTGAGAGTCCGGGACTATGGACATTCTGTCGCTGAGCGTTTACTTTCCGTAGTGGTGCTTGGCCAACGGGGACCAGGTGCCGTGTGAGGAGGACAGGATGTCGGGGCGTTTCCGGATCGGCGCCGCACTCGCCGGGGTCGTCGTCCTGACGGCGGGCGGACTCGCAGCAGCGAACTGGGCCACCGCGGACACGCGGCCCACGACCACGCCGAAGACAGGCGTGAAGACGCCCGTCGACCCGCTGGTCGCGGAGACCCTGGAGTCGGAGCTCGGAGCGGACTCGGGCGTCGTCGGCAGCTACTACGACGAGGCCGGTGAGCTGATCGTCGCCGTCTCGAACCTGTCGGCGGCGGAGCTGGTCCGGCAGATCGGCGCGATCCCGCGGCTGGTCAAGTACACGGCCCACCAGTTGAACGCCGTACAGGACGAGCTGAACCACGTCGCCACCACGTCCAGCGCCGGCAAGGTGCGCTCGTGGTACGTCGACCCGATCACCGGGACCGTGGTCGTGTCGGTGCCGAAGAACGCGCACGACTCGATCACCGAGCGGTTCCTGTCCCGCGCGGAGGCGAACGGCGACCAGGTGACGGTCCGCCGGGTCTCCGGGACGATCCGCACCACCGCGGACGACTTCAGCCTGCGCGGCGGCGTCCAGGTCGACAAGAACACCGGGTACGTCTGCTCGCTCGGCTTCAACGCCAAGACCCGCCAGGGCACCCGGATCTTCCTGACCGCCGGGCACTGCACGTCCGGCAAGCCGTCGTTCTCCCGCAACGGGTACGTCCTCGGCGACACCTACACGTCGACGTTCCCGGGCAGCGACTTCGGCTCGGTCGGCGTCATCGAGGGCTGGGACCAGCAGGGGTACGTCGAGGGCTGGGGCAACGGCAACGTCGCGGTCAAGGGGATCGCGGACGCCACCGTCGGCTCCACGCTCTGCAAGTCCGGGAAGAGCACCGGCTGGACCTGCGGCCGGATCGTCGCCCGGAACGTGACCGTCAACTACGGCAACAACCGCGTGGTCCGCGGCCTGTTCCAGCACACCGCGTGCGTCGAGGCCGGCGACTCCGGCGGCGCCAACATGACCGGCAACTACGCCCAGGGCATCACCAGCGGAGCGGCCCTGATCGACGGCCAGTGCCTGGAGAAGTACGGCCAGACGAACGAGTCGTACTCGCAGCCGATCGGCGTGGTTCTGCAGTCCACGAAGTCCCGCCTGATCCTCGCCGACTGACCTCTCTGTAGGCCTTGGGGGTGCGGGCTACTACGGTGTGTGGGTGAGAACTGAGCCATGGGGTCACGTCGACGGGTTGCCGGTGCTGGACCGGTGCCTCGTCATGGGCGTGGTGAACGTGACACCGGACTCGTTCTCCGACGGCGGCGAGTGGTTCGAGCCGGCCGCGGCGATCAAGCACGGCCGGGAGTTGCTGGCCGAGGGCGCCGACCTGCTCGACGTCGGCGGTGAGTCGACCCGCCCGCGGGCCGTCCGGCCGTCGCAGGAGGAGGAGATCCGCCGGGTGATCCCGGTCGTCGAGGCGCTCGCCGCGGAAGGCGCGATCATCTCGGTCGACACCATGCGGGCCCCGGTCGCGGAGCTGGTGCTGGACGCCGGCGCCACGATGATCAACGACGTGTCCGGCGGGCTCGCCGACCCGGACATGCTCCCGCTGGTCGCGGAGCGCAAAGCGCCGTACCTGTGCATGCATTGGCGTGGGCACTCGCTCGACATGCAGAACAGGGCGGAGTACGGCGACGTGGTCGCGGAGGTGATCGCCGAGCTCGCCGAGCGCCTCGACGTTTTGCGCGCCGCCGGCATCGAGCTGA
The DNA here is from genome assembly GCF_042730855.1 of Kribbella sp. NPDC059898. Lineage (NCBI taxonomy): Bacteria > Bacillati > Actinomycetota > Actinomycetes > Propionibacteriales > Kribbellaceae > Kribbella > Kribbella sp. NPDC059898. Next base: position 319,798 of record NZ_JBHWKR010000005.1, read on the forward strand.
ACCGGGTCGCGCTCGATCCCGGGCTCGGGTTCGCGAAGAACGCCGAGCACAACTGGGAGATTCTTCGCCGGATGCGGGAATTCGCCGTACTGGAAAGACCGTTGCTGATCGGTGCGTCCCGGAAGACGTTCCTCGGTAGGCTGCTCGCCGACGAGCAGACCGGTGAACCCAGACCGGCCGTACGACGAGACGACGCGAGCGTGGCCGTATCCGCCCTGGCCGCCGCCGCGGGGGCCTGGTGTGTCCGGGCACACGCGGTGGCACCGAACGTGGACGCGGTCCGGGTGGCACAGAGATGGGGAACGGTATGACGGATGCACCACGGCAGGGCACTGGAGGCGATGCTGCACGTGGGGCCACCGTCGAGGATGCGGTGCTGAACGCGAACATGGCGTTCTACAACGCGTTCGAGGCCGGCGATCTGGATCTGATGGCGGCGGTCTGGCTGCCGGAGCCGGACCCGGTCTGCATCCATCCGGGGAACGCGGCGATCTCCGGGTATCCCGAGCTGATGCGGGCCTGGGCGATGATCTTCGCGAACACGCCGTACATCCAGTTCTTCCTCACCGATGTCCAGGTACGGGTGGATGAAGGCGTGGCATACGTCACGTGTACGGAGAATGTCCTGTCGTCCGGTGAGGGTGCGCCGGAGGAAGGGTTCGCGGGCGGAAAGGCACTCGCGACCAACGTTTTCCGCAGAACTTCCGCCGGTTGGCGGTTGTGGATCCACCATGCCTCCCCGGTACTGTCGTCTGGGGGCCGACAGGAGGAGGCGGAATGAACGGTCCCAGTTTCCCTCCTGATGTGATCGAGATCCGGGGCATCCGCGGGTTCGGGCGCCACGGGGTGTTCGAGCACGAGCGGGCCGACGGGCAGGAGTTCGTCGTGGACGTCCGGCTGGAGCTGGACACCCGGCCCGCCGCCGCCTCCGACGACCTGGCCGACACCGTGCACTACGGGGTGCTGGCCGAGCAGGTGCACCACGCGATCGAGACCGACCCGGTGGACCTCATCGAGACCCTCGCCCAGCGCATCGCCGATCTCTGTCTTGCCGACGAACGGGTGACAGCGACGGCCGTGACCATCCACAAACCCTCGGCGCCGATCACGGTGCCGTTCGACGACGTTGTCCTGACCGTGCAGCGCAGAGCCGGAGAATCCTCGTGACTGAGACCCCTAGTCCCCACGTCATCGACGCGGACACCCTGAGCGGAGGCCTGAAGCCGATCCGCCAGCTCATCCTGTCGCTCGGCAGCAACCTCGGCGACCGGGAGGCCAACCTGCAGGGCGCGGTCGACGCGCTGCGGGACACCCCGGACGTCGTCGTGGTCGAGGTCTCGCCGGTGTACGAGACCGATCCGGTCGGCGGCCCGGACGAGTCGGGCCCGTACCTGAACATCGTGCTGCTGGCCGACACCACGCTCGGCGTCGACCTGCTGCTGGAGCGCGCGCACGCGGTCGAGGAGGCGTTCGGCCGGGAGCGCAGCGTGCCGGGCGCGCCGCGGACCCTGGACATCGATCTGATCACCTACGGGCAGAAGACGATCGAGACCGAGGAGCTGACCATCCCGCACCCGCGGGCGCACGAGCGGGCGTTCGTGCTGGCGCCGTGGCTCGACATCGAGCGGGACGCCGTACTGCCGGGCCACGGCCCGGTCGCGGAGCTGCTCGCCAAGGTCGGTACCGACGGTGTGACCAAGCTCGACATCGAGCTGCAGTAGTGGTGTCCGGCGGTACCGAGCCCGGCCGGGCGCCTCAGAAAGAGCCGCCCGAGGGCTCGGTGCGGCCGACGTCGCGGCGGCTGCTGGTCGCGATCGCGGTCCTCGGCCTCGCGATCGGCGTCACGCTGGTCAAGGTCGTCGAGTCCGGCGGCGGGGTGGCGCCGGGGGTGTCCTGGCTGACGTTGGTCGCCTGGCTGTTCCTGGCCGCGCTGCTGTTCGTGGCGGCCCGCAACACGCACCAACGGATCCAGGTACGCCGGGAACGGATGGAACCGTCGCGCGCCGTGTTCCTGTTGATGATCGGGAAGGCAAGCGCGTTTGTCGGCGCGTTGTGCACCGGCGTTTACGCAGGGTTCGCGTTAAGCTTCGTGCAGGCGCTGGGCTTCTCAGGGCCTCGTAACAGAGTGATCATGGCCGGAGCCGCGGCGGTGATCTCGGTGCTGGTCGTCACGGCCGGATTGTTGCTCGAACGTGCGTGTCGCATTCCCGAGGACCCCGACGAGACCCCTTAACATGGCGACCCATGGGGTCAAGGGGTAGCCGCCGTCGAACCAGGACCACAGTTCTCACCGTCGCCAACGGTCTGCTGATCGTCGGCTGTCTGGGTGCGAGTATCGCGCTCTTCTCGCAGAATGCCTGGATTCTCCGGGCCGCCGCGGGCGGGGCTGTTCTGGTTGCGATCGCTGCTGCCGTGCTGTTCCGTCACCAGCTGCTGGTGGAACGGCTGGCCCACTCCGACGAACGCGCACAGGTCGCGCAGGAGTACTCGCGGATCACCAGCGCGCGCGTGGTGGAGAACGCCGAGTTCGTCGACCTCATGCAGCGCCGACTGGACAAGATCGACCAGCGCCTGGACAAGATCGACGAGGAGGTCGCCACGGTCGTCGCGGCCGGCGACAAGCACTCGCAGGCCGACGCCCCCACGGTCGTGGACCTCAAGCTCCGGGGCCTCGCCGCTTCTTGATCACCCTGTAGGTTCAGGCGTGTGGATCTCGCCGAACTGCTGAAGGTTGCCGAAGCCGCCGTCGCCCGCGGGCGGGCCGTCACCGAGTCGATGGCGCCGGGAGTGCTGACCTCGAAGGGCGACCGGGACATGGCGTCCGAGGTCGACTTCGCCGTCGAGCGGGAGGTACGGGCGTTCCTCGAACGCGAGACGCCGGACCTGGGCGTGCTCGGCGAGGAGGAGGGCGGCGCGACCGACGGGACCCGCTGGGTGCTGGACCCGATCGACGGCACGGTCAACTTCGTCCACGGCGTACCGCTGTGGGCGATCTCGCTGGGCCTGATCCACGAGGGGCGGGCGGTCGCGGGTGTGATCGACCATCCGGCGCTGAACACGACGTACGTCGGCGCAGAGGGACTGGGTGCGACCTGCAACGGGAAGCCGATCCGCGGCAGCGAGTGCACCGAGCTGTCCGAGGCATTGGTTGCCGTGGGCGACTATGCGGTCGGGCCGGACGCCGCGAAGGTGAACGCCGACCGGGTCGCGCTGACCCAGCAACTGTTCCCGCGGGTGCAGCGACTGCGGATGATCGGTACGGCGGCCACCGCCCTGACCTGGACGGCGAACGCCTACTTCGACGCGCTGATCATGTTCTCGAACAAGCCCTGGGACACGATGGCGGGCGTGGCGATCTGCCGCGAGGCGGGCGTGACCGTACTCGATCTGGACGGCACGGAGCACGCGCCGGAGTCGCGCGGCGTCTTCGCGGTCAGCTCCGGGCTGAAGGACCAGTTGCTCGACCTACTTGTCGATGTCGCCGACCACGAAGAACATGCTGCCGAGGATCGCGATCATGTCCGGGATCATGGTGCCGGGGAGCAGCGCGGGTAGTGCGGAGATGTTGTTGAAGCTGGCCGAGCGGAGCTTCAGCCGCCACGGGGTCTTGTCGCCCCGGGAGACCAGGTAGTACCCGTTGATGCCGAGCGGGCTCTCGGTCCACGCGTACGTCTGCCCTTCGGGAACTTTGAGGATCTTCGGCAGTCGTACGTTGACCGGCCCGGCCGGGAGCGTGCGGAGCTTGTCGAGGCAGGCGTCGACCAGGTCGAGCGACACCTTCACCTGTTCGAGCAGGACGGAGAAGCGGGCGTAGCAGTCGCCTTCGGGGCGGGTGACGACCCGCAGTACCTCCTGCAGGTCGCCGTACGCGAGGTAGGGCTCGTCGCGGCGGAGGTCGGCGTCGACGCCGGAGGCGCGGGCGATCGGGCCGGAGACGCCGTACTGCGCGATCAGTTCGGGGGAGAGCCGGCCGACGCCGACCGTGCGGGCGCGGAAGATCTCGTTGCCGAGGATGATCTCCTCGATGTCGGGCAGCCGCCCGCGAACCGCGGCGGAGGCGGCGGAGGCGCGGCCGAGCCAGCCGTACGGGAGGTCCTCCTTCAGGCCGCCGACCCGGTTGAACATGTAGTGCATCCGGCCGCCGGACAGCTCCTCCATCACCGCCTGGATGGTCTCGCGCTCGCGGAACGCGTAGAACACCGGCGTGATCGCGCCGAGCTCGAGCGGGTACGAGCCGAGGAACATCAGGTGGTTCAGCACCCGGTTCAGCTCGGCCAGCAGGGTACGCAGCCAGACGGCGCGCTCCGGGACCTCGAGGTTCATCATCCGCTCGACCGCGAGCACCACGCCGAGCTCGTTGGCGAACGCGGACAGCCAGTCGTGCCGGTTCGCCAGCACGATGATCTGCCGGTAGTCGCGGACCTCGAACAGCTTCTCGGCGCCACGGTGCATGTAGCCGATGATCGGCTCGCAGCCGACGATCCGCTCGCCGTCGAGCGTCAGCCGCAACCGCAGTACGCCGTGCGTCGCCGGGTGCTGCGGCCCGATGTTGAGCACCATGTCCGTGGTCGGCAGGTCCGAGCCGGCCCCGCCACGCTCGTACGCAGGGTCGAATCCAGCAGCTCCCGCGCCGACTCCGACCACTTTTTCCGTGCTCATGCCTCCTATCGTGACAGGCTGGTGCCGTGGATGACCTCTTCGCACCCTCCGATGTCAGTTGGACGCCGGTCTCGCCGAAGCTGGCCACGCTGCGCCGGCTGAACGCGGGGATCATGGCCGGGCTGGCCGCGATCGCCGCGCTGCTGGCGCTCGGGCTGACCGTGGGCTGGCTGTACGGCGTACTCGCGGTGGTGGTGATCGCGCTCGTACTCGGCTGGGCGTGGATCCTGATCGGGCGCAACCAGCGGTCCTGGAAGTACGCCGAGCGCGAGGACGAGCTGCTGGTCAGCCACGGGATCATGTTCCGCGAGCTGGTCGTCGTACCGTACGGCCGGATGCAGTTCGTGGACGTCACCGCCGGGCCGCTGGAGCGGGCGTACGGGATGGCCACGGTCGAGCTGCACACGGCGACCCCGGCGACCGACGCGAAGATCCCCGGGCTGCACCCGGACGAGGCCGGGCGGCTGCGTGACCGGTTGTCCGCCCTCGGCCAGTCGCAGGCGTGGGGCCTGTGACCCAGCAGACTGTGGAGACCGTCGGGCAACGGCTCCACCCACTGACGCCCTTCGTAAAGGGCTGGGGGTACTTCGTCGTCGCGGCTGTCGCCCTGGTCAACAACGAGGGCCTGCGGCAGAACCTGACGTTCGCCGGGATCGGCCTGGCCGCCGTCCTCGTCGGCGGGATCCTGCTCGGCGCGCTGTCCTGGTGGTTCACCAAGTGGCAGCTCACCGACGACGCGATCCGGGTGGACAGCGGGTTCCTGTTCCGGCGGACGCGGATCATCCGGTTCGACCGGATCCAGGCGATCGACGTGGCACAGCCGTTCGTCGCGCGGCTGTTCGGGATGGCCGAGCTGCGGATGGACGTCGCCGGCGGCGGCAAGATCGACGGCAAGCTGAGCTACTTCCAGTACGGGCAGGCACAGGATCTCCGTACGACGCTGCTCGTCCGTGCGAAGGGCCTGCAAGCGGCCGAGGCGCAGGCGGCCGAGCAGCAGACCGAGGACGTCGCTCCGCCGTTGCTGACCGTGCCGACCGGGCGCCTGCTCGGTGCGACGCTGCTGTCGTCGACCGTGGTCGGTAGCGCGGGTGCTCTGATCTGGTTGATCGTCGCGACGATGGTGCTGAACTTCCACGTCGGGCTGGTCGCCGGTGTCCCGCTGCTGCTCGGTGTCGTGCAGCCGATCTGGAAGCAGGTCGTGGGGAACCACGGGTTCACGCTGTCCGCGACCACTCACGGTCTGCGGACCAAGCGCGGGCTGTTCGACGTACAGCGGCAGACGATTCCGCCGGGCCGGGTCCAGGGACTGCTGATCACCGAGCCGTTGATCTGGCGGCTGCTGCGCTGGTCGCGGGTGGAGCTGGACATCGCCGGTGTAGCCGGTAAGCAGGACGACGCCGACGACCACATGGAGGGTGCGCAGCTCCTGCCGGTCGGCGACCGTGCCGAGGTGGCGTACGTGCTGGCGCGGGTCCTTCCGGGGTTCGACCTGAGTGCGATCGAGCTGCACCCGGCCCCCGCGCGTGCCAAGTGGCTGCGGCCGATCGGCTGGCGGTACCTGGCGTACGGCGTGGACGAGCAGGTCATGGTCACCACCCGCGGGTGGGTCAGCCGGCGTACGTCGATCGTGCTGCATCACAAGACGCAGTCCGTGCGGTTGGAGCAGGGGCCGATCCAACGGCGGCTGGGACTGGCCGACGTACACGTGGACACGCCGCTCGGTCCTACGGACGCGGTGGCGTTGCACCAGGACCAGGTGCACGCGGCGGCGCTGGTGGAGGCTCAGGCGGACAGGGCGCGCGCTGCGCGTCGTACGGTGTCTGCTCCGGTCGCTGTCCAGACCCAGCCGAAGCCGCCCAGCCCGGAGGGGTCCAGCAGTTCGGCTGCTTCGCCGGCTGAGGACAGCTCGGACAGGTAGCGCATCGCGTCGTTCTGAGCGAGCTCCAGCGGCGGACGCCGTCCGGAGACGCCCAGGGCCGTCAAAGCCTCGCGCTGCGTGGTCAGGTGCCCGCCAACGGCGGCTGCAAGCGAGTCCAGCGCTACGTGGGCGGTGATGTCGCAGCTGCCGTCCGGCGTTGGGTCACATTCCCGGCCGTTGCGGAAGCCGGTGAGGGTGCCGTACGGCGGCCTGCTTGCTTTCACGTGACCGTAGTCGATCGCAAGCGCGAAACTCCCCGCCGTCAGCCGACCGACGACGTCCGCCCAGGACTGTTCCCGGAGTAACCCCACCTCGGCCCGCTCCCCGGCGGGCCACCAGGTGGTGAGCCAGTGGAGGTCGTTGCCTTTTACAACCGGTCCTGGGCTCTCGTCGGCGAGCAGGTAGTGCGGGGTGCCTTCGTCGTCCCACTCGACGGCCTCGCACGGGAGGTTGTCGAGCCACTCGTTCGCGATCACCAGCCCGGACAACCGGTCGGGCAGTTCGTCGCCGAGTTCGATCTCGACGACCGGCAGACCCTCAGCGCGCAGAACGTGCCCCAACTCACCGGAACCCGCGCCGATGTCCACCACCACGTCCAGCTCGAGTTGCCGGGCCAGCCGCGCGATCGCCCGGCCGAACAGTGGCGACGCGTGCACCGACGTACGGAAATGCGCAGCCGGACGCTCCCGCCGGTAGAACCCGTCGGGACCGTAGAGCGCCTGCTGCCAGGCCGCACGGAAGCTCTCGGTCATATGGACCAGACCGCTCCTAGGATCGGCATCGTGGCGATCCTTCCAGAAGAGCTCGGGTCCATGTACGACGGCCGGCCGGTGTTCGACGTCGTCGGCGCGGACCGGCCGTTCGAGGTCAGCCCGGAGTGGCTGGACAGTACCCGGACGAAGCTCGGCGAGATCGTCGCCGGGGTACCGAACGACGACCCCACCAAGGGCCGGGCCGGCTACCGGGACGGCACGCCGCGGCTGGCCAGCAACTTCTACTTCGTCGTCCGGAGCCTGCTGCCGCCGCTCGGCATCGTGCTCGGCGGTGCCCGCAACCTTGCCTACCTGCTCTCGTCGGAGTGGCGCAGCGAGCCGCCCGCGATCGAGACCGACATCGAGGGCTGGCTGGCGGGTCCGGTCGAGTTCATCGTGCCGTTCCCGCTGCGGAACAAGCTCGACCCGGCGCTGCAGGAGCCGTACGTCCGGGCCTGCCGCGAGATGCTCGACCTGCTCACCGGCATCCCGGGCCTGGAGGCCGGCCGTACGGCGATGGCCACCATGCTCGACGAGGTGCTGGCGGACCCGGAGTTCCTCGCCCTGCACACGAAGGAACTCCGCTCCACGATGGTGAAGCGCTGGGGCGAGCGGTTCGGCGACGACCAGTTCCGCCGGGCGTTCCCGCACCTGTCGGGCAACCCGCTCGACCTGATGGTGTACGCCGTGAACCGGCTGCAGTCGGCGTACGACAAGATCGCCGCGGCCACGCCCGAGACGGAGCAGCCGTTCGCGGTGGAGCTGGCCGCCGTACTCCGGCAGATCGGGCGCTCGAGTACGCCCGCGGGCCTGTCCTTCACGGGTCTCGGGCCGACCGGCGTGGCCGACGTACAGAAGGCGCTCGACCAGAAGACGGCGGCGTTGACGCCGGCCGAGTGGCGGCGCCGGCAGCTGGACCGGCTGGGGCGGGCCGTCGAGGCGGGCGTGCCGTACCAGGCGCGGGAGTACCTGGCCGCGATCTACCAGGTCGGCGCCAGCTTCAACGGCCTGCCGAACCAGCCGGACGCACCGAAGGACCTGCTGATGACGACGGGCTTCGTCCGGCGGCTGCGGGACCTGAACGCGCTCCGGCCGTCGGCCGCGGCCGACACCGCGGCCGACCCGGACGGTACGGCGGACCCGCAGCGCGCCGACCCGCCGGTCGACGGCGACCCGATCGCCGACCTGAACGCGATGATCGGACTCGGCCCGGTGAAGACCCGGGTGCACGAACTGGTCGCCGAGGCGCAGGTCGCCAAGCTCCGGATCGACGCCGGCCTGCGGCTGCCGAAGCCGATGGGCCATCTGGTCTTCAGCGGCAACCCGGGCACCGGCAAGACCACGGTCGCGCGGATCCTCGCCGAGGTGTACCGGGACCTGGGCATGCTCTCGTCCGGGCACCTGGTCGAGGTGGGCCGGGCCGACCTGGTCGCGTCGTACATCGGGCAGACGGCGCCGAAGGTGACCGAGGTGGTCGAGAAGGCGCTCGGCGGCGTGCTGTTCATCGACGAGGCGTACGCGCTCTACAACGGCTCCGGGAAGGACTTCGGCCGGGAGGCGATCGCGACGCTGATCCAGCTGATGGAGAAGCACCGCGACAACCTGGTCGTGGTGATGGCCGGGTATCCGGGGGAGATGTACGAGCTGCTGGACAGCAACCCGGGCGTGAAGTCGCGGATCCGGACGTTCGTGAACTTCCCGGACTACACCGACACCGAGCTGCACAAGATCTTCTTGCACGCCGTGGAGCAGTCCGGGTTCGTGCTCGGCGAGGGCGTGGCCGGGCTGGTGCTGACCGGGTTGCAGAAGGTGCCGCGGGCGCCCGGATTCGGCAACGCGCGGACGATCCGCACGATGCTGGAGCGGATCGCGACGCTGCAGGCCGTTCGGCTGGCGGGGCTCGAATCGCCCAGCCTGGAAGAGGTCCGGACCATCGAGCCGGTCGACGTCGGCAACCTGTCCGAGGAGAGCCTGCGGGACCTGCCCCGGCACCGGAACCCGCAGGCCGAGCTGGCCGCGATGACCGGGCTGACCGACGTGAAGGCCACCGTCCAGCGGCTCGCTGCCGAGGCCAAGGCCGACGTACTGCGGTCGCAGGCGGGGATGCCGCCGCCGCAGCGGTCCCGGCACCTGATGTTCACCGGGAACCCGGGCACCGGGAAGACGACCGTGGCGCGGCTGGTCGCGCAGATCTACCGGGACCTGGGCCTGCTCGGGATCGGCCACCTGGTGGAGACCACCGCGAACGAGTTGGTCGGCGAGTCGTACGGCGCGACCGGACCCAAGGTCAAGCGGGTGGTGGAGCAGGCGCTCGGCGGGGTGCTGTTCATCGACGAGGCGTACGCGTTCGCGGACCTGAACGACATGGGCCGTGAAGCCGTCGCCATGTTGATCAAACTGATGGAGGAGCACCGCGACGACCTCGTTGTGGTGCTTGCCGGGTACACCGAGCCGATGGAGCGGCTGTTCGGGTTGAACCCCGGGCTGCGCTCGCGGGTGCCGACAACGGTCGACTTCCCGGACTACACCGAGCCGGAGCTGGAGCAGATCTTCTCGTACCTGGCCACCAAGGCCGGGTACGTGCCGGCCGAGGGCGTGCTGGAGCGGATCGGTCCGCTGCTGCGGAAGGCCCAGAACGCCGAGGACTTCGGCAACGGGCGGGACGTACGCAACCTGTTCGACGCGGTCGTCGCGCAGCAGGCGGTCCGGATCAACGCTCTGCGGGACCCGTCGGTCGAGCAGATCCGCGCGCTGACGGCTGCCGACGTACCGACGAAGTGGCGGAACGACGGCCCGGCCACCACGTCGATGGGGTTCCAGGTCAGGCGCTGAGCCGTACGGCGCCGAACTGGCGCCACACGCCCTCCGCGTTCTCCCGCCACAGTCCCAGCTCGTTCAGCTGGACAGTAGGCGCCGGTGTGGCAGCCAGCACGGCGTTGGCCTCGGCCACGACGTCAGGGCCGCCCTGGGCTGACGAGGAGATGGTCAGGTGCGGGTGCGGGTCCGGGAAGTCGCCACCGTACGGCGGGCACTCCGGGAAGACCTTGAAGACCGTCAAGAGCAGTGCGCGGACCTGGTCGAACGGCTCCGGCTTCAACCACGCCGTACCGTTCGGGAACTGGCCCGCGGTCGGGAAGCTCAGCTCGAACGGCTGGACGGTGGACGCAGCGGCCTGTAGACGGGCTAGGTCGTCGTCTGTGGGCTCAGCAACCCAAGGGACCAGCACAGTCACGTGGGGCGGGATCAGCTCGGTCAACGGGACCTGAGGGCGTGCAGAGGACCGCGACACCGAACGCCAACGGTCCGTGTACGCCGCAAGCTCCGGCACTGTGATGAGGATCGCCGTCAATTCGGTCCGTACAGCCCATGCTTCGGTCACCGCGCCATCCTCCCATCGCCTACGCTGACAAGTAGATCGTCTGGTACCCCGCAGTGGGACTGGAACGAGAAGAGAGTGAGTGATGGAACGGATCGGCTTGATCGGAGCCGGCCGGGCCGGGACCGCCCTGGGAGCAGCCTTGGCGGCAGCCGGACATCCCCTGGTCGGAGTGACCGCGCGGTCGGACGCGTCGTTGGAACGCGCCGCCCGCCTTCTGCCTGCTGTGCCGGTGCTGCCCGCCGACGAGGTCACGGCGCGCGCTGACGTCGTACTGGTCGCCGTACCGGACGACCGGATCCAGGAGGTCGCGCAGACCCTGCCGCTGACCAGTGCGCAGTACGTCGTGCACCTGTCCGGAGCGCACGGGCTGACGCCGCTGGCCGGACTGGCCGCGACCCCCGTGGCGCTGCATCCGGCCATGACTTTCCCAGGTGGCCCGGTGTCGCTGGACGGGGTCATGTTCACGGCCACCGCACCCGATGCGGCTCAGCAGCTCGTGGAGCGCCTGGTGAAGGCTCTCGGCGCACAGGTGCAGTGGGTGGCCGACGACCAACGTACGGCGTACCACGCGGGCCTCGTGCACGGCGCGAACCACCTGACCACCCTCGTCTGCCAAGCGCTCGCCGTACTGCGCGAAGCGGGCGTGGCCGACCCGGCGGCGACGCTCCGGCCGTTGCTGACCGCAACCCTCGACAACACGCTCCGAGCCGGTCATCATGCGCTCACCGGGCCGATCGCCCGGGGCGATGTCGACACGGTGGCAGCACATCTGGCCGTACTACGAGGCAGCACGCGCGACACCTACACCGCGCTGGCCAAGGCCACCGTGGAGCTGGCCGACTGGCTGGAGGCAGAACGGACCGCCGGCTTCGGCGAAGTACTGAACCGGACAGGGGAGGCACCGCGATGAGACTCACCCAGACCAAGGCCGAACTGCGGGCGGCGGCCGCGATCCGGCCGCGGGCGGTCGTGATGACCATGGGCGCCCTGCACGACGGCCACGCCGCACTGCTGAGCGAGGCCCGCGAACGGGTCGGGCCGGAGGGCAGCGTCGTACTGACGATCTTCGTGAACCCGTTGCAGTTCGGGCCGACCGAGGACTTCGACCGGTATCCGCGGACGCTGGCCAGCGACCTCGCGATCGCGAAGAACGCCGGCGTCGACCTGGTGTTCAACCCGTCCCGGGACGAGCTGTACCCGAACGAGCCGTCGGTCACCGTGCACCCCGGGCCACTCGCGGACGAGCTGGAAGGCGTGTTCCGGCCCGGGCACTTCTCCGGCGTACTCACGGTGGTGTCGAAGCTGTTGCACCTGACCGCGCCGGACATCGCGCTGTACGGCGAGAAGGACTACCAGCAGCTGACGCTGATCCGCGAGATGGTGTGCGACCTGGACATGGACGTCGACATCGTGCCGGTGCCGACCGTACGGGAGCCGGACGGGCTCGCGCTGTCCTCACGCAACCGCTACCTGAGCGAGACCGAGCGTGACGAGGCGCTCGTGCTGCACCGGGCGCTGAGCGCGGGCGCGAAGGCCGGGATGAACGGCCCGGACGCCGTACTCGCCGCGGCCCAGGCCGAGCTGGAGGCGGTGCCGTCGGTGAAGATCGACTACCTCGCGCTGCGCGCCCCGGACCTGGGCCCGGTGATCGGCCCGGGCGAGGCCCGGATGCTGATCGCAGCCCGCGTCGGCCTGACCCGTCTCATTGACAACATTTCCATCACCCTTCGATGAAATCGATTGATACCGTCGCGGAATGATTGTTCCTGCCGTCCCGCGACGGCTGTCCGCGCCGGAACCTGGCTGGACCGATGCCGTCGACGTGGTGGTGATCGGCTCCGGTGTTGCCGGACTGACCGCTGCGCTGAAGGCCCGTGAGCTGGGCTCCGTGCTGGTGGTGACCAAGGACGTCGTCGCGTCCGGCTCCACCCAGTGGGCCCAGGGTGGGGTCGCCGCCGCGCTCGACCCGGAGGACTCGCCCGAGGAACACCTCGAGGACACGCTCGTCGCGGGCGCCGGGCTGAGTGACCCCGAGGCGGTCCGCGTCCTGGTCACCGAAGGCCCGGACGCGGTCCGGGACCTGATCGAGCTGGGCGCCCGGTTCGACACCCTGGCCGACGGCGAGATCTCGCTCGGCCGCGAGGGCGGCCACCACCGGAACCGGATCGCGCACGCCGGCGGCGACGCGACCGGCGCGGAGATCGAGCGTGCGCTGGTCGCCGCGGTCAAGCGCGCCAAGGACATCCGGATCATCGAGCACGCGCTCGTGCTCGACCTGCTGACGGCCGCGGACGGCGCGATCGCCGGCGTCACCCTGCACGTGATGGGCGAGGGCCAGCTGGACGGCGTCGGCGCGATCCGTGCCCGGGTGGTGATCCTGGCCTCCGGCGGGCTCGGACAGTTGTACGCGGCAACGACCAACCCGAGCGTCTCGACCGGCGACGGGATGGCGCTCGCCCTGCGCGCCGGTGCGAAGGTGCGGGACCTGGAGTTCGTGCAGTTCCACCCCACCGTGCTGTGGCTGGGAAAGAGCGCGAAAGGCCAGCAGCCGTTGGTGTCCGAGGCGGTCCGCGGCGAAGGCGCGTTCCTCGTCGACCACACCGGAAAGCGTTTCATGCAAGGGCAGCACGAGCTTGCCGACCTCGCGCCGCGGGACATCGTGGCGAAGGCGATCATGCGCCAGATGCTTGCCACCGGCAAGGACCACGTGTACCTGGACGCCCGGCACTTCGGCGACGAGAAGTGGCGGGTCCGGTTCCCGACCATCCTGGCGTCCTGCCGCTCGCACGGGATCGACCCGGTCCGCGAGCTGATCCCGGTCGCCCCGGCCTGCCACTACTCGTCCGGCGGCGTCCGGACCGACCTGAACGGCGAGACCTCGGTCCCCGGGCTGTACGCGTGCGGCGAGGTCGCCTGCACCGGCGTGCACGGCGCGAACCGGCTCGCGTCGAACTCCCTGCTCGAAGGGCTCGTCTTCGCCCGGCGGATCGCCGCGCACCTCGCGGACGGTCTGCCGGCGCGGCGCGAGCCGGTCGAGGACCGCCGTACGCCGGGACTCGTCGACGCGGACGCCGTACCGGAGCTGCAGCGGGCGATGACCGTCGGCGCCGGGGTGATCCGGAGCGCGGCCGGACTGGCCGAGGCCGGGGCGACGATCGGCAAGCTGACCGAGCAGCCGGCCGCCGAGCCCGGGACACCCGGCTGGGAGGCGACCAACCTGGTGACGGTCGCGTCCGCCCTGATCGCCGCGGCCACCGCCCGGGAAGAGAGCCGCGGCGCGCACTGGCGCGAGGACCATCCGGACCGCGATGATCTGCACTGGTTCGGCAGCCTGGACGTCACCCTCGACCAGCACGCCGTGCCGCAGGCCACGTTTGTTCCGCGCGACCACGAGGAGAATGAGCGGCATGGATGAGACAGTCGACCGGCAGTGGGTCGGGGACCTGGTGCGCGCCACCATCGAGGAGGACCTGGCCGGGGGCGTCGACGTGACGACCACCGCCACGGTCGACCCGGACCAGGTGTCGATCGCCGAGCTGGTCGCCCGGGCCGACGGTGTGGTCGCCGGGCTGGAGATCGCCGAACTGGTGCTCCGCCAGGTCGCGGCGCCGGACGAGCTCGAGATCGAGTACGCCGTCCGCGACGGGGCCACCGTACGGGCGGGCGACGTACTGCTGACGGCCCGCGGCAAGACCCGGCAGCTGCTGACCGCCGAGCGCACCACGCTGAACCTGCTCTGTCACCTGAGCGGCGTCGCCACGCTGACCCGGCGCTGGGTGGACGCGGTCGAGGGCACTGGTGCGGTCATCCGCGACACCCGCAAGACGATGCCGCTGCTGAGGTCGCTGGAGAAGTACGCCGTCCGCTGCGGCGGCGGGAAGAACCACCGAATGGGGCTGTCCGACGCCGCGCTGATCAAGGACAACCACGTGGTCGCGGCCGGCGGTGTCGCGGAGGCGTTCCGGCTGGTCCGCAAGGCGTACCCGGACATCTCGATCGAGGTCGAGGTGGACTCGGTCGAGGACGCGGTGATCGCGGTCGAGTCCGGCGCGGAGCTGATCCTGCTCGACAACATGGACGTCCCGGTGCTCCGCGAGGCCGTCGAGAAGGTGGCCGGCCGGGCCCGCCTGGAGGCCTCCGGCGGACTCACCCTGGACAAGGCCCGCGCGGTCGCCGAGACCGGCGTCGACTTCCTCGCCGTCGGCGCGCTCACCCACTCGGCCCCGGTCCTGGACGTCGGCCTGGACCTGAAGGAGGTCTGAGTGTTGCTGGCCGTCGCCGTCGAGAACACCAGGACGCTGGTCGGCCTGGTGTTCGAGGGGACGGTCAAGCGGCACTGGTGGGTCGGGACGGACGACCGGCGGACCGCGGACGAGTGGGCCGTGCTGTTGCAGGGCCTGCTCGCCGGTGAGGCGCCGGTGAGCGGGATCGCCGTGTGTTCCGCCGTACCGCATGTCCTGCATGAGCTGCGGGACGTGGTGGCGCGGTACTACCACGACGTACCGAGCGTCGTCGTCGAGCCCGGGGTGAAGACCGGGCTCCCGGTGCTGGTCGACAACCCGCGCGAGGTCGGCACCGACCGGATCGCGAACGCGCTCGGAGCCTTGACGCTGGCCGGAGCACCCTGCCTGGTGGTCGACGTCGGTACGGCGATCACGATCGACGTGGTCAACCCGGCGGGCGCGTTCATCGGCGGGGTGATCGCCCCCGGCATCGAAACCGCGACCGACGCGCTCGGCCGCGCCGCCGCCCAGCTGCGCCGGGTGGAGCTGATCCGGCCGCGCTCGGTGGTCGCGAAGAACACCGTCGAGGCGCTGCAGTCCGGCGCGATCCATGGCTTCGCGGCGCTCGTCGACGGCCTGATCGCCCGGATCCGGACCGAACTGTCGCTGGCCGACGACACCCCGGTGGTCCTCACCGGAGCCCTGGCGCCGCTGCTCGACGGCCAGCTGCACACCCGCACCCGTAACGAGCCGCTACTGCCCCTGCGCGGTCTGTACCAGGCGTTCGCCCGCAACAACGGCTGAATCTCTTGTGCCCTTGAGGTGATCGGGATCACTATGTAGGCAGCTGCATTGGGGGGAACCATGAAAGCTGCTTACCGAGTGCTGGCCGGTCTCGTGGCGATCGGCGTGGTGCTGCAGGCGATGTTCATCGCGTGGGGATTCTTCACGGTGGGGAAGGACATCGACGGCGGCGCGGTGTTCGACAAGAACTCCAGTGATCCGGCCGGCCTGGCGCTGCACGGGATCTTCGGGTCGATGGTGATCCCCCTAATCGCGTTGCTGCTGCTGATCGTCTCCTTCTTCGCGAAGGTCGACGGCGGGATCAAGTGGGCACTGTACGTGGTCGGGCTGGTGGTGCTGCAGATCGCGCTGGCGTTCGCGGCGTTCGCCGCTCCGGTCGTCGGGGTCCTGCACGGGGCGAACGCCCTCGCATTGCTGGCCGTCGCCGGGATCGCGGCCCGCCGGGCCGCAGGCGCTCCAGCCGCGGCCGGTGCCGAGTCCACCAAGACGACCGCATAGATGCCGTTGGCAACTTTTCGGCGACCACGGCGGCGGGTCGGCGTCGACGCATGTCCACCACACCACGGACGTCAGCCAGCTCACCAGCCCGGTCGACCGGACGCCTGACGTCACGGTGGACCTGGTGGCACGCAAGGAACGCTTCGACATCCCCGGCCGCGGCCCGACCGACGGGTACACGTTGAACCACACGTCGCCGGGGCCCCGGATCGTCGCACAGCAAGGGGATCTGGTGCAGGTCACGCTGCACAACGAGAACATCGCCGACGGCATGACCCTGCACTGGCACGGTGTCGACGTACCGAACGCCGAGGACGGTGTCGCGGGCGTGACACAGAACGCGGTGCAGCCCGGCCAGCCGTACGTGACGGCACAGGACGTCGTCGCGGCCGTGCACACGTACGGCAAGATCCGGACGGTCAACGGTGAGTACGGCGAACGTCGCGTGCCGGCACCGGGACCGACGGCCCGCGTCCGGCTGGTCAACACCGACAACGGGCCGATGGCGGTCTGGGTCGATGGTGCGCCCTACAAAGTGCTGGCGGTCGACGGCACCGACGCGAACGCGCCGACCACGCTCGTGATCGGGAACGGCGACGCTCCGGCCGGGCCGGCACCCGCGGATCGGGTCGACCTGCTCGGTCACGGGTCGCCGAAGCCGCTCGGTTTCGACCCGGCGAAGGCGGACCGGCTGCTCCGGTACGACATCGGCCGGCACTTCGGGTTCTTCGACGGCAAACCCGGGCGTGAAGGCCTGCCCCACGCCACCCAGGGCCTCGTCACCCACCTGATGTACACCGGCGTAACCACGAAATACCACCTGGGCGGCCCGTCCGCGAATCAGCCCGAGTAGATCGGTCGCCCGACCGTGAGTGCGGTTCGTAGGACGTCGGGCAGGGTGTTGAACGCCGAGTCGGGCTGGGTTCCGGTGGCGTCGAGTGTTTTCGAGAAGAACGCGCGGGCTGCTGCGGCGAGGGCTACGTCCAGTACGTCGGTGTCGGTCAGGCCGAGCGCCTTCAGTTGGTCGACGTCCGCCTGGGTGACCGTGTCGGCGCCCAGCGCGACCTGGCGGGCGAAGGCCATCACCGCGCGGTCGACCGGATCGTTCGGCGGTTCTTCGGTCAGGGCCGCAACCTCCTCGGCGGTGTAGAACTTGTCCGCCAGTACCTGGCCGTGCGCGAGGCTGCAGTAGCTGGACTTCAGTGCGGTCGCCGCGGCCAGCGTGGCGAGTTCGTAGCGGCGCAGGTCCATCGACTCCTTGATCGCGCCGTTCAGCTGCTTCCACGCTTCGTACACGGCAGGTCGCGCAGCGAAGGTGCGGACGAAGTTGGGCACGTGCCCGGCCGCTGCTCGGTTCGCGTCGAAGAACGTGGGATCCTCGGGCGTCCTGATGAAAGCCATGTTGGTCCCCCCTCTGTGGCTTCTCTCACGGTAGGTGCGGCATACCGATCCGGCAACGGCCCTGGGGAGTCGGCACCGTCGACTGGGTATGGTTCACCCGGTCAGTCGTGAGGCGGAGGTGGTCGGAGTGCGGCGAGTGCTCGCCGTAGCGCTGGCGGTGGTGGCGGGGGCGTGCTGCCTGACCGCCTGTGCCTCGGACCCGGCGCCGACCGATGTCGCGGTGGCCTGGGCGCCCAAGGGCCGCTCGGCGGTCGTGGTCACCTGGAAGGACACCGGGCAGCCGAACCGGATCACGATCGAGGGCGTGCTCAGCGAGAGCCCGTCGTACGTGAAGTACATCCCGGCCGGCGACCCGAACCGGTGGGAGATCCCGACTTCGGAGTTCCCGCCGGACGGGAACTACAAGATCGTCCTCGCGACCGGTACGTCGCAGGGCGGTGTGACCAGCAAGCCGTCCAAGTCGCCGGTCTTCGACACCGACGGCCCGGTGCGCCCGAGCGCGGCCACCGTCGCGCAGCAGGGCCGCGGCGTGCTGATCCGCTGGTCGGTGCCGGTCGCGCCGCAGGACTTCACCCCGAACGACCCGCTGGACGTGACGGGCAAGAAGACCCAGCGGTACGTGCCGATGATCGGCCGGCCGGGGGAGATGCTGACGGCGATCGGCCCGGCGACCACGGCGAACCAGCAGCTGATCAAGAGCATCAAACCGCCGTACGTCTTCCAGCTCCGCGCGCAGAACGAGTGGAGCGCCCGGGCCGGCGGCGACGTCCTCGGACTGACCAGCACGATCAGCGGCGTGGTCCCGCCGAAGGCGCAGTACGGCGTCCCGATCCGGGCCCGCGGACGGGTCATCCTGCACCAGGTCTCGTGCGATCTCGATTCGCCGTGCATCACCCGGCGGGCGACCCCGGCCGGCGTACCGGTCGTGGTGCTGACGCAGGTCACGCCCGGCGCCCGCTGGACCCCGGCGGCCCGGGGCGCGACGACCGGAGGCGGATACTACGACATCGCCGTACCGACGTCCGGGAGCCGGCCGTACAAGATCACCGTGCCGGTGACGGCGAAGGGCGGCTCGTTCACGGGTACGTCGACCAGCAGGCCGGGGTACACCAAGACCGTGGTGCGGATCGCGTCCGCCGGGTTCGTGGGCGGGGACACCGCGAAGGCCAAGGGCTCGATGGTGACTGTCTCCGTCGCGGTGCTGCCGGCCATGAACACGACCGTGATGCTGCAGGCCTGGAACCGGCAGACCCGGCGGTGGATGCCGGCGAAGGCGCTGGCAATGCGGAACGGGAAGGCCGCGCTGGCGTTCAAGGCCGCGCAGCCGGGCGACTTCGTCTACCGGATCGTGGTGCCGGGCGGGATGATGTTCGGCCGGCCGATGGACGGGATCGTCACCCCGCAGCTGCAGCTACACGTCCGCTGACTCGACCGCCGCGGTAGCTGCCGACTCGGCCTGCTCGCGGCGGCGCTTGCGGACCTTGTGTACGACGTAGAGCCCGACCGCGAGCACCGCGATCGCGATCAGCGCGCCGACCGAGACCCGGCCGAAGATCTTGTCGGCGTTGTCGCCGATCTTGTACGCGACCACGCCGATCGTGGTCGCCCAGGCGATGCCGCCGGCCGCGTTCGCGGCCAGGAACCGTGGGTAGTGCATCCGCAGCATGCCGGCCATCGGGCCCGCGAAGATCCGCAGCAGCGCGACGAACCGGCCGAAGAACACGGTCCAGACGCCGTACTTGTGGAAGTACTTCTCGGCCTTGACGATCCGTTCCTCGGAGAAGTGGTGGAACCGCCGCCCGAGCCGCTCGAACAGGCCGCGACCCGCCTTCCGGCCGATGAAGTACCCGATCGAGTCGCCGACGATCGCGCCGAGCGCGGCCGCCAGGATCACGAACTCGATCTTCAGGTGGTGCTGCGAGGCGAGCAGCGCCGCCGCGATCAGCGTGGTCTCACCGGGCAGCGGCACCCCCATGCTCTCCACGCCGATGACGAGTCCGACCACCAGGTACGCCAGCACGGCGACACCGGTCGGGATGGCGATGGCCTGAGCGATCAGCAGAGGTTCCCCCATGCACCCATAGTGACATCGAGAGACAACCGATGTGGTGTAGGGGCAACTATCTCGGGGTGATTTCAGGGTCGTGCCCGTTCTCGGACGGGACCTCCAACGCAATCTTCGGTGCCTCGCCGGTGAACGCCTTCGTGACGCTCTGCAGCGCCGACGTGACCTCGGACGGGATCACCCAGAACGTGTTGCCGGGGCCCTTCGCCAGCTCGGGCAGCATCTGCAGGTACTGGTACGCGAGCAGCTTCGGGTCCGGGTCGTTGCGGTGGATCGCCTCGAACACCGTGTCGATCGCCTTCGCCTGGCCCTCGGCCCGCAGGATCGCCGCCTGCCGGTCGCCCTCGGCCGTCAGGATCCGGGACTGCCGCGCGCCCTCGGCGTTCAGGATCGCGGCCCGCTTCTCCCGCTCGGCCCGCATCTGCTTCTCCATCGACTCCTTGATCGACGCCGGCGGCTCGATCGCCTTCAGCTCGACCCGGTTCACCCGGATGCCCCACTTGCCGGACGCCTCGTCCAGGACCCCGCGCAGGATCGAGTTGATGTGCTCGCGCGACGTCAGCGTCTTCTCCAGGTCCAGCGCGCCGATCACGTTCCGCAGGGTGGTCACGGTCAGCTGCTCGATCGCCTGGATGTAGTTCTGGATCTCGTACGCCGCGGCGCGCGGGTCGGTGACCTGGAAGTAGAGCACGGTGTCGATGTGCACGACCAGGTTGTCCTCGGTGATGACAGAGTTCGGCTCGAAGGACACCACCTGTTCGCGCAGGTCGATCAGCTGGCGGGGGCGGTCGACGAACGGGATCACCACGTTCAGGCCGGGTTCCAGCGTGCGCAGGTACCGGCCGAGGCGCTCGACGTTGCTGGCCCGGGCCTGCGGGACGATCCGCACGGTCCGCAGTACCAGCACGACGGCGAGCAACGCGACGACGATTCCGATGATCAGTTCGGCCATGGTTCCTCCTGGGGATGGACGAGGGCGGTTGCCCCCTCGATGGCGAACACGTCGACCCGGGTGCCCGCGGGGATGTGCAGGTCGGGGTCGTAGGACCGGGCGCTCCATTCCTCGCCGCCGATCCGGACCCGGCCGGCGTCGCGGTCACAGGCGGCCAGTACGACGGCCTCCCGCCCGACCAGTGCCGCGACGCCGGTGCGCAGGCCCGGGTGGCCGGTCAGGTGCCGGCGCGCCACCGGGCGGACCAGCGTGATCATGGCGCCCGCGGTGACCGCGAACGCCACCACCTGGAAGCCGATCCCGAGCCCGATCGCGCCGACCCCGGCCGCGGCCACCGCGGCGACGGCGAGCAGGAGCAGGTCGAAGGTCGCCGTCATCAACTCGGCCGTGCCGAGGACGGCCGCGACGATCGACCACAGGATCCACGACTGCATGCGGAGCACCTCTACTTCGAAGGTACTCCGAGATACGAAACCAGGCAGCTAACGGTTCAGCTCTGCTCCGGGCTCGGCACCACGGCGATCAGCGTGCTGACCTGCCGCGACCCCGGCGCCGGCCCCTTGGACGACCGCTTCTTCTCGAACCGGTTGATCACCTCGGTCAGCTCCTTGCCGAGTTCCTTCGCCTCGTCGTGGTTCAGCCACAACCGGGATCGGCTCAGCGAGCTGACGTCGTCCCACGGGTCGTCCGCGTCGATCTCCGCGAACATGTTGATGACGGCGTCCGCCGTACTGCGGACCATCGCCTGGCCGGCGGCCCGGCCGGCGCCCGTCGACTGCGAGGAGATGACCAGGCTCCGGGCCGGCGCCTTCCAGGGGCGTTCGCGGCCGTCGGCGGACTCGTCGGCGCGCTGGATGATGCCCCACTTCTCCAGTGCGCGCAGGTGGTAGCTCATCGCCGATGGGGTCAGCCCGGCGAGTTCCGCGCATTCGGTCGCGGTCAGCACCTTGCCGTTGAACAGCTCGTCGATGACCCGCTGCCGGGCCGGATGCGCGAGCGCGCGGATTGCCCGCGGATCAGTGATCACCAGCCGTTTCTTCGTACCCACGAGGTCAGCGTAGCGAACCGCTTGACGGCGTCAAGTCTGAAGTGTTTACTTCACAACTATGAAGCAACCACTTCAGACCTCGATCTGGTCGTACCGCGACATCCGCCTGGTCCTGCCGGCTCGCGCGCTGTCCTACGCCGGCGACTCGATCGCGATGATCGCGCTGATGCTGCGGGTCTCCGACAGCCACGGTCCGGCCGGGGTGACCGCGCTGCTGCTCGCGTTCGCCGTACCGACGGTCGCGATGATCCCGTTCGCGGGCCGGATCGTGGACGGGTACGACTCGCGGACCGTGCTGGTCTGGTCGGGGTTGCTGCAGGTGGCCGCGGGCATCGGGCTCGCGTTCGTGAACGACCTGGTGCACACGATCGCGCTGGTCTGCGTACTGCAGATCGGCCAGGCGGTCGCCGGTCCCGCGTGGGGCGCGCTGATCCCGCGGATCGTCGGCGAGGAGCTGGTCGGCCGTACCACCGGGGCCAGTCAGGCGCTGATCGGCGTCGCGACCCTGGCCGGCTCGGCCGCGGGCGGGGTCCTGGTCGGCGGGGCCGGCAGCCGCGATGCGCTGCTGGTCGACGCCTCGACCTTCCTGGTCCTGGTCTTCGTCGCGCAGCTGGTCCGCACCCGCCGTCGCCCCGAGCCGGGCAGCGAGGTCGAGAAGGGTGGCGTGACGGCCGGGCTGCGGGCGATCTTCGGCGACAACATCCTGCGGATCCTGGTGCCGGCGCTCTGGCTGTTCGTGGTGGTCGGCGAGGCGGTCAACGTGGTCGAGGTTTTCCTGATCACCGGCGAGCTAGGCCTCGGCCCCGCCCTCTATGGCGCCGCGGGCGCGGCCACCGGCCTCGGCGCCATCGTGGGCTCGTCGTACACCGGCCGCTTGCACTCCGACGGAACGCGCTCCCGGGCTGTCATCGCGGGTATGGCTGCCATCGGTGGTTCGTGCGTCCTGATGGGCGTGGCCGGCAACATCGTCACGCTGATGATCGGTGCGACCACGATCGGTATCGGCAGCGGAATGCTCAACGCCGCGACCAGCTCCCTGATCGTGACAAGGTCCGCCGAGAACGTCCGCGGCCGGGTGATCGCCGCCCTGAACGGCACGGTCCGCACGTTCAGCATCCTCGCCCTGCTCCTGGGCGGTACGGCGGCCGCGCTGCTCGGTCCGCGCGGGACGTTCGTCACCTGTGGTCTGGCCTGCGCGGTCGCGGCGGCGGTCGCCGGCGTGCTCGTCGTACGAACAAAGGATTCGGAGCTGGAGGCCGTCAGTCACTAGCCTTAAGGCATGACTGATACACACGTGGACCCGGTGAACCCCGACAGCGGGCAGGACGACCTGCCCGAGCAGATGCGGGTTCGCCGGGAGAAGCGTGACCGCCTGCTGGCGGAAGGAGTGCCGCCATACCCGATCTCGGTGCCGCGGACGCACCTGCTGAAGGACCTGCGGGCGAAGTACGACGCGCAGGAGCTGGAGGCCGACACCAGGACCGGTGAGCAGGTGTCCGTGACCGGCCGGGTGATCTTCCTGCGCAACACCGGCAAGCTCTGCTTCGTACGGCTCCGCGAGGGCGACGGGACCGAGCTCCAGGTGATGCTGTCGCTGGCCGACCTGGGCGAGGAGGAGCTGGCCCGGTTCAAGCAGCTCGTCGACATCGGCGACCTGCTGGCGGTCCAGGGCGAGGTGATCACCAGCCGGCGCGGCGAGCTGTCCGTGCAGGCCACCGCGTGGCAGATGGCCGCGAAGACCCTCCGCCCGCTGCCGAACGAGCACAAGCCGCTCAGCGAAGAGGCCCGGGTCCGGATGCGGTACGTCGACCTGATCGTCCGCCCGGAGGCCCGGGACATGGTCCGCGCCAAGGCCGCCGTACTGAAGGCGCTGCGGCAGACGTACGACGACCACGGCTTCGTCGAGGTCGAGACGCCGGTGCTGCAGCTGACCAACGGCGGTGCCGCGGCGCGCCCGTTCGCGACCCATCTGAACGCGTTCGACCAGGAGATGAAGCTCCGGATCGCGCTCGAGCTGGACCTGAAGCGGGCGATGATCGGCGGCGTCGACCGGGTCTACGAGATCGGCCGCACGTTCCGTAACGAGGGCCTGGACTCCACCCACTCGGCGGAATTCTCGATGATCGAGGCGTATCAGGCGTACGGCGATTACGACACGATGGCCGAGCTGATCCAGGAGCTGATCCGGAACTCCGGCCGCGCGATCGGCCGGACGACGGTCACCGGGCGCGACGGGCAGGCCATCGACGTCGAGCAGCCGTTCCGGCACGCGACGCTTTTCGGGCTGCTGTCCGAAGCGGTCGGCGAGAGCGTCGACGTGACCACCGACCTGGCCACGCTGCTGAAGTTGGCCGAGCAGCACGAGGTCGAGCTCCAGCCCGGCCGGAATGCCGGTGAGATCGCCGTCGACTTGTTCGAGAAGCTCTGCGAGCACACGCTGATCCAGCCCACGTTTGTCCGCGACTATCCGGAGTCGGCGCGGCCGCTGGCGAAGCCGCACCGGGAAATTCCGGGACTGGTCGAGGCCTGGGACCTGTTCTTCAACGGCGTCGAGCTCGGGGTCGCGTACTCGGAGCTGAACGACCCGGTGATCCAGCGCGATCGCCTGGAGGCGCAGTCGATCCAGGCCGCGGCCGGCGATCCGGAGGCGATGGAACTCGACGAGGACTTCCTCCGCGCAATGGAATTCGGCATGCCGCCGGCCGGTGGTATGGGGATGGGCCTCGACCGGTTGGTGATGCTGCTCACCGGGACCGGTATCCGGGAGACGATTCTGTTCCCGTTGCTCCGCCCGGAGTGAATCTGGTAGTTGCATAGCACAACGGACCGGACCAGCAAATTCAGGGTCGAATTGATTCCGGTCCAGCCGGTTTCAGAACCCGTGAATACTCTTGGTCACGACGCTTGCGCAGTGTTGATGAATGACACGGGCCCGGTTTGTGCGGTACAAATCAGGTGCTAACAATTCGGCGCGGAAAGGTTGTCATCGATGGCGCAAAGGGTGCAGGTGGTTCTCGAGGACGATCTCGACGGCGGTAAGGCCGACGAGACCGTCACATTCGGGCTGGACGGAACGACCTACGAGATCGACCTGTCCAAGAAGAACGCCGCAAAACTGCGCGACGCGCTGGCCGCGTACGTCGGCAACGGCCGCCGGGTGGCCGGCCGCCGGGGCGCGGCGGGCCGGGCCCGCGGGCGCGGCGGCCGTTCGGCCTCGGACTCCGCGGACATCCGGGCCTGGGCGAAGGAGAACGGGTACGACGTCAGCGAGCGCGGCCGGATCTCCGCCGAGGTGCGCGCGGCGTACAACGACGCGAAGTAACTCCCCGCCTCGCTCCGCTCGGCGGGGTGGGTGGGTTTTACACTCCCGGCCTCGCTCGGTGGGGTGGGTAGGTTTTCAGTTGTCGCCGGTCCTGGCGCCCAAAGGGGGTGTCAGGGCCGTCCGCATTCCGGTTGTTTCACAGAGTGGGACGCGGGCGTGTCGGCTCCGGTGACTGACCGGACAGGTAGTTCGCGGAATTCGCTGGTGGCGAACAAGCTGTCCTGCCGCGGTCACGCGGGAACACGCTGGAGATCCGGTCGGTTGTTCCCTTGTGATGCCCACCGGGCAGCGACCGGAAGCGTGATCGGGTGTTCGCCGAGAGCGAGCCTGTCGGTGCCGGGGACTAGCATGCATGTACGGGGGTCGGCCAACACGGCACGTCCGACTCCTCTGAGGCAAGGAGCGCTTTGGCGATGTTTGAACGATTTACGGACCGCGCCCGTCGGGTAGTCGTCCTGGCTCAGGAAGAGGCCAGGATGCTCAGCCACAACTACATCGGGACCGAGCACATCCTGCTCGGCCTGATCCACGAGGGTGAAGGGGTCGCCGCCAAGGCTCTCGAGAGCCTGGGTATCTCGCTCGAGGCCGTTCGCTCCCAGGTCGAGGAGATCATCGGCCAGGGGCAGCAGGCACCGAGCGGGCACATCCCGTTCACCCCCCGCGCCAAGAAGGTGCTGGAGCTCTCCCTGCGTGAGGCCCTGCAGTTGGGCCACAACTACATCGGCACCGAGCACATCCTGCTCGGCCTCATCCGCGAGGGTGAGGGTGTCGCCGCGCAGGTCCTGGTCAAGCTCGGAGCGGACCTGAACAAGGTCCGGCAGCAGGTCATCCAGCTGCTCAGCGGGTACCAGGGCAAGGAGACCACCGCGCCCGGCACCGGGAACCAGGGCGACGCCCCGAGCAGTTCCCTGGTGCTCGACCAGTTCGGCCGGAACTACACTCAGTCGGCCCGCGAGGCGAAGCTCGACCCGGTGATCGGCCGGGAGACCGAGATCGAGCGGGTCATGCAGGTGCTGTCCCGGCGTACCAAGAACAACCCTGTCCTGATCGGTGAGCCGGGTGTCGGCAAGACCGCCATCGTGGAAGGTCTGGCCCAGCAGATCGTCCGTGGTGACGTCCCGGAGACGCTGAAGGACAAGCAGATCTACTCCCTCGACCTGGGCGCACTCGTAGCTGGGTCCCGTTATCGCGGTGACTTCGAGGAGCGCCTGAAGAAGGTGCTGAAGGAGATCCGCACCCGCGGCGACATCGTGCTGTTCATCGACGAGATCCACACCCTCGTCGGGGCCGGCGCGGCCGAGGGCGCGATCGACGCGGCGAGCATCCTGAAGCCGATGCTGGCCCGCGGCGAGCTGCAGACGATCGGCGCCACCACCCTCGACGAGTACCGCAAGTACGTCGAGAAGGACGCCGCGCTGGAGCGCCGGTTCCAGCCGATCCAGGTGGCCGAGCCCTCGATCGCGCACACGATCGAGATCCTCAAGGGCCTCCGCGACCGGTACGAGGCGCACCACCGGGTGACGATCACCGACGCCGCGCTGGTGAACGCGGCCCAGATGGCCGACCGGTACATCTCGGACCGGTTCCTGCCGGACAAGGCGATCGACCTGATCGACGAGGCCGGTGCCCGGTTGCGGATCCGCCGGATGACGGCTCCGCCGGACCTGCGCGAGTTCGACGAGAAGATCGCGACGGTCCGCCGGGAGAAGGAGTCGGCGATCGACGCGCAGGACTTCGAGCGCGCCGCCCGGCTGCGGGACGACGAGAAGAAGCTGATCAACGCGAAGTCCGAGCGTGAGAAGCAGTGGAAGGCCGGCGACATGGACGTCGTCGCCGAGGTCGACGAGGAGCTGATCGCCGAGGTGCTCAGCACCGCGACCGGCATCCCCGTCTTCAAGCTGACCGAGGAGGAATCCTCGCGGCTGCTGGACATGGAGAAGGAGCTGGCCAAGCGGTACATCGGCCAGGTCGACGCGGTCAAGGCGCTGTCCCGCTCGATCCGGCGTACGCGCGCCGGCCTGAAGGACCCGCGCCGCCCGAGCGGCTCGTTCATCTTCGCCGGCCCGTCCGGTGTCGGTAAGACCGAGCTGTCCAAGGCGCTGACCGAGTTCCTGTTCGGCGACGAGAACGCACTGATCAGCCTCGACATGTCGGAGTACTCGGAGAAGCACACGGCCTCCCGGCTGTTCGGCTCGCCTCCGGGGTACGTCGGCTACGAAGAGGGTGGCCAGCTGACCGAGAAGGTCCGCCGCAAGCCGTTCAGCGTGGTGCTGTTCGACGAGGTGGAGAAGGCCCACCCGGACATCTTCAACTCGCTGCTGCAGATCCTGGACGAAGGTCGCCTGACCGACGCCCAGGGCCGCGTGGTCGACTTCAAGAACACCGTGATCATCATGACCACGAACCTCGGTACCAAGGACATCGCCCGCGGCAGCCTCGGCTTCTCGCAGGCCAGCGACACCGTCGGCGGGTACGAGAAGATGAAGTCGAAGGTGACCGAGGAGCTGAAGCAGCACTTCCGCCCGGAGTTCCTGAACCGCGTCGACGAGATCGTGGTCTTCCACCAGCACACGATGGAAGACATCGTCAAGATCGTCGACCTGATGGTGGCCCAGATCGAGCTGCGGCTGAAGGACAAGGACATGGGCATCGAGCTCACGCCGGCGGCGAAGGAACTCGCCGCGAAGCGTGGTTTCGACCCGGTCCTGGGTGCTCGCCCGCTGCGCCGCGCGTTGCAGCGTGACGTGGAGGACGTGCTGGCCGAGAAGATCCTGTTCGGGGAACTGCGTCCCGGCCAGATCGTCCTGGTCGACGCGGCACCGGAAGGCACGGTCGACGCCGACGGCCTGACCCAGTACTTCACCTTCACCGGGAACCAGCGGTCCTCGACCTCCGACCTGGAGCTCACCGACCTGACCACCGGCGGCGGTAGCACCGGCGTTCAGGACTCCTGATCGGCTGATCCGCACCAGGGCCCCACGCTTCGGCGTGGGGCCCTGGTCGTTTGTCATCGAGGTGTCATCGAGATTCCAGCAGGCCGGCGGACGCTGACCACAGCGGACACCTACCGGCCTCGCAAAGGATCCTCGATGAACAGACTGATCAGTCTCGCGACAGCGGTCACGCTGCTCGCCGTACCCCTCGTCCAGAGTGCTCGCGCCGACACCGCGGGTCGAACGCTGACGGTGGCGAAGTCGGGTGCACAGTTCAGCACCATCCAGGCCGCCGCCGACGCCTCCCGGCCCGGGGACACCATCCTCATCTCGGCCGGCACGTACCAGGAGGCGCTGACGCCTCGGAGCGGTGCGGCCGGGAAGGAGATCGTGTACCGGGCCGCACCCGGCGCCCACGTCGTACTGGACGGGAAGAAGCAGTTGGCGTCCGGCGACGGGCTGCTCGACCTGGACGGCAGGTCGTGGCTGCGGTTCGAGGGCATCAGCGTCACCAATTCGCCGACCCACGGCGTGTTCGGGTCGAAGGCGTCGCACATCACGTTCCTGCACTGCGAGGTGGCGTCGTCGTCGAACGGTGGGCTGGTGATCCTCGGCGGCAGCGACATCGTCGTGGACGGCTGCGACGTACACAACAACAACGACAAGGGCACCGGCGCCTCGCACGAGGCGATCACGATGGGCGAGGGCACGACCCGGTTCGACGTCTTCGGCAACCACGTGCACGACAACGGCGAAGAGGGCATCGACGCCAAGTACGACGACGACGCCCGGGGCGCGATCCACGGCAACTCGGTGCACGACAACCGCGGGCCGAACATCTACGTCGACTCGTCCACCGGCGTCCTCGTGTACGCGAACACGGTGTACGGCGCGAAGGAGTCGAGCAAGGCCGGGATCGCGGTCGCGGTCGAGGACTACTCGTCGTCGCGGAAGGCGCAGGACATCCGGATCTACAACAACGTGTCGTACGGGAACGCGGGCGGCGGCATCTCGTTCTGGAAGGAGAGCAGCGGGACGATCTCCGGGATCAGCATCGTCAACAACACGATCGCGAACAACCCGCGGCCGGGGATCGTCGGGGCGTCGGAGGTGTCCGGAGCCGGGAACGTCGTACGCAACACGATCTTCGCCGGGAACGACGCCGGGATCGGGGGCGGGTTCGCGGCCGATCACAACCTGACGGGTGATCCCGGGTTCGTCGATCCCGCGGCCGGGGACTTTCATCTGAAGGCCGGCTCGGGGGCGGTCGACGCGGGGAGTCCCACCGGGGCTCCGGCGAAAGACCACGACAGGGTGACGCGTCCGCAGGGTGCGGGCGTCGACCTCGGAGCGTACGAAACCCCCACCGGCGGCACGCCGAAGCCGACCCCGAAGCCGACCCCGACGCCCACGCCGACGCCCACGCCGACGCCCACGCCGACTCCGTCTCCGACGCCGACTGTGGGGCCGACGTCCTCTCCTCGGCCGACGCCTACCACTCCGCCGGGTACGGGGTTCGATCCGCGGCAGCCGGGGCCGGGGGACCTGTTCACCGGGGCGGACGGGTCGGCGGACTACTTCCGCTCGGTGATCCCGGCCGCGCCGCGGCTCGACCCGAACTCGGCCGCGATCGTGAACAGCATCGGCGGCGACACCCCGCGGGTGAACGGCCCCGAGTGGCAGATCACCGTGTACACGGCGAGCAACGCGGATCCGCTGTACCACCCGGCGTTCAGCCAGGACTGGGGCTGCTCGGTCGGCGACGGCATCCACATCCCCGACTACGCGACCCGCGAGGTCCCGTCCCCGGGTGACGAGTGGATCGTCGTCTACAACAAGGACGACAAGACGGTGAAGTCGATCTGGGGCGCGAGCAAGGAGAGCGGCACCTGGAACGGCTCCTGCGGCGGTACCTGGCCGGCCGCGAGCGGCGGCGGCAGCGAATCGAAGACGTCGGGCGTCGGCACCGGCGCCGAGGTCCAGGCCGGCGCGGGCTTCATCCTCAACAGCGAGGTCGAGACCGGCGCGATCAACCACGCCCTGTACTTCACCTCGACGACGAGCTGCGGTACGTTCCGCGCCCCGGCCGGCAAGTCCGACGGGAACGGCTCGGGCGCGTCGTGCGTACCGATGGGCGCCCGGCTCCAACTCGACCCCGCGGTCGACTGCGCCGCCCTGCCGGGGGCGTCGAGCGGCGAGAAGATGATCTGCGTGACGCTGCAGAAGTACGGCGGCTACGTCCTCGACAGCGGCGGCCCCGGCCCCCTCAGCGGCATCGGCGTAGCCGGCGACGACCTGACCGACCCCGCCCGCTCCCCCTGGCAACACCCCGGCGACGGCATGCGCCCCGGCGGCATCCTCGCCAACGCCGGCCTCACCGGCTCCCTGACCCACATCCCCTGGACCCACCTCCAAGTCCTAGCCACCTGGAACGGCAAGTAGTCCCGGCCCTTCAACCACCGACAAGCCCCCGCGTGGAAGCGCGGGGGCTTGCCGGGCTCTTCGCGATCGGCGGGGGTAGTCAGGGGCTGGCCCCGGCAGCCGCGACAGTCGAGGACGCGAAGACCAACAGGACGTACACCCCGGCGACACCCTCCACAGGCCGTGCCTGAGCCTGCACGCAACGGTCTGCGGACCGACACCTCCTGTTGATCTTCACCCCCGCCCACGCCTGCAACCCACCAGGACCGGCAACGACTGCCGGTTGGAGTGGTACAGGCCGCATTGGGTTCTTGACGAGTGGCCAGTACTGCGGGGTGTTGCGGCGTACCGGGAAGACACGCGGGATTTGCGCGGAGGCTACTGATTGGTCGTATCGTCCTGCGGAGCGTGATCATTCCGATGGCACTACGACTCGCGCTCGCCGAGGTTTCGATGGGAAGATCGCGCGACTGCTGCCGAAGCAGTTACCTACCGCCTGTCTACCGCGTTGTAACCCTGTGACCACGCTGTTCGGACCCGGACTGTCGGAAAGGGGGCCGGTGATGGAATCATCTCGTCGCATGGACGCTCCGCGTCTGCCGCTGACCCAGGAACCGGTCGCCGACACCGGTTCCTTTGGCGTGCGGCAGGCGGGCGGGGTGCTCGAACGGGCGCAGCGGATCGCCGACACGCTCCGCGAGCAGGCCGAGCGGGAGAACGACCTCGCCCGCGACGAGGCGAGCCGGATCCGGGCCGCGAACGAGCGGCTGAAGGCCGAGGCCGACGCCGCCGCGAAGAAGCTCCGCGCCGACGCCATGACCGCCGCCCAGCGGGTCCTGAACGACGCCGAGCGGGCCGCCGAGCAGCTCCGTACCGAGTCCGAGGCCGACGCCGCCCGGGTCCGCTCCGAGGCCACAGAGGCCGCCGCCCGCCTCCGCGCCGAATCCACCGCCGAGGCCGACCGCGTCCAGTCCGAAGCTGCCGCGGCCGCCGCCCAGCTACAGGCCGAATCCACCGCCGAGGCCGACCAACTCGTCTCCCGCTCCACAGTCGAGGCCGAGCGAGTACGCCGGGACGCTGCCGCCACCGCGGACCAGCTGACCTCCGAGTCCACGGCCGAAGCCGAGCGGGTACGTCGAGACGCTGCAGCCGTTGCCGACCGACTGACTTCCGAGTCGACCGCCGAAGCTGAGCGGGTACGCCGGGACGCTGCCGCCGCCGCGGAGCAGCTGACGTCCGAGTCCACGGCTGAGGCCGAGCGGGTCCGCGCCGAGGCCGCTGCGGCTGCGGACCGGATGACGACCGAGGCGGAGGCCCTCGCCGAGCGGCTGCGGACCGAGAGCGAAGCGGCCGCCGCAGCGCTGAAGGGGGAAAGCGAAGCCGCGGCAGCCGCGGTGACCGCCGCGAGCGAGGCTGCGGCGGCGGCGTTGAAGGAGAAGAGCGAGACCGAGGCGGCCGCGCTGACCGCGGCGACCGAAGCCGCTGCCGAGAAGCTACGGGCCGAGTCGCAGGCAGCCGCCGATCGGCGGATCAAAGAGGCCGAGGTCGCGGCCGAGCGGGTCAAGGACGAGGCCGACGAGCTGCTCGAGGACGCGCGGATGGCGCGCGAGTCTGCGCAGACCGCGGTCGACCGGGCCGGCAAGGAAGCACAGCAGCTGGTCGCGGACGCGGGCGAGCAGGCCGCGCTGGTGTCGCAGGCCGCCGTACGCAACGAGGCCGATCTGATCGCCCGTGCCGAGTCCGAGGCGAGCGAGCTCCGGGCCGCGGTCGAGCGCGAGGTCGAGGCCGCCCGGGAGAAGTCCCGCGTCGAGATCGCCGAGGCGCACGCCGAGATCGAGCGGCTGCGCGGCGAGAACCGGACCGAGGTGGAGCGCCGTACGGCGGAGCTCGAGGAGACCGAACGCGCCAAGCTGGCCGCGATCAAGCTGGAGATCGACAAGCTCCGGGCCGAGGCGGTCGCGGAGATCGCCGAACGCAAGGCCGAGACCGAGGCCGGCAACGAGCGGCTGATGGCCGACGCTCGCGCCCAGGCCAAGCTGGTGGTCGACTCGATCGACGCGGACCGGCGGGCGGCGACCGGCGAGGCGCAGCGGATCGTCGACGAGGCGAACCAGACCGCCGAGGCCGCGCTCGCGGAGGCCGAGAAGCAGACCGCGTGGAGCAAGCAGACCGTCGACGGCCTGATCGCCGCCGCGGAGGCCGAGGCGCAGTCGGTCCGCGACCGGGCCGCCGCCGACGCGGCCGAGCTGCTGAAGCAGAAGCGCGCGCACCTGCGCCGCGTGGTCGGCCGCTCGACCAGCCGGCTGAAGCAGACCCAGGAGTCGATCGCCAAGGAGAACGCCGAGCTGACCCAGCTCGCCGAGACCACGCTGTACTCGGCCGGCGAGCAGGCGGAGGCGAAGCTGGCCGAGGCCGAGAAGCAGGCCGCGAAGGTGACCGCCCAGGCGCAGGCCCGCGCGGACCGGCTGAAGACGACCGCGGCGGACGACGCCCGGGAGATCATCGAGCGCGCGAACCGCCGCGAGGCCGAGGCCGAGGCGAGTACGCAGGTACTGCGGGAACGCGCCGCGAACGACCTGTCCGAGGCGCAGCGCCAGTCGCACGAGCTGATCCGGAGGTCCCGCGCCGAGGCCCAGCAGATCGAGGCCCAGGCCCGCGAGCACTCCGACGACCTGCGTGCGCAGGCCCGCAAACTTCTCGCCGACGCCGAGGCGAG
Organism: Kribbella sp. NPDC059898; assembly: GCF_042730855.1. Classification (NCBI taxonomy): domain Bacteria; kingdom Bacillati; phylum Actinomycetota; class Actinomycetes; order Propionibacteriales; family Kribbellaceae; genus Kribbella; species Kribbella sp. NPDC059898. The sequence continues at coordinate 352,889 of NZ_JBHWKR010000005.1, forward strand.
GGTCGCGGCGCTGAACCAGCGCCGTGATGAGATCACCAAGGAGCTCACCCAGCTTTCGGGTGTGATCGAGGCACTCGCTGTACCGGGGTTCCGCCCAGGTGGTGGAATGTCCTCCAGTGAGGGTTCCACGGGGGAATCAGGATGAGGACGTGACAGTCAGATCCTTGTCAGTGACAATGTGTGATCCACCCACCCATCGAAGTGAGCATCGGAAAACATGAGCAGTGAAAGCCCAACCCCGTTCCGTACCGTTCTGCGTGGCTACGAGCCTGCCCAGGTGGACCAGCACATCCGTGAGCTGACCACCTCCCTGACCGCGTTGCAGCAGCAGTCCGAGCAGCTGCAGCGGCACGTTCAGGAGCTGCAGTCCCGCACGGACGCTGCGGAGGCGGCTGTTATCTCCGCCCAGGAGGACTCGAAGGACCGCGCGCCGACGTTCACCGAGTTCGGTGAGCGGGTGGCGAAGATCCTGTCGCTGGCCGACGACGAGGCCCGTGACCTGGTGACCCGCGCTCGCACCGACGCGGAGGCGATCGTCGCCGATGGCGAGTCGCACGCGAAGAAGGTCCGCAAGGAGGCCGAGCAGTACTCCCTGGACTGGAAGAGCGAGGTCGACGCCGAGGCCGCCCGGATCCTCGAGGAGGCCCGGACCCAGGCCGACGACATGCGTGACGAGGCCGAGCGCGACGCGACTGCGCGCCGTAGCGAGGCCCAGGCGCTGTACGAGCAGGAGCGGGCCAAGTCCGCGCAGGCCGCGGCCGCCTTCGAGACCACCCTGGCCGAGCGCCGGGGCAAGGTCGAGCAGGAGTTCGCCGCCCGTACCGCGCTGGCCGAGCAGCAGCTGGCCGCCGTCACCGACCGCGCTGCTCAGGTGCAGCGAGAGGCCGACCGGTCGCGCTCCGAGGCCGAGCGGTTGTCCCAGCAGCAGCTGGCCGACGCGAACCGGCAGGCCCAGGAGATCGTCGCCGCCGCGAAGGACAAGTCCGAGCGGATCCGCGCCGAGTCCGAGCGTGAGCTCGCGGCCGCGACGCAGCGCCGGGACAGCATCAACGCGCAGCTGACCAACGTCCGCCAGATGCTGGCGACGCTGTCCGGCCAGCCCGCGATGCCGCTCGACCTGCTGGCCGACGACGACGCGGACGCCACCACCGGCAGCAAGAAGAACTGAAACACCAACCCCGTGAGAAGCCGGCTCGACCCCTCGAGCCGGCTTCTTGGTTGTTGTGGGCAGTTATTGGTGAGGAACGGCTGAGGGGCAACGGACGTTGGAATCAAACCCGTCAGCGGGAGATGGTTCTGCGGGCATCGACCCATCGGGACCAGGATCTCGCTGACGCAGCTGAAGCACAGGGGCTGCAGGTTCGGTCGACGGCGGTGGGGATGGCGCTGCGTGCGGCGCCGGCGCTTGAGGTGCCCGGCGAGGTCGAGTTGGTTGCTGGGGACGTCGGCGGGTTTGCTGCCGTGCATCGCGAGGTTGTTGCCGACGTTGGTGCCGTTCCGCAGTTTGCGAGTGCCGACGTGTTGCGTGCGACGTCGACGGTGGTCGCTTACGTGGACGGTACGGCGGTGGCGTGTGCGATGGCCGTACGCAGTCGGCGTACGGCGGGGGTCTACTGGGTTGCGACCCGTCCAGCGGCGCGGCGGCGTGGGTATGGGCGGCTGGTGACGGCTGCTGTGGCTCGTGCTGGGTTCGAGCAGGGGGCCGAGGTTGTCGTACTGCAGGCGACCGTGATGGGGGTGCCGGTTTACGAGCGGCTCGGGTTCGAGGGGTTCACGGAATACCGGCGGTTCGGTCAGGCCGGGAGGCGGTAGTGGGCGTTGGCGAGGGGTTCGACCAGGCCGTCGGCTACGAGGCCGTCGAGGGCGCGTTCGCGTTGGGGCGCGTGCGGCCAGGTGGCGTCGAGGGCTGACTTGGGGACCGGCGTGGACGCGGCGCGGAGGACCGCGAGGAGGCGGCCGCGGGCCTGGCGGTCGGTGCCTTCGTAGGTCTGGCCGCGGCGGGGCGGGCCGTCGTACGGCGGGCTGCCGGCCAGGATCCAGGCACACTGCGAACGGATCGGGCAGTCCGCGCAGTTCGGCGTACGGGCGGTGCAGATCAGTGCGCCGAGCTCCATCGAGGCGACGGCCCACTTGGCGGCGGTCGGTTCGTCGGCGGGCAGGGCGCTGACGGCGAGGCGCTGGTCGGCGGCGGTGGGGGAGACAGTCGGCTGCGCGACACCCGTCAGCGAGCGGGCGAGGACGCGCCGTACGTTCGTGTCGACGACCGCGTGCCGCTGGCCGAAGGCGAACGACGCGATCGCGGCCGCCGTGTACGTCCCGACCCCGGGCAGCGCCAGCAGGGCCTCGTGGTCGTCGGGGACCTCGCCGCCGTGACGCTCCACGATCGCCTGAGCGGCCGCGTGCAGGCGTAGGGCGCGCCGGGGGTACCCGAGCCGGTCCCAGGCCCGCACAGCCTCACCAGGGGCCTCTGCGGCCAGGTCTGCCGGTGCCGGCCACCGCTCCAGCCACCGTCGGTACGCCGGGAGCACCCGGTTGACCGGCGTCTGCTGCAGCATGAACTCGCTGACCATCACCGCCCACGCCCCGGCCCCGGGTTCCCGCCACGGCAGCACCCGCTTGTTGGCGTCGTACCACTCCAACACCCGGTCATGGAGGGCTAACGGCGAGCCTGAGTGGTCCAGCACAGTGCCGATATTAGAGTGCGCTTCATGAGCAGTCTGCTCCGTCCGGTCGGGCACCTGCCCGCCAGCGTGTACTGGTTCCGCCGGGGACTTGTGCTCGCGGTCGTTGTGGTGCTGATCATCCTGATCTCGAACCTGTTCGGCGGCGGCGGTGACGCCCAGAACGCGGCCGCCTCGGATCCGCGGCCGAACCCGACGACCGCGCCGCCGGCCTCGGCCCCCAGTACGACGCCGACCGCCTCCACGTCCTCGAAGCCGACCAAGAAGCCGACCGAGACCCCCACGCCGAAGCCGACCAAGACCACCCCACCCACGGACCTCCCGTGCAAGGGCACCGATCTGAACGTCGCCGCCCTCCCGGCGAACCGGAAGATCGTCTCCGGCTCGATGCTGAACTTCGTCGTCCAGCTGACCCCGTCCGGCGACGGCTGCAAGGCGACCACCGACAACCTGACGATCACGGTGACGTCCGGAACGGACCTGATCTGGAGCACCTCGCAGTGCGAGAAGGCGATCCAGAACGCCACCCTCGTCGTTGCCAAGGGCAAGCAGTCCGCGGTGACGGTGCCGTGGGACGGCCACCGGTCCAGGCCTGGCTGTCTTCCGGGTCAACCGGTGGCCAAGCCTGGAACCTATGTCGTCAAGGCCGAGTACGACGGCCGCCTGTCGGGCGCCCAGGCCTTCCAGGTCGTCTGATCAGTTCGCTTCAGCGGCAGCGGTCTCCGGCTGCTTCCGCAGGTGGCTCGGTGCCGTGAACAGCAGCGCCGCGACCAGCCCGATCAGCAGCACCAGCGCGGGCAGTACGAGCGACTGCGCCATCGAGTCGCTGAATCCCTGCCGTACCACCGCCGGCAGTCGCCCGCCGGCGAAGCCCTCCGCCGACCCGCCGCCGCTCATCCCGGGCAGGTTGTGCGCCAGCCGCGACTCCATCAGTACGGCGATGCTCGCGCTGCCCAGCACCGCGCCGACCTGCCGCGTCGTGTTGTAGACGCCGGCGCCCGCACCGGCCTGGTGCATCGGGAGGTTCCGGGTGGCCGTCGTACCGAGCGGTGCCCACATGAACCCGTTCGCGACCCCGAGCAGCGCGATCGGCAGCAGCAGGTGCCAGATCGGTACGTCGGGCTCGATCACCTGGCTCATCCAGAACATCGACACCGCACAGCACGCCAGCCCGAACCCGGCGATGAACCGCGGCGGCGTCCGGTCCACCAGCCGGCCGACGAACGGCGCCAGCGCCCCGGAGATGACCGCCATCGGGACCAGCAGCAGCGCCGACCGGGTCGGCGACAGCCCGCGGACCGCCTGCGCCCAGAGCATCAGCGGGAACGCCATCGCGGTGATCGCGAACCCGACCGTGGTGATCGCGACGTTCGCCAGCGAGAAGTTCCGGTCCTTGAACAACCCGAGCGGCAGCAGCGGCTCGCCCTTGTTGCGGGCCTGCCAGATCACGAAGGCCGCGAGTACGACGACACCGGCGATGATCAGCCCCCATACCGAGATCGGGCCGGTGATCGTGCCCCAGTTGTACTTCTGCCCCTCCTGGATCCCGAACACCAGCAGGAACAGCCCGGCCGCGCTCAGCACCACGCCGACCAGGTCGAACTTGTGCTCGTGGGTCGGCAGGTCCGGCACCAGCCGCAGGGCCAGGAAGAAGCCGACCACGCCGACCGGCGCGTTGATGAAGAAGATCCACTGCCAGCCGAGGCCGTCGACCAGCACGCCGCCGAGGATCGGGCCGACCAGCGTCGCCACGCCGGCGGTCGCGCCCCACAGGCTCATCGCCCGGCCGCGCTGGTTCGGCGGGAAGATCCGGGTGATGACGGCCATCGTCTGCGGCGTCATCATCGAGGCGCCGAGGCCCTGGAACACCCGGGCCACGATCAGCAGCTCGATCGAGTTGGTCAGGCCGCACCACACCGACGCGAGCGTGAACAGCGCCAGCCCGGTCAGGTACAGCTTCTTCGGGCCGATCCGGTCGCCGAGGCGCCCGGTGATCAGCAGCGGTACGGCGTACGCGAGCAGGTACGCGCTGGTCACCCAGACGACCGTGCCGACGTCCGATCCGAGGTCCTCGAGGATCGCCGGGGTGGCGACCGAGACGATGGTCGAGTCGACCAGGATCATGAAGAAGCCGAGCACCAGGGCCCACAACGCCGGCCACGGCCGGATCTCCGGCCTCACTGTGTCTTGCGGGACAGCCATTCCAGTTCCTTGCTCTCGATACGTTCGATGGTGTCGGCGAGCCATCCGCGCTCGGCCGCGATCTGGCCCCGGACGTAGTCCGCGGCCATCCAGTACCGCTCGGGTACGCCGGACGCCCGCGCCAGGCCGATCGCCTCGTCGACGTCGGCCAGCCAGCTGTCCAGGTCGTCCGCCCGGCGGCGGAGCCGCAGTACCGCGTCGTCGGCCTCGAGGTTGTGCGCCTCGCTCAGGACCACGGGGAACAGCGGGTACTCGTAGACGAAGTTCTCCAGCCCGCTCTCCACCCGGCGGGTCAGTGCCTCGTTCCCTTCCGGGGTGATCTCGTACGTCGTCCGCTCCGGGCGGTTGCCGGCCCGCTCGGTGCCGATCGCCCGGACGTACTGCTGGCCGGCCAGCCGCTCGACGGTGTGGTAGAGCGAGCCGGGCCGGGTCTTCACGATCCGGTTGTTGTGACGGCTCAGCAGCAGTTGGTACATCTCGTACGCGTGCATCGGCCGCTCGTTCAGCAACGCCAGCACCGAGATCGCCAGTGGGGTGAGCTCGGCCATGATCCTCCCAACGGAATGTTCCATGTGGAGTATTCGCCTGCGCGGCCGGAAACGCAAGACGCCTCCGGTCCTTTCACGAACCGGAGGCGCCACGTAACTCTCAGTGCTTAGACGTACCGTTCCAGGATGCTCGACTCGGCCAGTCGGGACAGCCCCTCGCGGACCGTGCGGGCGCGGTTCTCGCCGACACCCTCGACCGTCTGCAGGTCGTCGATGCTTGCCGCGAGCAACTTCTGCAGGTGACCGAAGTGGTCGATCAGCCGGTCGATCACGGCGCCCGGCAGGCGCGGCACCTTGGCCAGCAGCCGGTACCCGCGCGGCGTGACGGCCGCGTCCAGCTGCTCGGCGCCGCCGATCTGCAGCGCCCGGGCGACCTGGCCGATGTCCAGCAGGTCGGTGGCGCTGACCGCGTCCAGCTCGAGCAGTACGTCGTCGGCGGTCTTGGCGCGCTTCCCGGTGGCCGGCGGGAGGTAGTCGCGGACGACCAGTTCGCGTTCGCCGGCGACACCCGCGACGAGCTCGTTCAGCTGCAGCGTGAGCAGCCGGCCGTCGGTGCCGAGCTCGACGACGTACCCGTCGATCTCGGTGGCGATCCGGCGGACCATCTCCAGCCGTTGCGCGACCGCGGCGACGTCCCGGACCGTGACCAAGTCCTCGATCTCCAGCGCGGACAGCGTGCCGGACACCTCGTCCAGCCGGAGCTTGTAGCGCTCCAGCGTGGCGAGCGCCTGGTTCGCCCGGGACAGGATCGCGCCGGAGTCCTCGAGCACGTAGCGCTGGTCGTCGACGTACAGCGCGATGATGTGCATCGACTGCGACACCGAGATCACCGGGAAGCCGGTCTGCCGGTGCACGCGGTCGGCGGTGCGGTGCCGGGTGCCGGTCTCCTGGGTCGCGATCGCCGGGTCCGGCATCAGGTGCACGGCCGCCCGGATCAGCCGGGTCGCGTCGCGGTCGAGGACGATCGCGCCGTCCATCTTGCTGAGCTCCCGCAGCCCGGTCGCGGTGAACTCGACGTCGATCTCGAAGCCGCCGGTGGAGATCGCGTCCACGGCCTTGTCGTGACCGAGCACGATCAGCGCGCCGGTCCGGCCCCGCAGAATTCGTTCCAGGCCTTCGCGTAGTTCGGTACCGGGAGCCACTGCCGCGAGCGTCGCGCGCAGCTTGGCGCCGGGGCTGTTCTTGTCCGTGTTCGCCGCCACGGAACCTGAGTCTATGCGGTTCGGCGCACGCAGTTGTGCGGATATCCGCACACTCGCCGCGAACCGCAGCCGCGGTCCGCCCTCAGCGGGCGGATGCGCGTGCACCCGCGCGTGCATCCGGACTGTGCAGTGCCAGATTCCTGTGGCCCGCGGTACGACGGCTGCGGCGTCAGGGGCAGCGGATGACCTGGCCGGCGTACGACAGGCCGCCGCCGAATCCGAACAGCAGCACCGGCGCGCCGGACGGGATCTCGCGCTTCTCGACCAGCTTCGACAGCGCGATCGGGATGCTCGCGGCCGAGGTGTTGCCGGACTCCACGACGTCCTTGGCGACCACCGCGTTGACCGCCCCGAGGCGCTTCGCGAGCGGCTCGATGATCCGCAGGTTGGCCTGGTGCAGGACGACGCCGCCGAGCTCCTCGGGCTTCAGGCCGGCCTTCTCGCAGACCTGCTGGGCGATCTTCGGCAGCTGCGTGGTGGCCCAGCGGAAGACGCTCAGACCCTCCTGCTGGAACGGGCCTTCGCGGCCCTCGATCCGGACCGCGTCGGACATCTCCGGCACCGAACCCCACACCACCGGGCCGACACCGGCAGCGTCGTCCGAGTCGTCCGCGACCACGACTGCGGCTCCGGCGCCGTCGCCGATCAGCACGCAGGTGGTGCGGTCGGTCCAGTCCGTCCAGTCGCTGAGCTTCTCGACGCCGATCACGATCGCCTTGGTCGCGGCGCCGGCGCGGATCGCCTGGTCCGCGGTCGCCAGCGCGTACGCGAACCCGGAGCAGGCGGTGTTCAGGTCGATGGCGGCCGGGTTGCCGAGGCCGAGCCGGGCGGCGACCCGGGCCGCGATGTTCGGCGAGCGGTCGATCGCGGTGCAGGTGGCGACGATCACGTAGTCGATCTCGGTGACGTCCAGGCCGGCGTTCGCGATCGCCTTGTCGGCGGCCCGCCAGGCCATCTCGTCGCATGCCTCGTCGGGCGCGGCGATCCGGCGTTCGCGGATCCCGACCCGGCTCTGGATCCACTCGTCGTTGGTCTCGACCATGGTGGCGAGCTCGGCGTTGGTGAGCACCCGCTCGGGCTGGTAGTGGCCGAGCGCGACAACTCTGGATCCGGTCATCTACCTGCTCCTGCGGGTTCGTCGGGCGTGGGGGCGCCCCCAGAGTACGTTCCCGGACCGGCTGCTGTTGATCCCCTGTCTCACTCCTGTGGCAGGGAACACAAGCCCGTCAGGCCAGCCCGGCGGCGCTCAGGGCGCTGCGGAGGTCGGGGGCGGCGAAGGTGCGGAGGCCGTACTTCTTCTGGATGTCCATCGGCTTCGCCTCGCGGCTGCGGTTCGGGATGTCGGCCGGGATGATCGCCTTGGTGAACCCGAGCCGGGCCGCCTCCGCGAGCCGTTTCTCCAGGCCGCCGACCCGGCGCACCTCGCCGGCCAGGCCGACCTCGCCGATCGCGACCAGGCCGGGATGGATCGGCTTGTCCATCACCGAGGACGCGACCGCGATCGCCACCGACAGGTCCGCGACCGGCTCGGTGATCTTCACCCCGCCCACGGTCGCGACATACACCTCCTGGTCGGTCAGTTTCAGCCCGGCGCGGTTGCCCAGCACGGCGAGCACCATCGCGACCCGGGACGATTCCAGCCCGGACGTCGTACGCCGGGGTTGTGGGGCGGCCGACGGGCCGACCAGCGCCTGTACTTCGGCCAGCAGCGGCCGGCGGCCCTCCATCATCACGGTCACGCACGTCCCGGCGACCGGCTCGGCGTGCTCGGAGACGAACAGCCCGGTCGGATCGGTGACCTCGACGATGCCGGTGTCGACCATGTCGAAGCAGCCGACCTCGTCGGACGGGCCGAACCGGTTCTTGGTCGCGCGCACCATCCGGAACCCGGAGTGCCGGTCGCCGTCGAACGCCAGCACGACGTCGACCAGGTGCTCGAGCATCCGCGGCCCGGCGATGGCGCCGTCCTTCGTCACGTGGCCGACCAGGACGACCGCGATGTGCCGCTCCTTCGCCAGCCGGACCAGCGCGCCGGTCACCTCGCGGACCTGGGTCACGCCGCCGGGCGCACCGTCGACCTCGGGATGCGCCATCGTCTGCACGGAGTCGATCACCAGGAACGTCGGCTCGACCGCGTCGACCTGGCCGACGACCGCGCCCAGGTCGGTCTCGGCGGCCAGGTACAGGTCGTCGACGAGGGCGTCGGTCCGGCCGGCGCGCAGCCGCACCTGGGCGGCCGACTCCTCGCCGGACACGTACAGCGTCCGCTGGCCACCGCGGGCGGACTGCGCCGCGACCTCGAGCAGCAGCGTGGACTTGCCGACACCGGGCTCGCCCGCGAGCAGGATCACCGCGCCCGGCACGACTCCGCCGCCGAGCACCCGGTCCAGCTCGCCGATCCCGGTCGGCCGCGACTCGGCCTCGATCGCGGACACCTTGGCGATCGGCATCGCCGGCGAGGACACCGGCCCGGCGGTGATCCGGGCGGCCTTCGGCGCACCCACCTCGGCGACCGTGCCCCACGCCTGGCACTCGCCGCACCGCCCGATCCAGCGCGCCGACGTCCACCCGCACTCCGAGCACGCGTACGCCGATTTGCCCTTCGCCTGAGTCGCCGCCTTCGCCATGGACCCAACCTATTTGAGACCGCCGACAAAACGTCTGAAGGCACGTTTCAGCCAGGTCCCGGCCTTGCGGTGCGGCGGGTCGTCGTCGACCTCCGGTACGTCGGCGATCCGCTGGGCCGCGTCGAGGTACCGGGTCAGGATCTCGCTCTCGGACGTCCGCAGTTCGCGGCTCTGTTCGAGCAGCAGCAGGGCGGTCTCGCGGTTGCCGGCGGCGACCTCCGCGGAGCCCAGGTGCTGCAGACAGCGGGCGTGGCCTTCGCGTTCGTCGATCTCGGCGTACAGGTCGGCGGCGTGCTCCCAGCGGCTCACGGCCTCGTGGCGGTTGCGTTGCATCCACGCGGCGACGCCGATGAGCTCCAGGGCGTGGGCCTCGCCGCTGACGTCGCCTGCCGCGGTCGCGTGGGCGTGTGCGGGTCGCAGGTGTTCGAGGGCGCCTTCACTGTCGTACTGGTACAGGTGTACGACGGCCAGGTTGATGGAGATCGCTACATCAGCAGCCAGATCCGGGCCGGGCCGACGGAGGCGGGCCTCGTCCAGACGGTCCCGTGCGTTCAGTACGGCCTCGTCGCGGTCGTTGCCGGCCGGTGCGCGATCCGCGATGGCCAGGTTCACCAGGGCTCGCTCCACCTGCCGCCGTGTCTTCAGCGCGAACGCCGTACGCCCGTTGGCGCCGATGTTGTCCGAGACACTCAGCCGCACGTTGGCCGTGTCGAGATCACCCAGCATGCGGTACGCCGTTGCCGCGCGGGCTGCCGCGAGTTCGGACAGGGTCCGGCGGCCGGCTGCTTCGGCTGCCGCGCTCAGCAGCTCACTGAGCTGGAGCAGCGCCTCCGGGTGCGGACGGCGTACATACCAGGCCTCCAGTGCGTCGCAGATGCGAGCGAAGTCGTCGATGGCGTCGTTGTGCGGGCTCTCGGCCGCTAAGAGTTGCCAGAGCCTGTCCTCGTTCAGGGTGAACCACTCTGCCGCGGCCATACCGCCGGCGTTGCTGCCGAGCGCGACCATCCATTGCTCAGCCTCTTCCGCTGCGATATGCAGCTCACCCACACTGAGCTGTCGGCGCCGCCTGGCCTGTTTGGCCCGCGCGAGGAGCCGCAAGACGATGGCCACCATCAGCAGCAGCGTCACGAAGCCACCGACCCACGGCACGATGCCGCCCTGGCTGAAGCTCTGGCTGAGCAGCTGTGACGTCAGGTCAGTGAGCAACCCGGATGCGACAGCACTGACAGCCAGTAGGACCACCTGGGCGCGCGACGGCTCGTCCCGCTCCTCCTCGCTCACGGCCGGCTCCCTGTGGTCAGCCCACGCACGACCGTGCGCCAGAAGGACAACAACAGCACCACGGGTACGACGGACGCGACAACGGCCGCGGCCGCGACCGGTCCGCTCGACGTGGAGAACTGCCGCGCTTCACCCCACAGCACCAACGAGAGCGGCGTCGTACCAGGTCCACTGATCAGGAACCCAACGATGAAGTCGTTCCACACCAGGGCGAACTCCAACACCGCAACAGCGATCACTGCTGGCCTATACGTCCGCTGCACAGTAGCCAGTACTGCGCTCTGCCGCACCGGCCCCTGCAACGCTTCCGACACCACAGCAGGCGGTGCCGACGCGAAGGCAGACCGCAGTAGCAGTACTGCGAACGGCAGGCCGGCCGCCGCGTGTACCAGCGCCAGCGCGACCCGCGACCCCGCCAGCCCGGCTGCGTCGATCGCATCGCGCAAGGGAGCGGCGTACATCTGCACAGGCGTCACAGCGAGTACGACGAACACGGCCATCGCCACCCGTCCCAGCCGCGGCGGCAGACCGCCCCACGCGACCAGGTACGCCGTAGGCACCGCAATCACCAGCAGTACGGCGGTTGCGGCCGTGGCAATGACCAGCGTGGACAACATCGCCCGGAACAACCCGACGTTGGCCGCATCCGCGAACGAGGAGAACCCAAGACCCGACGGAGACCACCAGCCACGTAACCCTGCCTCCCGTGGCGAGTGCAGTGCCGTGGCGACCAGTACTACCGCCGGAAACACCCACACCAGCGCCACAGCCGACCCGATGAACCAGCCGAGCCGCCGTACCACCCGCCGCGGCCGAGGCTTCCGCAACGACGGCTCCTGCGGTACGACGGACACCGGCATCGCCCAGCGCCGACGCCTGAGCCCGCGTAGGCCGATCAGCCCGACAGCCGCGACGATCGCGAACAGCACGACACCCAACGCCGCCGTACGGCCCGAGTCCACGTTGGAGGTGGACGCCCGCCACCAGTTCAGCCCCAGTACGTCGGCAGACCGCTGCATGGACCCCGGTACGACGATCAGCACCAGGTCGAACACCCGTACAGCGGCAATGACCAGCGTCAGCGTCACCACACCCGTGATCGGGCGCAGTAGTGGAATCTCCAACGCCCACAGGCGTTTCCAGCCCCGTACGCCCTCGGCTGCGAGCGTCCGTGACATGTCGTCGGGTATGGCGTCCAGACCGGCGCGGAACAGCGACACGACGTACCCGAGCCAGGTCCAGCCGAACGCGGACATCAGCACGATCCAGAACAGGCCAGGACCCAGCCACACCGGGCTGGAGCCGAACAGGCGGGTCGAGATCGCCGTGATCGTTCCGCGTTCCGGCGTCGGGTCGAAGATCATCCGGAACGTCGCGCCGGACACCAGCACCGAGACCGCGAACGGAATCACCAGCGCGGGCTGCAGCAACGTCGTCACCGCGGGCAGTCGGTAACTCAACAGCGCAAGGGAAAACCCGACGGCTACCGTACCGAAGGCGATCAGTACCCACAGAAGACTGTTGCCGACAGCATGCAACGCGCCAGGGTCGCCGATCACCGCGAAGTTTCCGAAGCCGAAGTGCTTGTTCGTGACGAACGCCTTCACCACGGTGACGCCGATCGGGATCAGCAGTACGCAGCTGAGCAGCAGCGCGGGCAACCCGAGCAGGAACGGTCCGGCCGGCCGCCGCGGCTTGCCCTGCACCGGGCGGCCGGTGATCTCCCGGCCGACCACCTCGAGCGACAGGCCGTTCGTGTGCAGCCCCATCAGCTCGTCTCCACCTTCCGCAGCGCGCGCATCGCCGTGTCGACCGCGTCCGGTACGGCGTCCGCGCCCCGGCCGCCCACCGCGATCAGGAAGTCCGTCAGCACCCGCCACAGGCCGTTGATGCCGCCGAGCGCACCGAGCAGGTCGGACAGGTCGAACTGCAACTGCTCGCCCGGCGTCGTGAGCTGCTCCGCGAGCCGGGTGAGCTCGGGGGAGTACCCGGTGGTGCGTCCGTCGACCAGGAAGCCGCCCTCGGCGATCCACGGATCCACCGCCTTGGGATCGGTCAGCCGTCGGACCAGGTCTCGCGAGTCGTCCGAGCTCGGTGCCGTCAGCACCATCACGTCGCCGCCGACGACCACCGGCGCGGCGGCCCCGGCGGACATCGGTGGGAACGTGAAGAGCTCGATGTCGCCGGGATCCGCCGCGAACGAGCGGACCACCGGCTCCGCGAAGTCCGACGCGAGCACCATCGCGGCCCGGCGATGCCCGAACACCTCCACCAGCGCGTCCGGGAACTGCTGGACCAGTGACTCCTTCACGCCGCCGGCCAGCGCGCCGGGCGCCGACCACATCGTGCCCAGCAGCCGCAGTGCGGCCGCGAACTGCGGCTGCTGCGACGGACGCGGGTGCTCCGCCATCGCGAGACCGACGTACACCGAAGGCGCTATGCCCAGCAGGATGTTCTCCAGGAAGTCCGTGAGCACCCAGCCGTCTCCTGCGCCCAGGGCCAGCGGTGTGATGCCGGCCTGCGTCAGGGTCCGGTTCAACTCCAGCCACTCCGACCAGTGCTGCGGGGGCTGTACGCCGACCTGCCGGAACACCGACGGGCGGTACCACACAGCGGACTTGTGCGCCGTCTTGAACGGAACGCCGTACGTCTGCCCTCGCTGCACCAGGAGGTCGCGCCACAGTCTCACCTGGCCGTGCGGGGCGAGGTCGTCGGGCATCGGTGCCAACTCCTGCCAGTGCTCTCGTACGAGCCCTGGCTGCGGCAGCATCACCACGTCCGGCCTCCTGGCGGCGGGGGCGTCGAAAGCAGTCGAGATGTCGTCGCCGAGCGGTACGACCTCCACCGGGTAGCTCAACGAGCCTAGGCCGACAAGGACCTTGTGGAACGCGCGTAGCTCCTCACCGCTCCAGCTGACGGCCACACGCACGGCACGGCGCAGTCCTAGTACGTCGCTCGTGCACCCGGTCAGCAACAGCGTTGCTGCGGCTCCGAGGAACGCTCTGCGGCTACTCGGCATCGTCGAATCCAGTAGTACGGGTCGTGCTGGTCGTGATGAGCAGCAGGGCGACCGAGGCGAGGTCAGGATTGGGCCGGATCGACAGGAGCGAGCCCCAGGTCGGTAGGCCGTTCGCGTCCTCCAAAACGATCACCCGCGGGTAAGCGCCGAGCGCCCGGGCGACACCGGTCAGCCGGCGACGCCCTGGCGTGATCTCGTGCGGGTAGCGGTCCAGTACGTCCTCAAGCCCACAGCCGACAGCCTGTACCCGGCTTTGCTCGCGGGCGGCCTGCTTGGTGATCGAGTGCGTCGTCAGGTGGCCGTGTACGACGTTGCCGAGCACGGTGAGGTGGGGAAGCAGCCCGCCCTCGGCCGGTACCAGCCGGACCGGACCGCCGGCCAGGACGATCGCGTTGGGCGGTGGATCGTCCAGCCCGGTCAGGAGGTCCGCCAGCCTGCGACGGTCGGCCGCATGGGGCACCACCACCGCACGCTGCTCACCTACGTCGATCCTGAGTCGCTCCGGCAACCCCGGCACGCGTTCGAGCAGCAGTCCGTCCATCTGTGCCCGGCGCCTCCCAAGACTGCCCCGTCGAGTCGGTTCGTCAACCCTATGGGGAGCAAGGGCCCCTCGCAGGCAACAGGGTGTCGCTCAGTAACTGCGGCTCCACAGGTTGATCGCGTAGTCGACCTCGACACCCGTGTGCGCGGCCAGGATCCGGCGGGCGTCCTTGGGCGTGAACTCGATCTTCACCACCGCCTCCAGATCGGCCCGGCTCTCGAACCGCCAGCCCATGTCCAGCCGTGTCCGCTGCCAGCCGCGGTCCGCCCAGAACCGCTCCACCACCGGCGCCTTGATCATCGGGTACGACGTACTGAACCACTGCCCGAACGTCGACCGGCTGCCGTCGTTGTCGATCACGAACGCCGTCCCGCCGCGGCGCATCACCCGGTCCAGCTCGGTCAGCCCGGGCTCGCACCCCGGCCCGAAGAAGTACGCCCAGCGCGCGTGCATCACGTCTACCGACGCGTCCGGCACCGGCAACCGCTGCGCCGATCCCTGCCGTACTTCGATGTTCGGCAACGCCCGGGTACGCCGCCGTGCCGCCTCCGCGAGGCCGCCGTGCGGCTCGACGCCGACGACCTGGGACGCCGTCCGCGCGAACATCGGCAGGTAGAACCCGGTACCGCAGCCGATGTCCAGCACGGTCCCGCCGGCCCAGTCCCGGATCGCCAGCATCGCCGGCTCGACCACGCCGTTCGGATCGACCGCCCGGTTCTCGAGCTCGTACACCTTCGGGTGCTGCCAGATGTTCGGGCTCGGGATCCCGCCTTCCGCGATGCTCACCCGTCAGACCCTAGCCATCGCCTGCTTGGTGGTGGCCGCGAGGAGCGCCGCCGGGACGAGCAGGATGCCGCAGAAGACCGCCAGCCAGTGGAAGCCGAGGTGGGCCAGCACCGGCCCGGCAGCTGTGCCCGAAAGGGAAGCCAGGATGCCCATCGTCAGGTCGGACAGGCCCTGTGCCGACGTACGGATCTCGTCCGGGACCGACCGGGACAGCAACGTGGAGCCCGCGACCAGACAGGCGGACCAGCCGAGGCCGAGGGTGAACAGCGCCAGCCCGGTGAGTGCGTGTGCGTCGTCAGGCGCCACCGCGGCCAGTGTCATCGCCACGGCCAGGATGCCCAGGCCGATGCCGATCGTGGGGATGCGGCCGAGCCGGTCCGCCAGCCAGCCGGTCACCGGGGACAGGGCGTACATACCGGCCACGTGACCGCTGATGACGAAGCCGACGATGGTCAGCGAAGCACCGTGGTGCCGCAGGTGGACCGAGGTCATCGACATCACGCCGACCATCACCGCGTGCGCCGTGGCGATCGCCAGCAGGCCCAGCCGCGCATGCGGGATGCTCACGACCCGGCGGAACGTCTCCGCCAACGGTTGACGCTCCACCTTGTCTGGGCGCACCTGGCTGCGCATGCCCGCCCACACGGTGAGCGCACTGAGGCCGAAGGCAACCACCGAGAACACGTACGGGCCGGCCAGGGTCAGGATGCCCAGCTTGCTGCCGATCGAGCCGCCGACGCCGGTCAGGTTCGGGCCGACGATCACGCCGATCGTGGTGGCCCAGACGACCAGCCCGAGTGAACGGGCGATCTTGCTGGGCTCGGCGTTGTCCGTGGCGGCGTACCGTGACTGGAGGTTCGAGGCCGAGCCGCTGCCGAACAGGCAACCCGCGGCCAGCAGCAGGGCGAGCGAGCCCAGTTGTGCCGCGAGGATGGTCAGCAAGGCACCCACGAACGCGATCAGATAACCGAGGGTCAGCGAGACTCTACGACCGTGGGACCTGGCCAGGCCCGCCAGGGGTACGGCGAGGACGGCGGCGCCCAGAGTCGTGGAGGTGGCGACCAGGCCTGCCAGTGACGTGGAGCCGGAGACGTTTTCGGCTAGGAGGGCGGCTACCGCGAAACCGCTCGCGGTGGCGACACCGCCGAGGGCGTTGCTGGCCACCAGAACCCGCAGAGTTGACCGCTGCCGCTCGTTTGTCACGGGCAAACCCTCTCATGAACCTGACACGGAAGCCGCTTATATAGAATCGTCCTGACGTAACTCGACCCGTTGGAGAGTCCCGATGCCAGAGATCGCGATCGTTCCTGCCCCGCGTGAACTCACCGTCCACGAAGGCCGATGGCTCACCGCCGATCCGATCGCCGACGCCGTCCGGGACGTGGTCGAGAACCTCGGCGCGACCGAGTACCGCATAGAGGTGAGCGTCGACGGTGCCCGGTTGACGGCCGGTTCCGAGGACGCGCTGCGGCACGCGGAGACGACGGACGCGCAGCTCGTCGAGGCTGCCGAACCGGCCGCGGACGGGCAGGTCGCCGTACCGCTGGCGCACGTCGCGGACGCGCCGCGGTTCGGGTGGCGGGGGATGATGCTCGACGTCGCGCGGCACTTCATGCCGAAGGAGTTCGTGCTCAAGGTCATCGACGTCCTCGCCCTGCACCGGCTGAACGTGCTGCACTTCCACCTCACCGACGACCAGGGCTGGCGGGTCGAGATCGCGGCGTACCCGAAGCTCACCGAGGTCGGCGCGTGGCGCGAGCACACGATGGTCGGGAAGATGACGCCCGGCCAGACCGAGTTCGAGTACGACGGCACCCGGCACGGCGGGTTCTACACCAAGGACGAGCTCCGCGAGATCGTCGCGTACGCCGCGGAGCGAGGCGTCACGGTCGTCCCCGAGATCGACCTACCGGGGCACATGCAGGCGGCGATCACGGCGTACCCGGAGCTCGGGAACCATCCGGACCAGCAGTTGAGCGTGCGGCCCTACTGGGGCATCAGCGAGGACGTGCTGAACGTGAACGACGCGACGGTCGAGTTCGTGAAGACGGTGCTGCGGGAGGTGCTGGAGATCTTCCCGTCGCCGTACGTCCACCTCGGCGGGGACGAGTGCCCGTCGGTGCAGTGGGCCTCGTCGGAGGAGGCCGGGAAAAGGCAGGCAGACCTCGGGCTGGACGAGCCCGGGCAGTTGCAGGGGTGGTTCACCGCGCAGGTCGCGGAGGTGCTGGCCGAGCAAGGGCGGCGGCTGGTCGGCTGGGACGAGATGGTCGAGACCGACTGCCCGAAGGACGCGGTCATCATGGCGTGGCGGAGCGCGCAGCGCGGCGTGGTCGCGGCGAAGGCCGGCCACGAGGTCGTGATGGCGCCGTGCGAGTCGGTGTACTTCGACTACTACCAGGGCGACCCGGCGACCGAGCCGCTGGCGATCGGCGGCGACATCCCGCTGCGGAAGGTGTACGACTTCGAGGTCGTCCCGGATGGGCTGTCGGCGGCGGAACAGGCGTTGATCGTGGGGACGCAGTGCCAGATCTGGACCGAGTACATGGAAGGCCCGGAGCAGGTCGGGTACATGCTCCTGCCCCGGCTGTCCGCCTTCGCCGAGCGGGCGTGGGGCTCGCCGCGGACGTCGTACGACGAGTTCCTGGCCCGGCTCCGGCCGCACCTGCAGCGGATCGAGAAGGTCGGCGTGAACTACCGCCCGCTGGACTGAGGTGGTGGGGGCCCGAGAGCCCCCACCTGGTCAGTCCGTGGTGAAGCTAGTCGGCGAGCCGTTCAGGAACGCCACCTGCCCCGGCCGCAGGTTCTTCGTGGTGGTGCGGGTGAAGGTTCCGGTACCGGTGACGCCGGAGTTGATCAGCACGCCCTGGTTGGCCGGGCCGTCGATCGTGGTGTCGGTGAGCGACGCGTGCACGAACGTCCGGTCGATGAACAGGCCGGCCCGCAGCGAGCCGCGCAAGGTGTTCCCGCTCATCGTCACGTTGCTGTACGCGTTCGGGAACAGCGAGGTCGGTGCGGGCGACCCGATCCGGACACCGTGCCGGACGCCGTTCCAGCCGCCGCCACCGATCAGTACGTTGCCGGTGATCGTCGCCGACTCGAGCGGCTGCCCGGTATCGCCGAAGATGCTGATCTCCATCGCACTGTTCGACGAGACGGTGTTCACCAGGTTGTCGCGGACCTCGACGTCCTTGCCGCCGGCGATCCGGATGCCGTTCGCCCAGTACGGCGCGACCGCGGTGTTGTTCAGGATCTTCGTGCCGGTCATCTGGCCGTTGGCCCCGTTCGCACCGGCGTCGGAGTACGTCGCGAACGCGTCGTCGCCGGTGCCGCGGGCGAAGCTGTTCCGGATCGTGAGGTTGTGGCCGAGCTTGTCCGGGTTCGGGGTGTTGCTGTTGTTGGCGTTGAACCCGTCGCCGTAGCTGTCCGCCGTACGGCTGTTCTGGAGTACGCCGTTCGTGCCGGACAGCCAGTTCGCGTCGGTGTGCCGGGTCCAGACGTGGTCGATCAGCCAGCCGCCGGCGCCGCTCGCGTTGAAGCCGTAGTCGTCCCCACCAGGGCCGCCGATGCCGCGGTAGATCGCGTTCGTGTCGACCTGCAGGTCGGAGACCGTGGTGCCTGAGCCCACCAGGATCTGCGACCGCCAGCCGCTCGTCGTCGGCGCCAGTGGCACCCGCCGGTACAGCGTGGTGTGCCACATGCCGGCGCCCTGCACCTTCACGCCGGTGAAGTCGAGCGGGGCCGGCGCCAGGCTGTTCGTCAGGTACTTGCCCGGTGGGATCCACACCGACTTGCCCTGCGCCTTCGCGTCCTTCACCGCGTTCTGGATCGCGACCGTCGAGTCGGTCGCGGTCGTCGGATCCGCGCCGTACGACACGATCGACAGCGAGTTGGCCGGCTGGGTCAGCGCGGCCGGGGCGTTCTCCAGGTCGACGGAGTCCAGGTCGTACACCGGCGACGTACTGGAGGCGTCCTTGCGGAACGTGATCGTGCTGCCGGGTGCGATCGCTGCGCCGCTCACCCAGACCGGGAACTCGTTGTAGAAGTGGAAGGCGCGGCCGCCGCCCTTCGGGTCGTCGGGGTTGGTGGTCGAGTTCTGGTAGTACCAGGCCTGGGTAGAGCTGAGCGTGATGTTCTGCCGGAAGGTGCCGTTCACGTACAGCGCGATCGGCGCGGTGATGCCGCCGCCGGTCGCGGTGTCGGGCAGCGAGGCGCGGACGACGAGGGTGTTCGCCGGCTTGCCCGTGGTGTTGCGCAGGGTCACGGAGTCGCCGGTGTTCTTCAGCTCGGCGAGTCCGTAGCCGGAGGCCTCGAGTTCGAGCGTCGCGGTGGTCGGCACCGTCGTACCTGGAGTGATCCTCCGGGCCGTGGCGGCGCCGCCGAGGGTGCCGCTCTCGGCCTCGAGCGTGACGAACGGGAGGGTGGCGCCGGCGAGCGGTTTCGGGGCGGCGGTCGCGGGGGTTTGGTTGCCTGGGGCAATGGCCAGGACCAGGGCGGCGGACACCAGGTACGTCGTACGGCGACGGGGGCGGTCGTGGTGCATCGGTTCACCTCACGAGTTTGATATATTAACTTTGCTTAGTATGTTAAACCCGATCGGGGGATGTGGGAATGGCGCCGCTGTATCAGCAGATCAAGCAGGCGCTGACCGACGAGATCGCCGCCGGGCGGTTCGATCCGGCGGAGCCGTTCGTCACCCAGCGGGAGGTGTGCGAGCGGTTCGGCGTCAGCTCGATCACCGCGGTCCGGGCGCTGAACGACCTGGTCGCCGAGGGCGTGCTGGTCCGGCGCCGCGGGGTCGGGACGTTCGTCGCGCCGGCGCGACGGCGGGCGCCGCGATCCGGTGTGATCGCGTGCATCGTCAACGGGCTGCACGGGCTGCGGGGTCCGCATTTGGCGAACATCCTGGCCGCGGCCGAGGAGGTCTGCGCGGACCGCGGGTACCAGCTCGCCCTGCAGAACTCGGCCGACTCGACCGAGCGCGAGGAGGGCGCGCTGCGCCGGGCGCTCGGCCACGGCGTCGACGGCATCCTGCTGTATCCGGTGCAGGGGCGCGCGCATCCCGAGGTGTTCGCGGAGGTACGGCGGCAGCGGGTGCCGCTGGTGATGATCGACCGGTACCGTCCCGACGTACCGACCGACGCGGTGGTCGCGGACAACACCGACCTCGGGCTGCGGATCACCGCGCAGCTGATCGAGGCCGGGCACGAACGGATCGCGACGCTGTGGGGCGAGACGGAGTGCACCAGCGTGACCGATCGCCAGGCCGGTCATCTGCAGGCGCTGCGCGCGGCCGGTCTGGCGATCCGGCCGGACCTCACCGCGCTCCGTCCGTACGAACCGCTGGAGGAGCGGCGGCGTCGTACGTTGCTGTCCGGGTTGCTGAGTTCGCCGGAGCCGCCGACGGTGCTGCTGTGTGCCAACGGGTATGTGCTCGCGGCGGTGGCGCACGACTTGATGGTGCTCGGGGTTCGGGTGCCGGAGGATGTGCAGTTGGCGTGCATGGACGACTCGGGGCCGTACGAGACGCTGCCGCTCGCGGGGGAGGCGGTGCTGCCGTCGGGGGAGCTGGGGCGGCGCGCCACCGAGCTGCTGATCGAGCGCATCACCGGTCCGGCCGGGCCGCCGCGGCAACTCGTGCTGCCGGTCGGTGTCCGATACTTGTTACGGAAGTAGCTGCCGCGGTAACCAATTCTTGGTGAAGGCTGTTGAGCTGGTGTGGACGCGCTCCCGTCGCCCTCGCGACGATGGAGTGCCGCGAACCCCAGGAGGAGCCATGACCGGTGTGGGGCCGCTGGACGCGATGTTTCTGGGTGGGGAGTCGCGGGAGCAGCCGATGCATGTCGGTGGGTTGATGCTGTTCGAGCTGCCGGAGGGCGCCGGGCGGGATCATGTGTTCCCGGAGAGTTCGCGGGACTTCGTGTCGCGGCTGTACCACGAGCTGGTGGCGGCGCCGGAGGTGAACCCGCTGTTCGCCCGGCGGGTGCGGAACCGGGCGCTGGACCTCGGGTACTGGTCGTGGGAGCAGGACGACCAGATCGACCTCGAGTACCACGTCCGGTTGTCGGCGCTGCCGCGCCCGGGGCGGTTCCGCGAACTGTTCGAACTCACCAGCCGCCTCCACGGCACCCTCCTCGACCGGCACCGCCCGCTGTGGGAGATGCACCTGATCGAAGGCGTCGAGGGCCGCCGCTTCGCCGTCTACAGCAAGATCCACCACTCGATGATCGACGGCGTCACAGCCCTCCGCCTGATGCAACAAACCCTCACCACCGACCCCACCCGCACCAACATGCCCGCCACCTACTCCCTGCCGAGCGGGGCGGGTGGGGACATGCCGCTGCACGGCGCGGGCGGCGCTGGAACGGCGGGCGACGCGGTCGGAGGTGGTGCGGGTTGGGGGATGCCGCCGCACGGGCCCGGCAGCGCACGTGGGGCGGGGAGCGGCACCGGCCCTGCCTCTGCGGGCGCAGAATGGCCTGCTGGCGGTGCGGGTGTCGGGTGGGGCGCTGGGTGGGGTGGTGCGGGAGTGCCTGGTGCGGTGGACCTGCTGGCGGCTGTTGGGCGGATGCCTGGGCGGGCGTTGGGGTCGGCGGTGCATGGTGTTGGTGGGGCTGGGCGGATGCTGGCGGATCTTGCGGGGCTGCCGGTGGCGGGGTTGCAGGGGTTGTTGCATTCGACGATGCCGTTTCAGGCGCCGCGGACCGTGTTCAACCAGGGGGTTACCGGCGCGCGGCGGTTTGCGGCGCAGTCGTGGCCGCTCGAGCGGTTGGAGAAGGTGCGGGCGATCACCGGCGCGACGCTCAACGACGTACTGCTCGCGATGTGTTCAGGTGCCCTGCGCAACTATCTGCTCGACCTGAACGCGCTCCCGGACAAGGCGCTGACCGCGATGGTGCCGGTCAACCTCCGGACCAAGGACAGCGGCCCCGGCGGCGGGAACTCGCTCGCCACGCTGATCGCCGACCTGGCCACCGACCTGGCCGACCCGGAGCAGCGGATCCGCCGGATCATGGCGTCGACCGCGCAGGCCAAGAGCGTGCTGTCGGGCCTCACCCCGCTGCAGAACCTGATCGTCGGCGCCCTCGGCTTCGCGGTCGCCGGCCCGGGCGCGGTCCTCCCGGGCGTCGCCGGCCGTACGACGCCGCCGTACAACATCGTCATCTCGAACGTCCCCGGCCCCACGGAGAGCCCGCTGTACTGGAACGGCTCCCGCCTGCTCGGCCTCTACCCGGCGAGCATCGTGATGAACGGCCAGGCGCTCAACATCAGCGTCACCAGCTACGCCCACCAGCTCCACGTCGGCCTGATCGGCTGCCGCCGCACCGTCCCACACCTGCAACGCATGCTCGCCCACCTCGAAACCTCACTCGCCGAGCTGGAGAACATCCACTAGATCCGGACGACCCCGTTGGGCGTCTGGAAGATCGCGGCGACCAGGCCGGGCTGGCCGTTCGGGCCGATCCAGCCGACGTCGAGGTCGTCGAGGAGATGGTCGGCCGGGTGGCCGATCCAGTCGGTGACCCGGGTGGGGTCGCCGGCGATCTCCAGGCCGGTCAGCTTCACGTCCTTGCCGCCGATCGACGGGTGTTCGCCGAGGTCGTCCCAGTGGATGAAGAACGGCAGTTGCGGGTCCGCGATCAGCCCCTTGACGCCGATCTGCCGCCAGGTCAGGTTCACCCCGTCGGGGCGGTGCCGGTTGCCGGGCACCGCCTGCCGCCCGAGCCGCTGCTCCATCGCCGCCATGTCGGTGACCTCGACGACCCAGCCGAGCCAGCCGCCGCCGAGCTCCTTGCGGGCCCGGACCGCCTGGCCGAACGGCGCCTTGTCCGACGCCGGGTGGTCGAGCACGTCGACGACCTCGACGTACCGGTCGTTCTCCAGCGGGAGGATGTGGTTCACGGTGCCGAACCGTGGGTGCACCCCGCCGTCCACGAACTCGGCACCGAGCAGCTCCGAGAGCCGCTCGATGGTGGCCGCACAACCATCCGGTCCGCACGCGTACGACAAGTGATCCAGACGCATGTGAGTCATTGTTGCGTCCCGCACCGACAGTTCGTCGCCCAGGGTGTGTCGCGGCCTACTTCGACGCGGGATGCGGAAGCAGCGGACGGGCCGCCGACAGGTGCTGGCGGCACAGCTCGGCGAGTACGTCGTACGCCTTGGCGCCCATCAGCGTCTGCAGCTCGACCTTGCTGGACTCGAACACCGGCTCGACGGCGATGTGCGCCTCGGTGTTCCCGGTGCAGTACCAGTCCAGGTCGTGCCCGCCGGGGCCCCAGCCGCGGCGGTCGTACTCCGCGATGCCGACCTCGGTGTACGTCGTACCGTCCGGCCGCTCGACCTCGCGGAACGTCCGCCGGATCGGCAGCTGCCAGCACACGTCGGGCTTGGTCTCGACGAAGTGCACGCCGCGCTTCAGCGCCAGCCCGTGCAGCGCGCACCCGGCGCCGCCTTCGAAGCCCGGGCGGTTCAGGAAGATGCAGGCACCGTCCCAGACCCGGGTCTTCCGGTCGCCCTCGTCGTCGGTCTCGACCCAGCCGTTGGCGCGACCTTCCTTGCGGAACTGCCAGTCGTCCTTGCCGAGCTCCTTGACGTACTTCTTCACCCGCTTCTCGTCGTCCGCGTCGGAGAAGTGCGCTCCGAGCGTGCAGCAGCCGTCGTTGGGACGGCCCTTGTAGATCCCCTGGCAGCCGCCGCCGAAGATGCAGGACCAGTTGGACGTCAGCCAGGTCAGGTCGCAACGGAAGACCTGGTCGGGGTCGTCGGGGTCGATGAACTCGACCCAGGCACGGGGGAAGTCGAGCGAAACCTCAGGCACCTGGAAAGCCTACGCGCAACCGGGAACACACCGGTACTCCGGTTGTCCAGTAGCGTGAGGGTATGCGGCTCGGCGTACTCGACGTGGGATCAAACACCGTCCATCTGCTCGTGGTGGACGCGCATCGTGGTGCCGCGCCGCTGCCGGCGTACTCGCACAAGACCGAGCTCCGGCTGGCCGAGCACCTCGACGAGGACGGCAAGATCGACGGCTCCGGCGCCGACGGGCTGATCGCGTTCACCAAGGAGGCCGTGGAGCTCGCCGAGGACAAGGGCTGCGAGTCGTTGCTCGCGTTCGCCACCTCCGCGCTCCGCGAGGCGCCGAACGGCGAGAAGGTGCTGGAGCGTGTCCGCACCGAGACAGGCGTGGACCTGGAGGTGCTCAGCGGCGACGACGAGGCCCGGCTGACGTTCCTCGCCGTACGACGGTGGTTCGGCTGGTCCTCGGGACGCCTGGCGGTCTTCGACATCGGCGGCGGCTCGCTGGAGATCGCCGCCGGGTCGGACGAGCAGCCGACCGTGGCGGAGTCGGTCCAGCTCGGTGCCGGGCGGCTGACCCGGGAAGGGCTGACCGCGGACCCGCCGGACAAGGACGAAGTCCGCGCGTTGCGCCGCCGGATCCGGATGGAGCTGGCCGCCGTGGCCGGTCCGGTACTGCGGGCCGGCAAGCCGCAGCGCTCCGTCGCCACCAGCAAGACGTTCCGCTCGCTCGCCCGGATCACCGGAGCGGCCCCGTCCGCCGACGGGCCGTACGTCCCGCGCACGCTGAACCGGGCCGAGCTGAACGAGTGGATCCCGAAGCTGACCACGATGACCGCCGCCGAGCGGGCCGCGCTGCCCGGTGTCTCGGCCGGCCGCGCGTCCCAGCTGACCGCCGGCGCCCTGGTCGCCGACGCCGTGATGGACCTCTTCGACCTGACCGCGCTGGAGGTCTGCCCGTGGGCGCTGCGCGAGGGCGTCATCCTGTCCCGGCTCGACCAGCTGCAACCCCGATGAGCTCTCGTACGACCGCGAAGATCGGTCTGTCCACCGCCTCCGTCTACCCTGAGTCCACCGCCAGCGGCTTCGAGCTGGCCGCCCGGCTCGGGTACGACGGGGTCGAGGTGATGATCGGGATCGACCCGCTGAGCACCCAGATCGACGCGATCCAGCGGCTGATCGACTACCACCAGCTGCCGGTGCTGGCGATCCACGCGCCGACGCTGCTGATCATGCAGCGCGTCTGGGGGACCGACCCGTGGAGCAAGCTCGAGCGCAGCGCGGAGGCGGCCAAGGAGCTCGGCGCGGACGTGGTCGTCGTACACCCGCCGTTCCGTTGGCAGCGGGACTACGCGCGCGGGTTCGTCGAGGGGATCGCCCGGCTGGAGGCCGAGACCGGCGTGACGCTGGCGGTCGAGAACATGTACCCGTGGCGCGCGCCCGGCCGCGACCTGCAGGCGTACGCGCCGAGCTGGGACCCGACCGAGCAGTCGTACGCGCACACCACGCTCGACCTGTCGCACGCGTCCACCGCCGAGCAGGACTGCGTCGAGCTGGCCGCGACGATGGGCCGCAGCCTCACGCACGTCCACCTCACCGACGGCACCGGCTCCGCGAAGGACGAGCACCTGGTCCCGGGCCGCGGTACGCAGCGCGCCGCCGACCTGCTCACCGAGCTGGCCAGGCAGGAGTTCAGCGGGCACATCATCATCGAGATCAACACCCGGCGCGCGACCAGCCGCTCGGAGCGTGAGGTCGACCTGGTCGAGTCGCTCGAGTTCACCCGCCGGCACTTCGTGAAGACCCGGCGGACGCCGTTCGCGGTCACCCCGGACGGTGAGATCTCGGAGCTCACTCCGTGACAGCTTCCCGCCGTACGCCGGGACGCCGCCCAGGGGGACCCGACACCCGGGGGGAGATCCTCGACGCCGCCCGCGAATCCTTTGCGGACAAGGGGTTCGCGGCCACCTCGATGCGCGCCGTCGCCCGGCAGGCCGGGGTGGACGCGGCGCTCGTGCACCACTACTTCGACAGCAAGGACGAGCTGTTCATCGAGGCGATGGCGATCCCGGTCGACCCGCGGGTGATCGCGGCCCGGATCCTCGACGGGCCGCCGGAGCAGATGGGGCGGCGGATCGCGACCGCGTTCCTGGGGGTGTGGGAGACGCCGGACGGGCAGCAGCGGATGCGGGCGCTGTTCGGGAGCATCGCGAGCAGCGACGAGGTGGCCCGGATGATGCGCGAGGGCATCGGGCAGATGATCATCCAGCCGGTGTCGCGGTCGCTCGACGTACCCGACGCGGCGCTCCGGGTCGGCCTGGTCGGCAGCCAGTTGGTCGGCGCCGCGATCATCCGGTACGTCGTCCGGCTGGAACCGGTCGCGTCGGTTGACCTGGAGACGTTGATCGACCGGTTGGCGCCGGTCCTGCAGCAGCACCTGACCGGCTGATGGAGATCCCCCGGGACGCCGAGATCCGCGCGTTGCACCGGGCGTCCGCCCCGAGCCGGGAGGCGTTCGAGGTGGTGTGGGAGCACTGCCGGCTGGTGTGTTCGGTGGCGTCGCAGTTCTTCGCCGGACTGGACGTCGACACCGATCTGGTCCGGGCTGGCGCGTTGCTCCACGACATCGGGGTGTACCGGTTGGAGTCGTCGGCGTACGTCCGGCACGGCGTACTCGGGCACGAACTGCTCGACTCGCTCGGGTTCCCGGTGGAGCTCTGCCGGTTCTGCTCGTGTCATACCGGCGTCGGGATCACCCGGGACGACGTCGTACGGCAGGGGTTGCCGATCCCGGTTGCGGACTACCTGCCTCGGACGCCGGAGGAGGAGTTGGTGATGTACGCCGACAAGTTCCACAGCAAGCGGACGCCGCCGGTGTTCGTGTCAGGGAATACGTATGCAGCCGAGGTCGCCCGATTCGGGGCGGCGAAGGTGCAGCGTTTCGACGAGCTCCGGGAGCGGTACGGCGACCCGTCGCTGGACGAGCTCGGTCAGGCGACGGGTTACGCGGTCATCTGACCCTTGCAAGGACTCGGCGGTGCGCGCTAAATTCATCATATGATGAAAAACTCGGTGAGCTGCCGCGACGTGGTCGTGGTGCGCGGCGAGCAGGAGGTCCTGCACGGGATCGACTTCGATCTCCGGACCGGGACGGTGACGGGGCTGCTCGGACCGTCCGGGTGTGGCAAGACCACGCTGATCCGCGCGATCGTCGGCCTGCAGGCGCGGGTCACCGGCGACGTCTCGGTGCTCGGGCTGCCGGCCGGTGCGCCGAAGCTGCGCGGCCGGGTCGGGTACGTGACCCAGGAGCCCAGCGTGTACGGCGATCTGACCGTCACCGAGAACCTGCGCTTCTTCGCGGCGGTGCTCGGCGTCCCGGTGGCCGACGTGGCGCGGGTGATCGACACCGTCGACCTCGCGTCGCATGCCGGCGTACGGGTCGATCGGCTGTCCGGCGGGCAGCGCTCGCGGGTGTCGCTGGCGGTCGCGCTGCTCGGCAGTCCCGAGCTGCTGGTGTTGGACGAACCAACGGTCGGGCTGGATCCCGTGCTGCGGCGGGATCTCTGGCAGCTGTTCCACCGGCTCGCCGACGACGGTGCGGCGCTGCTGGTGTCCAGTCACGTGATGGACGAGGCGTCGCGGTGCGACCGGTTGTTGCTGATGCGTGACGGCGAACTGCTCGCCGACGAGACGCCCGACGCGTTGCTCAGCGCGGCCGGTACGACCGACATCGAGCAGGCGTTCCTGACGTTGATCGAGGAGAAGGAGGCGGCCCGATGACTCCGCGCGTGACCCTCGCCGTCGCGGCCCGGGTGCTCACCCAGCTGCGACGGGATCCACGGACGGTGGCGCTGCTGATCGCGCTGCCGACCGTGTTCGTCACCCTGATGTGGTGGATGTTCCACGACAACCCGGTGGTGTTCGACCAGATCGGCGGGCCGCTGCTGGCGATCTTCCCGTCGATCGTGATGTTCGTCGTCACCGCGGTGACGACGCTGCGCGAACGCTCCGGCGGGACGCTGTCGCGGTTGTTCACGATGCCGATGGCGAAGCTGGACTTCCTGCTGGGGTACGCGCTCGCGTTCGCGCTGGTCGCCGTCGTACAGGCGGTCGTGCTGGTGTCGATCGCCTTGTATCTCCTGGGTCTGAACATCCAGGGCGCCGCCTGGCAGCTGGGTGTCGTCGGCGTCCTCGACGGCGTCCTCGGCGCCGCGCTCGGCCTGCTCTCCAGCGCGTTCGCGGCCACCGAGTTCCAGGCCGTGCAGATGATGCCCGCGATCATGATCCCGCAGATCCTCCTCTGCGGCCTGTTCGTCCCCCGCGATCAGCTGCCGTCCGTCCTGCACGCCCTCAGCGACGTACTCCCCTTGTCCTACGCGGTTGACGCCGTCCTAGGCGTTGCCAAGGGCAACGGCTTCACCACATCCACCGGCACCGACACGCTCGTTGTCCTCGCCTTCATCCTCGGCGCCCTGGCCCTAGGCGCCGCCACCCTCAAACGCCGCACCGCCTAGGAGGCAGTGATTATTGGAAGACCTTGACGATCTTTCCGTTTGCGTCGTAGGCGGCGACCTGCGGGTTGGGCTTCTTGAGTTTGTAGGTCGACGAGGTCAGCCAGTTGAACGCGAACCAGCCGCCGGGGCTGACCGGGACCTGGTAGACCGGGCCGGTGCCGATGTGTAGGCGGACCGTGGTTGCCGACTTCGAGGCGACGCGGCCCCAGCCGGTCATGTTCCAGCTGTGGCAGATTCCGGCGACGCATTCGCCGCCACCGCCGCCGGAGACGTACATGTCGGTCCGGCCGGACCTGACCTCCGGGTCGAGCGTCGGGTCGTTGCTGTCGAGGTTGGTCAGGGTGGCGAAAGAGGTGGCACCGGCCGGGTCGCCGAGTGGCGACTTCCGGGAGGTCAGTTCGCAGTCGACGACCTTACGGCCGGTGGGGGAGATCGCGACCAGGGTGGCCGACCCGAGCGCCTTCGACTGGTCCGAAGCGACCACCTGCCAGTTGGTCAGGTCGACCCAGGCGATCACGGAGCAGTTCCGGAGCTTGTCCGCCGCCGATTGCGGGAGGAGATCCTTCGCGGCCGCGGCGACCAGTTCCGCGGACGGCTTGTCACCGCCGGGGATGACGCAGTAGCTGCCGTTGGTGACCCGTGTGCCGTTCTTGAGGTCGTACATCTCAAGATGCCCGGACCGCGCCGTACCGGTGCCGCGGAGCTTCTGCGTGACGCCCGGGGTGCGCAGGTTGCAGCGGCGTTCCGCCTCCTCGTGGGTGATCCGCTGATCCGCGGCCGCTTCGCCCCGCGGAACGCCCGGGACAGGGCCGAAGTCCGGGTTCTGCAGCAAAGTCCCCGCGACGGTCGGCTGCTTGTTCGCGGTGGCCAGGTTCGGCAGCAGGCTCGCGGCGGCCACGAGCACCGCGACACCGGCGACCGCACCGCCGACGCCGAGGACCTTCCGGCGGCGCCGGCCGCGCCGGCCGCGTGCCAGGAGTCCGGCAGTGTCGAATTCGTCCATCGGCTCCGACCCGGCGATCCGTCGGAGCTCGGCGCTGATGTCTCGTACGTCGTCCATCTCGTTCTCCTTCACAGTGGCTGGCTCGCCCGCCGCTGGTCGATGGTTCGCCGGAGAGTGTCGAGACCGCGTGCCGCCTGGCTCTTCACGGTGCCGGTCGAACAGCCGAGGATTTCGGCGGTCTGCTCGACGGACAGGTCCTCGTAGTACCGCAGGACCACGCACGCGCGTTGCCGCGGGCCCAGCGATCGCAGGGCTTCCAGTACTTCGTCCCGCTCGGCGTGCCCGGCGGTGAAGTCGTCGGGCCCGGCGCGGTCCGGCAGTTCGGCGATCGCCACCTCGCGCCGCCACGGCCGGCGCCCACCGTCGTACGCCGCGTTGACCACCACGCGACGTGCGTACGCGAACGGATTACCTACCCGCCGTACTTTCGGCCACGCCAGGTACAGCTTGTACAAGGCGTCCTGGACGATGTCGTCGGCCCGGTGCCGGTCTCCCACCACCAGAAACGCGGTCCGCCGCAACGCCGTCGAGGTCTCCTCGACGAACTCGGCGAACTCCCGGTCCCGCTCCGCCATCCGCGCCTCCACTCCCCATCTCCACCCCAAGACGGAAAGCCCTACCCACCAGGTTGCACCGCGGAAGGTTTACGGCCGTGTCCGGTACAACCCGTACGAAGCGCCACCCGTGATCGCGACGCCGATCAGCCCCAGCGCCACGGCCCGTCCGCGACCACCGGGCTTGTTCTTCATCTCGTCGTACGACTCGGTGTAGGTGCCGGTGCTGCTGTGGACGACGCAGAGGTCGCCCTGGCTCATCGGCCGGTGGTTGCAGGTCGGCGTCGCGTTCGGATCCGGCGGCGCGATCAGGAAGTAGATCGCCATCCCGATCCCCAGCACCCCGAGCGCCAGCCCGAACCAGATGAAGTCCCGCAAGGTCTTCACCGACCACCCCTTTCGACTGTCCGCACCGCAAGCTGGAGGACAGTACCTCAGCCGGCGAGGTGGGCGACGCCTTCCCAGGCGGGGTCGGGGGTGGTGGTGAGGGTGACCTTGCCGTGCGGCCAGCCGGTGGTGGCGGCCTGGAGCTGGGCGTCGGCGGGCGTGGTGCCGTCGACGTAGTAGTGCAGGATGCGGACGCCGGCGGAGGTCTCGTGGGCGAGGAGGTTGCCGGAGCCGCCGAGGCGGTCGGTGAGGTGGTCCTCGAACGCGCGCAGTTCGTCCAGCATCTCGGACTCGGGCAGGCCGTCCTCCCGTACGACGGGGTACCGGATCGACACCGCGACGTGCGTGTCGAGGTGCGGCCGCCGGATCGAGCGCAGCGGGTACTCCGCGGTCGCGATCACCCGCTGCCCGTCCCGGGTCCCCTCGAGCATCTTCCAGGCGGGGCTGCCGTCGTCCAGCGTGTGCTCGGCCGCGAACCCGGCCACCGCCGGCAGCAGCTGCATCACCGGTACGGCGTCCGCCGGGGCGTCGGCGAGCGGGTCGATCGCGCCGACCCAGGTCTCCACCATCTCCTCGCCCAGCACCAGATCCAGGATCAGGAACGTCACGCGCCGCTGCGTGTCCACCGACAGCGACGCGAACGCCGGGTGGTGGACGCCGACGTGCACCGAGGCGGAGTCCGGCTCGATCGACACCAGCGACTCGTCGATCGCGACCGGCGGCAGTCCGTCGAACTGGATCGTCACGGCAGGCCCCGGCCGGCGCAGGTCGGCGTACTCCCAGGCGTGGTCCGAGGGCGGTGCCGCGCGCAACCAACGGCGAGCGGTCGCGCGCTGCGCGGGGTTGCCGGCCGCGGTGACGATCAGCACGTGCTCGGCGTGCAGCCCCGGACCGAGCTCCCACTCCAGGTCCGGGTGGATCCGGCCGATCCGCTCGGTCAGCTCGGCATTCGCGCCACCCGGTTCGCGGCGCGCGACGGCGTCCGCGACGGCCGCGCCGCCGGTGGTCGTCCACCAGGACCAGAACGCGCCGATCGGATCGGCCTGCACGGCGTTCCGGCGGCGCCGTTTGAAGATGGGCATAGTCGCATCTTCTAACAACCAAGGGTTGATCACCGGTGAGGCCGGTGGGATGGACATGGGACAGGTTGCGGTGAAGCCCCGGCGCCTAATTTGTGTCGGTGGGTACGGAGAGACTGGTGGTATGCCTGAAGTTGCTGGTGCTGATGGGCACTGTGGCGCGGCGCGTAAGGCGTTCAACCGGGGTCTTGGCCGGGTCAAAGCCGTCATGGATCAGCGGGCGGCCGAAACCAGCTACGGCATCCCCGCCGAGCTCATCACACCAGCGATCTCCTGGTCGATGTACTCGCTGCGCAAGGACTGGAACCAGGCCAAGAACGAGATCGCGCCGTGGTGGGCGGAGTACTCGAAGGAGGCCTACGCCTCCGGCCTGACGCAGTTGGCGGCCGCGCTGAAGAACTGGAGCGACTCGCGCACAGGCAAGCGTGCCGGTCGCGCGATGGGATTCCCGCGCTTCAAATCCAAGCGCAAGGCGGTCAAGTCGTGCCGGTTCACCACCGGCGCGATCGGCTGCGAGGACCGGTATGCCGTCCTGCCCCGCGTGGGCCGGGTCCAGCTGCACGAGCCGCCGGCATACGAGCTGCTCGACGGCAGCGCCCGGATCCTGGCTGCGACGATCCGGTACGAGCGCGGCCGCTGGTTCGTGTCGTTCACCGTCGAGCAAGACATGCCGACCACGCGGCCGAAGCGGCCGGAGGCGGTCGTCGGTGTGGATCTCGGGATCAAGTCCCTGGCGGTTCTGGCCGAACCCGATGGCGAGCCGCGCGCTGTGCCGAACCCAAGGCACCTCGCCGCGTCGTTGCGCAAGCTGGGCAGGCTGTCGCGTCGGGTGTCCCGCCGGACCGGTCCTGATCGCCGTACCGGTCAAGTGCCGTCGATTCGCTGGAAACGGGCGAATGCTCAGCGCAACCGTGTCCACCGTGCGGTGGCATACCTGCGTGCCGACGCCCTGCACAAGTTCACCACCGCGGTCGCGGCCGAGTACGGGACCGTTGTCGTGGAGGATCTGAATGTCGCCGGGATGCTGAAGAGCCGGCGCCTGGTCGTAGCCGACCGCTGGTTTGCGTCGAGCAAGACCTGTTCGGGCTGTGGAGTGGTGAAAGCCAAGCTGCTCTTGTCCGAACGCGTGTTCACCTGTGAGTCCTGCGGTCTGTGCATGGACCGTGACGAGAACGCGGCGAGGAATCTTGCCGCGCTGGTAGTCGCCGCGAGTGGTGCGGAGACGTTAAGCGGACGTGGAGCCGACCAGAAGACCCGGGTGACCGGGCAGGTGGCTGTGAAACGTCTACCCGGCAGCCCAGTGCGTGAGACCGGGACCGCCTTGCCAGAGGCTGTGAGCGTGTAGCCAATGATTGCTCGCTTGCAACGGTGCGATGATCGAACCAGTGCGAGGGCTGGTGTGGTCCCGGACACACCGGCGCCGCGGGATTCCGCAAAGCCTGGTTCAGGCGCGTAACCTGCATTCACCACTGGCAAATGGGTGGGTTGATGAGGAGGAACACGTAGTGCTTCGGCGAGTCCTGCTGGGCATGTCCCGCAGCCCCCAGATCAAGAAGGCCGTGTCGTCGCTGCCGGTGTCCAGCGGCATCGTCGCGCGGTTCGTCGCCGGTGAGACCGCTCCGGAGGCCGTGCTGGCCACCGAGAAGCTGGTCAGCAACGGGCTGCGCGTCACCCTCGACCATCTCGGTGAGGACGTCACCGACCTGCACGCCGCGACCGCGACCGCCGATGCGTACCTCGACCTGCTGAAGAAGCTGGCCGCGGCCGGCCTGACCGCGAACGCCGAGGTCTCGGTGAAGCTCTCCGCGGTCGGCCAGGCGCTCCCCGGCGACGGCGAGAAGATCGCCCTGGAGAACGCGCGCACGATCTGCCTCGCGGCCCGCAACGCCGGTACGACGGTCACCCTGGACATGGAGGACCACACCACCACCGACTCGACGCTGGGCATCCTCCGCGAGCTCCGCCAGGACTTCCCCGAGACCGGCGCGGTCCTGCAGGCGTACCTGCGCCGTACCGAGGGCGACTGCCGCGACCTCGCGCACACGGGCTCCCGCGTCCGGCTGTGCAAGGGCGCGTACACGGAGCCCGAGTCGGTCGCGTTCCAGGAGAAGCGCCAGGTCGACAAGGCGTACGTCCGGGCGATGAAGGTCCTGATGAACGGCGAGGGCTACCCGATGATCGCCTCGCACGACCCGCGGCTGATCTCGATCGCGGGCGCGCTGGCGGATCGCGCCGGCCGCAAGCCGGGCAGTTTCGAGTACCAGATGCTGTACGGCATCCGCCCCGAGGAGCAGCTCCGGCTGGCCGGCCTCGGGCACACGATGCGGATTTACATCCCGTACGGCGAGGACTGGTACGGCTACCTGGTCCGCCGGCTGGCCGAGCGCCCCGCGAACCTGCAGTTCTTCGCCCGCTCCTTGATCAGCAAGAAGTAGCCCGCGCGCCGGCGGCTAACCTGTGGGCATGAGTGCACAGGTGGCCGTCCTCGGGGCCGGCGTGATGGGGGAGACGTTGCTGTCCGGGCTGATTCGGGCCGGCCGGCGACCGGAGGACCTCCTGATCACCGAGCGCCGGCCGGAGCGCGCCGCCGAGCTGCGGGAGCGGTACGGCGTCGACGTGGTCTCCAACCTGGAGGCGGCGAAGCGGGCGGACACGCTGGTCCTGGTGGTGAAGCCGCAGGACATGCCGGACCTGCTTGCCGAGATCGCCCCGGCGGTGCAGCCGACGCAGACGGTCGTGTCGCTCGCGGCCGGTATCACCACGGGTTTCGTCGAGTCGCGGCTGCCAGAAGGCGTCGCCGTCGTGCGGGTCATGCCGAACACGCCCGCCCTCGTCGACGAGGGGATGGCCGCGATCTCCCGGGGCGCGCACTGCGACGAGAGCCACCTGGAGCTGGCCGAGAGCCTGCTCGCGGCGACCGGCCGGGTGGTGCGGGTGCCGGAGAAGCAGCAGGACGCGGTGACCGCGGTCTCCGGTTCCGGTCCGGCGTACATCTTCTTCGTGGTCGAGTCGATGATCGAGGCCGGCGTCCACATGGGGCTGCCGCGCAACACCGCGACCGAGCTCGTCGTACAGACGGTGGTCGGCTCCGCGAAGCTGCTCCGCGAGACCGGCGAGCACCCGACGGTACTGCGGGAGCGCGTGACGTCGCCCGGCGGTACGACGGCCGCCGCGGTCCGTGAACTCGAGGACCACAAGGTCCGCGCCGCCTTCCTGTCCGCGATCGAGGCGGCCCGGAACCGTTCGCGCGATCTCGCCGCCGAGTAACCGCCTGGCCCGGCCCCCTCTCTTCTTTCCTTTCCTTCGCTGCGTCGGGCAAGGCGCCGAGTAACCACCTGGCCCGGCCCCTCTCTTCTTTTCTTTCCTTCGCTGCCTCGGGTAGGCGCCGAGTAACACCTATCCCTCAGGTGGCGTTAAGGTATCCGCGCCGAGGTTTGCTGCCGTGTTCGAGGGATGAGTCCGCCGATGGGTAATGGTTCGGTCGAGCCGGTCACCGCGCCTGCGGAGGTCCAGCAGGAGCGGGAGGTTCCGCCGCTGCCGTGGCGTGTGCCGCTGGACCCGGCGCCCTGGTGGGCGTGGGCCTTGTTCCTGCTGCCGTTCGTCGCGGTTCCGGCGCTCAACTCGTGGCTGTGGATGGGCGCCCGCGACATGCTCGCGGTCGGCCTGCTGACGATCATCGGCGCGTCCGTGGTGCGGGTCGCCGGCGGCGTCGTGCTGTACCGGGTCGAGCTGTTCCCGACCGGCCTGAAGGCGCGGACCAGCATGCTGATCCGCAGCCTGGCCTGGCAGGACGTCGGCAAGATCGAGATCGGCGAGGACAGCGTCGTGCTCACCCGCGGCCCCGACGAGCACGAGATCAACGGCATCCCGGCCGACCGCACCGCCGAGGTCGCCGCGGTGATGGAGGTGCTGCGGGAGCGGTCGCTCACCACCCAGGTCCGCCGGCACCGCCCGCGCCCCGGCATCGGCACCGCGCTGGTGCTGCTCTACGTCGTGCTCTCGATCGGCGCCTTCATGCTGCGCTGGCACCTGGTCATCTGACCACCCACGGCCCTTCGCCCAGCACCTGATCGACACCCACGCGTACGACGGTCGCGCCCGCGGCCACGTCGTCGTTCCAGAACGGGAACTCGTCGCGGCCGAGGTACTTCTTGCTCAGCCGGTCCATCAACTCCTTGTACCGCAGGGGATCCCGTTCGAGTGCCGCCGTACCACGGACGACGAGGTACTGCGTGAGTCCGCGCGGGCTGATCCGGTTGTCCTGCACGACCAGCGTGATCCGCGGATCGCGGCGCAGGTTCCGGGTCTTGCGATGCTTCTCCTCGACGCCGATCAGCAGGTCGTCGCCGTGCCGCCCGACCCAGACCAGCGCGGCCTGCGGCGATCCATCCGGGTCGATCGTGATCATCGTGACGTCTTTGGGCTCGTCGAAGAGGCGGTAGGCGCTTTCGGGAATCATGCAGCAGACGCTAGACAGCGCCGTGGGAACCTCTGGGTACCCTGACCGCTGTGCACGGTGCAGAACCTGGCGACGTCTTCCTGGCCGACTGTCCGGCCCGCCTCGCGGTCGAGCTGATCGCGGACAAGTGGGCGGTGGTGGTGCTGTGGGGCCTGAACGACCACGCCCGGCGGCATTCCGAGCTGATCGAGCTGATCGGCGGCATCTCGAAGAAGGTCCTCACTCAGACCCTCCGCCGCCTGCAGACCAACGGTCTCGTCGACCGCACCGACCACGGGGGCGTCCCGCCCCACGTCGAATACGAGCTGACTGACCTCGGCCGCACCCTGATGGGTCCGATCCGCCTGCTCACAGAGTGGGCAGAGGAGCACGGCGACGCGGTCCTCGCCGCGCAGGAGAGCGCGTAACCAGTCGTTCCCGCACCTCCGCGGGACTCAACTGACGTCCATTTGGACAGGAGGTAGCTGGTGGTCGAGTAGTGCACCTGAGCGTCGACGGCTCCGCGCGTACGGTGTCTCGCGGGTGCACTACCTGTCCATCTTCACGTCGGGGCGGTGCCGGATGGGTTCCTGGGCGAAGAAACCGGCGGGTCGACGGGTTGGAGCGGCTTCGCGAAGAGGTGCTAGCCGAGGTCTAGGGTCGCGACGATCGGCCAGTGGTCGCTGGGGATGCGGCCGTCTGGGCGGAGGTGCGAGACGGTCGCGTCGGTCACCGAGAATCTCGGGGTGACGAGGATGTGGTCGATGCGGTCGCCGTCCTCGGTGCCGGTGAAGTCGTGCCAGCTGCCGCCGGCCTCGGGCGGGACCGCGAGCGACAGGCCGGACGCGACCAGCGCCTTCAGCGGCGGCGAGTCCGGGGTCGCGTTCAGATCGCCCATCACGATCCACGGCAGCGATCCGGTGATCCAGCGGGCGATCAGCCGGGACGACTGCAGCTGAGCGACCTCGCCCGCGTGGTCGTAGTGGGTGTTGACGACGCCGACCGTCGTACCGTTGCGGTGCCGCAGCCAGACCAGGGTGGCGATCCGGGTCAGGTCGGCGTCCCACCCGATCGAGCCCGGCGTACCCGGGTCGTCGGACAGCCAGCGGGTCTCGGACCGCTCGATCCGCCAGTCGCCGGGCCGGACCAGGACCGGGGAGTGCTCGCCGGCGCTCATCCCGTCGTCCCGCCCGGAGCCGACGATCTCGTACTTTCCGAACCGCCAGCGCAGGTACTCGAGCTGGTCGGGCAGCACCTCCTGCAGCCCGACCACGTCGGCGTCCAGCTGTTCGATCGCCGCCACCGCCGCCTTCCGCCGTACCGGCCAGGCGTTGTCGCCGTCCGGCGCGGACGAGTTGCGGAGGTTGAACGAGGCGGCGCGGATCTTCATGGAGCAGATCCTGCCAAACCCATCGCCCGGGTCGCAGCCTGGAGCCGCGGCATGCTCGCCTCGAGTGCTCGGTCCCGGCCCTGCGCGAGCATGTGGTCGATCGCGTCCGGGTCGGTCGCCAGCCGCGCGTACTCCTTCTGCAGCGGCTCGATGACCGCGAGTACGGCGTCCGCGACGTCCTGCTTCAGCGCGCCGTACGACGTGTACGACGCGGCCAGCTCGACCGGGTCGCCGGCGGTACAGGCGGCCAGGATCTCGAGCAGGTTGGTGACGCCGGGCTTGGCCTTCTCGTCGTGCCGGACGACGTTCTCGGAATCGGTGACGGCGCGCATGATCTGCCGGCGGATCACGTCCGGCGGGTCCAGCAGCCGGATCGTGCCGACCGCGTCGTCCGCGTCCGACTTGCTCATCTTCGCGGTCGGGTTCTGCAGATCCTTGACCCGCGTCGCGAGCGCCGCCTTGTTCAGCCGCGGTACGACGAACGTCTCGCCGTACTCGCGGTTGAACCGGATCGCGACGTCCCGGGCCAGTTCGACGTGCTGGTCCTGGTCACCGCCGACCGGTACCCGCTCCGCGCCGTACAGCAGGATGTCCGCGGCCATCAGGCACGGGTACGTGAACAGCGAGGCCCGCGTCATCGGGCGGCCCTTGCCCTTCTCCTTGTACTGGATCATCCGGGACAGCTCGCCGACGTACGACGTGCACTCGAGCAGGTAGGCGAGCTGGGCGTGCGTCGGTACGTCGGACTGCACGAACACCGTGCCCTCGGGGACACCGGCCGCGAGCATCAGCGTCGCGAACTCGCGGGTGAGTGTGGCGAGTCTTCGGGGGTCGTGCCTGGTCGTCATCGCGTGCAGGTTCGCGACGAAGTAGAAACCGTCCGGGTCGGTGAACCGGCGGAGTGCGCCGAGGTGGTTGCCGAGTGTCAGCCGGCCGGACGGGGTGATGCCGGAAAGCGAGGTCATGGTCTTCTCCTTCGGTGGTGGGGCCTCACCGAACGAGGGCACGAAAAAGGCCGCCTCGGTGAGGCGGCCGTGGTGGCTGCGTGCGAACACGCGCTGGGATGGACCGCCCTAGGCGGCCCACCACAGCTGCAAGTTCGTGTTCACGCCATCAGCTTAGCAGCGACTGGACGATCAGCTCGTTGCGGGCGTCCTGGCCCAGCGGCACCGACGGGTGGACGCCGTCGCGCAGGTAGTTCGCCAGCCGGTACGGCTTCACCCAGAGCCATTCTGCCCAGCGGATGATGCGCAGGTTCGGGTACTTCTGCTGGGCGTCGTACAACTGCATGTTCAGCCACGAGCTGTTCCGCTGGTCGGCCAGCTGGACCGGGGCGGTGACGGAGCGGCGGACGACCTGGAGGTTCACCCAGAACAGGGTCCGGTTCTGGCCGACGATGCCGATCGCACGGTCGACCTGGGCGCGGAACTTCGGTGGGTCGAAGATGTCGTTCGACCCGCTGGCCATCAGCACCCGGCGCGGCAGCCCGTACGCCGACGCGGCCGCCTCCAGCGCGTCGACCGCGCCCGAACTCGGCCGGCTGGACCAGTTGTTGACGGCGAGCTGGGTGCCGTTGCGGTTCAGCAGCCGGATCGCCAGCGCCTTGCCGTCCTGCACCGAGATGCTGTCGCCGAACATGAAGACGCCGTTGGTCTGCCGGGTCTTCTCGAACTGCGCGGCCGTGGAGATGGCGCGGGTGGCGCTGGTCCACGATCCCGCGACGCCGGAGCCGTACGGCCCGGTGGACGAGGAGGTGGTGGCTGCGAACTCGGTGGCCTCCGGAGCGGCGGATGCGGTCTGGGTCGAGGCGGCGACCGTCGCGGCGGCCGCGGCTGCGCCTAC
Organism: Kribbella sp. NPDC059898; assembly: GCF_042730855.1. Taxonomy (NCBI): domain Bacteria; kingdom Bacillati; phylum Actinomycetota; class Actinomycetes; order Propionibacteriales; family Kribbellaceae; genus Kribbella; species Kribbella sp. NPDC059898. The sequence continues at coordinate 391,779 of NZ_JBHWKR010000005.1, forward strand.
CGTGAAGATCTGCCGACGGTTGGGTTTCATTTGCCTCACGGAAGAACCTTGGGCCCCTCTGGTGCGTACTCGCAAGTCCGGATCTCACTGTCCGCAGTCGGACCACCGCGGATTCGACGCATATTTTCCGGTTTCTCTGCACGGAAGTGCAAAACCTGTAACGCTTTGCAGTCCGCCGCCGATGAATCGACTGTTGGACCACAGACGGTCGGCGCGGCCAGGGAGGGGTGCCGCGCCGCCCGTCCGTTTCGTCAGGCGGTCGGTACCGGACTGAGGTCGATGGCATCCAGTTCGGTGTAGCAATCGCCCTTGGTGAACTTCACCGTGTTCCACCCCGCGTTCAGCGGCAGGTCGACCGCCGACTCCCCGAGCAGGTCCCAGCTGTACGACGGGTAGCTGACTGTCGCCGGCGTACCGCCGTTCGCGGACACGTGGTGGCTGCAGACGGCACCCATCCCGTTGGCGCCGCGGGCGCGGATCCGGTACGTGCCGGCGCTGCCGACCTGGAACCGGAAGGTCACCGAGCTGTCCGGGTAGTCGATGTACCCGATCTTCGCGCCACCCGACGCCGAGGCGATCGACACCCTCCGGGCGTTCGTGATCGTCGCGTTCGCGGTCTGCTCGGCCTCGAACCGGGTGATCAGTACACCGGTCAGCGCGCCGTACCAGCGGATCGCGGCCTTCGACGCGGCGCCGTAGTTCGGATGCCACATGTCGACGAAGTCGTACGGCTGGTACAGCCCGGAGTTCGCGTCGACGTAGTGCACGTGCGTCCCGGCCGCGGCGACGATGCCGGGGATCGTGGAGTTGAAGGCGGCGACCCGCGCGTAGTGGTTCGGGTCGGCGAGCTGCGGGAGGTTCGCGACGAACAGCTGGACGTCGGGCAGGGTGCTCGCGATGGTGCCGATCAGCGTGGCCAGCTTGCCGGGCGCGGCGCCCGCGGAGGCGTCGTCGTACATGTCGTTGGTGCCGATCTGCAGCGTGATCACGTCCGGCCGGTAGGTGGTCAGCCAGCCGCTGATGCTGTCCTGGATCTGGCCGATCGTCCAGCCGCCGTGGCCTTCGTGGTCCCGGTCGCCGAGGACGCCGGACGGCCCGCTGGTCACCGACCCGACGAAGTCCACCGGCCGGCCGTCGGCGCGGAGCAGCTGCCACAGATCGGCCCGGTACGCCGCTCCGACGGCATCGCCGCCCGCGGTGTTGGAGTCGCCGAGCGGCATGATCCTGGTCGGCGTCGCACGGTTGATGGGTACTGCTGGTTCGTCGGCGGCCGGCGCCGGGCCGAGGGTGAAGACCAGGGCACCGAGACTGGCAAGGGCGGGCAGAGCACGAACGATCCCACGCATGGGCGTCTCCTTCGGGGCGGATGGCCCTGATCATCAGCACCCGCGCGCGGCGCGGCAATCTATTCGACCGGCCTGGAACCCGTGACCAGTTGGTCGATCAGCGGGCCGGCGATGGCCATCAGTCGTTCGGGTGGTACGTCGAGGCCGTCGAGTTCGACCAGGTGCCGGGAGACAACCAGGCCGAGGGTGAGCGCGCCGATCACGCCGGACCGGGCCAGTGCGTCGTCGCCGGGGAGCTGCTCGGCGATCTGCCGCTGTTGGGCCGTCATCGCCTTGCGGACCTCGTCGGCCGCCTCCGGGTGGCTGAACATCGCGCGTAATGCGGCCAGGGCCGCAACCGGCTCCTCCGTCAGCTTCTCGGACAGCGCCGCGGACAGTTGCGCCGCGATCTCGTCCGGCGTGCCCTCGATCGCCCCGTCCGCCGGGATCGCCGCGGCCTGCGCGAACAGCTGCTCCTTCGAGCCGAAGTACCGCATCACCAGACCCGGGTCGCTGCCGGCCCGGGCGGCGATCATCCGGACCGTGGTGCGGTCGAACCCGTGCTCGCCGAACAGCTCCCGGGCCGCGGTGAGGATCCGGCTCTCGGTCTGCCTGCGCGCCTCCACCCTGGTGTTCACAAACTTCAGTCTACGCATGTTGACTCATAGTGTTACGCTTTCAGTCAACAACCGTAGACTGAAAGTGGGACGGCGATGACTCAAGCGATCGTGCTGGCCTTCCTGGCCGGGCTGATGGGGCTCAACGGAGTCCCGCACTTCGTCACCGGCATCACCGGCCGCGAGTTCCCGAACCTGACCGGCAACTCGGCCACCAACAACGCCGTCGGCGGCCTCGCGGCCTTCGCGATCGCCGCCGTTCTGCTCACCCTCGCGCACATCTCCACGCATCCGCGGGCCGCGCTCGTCGCCGGTGCGTTCGGTGCTGTCCTGATGACCGTCTTCCACGCCCGCCGCGGCGCGTACTGGATGAGCCGCCGCTTCGGCAGACCACTTCCTGAAGCCTGACCGTTAAGGTCAGGAGCATGAGTGGTGAGGCGTTGCTGGTGTTCGACGACGGGTTGACGGGGTACGACTTCGGCCGCGGCCACCCGATGAGTCCGATCCGGGTGGAGCTGACGATCAAGCTCGCCCGGGAGCTCGGCGTACTCGACCAGCTCAAGATCGTGCCCGCGCCGACCGCGGACGACGCGCTGCTCGAGACCGTGCACACCGCCGAGTACGTCGCCGCCGTGAAGCGCGCGGGTGAGCACCCCGACGACGCCGACCCGGAGCACGGACTCGGTACGTCGGACACGTACTGCTTCCCGCGGATGCACGAGGTCTCCGCGCAGATCGCCGGCGCCTCCGTCGAGGCGGCCCGCGCGGTCTGGGAGGGCGACGTACTGCACGCCGCGAACATCGCCGGCGGTCTGCACCACGCGATGCCCAACCTGGCCAGCGGATTCTGCGTGTACAACGACCCGGCGATCGCGATCCAGTGGCTGCTCGACCACGGCGCGGAGCGGGTCGCGTACGTCGACGTCGACGTGCATCACGGGGACGGCGTACAAACGGTGTTCTACAACGATCCGCGCGTCCTCACGGTCAGCTTGCACGAGTCGCCCACCACGCTCTTCCCGGGGACGGGGAGTGCCGGCGAGACGGGCGGGCCGGACGCGGAAGGTACGGCGGTCAACGTCGCGCTGCCGCCCGGGACCGGGGACGCGGGGTGGTTGCGCGCGTTCCACGCCGTCGTACCGGACGTGGTGAAGGCGTTCCGGCCGCAGGTGCTGGTCACGCAGCACGGGTGCGACTCGCATGTCGAGGATCCACTGGCGCATCTGACGAAGACCGTGGACGGGCAGCGGGCGGCGTACCTGGCGCTGCACGAGCTGGCGCACGAGTTGACGGGCGGGAAGTGGATCGCGACCGGTGGTGGCGGGTACGCGATCATCGACGTGGTGCCGCGGGCGTGGACGCATCTGCTGGCGATCGTCGCGGGGAATCCGATCGACCCCGTGACGCCGGTACCGGAGGCGTGGCGCGAGGAGGTCCAGCTGCGGTTCGGGCGGGTGGCGCCGCCGCGGATGACGGACGGGCGGGATCCGTCGTACGTCGACTGGTCCACGGGGTACAACCCCGATGCCTGGCTCGACCGGGCGATCAAGGCGACACGCGACGCGAGCTTCCCGTTACTGGGACTTGATCCTTCCTATTAGTTCCCCGCCCCTCCGCTTCGCTCCGGGGCGGGAGGGGTTGGAGTGAGTCACAGGAGTCCCCCTCTTTCCCATTCGCACCAACAGCCACTACGCTCGTTGCATGCACGGACGGAGGTGCCGGAGGGGAAGCCGGCGCACGATCCGTGCTGGAAGTGCGGTGCGCAATGGCATCAAAGAAGTCCGGTGGTGAGCAGCCGCTCGCCGAGGTGAAGTTCCTGACCGTGGCGGAGGTCGCCACGGCCATGCGCGTGTCCAAGATGACGGTGTACCGACTGGTGCACTCCGGTGAGCTGCCCGCGGTGCGGGTGGGTCGTTCCTTCCGGGTCTCCGAGGATGCCGTGCACGACTACCTCAAGGGCGCCTTCTTCCAGGCCGGATAACAACGAACCGAAGGGGCCGGATCCACGGATCCGGCCCCTTCGGCATGCGCCCCGGCTAGCGGTTGAGGAGGGTGCGGAGGGCGGTGGCTACTTCCTCGGGGGACTCTTCGGCCATGAAGTGGCCGGCGGTGGTGGTTTGGTGGTGGAGGTCAGTGGTCCAGGTCTTCCAGCGGGCGGCGGCGTCGAAGCCCAGCGCGGAGCCCCAGTCCTGCTGGATCACCGTGACCGGCATCCGGAGCTTGTTGCCCGCGGCAAGATCCTCCCCGTCCTGCGTGACGTCGACGGTCGCCGACGCCCGGTAGTCCGCGACGATCGACGGTACGGCGTTCCGCGACGCCTCCAGGTACTCCGCCCGTACCTCGGCCGGGATCGCCTGCGGATCATTGGCCCACACGTCCAGGAAGTACCCGAAGAACTCGTCCGCCGACGCCGCGATCATCCGCTCCGGCAGCCCGGGCGGCTGTGCCATCAGGTACAGGTGGAACCCGACCGCCGCACTCGCCCCGTGCATCACGTCCCACATGTCGAGCGTCGGCAGTACGTCGAGACTCATCAGATGCGTGACCACATCCGGATGGTCCAGCCCCGCCCGGAACGCCACCAGCGCACCCCGGTCGTGCCCGACGAGCGCGAACCGCGAATGCCCCAGCGCCGCCGCCACCGCGACCACATCCGCGGCCATCTCCCGCTTCGAGTACCCGTCCACCGGCTTGTCGCTCGCGCCGTACCCGCGCAGATCCGGGCAGATCACCGTGTGGTCCGCCGCCAGGTCCCGCGCGACCTGCCGCCACATCAGGTGCGTCTGCGGAAACCCGTGCAGCAACACCACCGGCGTACCCGAACCCCCGACCGCGACGTTCAGCTCGACACCGTCCACCCCGCGCACGCGGGAGTACTCGAATCCTTCGATCTGCATGCCCCCAGCGTCGCGCCCGTCGATGAGCAACGGATGAGCGCTACCGTGGCCCGGTGGAGTTCGGGGTGCTTGGGCCGGTGGTGGCCTGGGATCGGCAGCAGGTCGATCTGAAGGGACCACGGCACCGGGCGGTGCTGGCGCGGCTGATCGTCGCGCGCGGGCGCGTCGTACCGGCGAACGTCCTGGTGGACGACCTGTGGGTCGACCCGCCGGAGGGGGCGTTGAGTGCGCTGCGGACGTTCGTGGCGGCGCTGCGGCGGGCGATCGAGCCGGACCGGGCGCCGCGGGCTCCGGCGCGAGTGCTGGTGACCGAGGGGCCTGGCTATGCGTTGCGGACCGAGGCTGTGGACGCGTGGCGGTTCGAGGAGACAGTGCAGGCGGGTACGCCGACGCTGTCGGAGCTGCAGGATGCGTTGGGGTTGTGGCGGGGGCCGGCGTACGCCGAGTTCTCGGACGAGCCGTGGGCGTTGGGGGAGCGGACCCGGCTGACCGAGCTGCGGCTGCGGGCCGTCGAGCGGATCGGGGAGACGCGGCTGGGGTTGGGCCTTGCGGCTGAGGCGGTGCCGGATCTGGACGCGCATGTGGCCGAGCATCCGTGGCGGGAGGATGCGTGGCGGTTGCTGGCGTTGGCGTTGTACCGAAGCGAGCGGCAGGGTGACGCGCTCGCCGTACTCCGGCGCGCCCGGGAGATGCTGGTGGGGCAGCTCGGGGTGGACCCCGGTCCGGCGTTGGCGCGGCTGGAGCACGACATCCTCAACCAGGCCACGCATCTCACACCACCCGGCAACGCGCTGGCGGCAGCGGGGAGTGTTTGGGCCGAGGCGGCTGCGGCGTATGACCGGGCTGTTGGTGGTACTCGGGCGCGGATCGAGTCGACGGTTGGGCTGTTGCGCGATCTCGCGGTCACCGGTGGGGGAGGGCTCGAGGCGGCGCGGCGGCATCGGCTGGCGGCGGTGCGGGCGGCGGAGGAGCTGGGGGATCCGGAGGTGACGGCGCGGATCATCGGGGCGTACGACGTACCGGCGATCTGGACGCGCTCCGACGACGAGGCGCAGGCGGCGGCGATCGTGGCGGCGGCCGAACGGGTGCTGCCGACGCAGGACCATCCGAGCATCCGCGCCCGGCTGCTCGCCACGATCGCGGTGGAGTCGCGGAGTTCCCGGGATGCCCGTCCCCGCGAGGCCGCGCGGGAGGCGGAGCAGCTCGCGCGTGGGCTCGACGATCCGGCGCTCCTGGCGTTCACGTTGAACGGCGTCTTCATGCAGACCTGCTACCGACCCGGTCTCGCACCGGAGCGAGACGCGATCGGCGCGGAGCTCGTCACGCTGTCGCGGCGCCACAACCTCTTTACCTATGAGGTTCTCGGCCATCTGATCCGTCTGCAGTCGGCGTGCGCCCGCGCCGACCACACCGCCGCCGACGATCACGCCGCAGCCGCCGACGCCCTCGCCGTACGCCACGAACTCCCGCTCGTCGAGGTCTTCACCCGCTGGTACGCCGCCCTCCGCGCGGACACGCCCGACTCGTACCGCGCCGCGGCCACCCTCCTGCCCACAGCCGGCATGCCCGGCCTCACCGACGGCCTACTCCCGCTCGCCCTCGCCACCCACGCCATCCGCCACAACCAACCGATCCCCTCAGCCGACTACGGCCCCCACGCCCCGTGGGTGTACGCCGCGAAGGCCCCCGGTGCGGACCGCGCCGGCGGAGCGCTGGTGCCGCCGCCCGGGCTGCTGCTCGAGGTGCACTGGGCATTGACCGCGCACGCGGCGCGGCAGGTCGGTGATGACGAGCTGTTGGCAGCGGCCCGGCAGGTGTTGGAGCCGGCGGCCGGCGAACACGCGGCAGGCAGTGGTCTGCTCACGCTCGGCCCGGTCGCCGACTACCTGAACTAGAGGTCTTCGGGTGACCCGGTCTCCGACTTGCGGTCGGCCTGCAGCCGCAGCTCGTGGTACGACCGGTGGGCCGTCCCTCGGTACGCGTCGTCGTACGCCGCGAGCGCGCCGGCCACGCCGGAGCCCCGCCCGGTGCGCCGCGCCCACGCGGCGAACGAGGTCAGCCCTGCCAGCACCACGATCAGACTTGCCAAGAACACGACGTACGCCACGACGTCCACGCTACCTCGCACTCCCAGCCGGCTCCCAGGAATCTTCCAGGGCCGTCGCAGTCCGGGCGCCCAGGATGGAATCACCAACCTGAAGGAGGCTCCTGATGCCGATCCGAATCGTCAGAACCGTTGCCGTAGGCACCATCGCGACCCTGGGCCTGGCCGCCGTCGCCTTCACCCCCGCCGCCTACGCGAGCACCACCAAGCAGACCGCCACTCCTCACCTGGCCGTCCTCAACGACCCGGCAACCCCGGTCACCACCCGCAAAGCCGCTTAGGACTTCCGCGCCCGCAGTGCCAGTGCGTGCGGAATGTCCTGGCCGGCCGGCTCCTCGAAGTGTTCGACTGTCAGGCCTGAGGTGATGACGGCGTTCAGATAGTCGGCCAGGGTCAGGTGGGACATGCCGATCCGGCGGCGGATCCCGTCCTGTGCCCACCACGGCATGTCGGTGTGCCACCCGGTCTCGCGGTACGTCGGATGCACAGTCCGCCGGCCGTCCTCCTCGTACACGACATGCGGCCCGTTGAAGCACGGATGGACGCCGTACGTGACGAACACCCCGCCGGGCCGCAGCACCCGCGCCGCCTCGCGGAGCACCGCGCCGAAGTCGTCGACGTCCGTGGAGGTCCACAGCGTGATCGCCGTGTCGAAGGACCCGTCGGCGAACGGCAAGGCCGCCGCGTCACCGTGGAACAGGGGACCGTCGGTGCGCATCCGGGCGCGGCCGAGCTGGTCGATCGAGAAGTCCAGCCCGACGACGCTCCGCCCGCTGGCGCGGATGCTGTCGAAGTTGCGGCCGGTCCCGCAGCCGATGTCCAGGCACGGGCCCGAACCGCGGCCGAGCAGGTCCAGCAGACCGGGCTGATGCGGCGGCGCGTCGGCCACGAAACGTTCGTCGTACCACTGCGCCAGACCGTCGTACCGTGCCCGCATCCGGCCTCCCCAGGTAGGGTGCCAGTCTACAGAAGGAGCCTGCTTTAGGTCGGGGAAGCGACCTACGGGTAAGCTTTGCCGACGTTCTCTTTGAGTTTGGATGGTCCGACGTGGGTTCCGTTATCAAGAAGCGCCGTAAGCGTATGGCGAAGAAGAAGCACCGCAAGCTGCTGAAGAAGACGCGGGTGCAGCGCCGCAAGCTCGGCAAGTAAGTAGTTCTGCCGCGCCCGGTCCGGCTGGGGGTAGCTCGTGGCACACGTGGTGATGGTGACCGGCGTCTCGAGGGACGCCGGTGCTCGCTGTGCCCGGAGACTGGCCGAGGACCCGTCGATCGGCACGGTGATCGGTGTCGACGTGGTTCCGCCGCGCGCAGAGCTCGGTCGGGTCCGGTTCGTCCGGGCCGACATCCGCAATCCGGTGATCGCCAAGGTGATCGCCGCGGAGGATGTGGACACGGTCGTCCACACCGGCGTCGTGGCCACCCCCGGCAGCGCCGGTGGCCGGTCGTCGATGAAGGAGATCAACGTCATCGGCACCATGCAGTTGCTGGCCGCGTGCCAGAAGGCGCCGGGCGTGGCGAAGCTGGTGGTGAAGTCGTCGACAACGGTGTACGGCGCGGGTCCGCGGGATCCGGCGATGTTCACCGAGGAGATGGCGCCGCGGGCGATCCATCACCACGGGCTGAGCAAGGACGCGGTCGAGGTCGAGGGGTACGTGCGGGGTTTCGCCCGGCGCCGACCCGACGTCTGCGTCTCCACCCTCCGGATGGCGAACTGGATCGGCCCCAAGACCGACTCCCCGATCACCCGGTACTTCGGGCTGCCCGTCGTACCGACCGTGTTCGGGTACGACGCACGCCTGCAGTTCCTGCACGAGGACGACGGCGTCGAGGCGATCCGGCACGCCACCGTGCACGAGCTGCCGGGGACGTTCAACCTGGCCGGTGACGGCGTACTGTCGCTGTCCCAGGCGATCCGCCGGCTCGGCCGTCCGACGTTGCGGCTGCCGTCGTTCACCGCTTCCAGTACTGCGGCTGTCGTACGGCGGGCGCGGCTGGCGGACTTCTCGCCGGATCAGATCACGTTCCTGACGTACGGGCGGGGTGTGGACACGACGCGGATGCGCAGCGACTTCGGGTTCGAGCCGACGTACTCGACCGCGGAGGCGTTCGACGACTTCCGCCGGTCGCTCGGCACCGGCGCGATGAGCCGCGCCTCCGGCCTGCTGAACGCCGGCCTGGGGGCGCTCCGTGGCTGACGCCGACATCATCCCGATCGGCACCGCCGGCCACCCCGGCCGCGGGACCCCCCGCCGAACCACCCCCTCCGCCGCCGCCCGCGCGCTCGCGGGCGAGCAGGCCCGCCCGAAGAAGAACAACCGGAAGCCGCCCAAGACCCAGGAGAAGGCTGCCGAGACGGAAGAACCGGCTGTCGAGTCGCCGGCGTACTCCGAGGAGCGACCCACCGAGCCCGGGCTGGACTTCGGCCGGCTCGAGCGTGGGGTGCGGGAGGTGTTCGGGGCCGACGGGGAGCGGCGGGTCGCGGAGTGGCTGGCGTTCCTGCGGCGGCGGGTGACGGGGGAGTACGAGCTCGACGAGTTCGGGTACGACGCGGATCTCACCGACCAGGTGCTGTTGCCGATGTTGCGGCCGATGGTGGAGAAGTGGTTCCGGGTCGAGGTGCGCGGGATCGAGAACATCCCGGCCGACGGCAGCGCGCTGATCGTCGCGAACCACTCCGGCACGATGCCGCTCGACGGACTGGTCAGCCAGGTCGTGGTCGCGGACCACACCGGTCGCCCGCTGCGTACGCTCGCGGCGGACCTGGTGTTCCAGACGCCGTTCGTCGGTGAGCTGTCCCGCAAGGGCGGCGCCACGCTGGCGAACAACGACGACGCCGAGCGGCTGCTCCGGCAGGGCAACCTGGTCGGCGTCTGGCCGGAGGGGTTCAAGGGTCTCGGCAAGCCGTTCGCCGAGCGGTACAAGCTGCAGCGGTTCGGCCGCGGCGGGTTCGTCAGCGCCGCGATGCGGACCGGCGTACCGATCGTGCCGTGCTCGATCGTCGGCGCCGAGGAGATCTACCCGCTGGTCGGCAACATCGCCTCGCTGGCCCGCCTGCTGGGCGTCCCGTACATCCCGGTGACCCCGTTCTTCCCGCTGCTCGGCCCGCTCGGCCTGATCCCGCTGCCGTCCAAGTGGCTGATCGAGTTCGGCGAACCGATCCGCACCGACGAGTTCCCCGACGGCGCCGCCGACGACCCGATGCTGGTCTTCAACGTCACCGACCAGGTCCGCGAAACCATCCAGCAAACCCTCTACACCCTCCTAATGCAACGCCGCAGCGTCTTCTTCTAACCCCGCCCCACCCGGCCCGAGCCCCACCCGGCCCCGCGCCCCACCCGGCCCCCGCCCCGCGCCTGCCCGCCCCGCGCCTGCCCGCCGGCCGGACCTCGCGAGGGGATATCCGGCTCTCCTGTCACCTGGGCATTCGCGGACCACCTCGACACCTCGGGCTACACGTCGAGTCGTGGCGATTGGCTGCCGCCCACAACCGTGAGTCGTGGATCGGGGTCGCCTTTCCACGCTTTCTACCGCCGAATCCCACGACTCGGCGAACAAGCTCACGCGCGGATGCACTATCCAGCGGGCCGACAGCGCCTGCCGGCAACGTGCGTCTGGAGCACGCCAACCACCCACACATGAAGCACAAGAACCGGATGTCCCGTAGGGAGGGGGCCGTGCGGGAGGTCGGGGCGGTGGTGCGGGTGGTGGGGCGGGGTGTGGGTGGGGCGGTGGTGAGGTGGGGCGGTGGTGAGGTGGGGCGGTGGTGAGGTGGGGCGGTGGTGAGGTGGGGCGGTGGTGAGGTGGGGCGGTGGTGAGGTGGGGCGGGGTGTGGGTGGGGACGACGCAGCCCCCGGCGCGTGGTGCGGGCCGGGGGCTGCGGGGGGTGTTACTTCCAGGGTGGGAACAGGGTCTGGATCAGGCCTGGAAGGTTGATCAGTGGTGTGGTCGGGAACGGCCACGGCCACGACGGTGTGGCCGGTGTCAGCGTGGAAGGCAGCACCGTGGGCGTCGTAATCGGCGAGTGTGACGACGACGGCTTGGGTGGAGTCTTCAGGACGGTCGACGGCGGAGTGGTGGACTCCTCGACGATCGTCGTGTTCGGCACCTTGGTCGGCGCGGTGGACGGTTGCAGCGAGGCCGAGTCCACCGGGGTCGGGATCGTCGACGAAGCCTTCGGGCTGGTCGACGACGCGCCCTTGACCGGGTCGCTCGGCTCGTTCACGCCGGGGGTGGTGCGGTTCGGATGGTTGGTGTTCGAGCCGGTGCTGGGTGCTCCGGCGGCCGGCACCGGCGCATCGCACTTCGGGCACGCGGCCGTGGTGAGCTGCGCCAGTTGCTCGATCGTGGCGAGCGCCTCGACACCGGACTTCAGCGACTCCGGCGGGAGGTTCGGCGTTGCTCCCACCAAGGCCTGGCGGGCGCTGGTGATGAACGACGTGATCGCGCTGATCGAGCTCTTGTCGCTGTTCTGCTGGTACGACGCGAGCAGCCGGGACACGCCCTTGCGGGATTGTGCCGAGAAGTCGTCCAGGGTCGCGGTGATGGTGCCCGCCGAACCGCCGTTGTCGGTCAGCTCGCGGACTTCGGACAGCCGGGTCATCGCATGCTCGAGGTCGCGCCGGCCGCGGGAGTCGTCGCCGACGCCCACGTTGGTGGCCACGTTCTCGATACTGCGCTTCATCCCGTACAAGGTGTCGCCGGGCATCGCCTGCTGAGCGGCGGCGGCAGAACCGATGCCACCTCCCAGCAGCACCAACGCGGCAGTCGAGGCCACCAACCGGATCTTCCGGCCCTGGCGGCGGCGGATATCTGTCACGGACGCGCCAACGTCCTCGCTACCCGGCGGGTCGTCCGAGTCGTCTGGTGCGGTGTGCACCGTCAGTTGAGTCGCAGTGGTCGCCGCCCGCGCCGCCGCCTGCTCCATCAGGCGGTGCCGCAGCTCGGCACTGAACTCGGGTCGCGGTGCAACTGCGCCGGCGGTCCTCAGCCGTCCGACCAGTTCCACAGCTTCCAGCAACTCTGGATCGTCGCCCAGTCGCGCGGAGTGACGGGGCCCGTGATCGACGGCGTGCGCGAATGCCTCCGCGCGCGCTCGAGCCCTGTGTAGGTCACTCATGAGTTCTCGTTCTCCTCAATGGCCAGTCGGGGTCACCGACAGGTCCTCACCAGGCAAACGAGGTAACTCCCTGACGGGTTACGAAAGACGTTCGTTGTCATCCGCCTCATCTCAAGTCCTTGGGGATAACCTTCGCCAGGTGCCGGACGGCCCGCAGCTGCAGTTGCTTGACGGCGCCTTCGGACTTCTCCAGCGCCTTGGCCGTCTCGGCGATCGACAGGCCGGCGAAGAACCGCATCGTCAGGCAGTCGCGTTGCTCGTCGGGCAGGCCGGCGACCGCGTCCCGGAGTACCTCCGCAGTGGCCGCGGCCAGTACGTCGATCTCCGGGCCCTCGGTCTGCCGGTCGTGGGTCTCGATCTCGTCGGTGACCACCTCGAGCCGGACCCGGCCGGACTTGTAGTGGTCGGTGATCAGGTTCCGGGCGATCGTCACCAGCCAGGCTCCGAAGTCCCGGCCCTGCCAGCGGAACGAGTCCAGCGCGCGCAGCGCCCGGACGAAGGTCTCGCTGGTCAGGTCCTCGGCGAGTGCCGATGACGACACCCGGGCGTAGATGTAGCGATAGACGGTGAGCGAGTACTCGTCGTACAGCTCACCGAAGGCACCGACGTCCCCGGCCTGGGCGCGATCGACGAGCTCGGCTCGTCGCATCCCGTCCGGGCTTGGTTCCGGCGTGGTCAAGTTGTCTCCCCGTTCGACTGACACGTCGTTCGACACATCCGCGAATGGCCTCAGTGACTGAATCAGCACAGAGCGTTACCGCATAAGCACGTGCTGTCAACAGGCTGGGGCGTGCCGCCTTCCGTCCGGTCCGATGGTCACGAATGCGCCAGCGGACTGCGTCCGCCGTGTACGGAGCAGCCTGCTGTCGGGGAGGGGTACATCGCGCATGAGGATCCCCGCGCGGACGGGTTTCTGCAGTGTGAGGTTCGACAGAAGCTCGGCCGCGAAGTCACCTGTATATCGGTGGTTACGCTCCGCTGCAACCGTTCTGGGCAAGCTGGTTGCTCCCGGCCCGGATCCCGGGCGTGACAGACTCGCCTGGTGAACGTGAATTTCGCGGACATCCTTCGTGACACAGCGCAACGTCATGGCGGGCGTCCCGCGCTGGTCGACGGGGATCGGCGGCTGACCTGGAGCGAGCTCGACCAGGCCGTCGACCGGACCGCGCAGGGGCTCGCCGCGGCCGGCCTGGTACCGGGCTACCGGGTGCTGCTCCTGGTTGCCAACAGTATCGAGTTCGTCACGTCCTACCTGGGCGTTCTTCGTGCCGGGCTGGTCGCCGTACCGCTCAACACCGGCCTCACCAAGCCCGAGCTGGCGACCGTCGCGGAGCACTCCGGGGCGCGGCTGGCGATCGTCGACGCGGTTCTCGCGGACCGGTTCGAGGGGGTCCGGACGGTGGCCCCGGACGAGCTGCAGGGTGACGCTCCGTTACCGCCGCCGATCGATCCTGAGTCGCTCGCGGTGCTGCTGTACACCTCCGGAACCAGTGGAGATCCGCGGGCCGCGATGCTCACCCATCGGGCACTTTCGGCGAATGTGCACAACCTCACCCAGCTCGGCGAGGACCGGATGGGCCCCGAGGACGTCGTGCTCGGGGTGCTGCCGATGTTCCACGCGTTCGGCCTGAACGCCGTCCTCGGCTGGGCGGTCGCCACCGGCGCCGCGCTGATCGTCGAACGCCGCTTCGACCCCGAGCAGACCCTCGAACTGATCGGCCGGTACGGCGTGACCCGCCTGCCGCTCGCCCCGCCGGCCCTGCACGCGCTGCTGTCCCGCCCGGACCTCCGCGCGGGGCTGAAGACCGTCAAGGTCGTGCTGACCGGGGCGTCCACGCTCGAGCGCGGGCTCGCGGACCGGTTCGAGGCGGCCGGCGGCCTGCACGTCCACCAGGGCTACGGGCTGACCGAGGCGTCCCCGGGCGTCACCACGACGCTCGGCGAGGCCGCCCCGAAGCCGGGGTCGGTCGGCCGCCCGCTGCCGAACGTCGAGCTCCGGATCGCCGACGAGCAGGGCGAGGACGTCGAGGGCGACGACCCGGGCGAGATCCTGATCCGCGGCGGGAACCTCTTCTCCGGCTACTGGCCGGACGGCGTCGACGGGCCGGACGCGGACGGCTGGTACCGGACCGGTGACGTCGGGTTCCTGGACGCCGACGGCGACCTGTTCCTGGTCGACCGGCTGCGCGAGCTGATCATCGTGTCCGGCTTCAACGTCTTCCCGAGCGAGGTCGAGGACGTCCTGGTCGGTGCTCCGGGCGTCCGCGAGGCCGCGGTGATCGGCGTACCGTCCGAGGAGACCGGCGAGGCGGTGAAGGCTTTCGTGGTGCCGTTGCCGGACGCATCGGTCGACGTCGCAACGGTCGGGGAGTACGCCGCGGCCCGGCTGGCCCGGTTCAAGTGCCCGGTCGAGATCGAGGTGGTGGACCACCTGCCGCACTCGGTCACCGGCAAGGTCGCGAAGGGACGGTTGCGGGACCGATGAGCAGGGTGCTGATGTACGGGAAGCCCGGCTGCCATCTGTGCGATGACGCCCGGGAGATCATCCGGGCGGTCTGCGCCGAGGCGGGCGTGGAGTGGTCCGAGGTCGACATCACGCAGGACGACCGGTTGTTCACGCAGTACGGCGAACAGATCCCGGTCACCTTCGTCGACGGCAAGCAGCACGACTTCTGGCGGGTCGACCCCGCCCGACTGCGAAAAGCGCTGATGAGGTAGGGGTCACTTTCGCCGATTTTGTTCTCACGTTCACAAGCTCCTAGAGTAAGAGAGCCGCCGGCCGTCAGACCGCGGTGAACCAACCGCTCCCAGGAGAATTGTGACGCGTGCCAGCAGCCGTCGCCCCGGCCCGCCGACGAGAACCGAACGCGGCATCCCCGAGGCGACTGTCGCGCGCTTGCCGGTCTACCTCCGGGCGCTGACCGCGCTCTCCGACGGTGGCACCGCCACCGCGTCGAGCGAGGACCTGGCGACCGCCGCGGGCGTGAACTCGGCCAAGCTCCGCAAGGACCTCTCCTACCTGGGCTCGTACGGCACCCGCGGCGTCGGGTACGACGTCGAGTACCTGCGCTACCAGATCGCCCGCGAGATCGGCGTCACCCAGGACTGGGCGGTCGTCATCGTCGGGATCGGAAACCTGGGCCACGCGCTGGCGAACTACTCCGGCTTCGGTACCCGCGGGTTCCGGATCGTCGCGCTGCTGGACGCCGACCCGACCCTGATCGGCGAGCGGATCGGCGACATGGAGGTCCGCGACTTCGCCGAGCTCGAGGACATCGTGAAGGCCGACCGGGTGTCGATCGGCGTCATCACCACCCCGGCCGGCCCGGCGCAGGAGGTGTGCGACCGGCTGGTCGCCGCCGGCGTCACCAGCATCCTGAACTTCGCGCCCGTGGTGCTGTCCGTGCCCGACGGCGTCGACATCCGCAAGGTGGACCTCTCGATCGAGTTGCAGATCCTGGCGTACCACGAACAACGAAAGTCCGGAGAGGCGGCGCTCCCCCAGGTGCCCGAACTACCAGCGCTGAACGGTCTGACGGAGCTCCCGAGTGTCGGGGGAGGTGTCGGCGCATGAGTTACCTGGTCGTCGGCATCAGTCACCGGTCCGCTGCCATCGACGTGCTCGAGCGGGTCGCGCTGGACGCGGACGCCGCGACCAAGCTCGGCCTCGCGGTCCGGAACTCGGCCGCCGTCGGGGAGTCCGCGGTGGTTGCCACCTGCAACCGCACCGAGGTGTACGCGACCGTCGACCGGTTCCACGCCGGCATGGACGAGGTCACCGCGATCCTCTCGGACATCACCGGCGTACCGCTGCTGGACCTCGCCGAGCACCTGTACGTGCACTTCGAGGAGGGCGCGGTCGCGCACCTGTTCCAGGTCGCGGTCGGGCTCGACTCGATGATCGTCGGCGAGAGCCAGATCCTCGGCCAGCTCAAGGAGACGCTCCGGGCCGGCCAGGACAACGAGACGATCGCCACCGACCTGAACGCGCTGTTCCAGCACGCGTTGCGGGTCGGCAAGCGGGCCCGTACCGAGACCGGGATCGACTCGGCCGGCCGCTCGGTGGTCTCGGCCGGGCTGGAGGCCGTCGGCGGCACCGAGGGCCGCCGGGCGCTGATCGTCGGGGCCGGCTCGATGGCCTCGCTGGCCGCGCAGACCCTGATGAACAACGGCGCGCGGAGCGTGACCGTTGCCAACCGCAACTACGACCGCGCGGTCGCGCTCACCGACCGGATCGGCGGTACGGCGATCAAGCTCGCCGACGTACCGGAAGCCCTGAAGGACGCCGACCTGCTGGTGTCCTGCACCGGCGCCCGCGGCGTGGTGATCACCGAGGAGATGATCCGGAACGCCGGGCGTCCGCTCGGCGTCCTGGACGTCGCGCTGCCCCGCGACGTCGCGCCGGAAGCGGCCCGGATCCCCGGCGTCACGCTGATCACGCTGGCCGACCTGGTCGGTACGGCGGGCGGCAGCGAGGCCGACATCGACGAGGTACGCCGGATCGTCGGCGAGGAGACCGGCGCGTTCGAGGCCACCCGGCGGGCCGCGTCGGTGGCGCCGACCGTGGTCGCGCTGCGGGCGATGGCGAGCTCGCTGGTCGACCAGGAGCTGGCCCGGCTGGAGCGCCGGCTGCCGGACCTCGACGAGCACGAGCGGCACGAGGTCGAGCGGACCATCCACCGGGTCGTCGACAAGGTGCTGCACAACCCGACGGTGCGGGTGAAGGAACTCGGCGGCGATCCGGGCGGACCGACGTACGCCGACGCGCTCCGGCAACTGTTCGCACTCGACCAGGCGGCCGTCGACGCGGTCACCACTCCGAAGGGCGGTGAGCAGGCATGATCCGCCACCTTCGGCTTGGTACCCGCCGCTCCCAGCTGGCCACCGCGCAGGCGACACTGGTCGCGGACGCGCTCCGGAACCTCGGCCACGAGGTCGAGCTGATCCCGATCTCCACCACCGGCGACGTGGACAAGGTGTCGCCGGTCGAGCAGATCGGTGGCACCGGTATCTACGTCAGCGCGCTGCGGGACGCGCTGCTGGCCGGCGACATCGACCTCGCCGTGCACTCGCTCAAGGACCTCCCGACCGCGCCCGTCGACGGGCTGGTGATCGGCGCGATCCCGGTCCGCGAGGACCCGCGCGACGTCCTGGTCGCCCGCGACGGGCTGACGCTCGGCGAGCTGCCGCGCGGGGCGGTGATCGGTACCGGGGCACCGCGCCGGTCGGCCCAGATCGAGGCGCTCGGCCTGGGCATCGACTGCACCGGCGTCCGCGGCAACGTGGACACCCGGATCGGCCTGGTCGCCGACGGCAAGGTCGACGCGGTGGTGCTGGCCCGTGCCGGGCTGGCCCGGCTGGGGCGGCTCGACGAGGTGACCGAGACGCTGGACCCGATCCAGATGCTGCCGTCGCCGGGACAGGGTGCGCTGGCGGTCGAGTGCAGAGCGGACGACAGCGACGTACTGGCCGCGCTGGCACCGCTGGAGGACGCGGCCACCCGCGCGTCGGTCACCGCGGAGCGGCAGCTGCTGGCCACTCTGGAGGCCGGGTGCACGGCGCCGGTCGGAGCGCTCGCCGAGGTGGTCGAGGGCGAGGACGGCCCGGAGCTGTGGCTGCGCGGCGCGCTCGGCCAGGAAGACGGCGTACGGCGGCTCTCCGCGAACGGGCCGGTGGACGATCCGGTGGCGCTCGGCAGGGCGCTGGCGAACGAGTTGCTGGAGCGGACATGACAGCGGCACAGGGCACGAGCACGGCCCACAAGAAGGCCCAGAAGACGGCCCACAGGACGAGCACGAATACGACGAGGGCGAAGGCAGACGTGAGCGCGAAGACAGCCGCCACCGCGGCACCGCAGAAGGCCGCGACCAGTACCGTCAAGCAGACCAAACCGCTCGGCCATGTCACGTTCGTCGGGGTCGGGCCTGGTGACCCGGCGCTCCTGACGCTGGCCGGCCGGGACGTGCTCGCGGGAGCCGACGCGGTGGTTGTCGAGGGCCCCGAACACGACGCGTTCCTGAGCTACTGCAAGGCCGGCGTCGAGGTCGTGGACGGCTCCGGCGCCGAGGGCAGCAGGGCGCTCCGGGTGGCCGCCCGCGCGCGGCTCGTGGTGAAGACCGCGAAGACCGCGGCGAACGTGGTGCGGCTGCTCAGCGGCGACCCGTTCACCTTCTCCAGCGGCGCCGAGGAGGCCGCCGCCTGCAAGAAGGCGGGCATCGCGTTCAACGTGGTCCCGGGTGTCAGCGAGCTGAGCGCGGTCCCGACGTACGCCGGGATCCCGCTGACGATGAAGGGCGACCGCGAGGTCACCGTCGTCGACCTCGCCGAGAACAAGCTCGACCTGACCCGCCTGCAGCCGAAGCAGACCCTGGTCCTGCTGAACGCGACCGAGGTGCTGAAGGAGACCGTCGCCGGGCTCCTCGAGGCCGGCTTCGACGCGTCCACGCCGGTCGCCGCGACGGTCGGCGGTACGACGACCTCGCAGACCAGCGTGGTCGGCACGCTGGAGACGATCGTCACCGACCTGCGGACCGCGAAGGTCACCGGCGAGGCCGTGATAGTGGTCGGCGCCGTGGTCGAGCAGCGCGAGATGCTGTCCTGGTTCGAGACCAAGCCGTTGTTCGGCTGGCGGATCCTGGTCCCGCGGACCAAGGACCAGGCCGGCCCGCTGATGGACCGGCTCCGGCGGTACGGCGCGATGCCGGAAGAGGTCCCGACGATCTCCGTCGAGCCGCCGCGGAACCCGCAGCAGATGGACAAGGCGATCCGCGGCCTGGTCGAGGGGCGCTACGAATGGGTCGCGTTCACCTCGGTCAACGCGGTGAAGGCGGTCCGGGAGAAGTTCGACGAGTACGGGCTGGACGCGCGGGCGTTCTCCGGGCTGAAGATCGCCGCGGTCGGCGACAAGACCGCCGAGGCGATCGGTGCCTGGGGCATCCGCCCGGACCTGGTGCCGTCCGGCGAGCAGTCCGCGGCCGGGCTGGTCGAGGACTGGCCGCCGTACGACGAGCTGCTGGACCCGATCAACCGGGTCTTCCTGCCGCGCGCCGACATCGCCACCGAGACACTGGTCGCAGGCCTGACCGATCTGGGCTGGGAGGTCGACGACGTGACGGCGTACCGGACCGTCCGGGCCGCCCCGCCGCCCGCGCCGACCCGCGAGGCGATCAAGTCCGGCAAGTTCGACGCGGTGGTGTTCACGTCGTCGTCCACGGTCCGGAACTTGGTCGGTATCGCCGGCAAGCCGCACGCGTCCACCGTGATCGCGGTGATCGGCCCGGCGACGCTGAAGACCGCGGAGGAGCACGGCCTGCGGGTCGACGCGATGGCCGAGACGCCCTCCGTCGAGGAGCTGGCCGACGCCCTGGCCCGGTTCGGTGCGGACCGCCGTGACACCATGGTGGAGGCCGGTGAGCCGGTCACCCGTCCGTCCGAGCGTCGCTCGGGCTCGCGCCGAAAGAGCTGAAATGCCTGGATTCCCGGAAGTGAGGCCGCGGCGGCTTCGGTCGTCGGCGGCGGTGCGGCGGCTGGTCGCGGAGACCAGCATCGAGCCCCGGCAGTTGATCCTGCCGATGTTCGTCCGGGAGGACGCGCGCGAGCCGATCCCGATCCGGTCGATGCCGGGCGTCGTCCAGCACACCCGGGACACCGCGCGCAAGGCGGTGGCGGAGGCGGCTCAGCTCGGGCTGGGCGGTGTGATGCTGTTCGGCGTACCGACGTCGAAGGATCCGGTCGGGTCCGGTGCGCTGGACCCCGAGGGCATCCTCAACGTGGCGATCGCGGACGCGGTGTCCGAGGTCGGCGACGCGCTGCTGGTGATGTCGGACCTCTGCCTGGACGAGTTCACCTCCCACGGGCACTGCGGCGTACTCGACGCCGAGGGCCGGGTGGACAACGACGCGACGCTGAAGATCTACGCCGAGATGGGTGTCGCGCAGGCCACCGCCGGCGCGCACGTCGTCGGCCCGTCCGGGATGATGGACGGCCAGGTCGGCGTCGTACGGAAGGCCCTCGACGCGGCCGGCTTCGTCGACACCGTGATCCTTGCGTACGCCGTGAAGTACGCGTCGGCGTTCTTCGGCCCGTTCCGCGAGGCCGTCGACTCGTCGCTGACCGGCGACCGGAAGACGTACCAGCAGGACAACGCGAACTCCCGCGACGCGATCCGCGAGGTCGACCTCGACATCGCCGAGGGCGCCGACCTCGTGATGGTGAAGCCCGCGCTCGCGTACCTCGACATCATCCGCCAGGTCCGCGACCACGTGAACGTCCCGGTCGCGGCGTACAACATCTCCGGCGAGTACGCGATGGTCGAGGCCGCCGCCGCCAACGGCTGGATCAACCGCGAGGCAGCCATCCTCGAAACCCTCACCGCTATCCGCCGAGCCGGCGCCGACACCATCCTCACCTACTGGGCGTCCGAAGTAGCCCAGCACCTCGCCCGCCGCTGACCCACGCACCCACCCCCCGGGCGGGCTCGGCACATGCCCTGCGCGCGGACCCAACCCCCAGACCACAGAGGATGTTCTCCGGCAAGGAGGTCCGGCTCTGCCGCCGGATGGGTGGGCGTCTGAGATGCAGGGTTTGCGCCAGGTATACCGGGCGCAAACCCTGCATCTGAGACGTCAACCCATCAAATCGCTCAGGGGCAGCCGACGCGCGGCGGCCCAGTCCGCGGTGGGTGGAGCTTGGCCGTGGTGCTGGGCGCTGGCAGAGGTGAGGTGGCATGGGCGGGGCTAGTTGTGTCGGGTGGGGGTACAGATCGACAGGTAGTGCACCGGCGAGACGGTGTACGCGCGGGGCCGATCACGCTCAGGTGCACTGCCCGGGCGCCGGTACCTCCTGTCCTTGGGTACCCGGCGTCACCGTAGAACCCCAAGCCAAGGGCAGAACCATCAAGCTGAGGGATCACCTCTGAGATGGTCGGTCCATCACCGGCATGCGCGGTGCCAACCGGCAATTTGAGAGGTGAACCCCTCAAACGGTCGGGGGATTGGTGGGCGCAAGACTGTGGGGTGAGGCTTGCGCCGGCCCTAGCCTTTCAGGCCGGTCTGGGCCAGGCCTTCGACGAACTGGCGTTGGGCGAGGACGAAGATGATGAGGACCGGGAGGGCGGAGAGGGTCGCGGCGGCCAGTTGGGTGTTCCACATGGGGCCGCCGTAGGCGTCGACGTACTGGGTGAGGGCCTGGGGAATGGTGAACTTCTGCTTGGAGGAGAGGAAGACGATCGGCTCCAGGTAGAGGTTCCAGCTGTGCAGGAACGTGAAGATCGTCACCGCGCCGATCGCTGGTCGCGCCAACGGTAGGCAGATGCGGTAGAAGAGGCCGAAGCGGCCGAGGCCGTCGACGCGGCCGGCTTCCTCGAGTTCGGCCGGGAGCGTGATGAAGAACTGGCGCATGATGAACGTCGCCAGCACGCTCGGGGCACCGAGCATCGGGATCAGGATGAGCGGCCAGTGCGTGTCCACCAGGCCGAAGGCGTCGAACATCTTGTACAGCGGGATGATCGTCACCTCGTTCGGCACCAGCAGGCCGGTGAGGACGATCAGGAAGACGACTCCGGAGCCGCGGAACTTCACCCGCGCGAACGCGTAGCCCGCTAGTGACGAGACCGCCAGCGTGCCCAGAGTCACGACCAGCGCGATGTAGAGGCTGTTCACGTACTGCCGACCGAACGGCTGCAGCGCGAACACCTGCTTGTACGCATCCAGCGTCGGCGACCCAGGCAGCAGCGACGGCGGGAACGCGAAGATCTCCGCCACCGGCTTGAGCGACGTCGTCGCCATCCACCAGATCGGGAACACGAACGGGACACAACACACCAGCAGTACGCCGTAGATCAGCAGCTTAAGCCTCATGGAATACCCACTTCTTCCGCATCTGCCACTGGATCACCGTCAGCACCAGCACGATCAGGAACAGCACCAGCGACAGCGTCGCGCCGTACCCGAAGTGGTGGAACTGGAACGCCTGCTGATACAGGTAGTAGACGAGGACCGTCGTCGACGTCCCCGGACCACCTTGCGTCAGCACGGCGATCTGCGCGAAGACCTGCAGCGAGCCGACGATCGTCAGGATCATCGTCAGCAGGATCGTTGGACTGATCAACGGTACGGTCACTCGCCGGAACCGCGCCCACGCCGACGCCCCGTCGATCCGGGCCGCCTCGTACAGCTCCGCCGGTACGCCCTGCAGCGCGGCCAGGAACAGCACCATGTTCAATCCGACGTTCTTGAACAGCTGTACGACGATCACCGACAGCATCGCCGTACCGCCGGAGCGCAGCCAGTTCGGGCCGTTGATGCCGAAGACGTGCAGGAACGCGTTCACACCACCGTTGTCCTGCAGCAGGAAGCCCCACACGATCGTCCATGCGACGAGCGTGACCACGACCGGCGAGAAGAACAGCGTCCGGAACACGACGGTCCCGCGCAGCTTCTGGTTCAGCAGTACGGCGAGGAACAGCGCGAGGCTGAGGTTCAGCACCACCAGCCCGACCGAGAACAGACCCGTTGCCCGCAGCACCGGACCGAGGCGCTGGTCGTCCGCGAGCGCCTGATAGTTGTCCCCGCCAACGAACTCGAACGTGCCGCCCAGCACGTTCCACTCGTGCACGCTGTACCAGACCACCAGCCCGAGCGGCACCAGCACGAACGTGACGATGCCGGCCAGCTGCGGCGCGACCATCAGCCAGCCGGCCAGCGTGTCCCGGCGCCGCATCGTCCAGTACGGCGCCCGCGCGGCCGGGGTGTCCGACCGTGCGGGCTTCGCCAACGTCAAGGTCATTTCGCCAGCAGGGGGTTGATCTTCGAGCAGACGCCGGACAGTACTGTCTTCACGTCCGCGTCCGGCTTCCACAACGGGTCGAGGGCGGCGCGGACCGTCTGCTGCAGCTCGGCGTACCCGGTGTGGCTGGGCTTGATGGTGCCGTTCTCGATGCCCTTGACAACGACACTGTCGAGTTGGGCCGGCTTGAGCAGCGGGTTCGCCTTCGCCAGGGTGGCGGCGTTCAGCTCGGACTTCCGCGGCGGCGGGAAGTACTCCGCCAGCTTGGCCGAGTTCTGCGCGTTGCTGAAGTAGGCCAGGAACTGCTTCGCCGCGTCCGCGTGCTTGCCGCGCTTGAACACGCCGATCCCGGCCTGCCCGACGACCGAGTAGGCACCGGCCGGCCCCTTCGGCAGCGGCACCAGATCCCAGTGGAACTTGGCCTTCTCGAGCAGCGCGGCCCGGCTGATCTGGGTCAGCACCATCGACGAGTCGCCCG
This sequence comes from Kribbella sp. NPDC059898, assembly GCF_042730855.1. Taxonomy (NCBI): domain Bacteria; kingdom Bacillati; phylum Actinomycetota; class Actinomycetes; order Propionibacteriales; family Kribbellaceae; genus Kribbella; species Kribbella sp. NPDC059898. Next base: position 415,100 of record NZ_JBHWKR010000005.1, read on the forward strand.
CGAAGAAGTCCTTCGTGACCCCCGGCCCAGGCATGCCCTTGTCGGTGAAGATCAGCCTGTGGACGAACGTCATCGCGTCCACCATCTGCGGCTGGTCGAACTGGCAGCTCTTGCCGTCCTCGCTCCACGGCCGCGCGCCCCACCCGGACCAGATCGCGTTCAGCGTGTCCCAGCCCTTGTAGTCGAAGTCGCCGACCACCAGGCCACCCTTGCCGGTCTTGGCCTGTACGGCGGCAGCGGTCTTCGCGGCCTCGTCCCAGGTCCACGTCCCGGACGCGATCTGCTGCGCGGGCGACGGCCGCCCCGCCGCCTTCACCAGGTCGGTGTTCACGAACACCCCCAGCGGCGAGGTGGACAGCGGGTACGCGTACAGCTTGCCGTCCTTCTCCCAGTTGGCCGTCGTACTCGGCACCAGGTCCGGGTCCTTGTCGATCGGCTCCAGCGCGCCGGAGCTGACGAAGTCCGGGGCGTTGGTCTCGAAGATCCAGGCCAGGTCCGGGACGTTGCCGCCGCCGATCTGCGTGGTGAGCGTGGTCGTGTAGCTGTCGAACGGGATCGAGTCGAAGGTGATCTTGCCGATCTCCGGGTGGTCCTTCTTGTAGTCCGCGGCGATCTGGTCGAACAGCGCGAGGTGCTTGGCGTTCGCGCTCCAGATCGTCATCCGCAGGTCGATCGGCCCACTGGCGCTCGCGCCGGAACCGGAGCCGCCGCCGCAGCCGGCAACGGCCAGCAGTGCCGCGGCGGACAACGCCGCTGTCAGTCTCTTCATCAGGGGACCTCCATCAGTAACCGGACACGTCCGGCCAGGCGAGTTCGATGCCCTGGGCAACCAGCAGGTCCTGGAACTCACCGAGCAGGGCAGGGGTGGCGTGGACCGCGCGCGGATCCACACCGCGGTCCAGGCAGAAGCCGGCGAGCAGGCCCGCGGCCTCGCCGATGTTCCACTCGACCGGGTGCAGCCGGTAGCAGCCGTTGGTGATGTGGGTGGTGCCGAGGTTCTTGCTCGCGGGCAGCAGGTTCTCCACCCGCTCCGGGATCAGCGCCCCGAGCGGGATCCGGAACGGGCTGCTCGCCACGTCGATGTAGTTGTCGCCACCGGTCGACGGGTGCAGGTCGATCCGGTACATCCCGATGCCGACGCTGTCGGCGTACTCCACCGCGCCCCGGGAACCGCGGACCGCGACCGACAGGTCCTGCTCGACGATCGTGTACGCCGCCTTGATCCGCCGCGACTCCCGGATGTACGGCGCCTGCGCGAGCCCGTCGACCGATCCGGCCAGGTCGCCGCGCAGCCGCAGCCCGCGGAACCCGGTGCCGCCGTCGGGCCGAGGCGCCTCGGTCTGCAGCCAGTAGAACACCGCCTGGGACAGCTCCTTGGCCGCCCCGAGGTGCTTCGCCGCGTCCGGTACGTCGATCACCGGGCCTTCGAAGTAGTCGATCATCGGCCAGTTCACCAGGCAGATGTCGCTCGCGTACGCGCCCGGGACGAAGTGCCGGCGGGCAGCGATCCGGCGGAAGGTCCACAGGTTCGTGTCGCCGCCGCCGCGCCGCTGGTCCGCGACCACGGCCAGCGGGTCGTCGTCGGGGTTGGGGGTGAACGACCGGACCGAGCTCTCCAGGGTGCGCGGGTTCGGCGCGGTCCAGGACAGCAGCCGGTCGCCCCAGAAGTCCGGCTGGTAGTTCCGCCACAACGCGTAGTTCGCCGGCTTGTCGCCGACCTGGTCGCCGTCCACCTGGTCGACCGCGAAGCAGTACGACACCGCCTGCATGTTCAGCGGCTGCGCCTCCGCCGGTGCGCTCGGCTCCCCGGTGTCGCGCTGCGCCTCGAAGCCGGTGACGTACTCCGTCCCGGTCAGCGGCAGCAGCTCGCCGGTCTCGGTCGCGTCCAGGATGTACGGCGCCGTCAGCGTCAGCCGCTCCTCGGTGTCGCGGTGCTGCACGGTGACCGCGGTGACCCGGTCGCCGTCCGTGTCCGCGGCCACCGGGCGGTACGGCTGCAGGACCCGCAACCGGCGGCTGGCGCGGTACGGCGCGAGCATCTCGTCCAGTACGGCGACCGCGACCCGCGGCTCGTGGCAGAGCTTCGACACGTACCCGGCGCCGGGGTTGAGGTGCGGGTCCGCCCGGGACGCGACGGTCAACGGGTAGTGCCGGCGGTAGTACTCGCGGATCCCGTCGCGCAGCGCGCGGTACGACGCGGTGATACCGAACTGCTCGACCCAGGAGTGCTCGTCCGGCGGCACGGCCTGGCTGGTCAGCTGACCGCCGAGCCAGTCGAACTCCTCGGTCAGGATCACCGAGCGACCGGTTCGGAGCGCGGCCACGGCAGCGGCGACCCCGCCGAGCCCACCGCCGACCACGAGGACATCTGTCTGCATCTAGGCACCTTTGCTGGGCGTGAGAGTGATTCCGTCGGTCAGGTCGCAGGGCAGCAGCAGCTGCTGCTCGGCGGCGGTCCCGCTGAGGATCGCTTCGAGCAACTCGACCGCACGCAGCCCCATTGCCCGCCGCGGAACGTGGAAACCGGAGAAGTCCAGGTCGCTGGCCGCGGGCCGGGTGGCGTCGCCGAGCGTGACCACGGACAGGTCCCCGGGTACGTCGACACCGCGCTCGGCGGCCGCGGCGTACAGCGCGATCGCATCCGCGCGGTCCTCGACGAAGACCGCGGTGATCTTGCGTTCGAGCAGGTCGTCGAGGACCTCGCCGGGTGCGCGGTCGGTGGTCGGTACGTGCGGTGCGCGGGCTCCCGCGGCCTCCCGGAAGCCGCGCATCCGGTCGGCCGACGACTCCGCGCCGCTGCCGAGTCCAGCGTACGCGATCCGCCGGTGGCCGAGCGCGCGGGCCTGTTCGACGACGGTGCGGGTGGCGCTGGTGTAGTCGGCGCCGACGTACGGCACCGGGCCGCCGGCGTCGTCGCGGCGGCCGACCGAGACGAACGGGTACTCCTCGGCGATCAGCCGGGCCAGCTCCTCGCTCGGGATCTCCCGACCGAGCAGCAGGCAGCCGTCCGCGATCCGGAGCCGGTTGTTCTCGTGGAAGATCCGCCGCCGCCCCTCGGCCACCGGCGCGCTGGTGAACAGCAGCAGGTCCCAGCCGAGCCGCTCGGCGCAGTCCTCGATCCCGGCCATGAACGGGTGGTAGAAGTCGCCGCTCGCGCTCGGGAACACCGACTCGTAGGTGAAGACGCCGAGGATCTGGTTGCGCTGCTGCGTCATCCGGCGGGCCAGCGGATCGGCCTGGTAGCCGGTCTCGCGGATCACCTTGAGCACCCGGTCCCGGGTCTCGGCCGGGATCCGCGCGGTGGCGTCGCTGCGGTTGTTCAGCACCAGCGACACCGTCGTCTGACTGACCTTGGCCAGCCGCGCGATGTCGCGCTGGGTGAGCCGGGTCGCCTTGTCTGCCATTCGCCGATCCTTCGCGGTAATACGGATTGCCGGGAACCGTAGAACAGTCCGCCGACACTCGTCAGAGGTGGAATCTGGTGATAATCCGAATTATCACCGCCCAAGGTCTTGACCAGCAAGGCGCCGGCGCAGAAAACTCGCCGCAGTCCGATCGCAGCGAGGAGATCCGCTATGTCTCTGAAACGTCGCACCGTCCTGCTCGGTGCTGTTGCCGCCTCTACGATGACGTCGATGTCGCTACCCGCCCACGCCGCCGGACTCCCGCCGCTGGCCCCGTTGCCGGCCGGGGCGCCGGGCCGGCGGCTGTTCGCGCCGGGGAGCAGCGGTTCGCGCCGTACCTGGTGATCCTGGCGCCGATGGTGAACGACATCGTCGACACGGATCCGTACGGGTTCATGGGCGGGGGCTGGTGGCGGACGCCGGCTCAGCCGTACAACTCGCGCGTCCAGGAACACGTCTTCACGCTGAGCTGGTTCCACGCCAACAAGCGCGCCTGGAACCCGTACTACCGCGACAACGCGCTGCTCGGCCGGCTCGACGCCGCGCTGCAGCACTACCTCGGGTTGCAGAACCCGGACGGGTCCTGGCCCGAGTACCACCCGGGCGAGCAAGGCAAGGCTTCCAGCGGTTTCGGCATCGGGTATCTGGCGAAGACGCTCGCCAACCTCCGGCAGGCGAACGCGCTGCCGGGCCGGCAGGCGCAGCTGGAAGTTGCCCTGCGCAAAGGAGTCGACTGGTACCTCGACCCGGGGAACGCCGTGGTCTGGGACGACCCGTTCGAGTACACGAACCAGGCGACCGCGGGGGTGGCCGGTTCGGCGCTGACGCTGAAGCTGCTGCCGGACCACGACCGGTCGCTGAAGCTGCAGGAGCGGATCCGGTTCATCGCCAAGTGGGCGCAGAGCCCGGCCGGGTTCTTCTACGATCCGCGCGGGATGGACATCAACTACAACTTCGAGGTGATGCTGCCGGAGCTGGCCGAGCTGTACCTGCTCACCCGGAACCCGCAGCTCGCGACCATGGCGCGGCGGTTCGCCGACTGGTTCGGGTACAACCTGCTCCGGGAGCCCGACGGCTCCGGCTGGCTGACGTACTACGCCGTGTCGGACCGAACCGCGGCGGCCTCCTACGACGACGTGATCCCGGACCCGGACCGTACCCTCCTCGGCTCGCACTTCGTCCCGGTCGCGCCGGACCTCGGTGCGTTCTTCACCGCCCGCGAGGACCAGACCGCGGCCCGGCAGGCGTGGGCCGCGGACCCGGCGCCGGTGCCCGCGCTCGCGAAGCAGGACACCTCGCCGCGGATCATCGCGCACGCGCCGTACGGCGAGACGATGCCGAGCCGCGCCGAAAAGCAGGCCGCGATCGCGCGCCTCCCGTACCTGCGCAGCGACCACTTCACCGAACGCCGGCACGACGACTACGGCAACCAGGACTACCTCTACGTACGCCGCCCCGGCCTGTACCTCGGCGCGTTCTTCGGGGACCGGCAGGGGAGCGGCGTGAAGGCAGGCACCGGTTTCCTCTGGCATCCGGTCGCGGGCACGGTGATCCACGCGCAGCAGACGGCGACCGGAGCCTGGGGCACAGTCCTCGGTGGCAAGGCCGATGCCGAGAGCAACCTTGTCGCCGCGTACCCGTCGAAAGACCTGGTCCGCTACCACACCCCCGACGGCTCGGTGGCGACCGAGCTACTGGTCGGCCCCAACTCGGTCAGCCGCCGGGTCACCGCCACCGCCGCGGCGACCGAGCAGATCCCGCTCGTACTGCAACCCGGCGACGAGGTGGCGTTCTCCGACGGGACCGTCGTTCCCTACAACCAGAGCCGGACCGCGACGGCCGACGGCCTGGTGATCCGCCGCGGCACGGCCACGATCACGATCACCTGGTCGACCCGCCGTACGGCGACCGTCAGCACGTCGACCCGGACGTACCTCCGCGACGGCCGCCGCCGGGTCCACGTCCTCCGGATCCCGCACGACGGAACGCTGGAAACCGTCGTACGAACGTCCTAGCACCCTCGTCGAGCAAGTCCCGGGTGCTTTGCCGGCAGTGGCGGACGCGTCCCGACTGAGAGGTTCGCCTCTGAAATGGAGGGTTCACCAACTGCAGGCAGGCTGCCAACACACCGTCTCAGAGGTGAACCCCCGAGCTGCCCGAGCACAACCACGCGCAGCGCGCCGACGCGACCCGGCCGGTTCTCGATGCGGCGCTAGACGCGGAACTTGAGCACCTGGCGGCCCGGCGTACGGCCGGAGAGGTACACGCGCAGTCCGTCCGGCGTGAGGCTGCCGCCCAGATAGGTGTAGCGCTCTCCCGGGTCCATCGCGACCCGGGCGGCGCCGTTCCCCGGCCCGAACTCGATCCGATCGGCGCCCACTGTGTAACTGCCGGTACCCTCCGTCAGCTGGTAGTTGCCCGGGGCATCCAGCGCGTCCACCCCGGCCAGCGTTCCGCCCGGCCGGAAGCACAACTCGATCGCGTACGCAGTCTCGTCGCCGTCGAACGCGAACGTCAGGTCGAACCCGTCCGCGACCTCGGCCACGGTGATGTCGGTCCGCAACGTCCGGTACTGCTTCGGCCGGTGCGGGAAGTCCATCGACGCGTAGAACCGGCCTTCGGGCGTCAGAACGTACCGGCCGTCGGCCCTGCGGTACCGCTTCGGCAGGGGCAGGTGGTACGGAACCCGGACCTCCTGCTGGAGCTCGAAAGTCCCGGGCGCCGTTCGCCGCAGCCCGTCGCTGCGGAAGTGGCCCGTGCTGAAGAACTGCGGTGACAGCCGTACGGAGTCGAGGATCGCCGACCCTGCGCGCAGCTTGAAGAAGGTCGGGTTCGTGGACAGACCCGACGAGATCACCGGGATGTCGTGGAAGTCCGTCCCGCCGAAGATCGTTGCTGTCCGGTTGTCGCGGCGGACGCGGACCGACGCCTGGGACGGGTAGTGCCGGACGAAGTCGGCCGGGGCCGGCGTGGCGGTGGGCAGCGCGGCGGCCAGGTCGGGGCGTTCCAGCACCTCGGCCAGGAAGTCCCCCAGTTCGCCGGTGCCGCGGGATTCGATGCTCTTGGCAACAGTCGTGAACCGGCCGTCGCCGGTGCGCAGGGCGAGTTCGCGGAACTGGGTGAGGTACCACCACACCTCCCGGACGCCCTTCTGATCCTGGCGACGCGAGGCGGTGGTGTCCACCTCGCCGTTCGGCTCCAGTAGGTAGAGAGTCACGTCGAGGTTCCGTCGTACGTACTCCAGCAGTGCCGGCCTGCCCAGCAGCCACGCGATCGTGAGGAGGCACGGGTTCGTTACCTCGGCGGCGTACGTCGAACTCCGCTCGCTGTAGATCCCGTCTGCGGTGGCGTCGATGCCCTCGTCCAGCCAGTCGTCGATCCGTGCGGCGTACCGCCGGTCGGGGAACAGGTGGTACGCCCGCGCCAGCGCCGCGGACACCTCCCACCGGTGGTTCGGCGTGTGTACGCCGCCGGTCGCCAACGCCTGCGCAGCTTTCCGGACGATGTCTGACAGGGTTTTCCGGAACGGCGAGTCCGCGTCGAGCAGGCTGTACACCAGGCAGACGTCCTGGAGGACGAACGCGGTGTCCGGCGGCGAGTGCAGGTTGCCGACGTCGTACAGCCCGTCCTCGTGCTGCCGCTCCGCGAGCCGTTCGACGAGCGATCCGATCGGCCCGAGCAGCGCCGGGTCCCGGTGGTACGCCGACCGGTCGCAGGCATACCCGGATACCAGCCGGCGCGCCTTCCGGGCGACCGTACGGGGGCTGTCGCCCGGGTCCTCGTAGCTCGCCAGTACGAGCGGGATCTGCGCCTGGTTGGCCGTCGTCAGCAGCGTCAGGAAGTCCTCGTCCACAGCTGTCACCTCATCACAGTCAAGCGCCGGAGGCGACCGGATCCGGACAGCCCGGCGAGCCTGCGAACCCTTGCATAAACCGGTTTCTCGTACTAGTTTCACCGGCCAAAGCAAACGCTTTCCGACCGCTCCCGGAGGTAACGACGCGATGAGTGCGCTGGGTGAGCTCGGCAGCCTCCGGGGGAAGAAGACCGCAGGTCAGAAGAAGGACAACCTGGCCGGCTACCTCTTCCTGGCCCCCTGGTTGCTCGGGCTGTTCCTGATCACGATCGGCCCGATGCTGGCCTCGCTGTACCTGTCCTTCACCGACTACAACCTGATCCAGGCGCCCAAGTGGATCGGGCTGGAGAACTTCACCCGGATGCTGTCCGACCAGCGGCTGCACAACTCGCTGACGGTGACGTTCACCTACGTGTTCGTGTCGGTCCCGCTGCAGCTGATGATCGCGCTGCTGCTGGCCGTGGTGCTGGACCGGGGCGTGCGCGGGATGGCGTTTTATCGATCCATCTTCTACCTGCCGTCGCTGCTCGGCTCGAGCGTCGCGATCGCGATCCTCTGGCGCCAGGTGTTCGGCACCACCGGCCTGCTGAACCAGCTGCTGGACCTGTTCGGGATCCACGGGAAAGGCTGGATCTCCGACCCGAGTACGGCGCTCGGCACGCTGGTCGTGCTGAACGTCTGGACGTTCGGCTCGCCGATGGTGATCTTCCTGGCCGGCCTCAGACAGATCCCCTCGATGTACTACGAGGCGGCCGCGGTGGACGGCGCCGGGACGCTGCGCCGGTTCTTCGGCATCACGCTGCCGCTGCTGACGCCGATCGTGTTCTTCAACCTGGTGCTGCAGATCATCCACGCGTTCCAGTCGTTCACCCAGGCGTTCGTCGTCTCCGGGGGCAGCGGCGGGCCGTCGGACTCGACGATGTTCTTCACGCTGTACCTCTACGACCGGGGCTTCGGGAACTTCGACATGGGCTACGCCTCCGCGATGGCGTGGTTCCTGCTCGTGATCATCGGGGTCTTCACCGCCGCGAACTTCTTCGCCTCGAAGTACTGGGTGTTCTATGACGACTGAGACGCTGTCCCGTACCGTCGCCACTCGCCGGACCGCGGGCAGCACCTGGGCCCGGATCCGGCCGCTGGTGATCCACGTCGTACTGGCCGGCTCGGCGCTGGTGATGCTGTACCCGGTGATCTGGATGGTGGTCAGTTCGCTGCGGCCGGGCAACGAGATCTTCCGCGACCCCGGGATCCTGATCAAGGACCTGCGGATCGAGAACTACCGGGTCGGCTGGAACGCGCTGACCGAGCCGTTCACCCGGTACCTGCTGAACTCCGCGCTGGTGGTGCTCGGCTCGATCCTCGGCAACCTGGTGTCCTGCTCGATGGCGGCGTACGCGTTCGCCCGGCTGGAGTTCACCGCGAAGAAGCTGTGGTTCGGGATCATGCTGCTCAGCATCATGCTGCCGATCCACGTGGTGATCGTGCCGCAGTACATCCTGTTCTCGAAGCTGGGCTGGATCAACACGGTGCTGCCGCTGATCGTGCCGAAGCTGCTCGCCACCGACGCGTTCTTCGTCTTCCTGATGGTGCAGTTCATCCGCGGCATCCCGCGCGAGCTGGACGAGGCCGCCCGGATCGACGGCTGCGGGAAGGCGTCGATCTTCGGCCGGATCATCCTGCCGCTGATGGTGCCGGCGCTGGCCACCACGACGATCTTCACGTTCATCTGGACCTGGAACGACTTCTTCAGCCAGCTGATCTACCTGACCGACCCGCACATGTACACCGTGCCGATCGCGCTCCGGTCGTTCGTCGACTCGACCTCCAGTTCGTCCTGGGGCTCGATGTTCGCGATGTCGGTGGTGTCGCTGGTCCCGGTCTTCCTCGCCTTCCTGCTCGGCCAGCGGTTCCTGATCAAGGGCATCGCCACCACCGGCATCAAGTAACCCCCTGAAAGGTGCATCACATGAGGCACATCCCCCGGGCCCTGACGGCCCTGGCGCTGGCCGGCACGCTGCTGGCGGCCAGTGCGTGCGGCGGCGACTCCGGCGGCGGGTCGTCGTCGGCGGACGGCGGCAAGGTCACGCTCCGATTCACCTGGTGGGGGTCGGACACCCGGACCAAGCTCACCCAGCAGGTGATCGACGCGTACCAGAAGGACCATCCGAACGTCACGATCAAGGGCGAGTTCGGCGACTGGTCCGGCTACTGGGACAAGCTCGCCACCACGGTCGCGGCGAACGACGCGCCGGACATCATCCAGATGGACGAGAAGTACCTGCGCGAGTACGCCGACCGCGGCGCGCTGCTCGACCTGAAGAAGGCGCAGGGCCTGGACACCGGCAAGTTCGAGCCGGACACGCTCGGCGCCGGCGAGTTCGACGGCGGGCTGTACGGGCTGAACGCCGGCATCAACTCGTTCGCGGTGGTCGTCAACCCGGCCGCGTTCAAGACCGCCGGCGTACCGGTCCCGGACGACAAGACCTGGACCTGGGACGACTACGCGAAGACCGCCGCGGAGATCACCACCAAGACCGGCGGCAAGATCACCGGGTCCGGGACGCTCGGCGTGAACGAGGCCGGCCTGAACCTCTGGGCCCGGCAGCACGGCGAGTCGCTGTGGACCAAGGACGGCAAGCTCGGCGTCTCGCCGGAGCAGACCACCGACTTCTTCAAGTACATCCTGAAGCTCCGCGACGACAAGGCGATCCCGTCCGCCGAAGCCGTCTCGCAGGACATGAACGCGTCCCTTGACCAGTCCGCGTTCGCGACCGGGAAGCTCGCGATGACGTTCATCTGGAGCAACCAGCTGGTGGCGTACAGCAAGGCGGCAGGGCAGAACCTGAAGCTGCTGCGGATCCCGAGCGCCGACGGCAAGTCCGCCGACAACGGCTCGTACTACAAGGGCTCGATGTTCTGGTCGATCTCGTCCCGGTCCAAGCACCAGAAGGAGGCCGCGGAGTTCGTCAACTACCTGGCCAACAGCGCGGCGGCCGGGAACGTGCTGCTGGCCGAGCGGGGCGTGCCGCCGAACACCGAGATCCGCACCGAGGTGACGCCGAAGCTGCAGCCGGCCGACGCCGCGACCGCGAAGTTCATCCAGGACATCAAGGCCGACCTCGGCGACCCGTCGCCGGCGCCGCCGGTGGGCGGCGGCCAGGTGGAGAAGATCATCCAGCGGTACACGACCGAGGTACTGTTCGGGCGGCAGGCGCCGGACGCGGCGGCCAAGGCATTCCTGGACGAGGTCAAGGGTGGGCTCAAATAGTGTTGCTGACCGCAACTGATTGCCGATGACGGTGGCCCGCGTGGCCGTGGTGGGAATCCACGGCCACGGAGCCTCCCACGTCCGTAACGTCACCCGGCTGCCCGACGCCGAGCTGGTCGCCGTGGCCGACCCGCAGGGCGGTGGCGACCTACCAGACAGTGTCCAGGTGTACGCCGGCCTCGACGAACTGCTGGCCGCCACCGAGGTCGACGTCGTGGTGATCTGTACGCCGATCCAGACGCACGTCCCGCTGGCGGAGCTGGCGATGCGGGCGGGCGCCGACGTACTGCTGGAGAAGCCGCCGACGGCGTCGCTGGAGGAATTCGAGCAGCTGACCGCGGTGGTCGAGGAGACCGGGCGGGCGCTGCAGGTCGGCTTCCAGGCGCAGGCGTCGGAGGCAACGCTGACGCTGGCTCGGATGATCGCCGACGGAGACTTCGGCGAGCTCCGCGGGATCAGCGCGACCGGGAAGTGGGTGCGCACGGCCCGCTACTTCCAGCGCGCCCGCTGGTCCGGGCGACGCCGGCTGGACGGGATCGACGTGGTCGACGGCGCGGTGACCAATCCGCTCGCGCACGCGACCGCCGCCGCGCTGCTGCTCGACGGGTCGACCGGCGTCGACGACATCGGTTCGATCGAGACCGAGCTGTACCGGGCGAACCCGATCGAGTCGGACGACACGTCCTCGGTCCGGATCACGACCAGCCGCGGTACGCCGATCCTGATCGCGGTCACGCTCTGCGCCACCGAACACCTCGAGGCGTCGGTGATCGTCCACGGGTCGAAGCGGCGCGCGGTCCTCACGTACCAGTCCGACCTGATCGATGGCACGAAGTACGGTCGCGCGGATCTGCTGGAGAACCTGCTCGCCCATCGGGCGGATCCCGCCGTACCGCTCTACGTCCCCCTGCACGCCACCGGCGGCTTCACCCGCGTCGTCGAGGCGGTCCGGACGGCACCCGACCCGGCCGTCGTACCACCCGAGCTGATCCACTGGGAAGGCGAAGGCCTGGACCGCCGCCCGATCCTCTCCGACGTCGAGCACTGGATCGACCGCGCCTCCGACGAACTCTCCCTGTTCTCCGAGCTCGGCGCCCCCTGGTCACGCCGGTAGGGCGAGGCTGAACGTCGTGCTGCCGGGCTTGGACGTGAGGGTCAGGGTGCCGGCGTGGGCGTGGGTGATGGACTCGGCGAGGGAGAGGCCGAGGCCGGTGCCGCCGGTGGCTCGGGTGCGGGCGGTGTCGGCGCGGGTGAAGCGCTGAAAGACGTTCGGGAGCAGGTCTGCGGGGATGCCGGGGCCGTCGTCGTGGACCGTGAGTACGGCGGTGTGGTCGAGGCGCCGGACGGAGACGGTGACCGTCGTACCGGCGGGCGTGTGCCGGCGGGCGTTCGTGAGCAGGTTGGTGACGACCTGGTGCAGGCGTTGCTCGTCGCCGATCACCGTGATCGGATCGGCCGGTACGGCGAGGTCCCAGTGGTGGCTGGGGGCAACTATCTCGGCGTCGGCGACCGAGTCGCGCGCCATCCGGGACAGGTCGACCTGCTGCCGGTCGAGCGGTCGCCCCGCGTCCAGCCGGGCGAGCAGCAGCAGGTCCTCGACCAGCGATGCCATCCGGGTGGTCTCGACCATCACCTTGCCCATCGCGTGCGTGTACAGCTCCGGATCCCGCTGCCGCAGGCTCAGCTGCGCGTAGCCGTGGATCGTGGTGAGCGGCGTCCGCAGCTCGTGCGACGCGTCCGCGACGAACTGCCGGACCTGCTGCTCACTGCGGTGCCGGGCGTCCAGCGCCCCTTCCATGTGCCCGAGCAACGTGTTCAGCGCGACCGCGACCTGGCCGACCTCGGTCCGCTCGTCGGTGAGCTGGTCCGGCACCCGCGCGGTGACCCCGATCTCGCCGGTGTCCAGCGGCAGCGCGGCCACCTCGCGGGCGGTCTGCGCGACCCGGCGCAGCGGCCGCAGTTGCCGCCGTACGACGAAGATCGCGACACCGCCCGCGGCGACGACGCCGATGCCGCCGAAGAGCGCCTCCCAGCCGATCAGGCTGGTGACGGTGTTCTGGATGTCCTTCGTGGGCAGGCCCGCGATGACGGTGATCGAGCCGACGGTCGACGCGCGGACGCGGTACGTGCCGAGCTCCGGGAGGTCGACCGTACTGTTCTGGTCGGTGGCGGACTGATCGAGGACGTTGACCGCCTCGTCCGACAGAGCGGTGAGTTGCCCGTCGGAGGTGATCAAGGTGCCGACCGCCTGGGACGCCTGCCGGTAGACGGTCACGGTGCCCGCGTCCTGCCCGTGCGGCGCGTCCAGCGGCGGGCCGCCGTTCCGCAGTGCGCCGGCCGCGCGGCCCTGGGCGGCGTTCACCTTGCCGTCGAGCTGGTTGGTCAGGTACGAGCTGATCGCGGCGGTCGTCAGCGCGCCGATCGCGAGACTCACCACCGCCACCAGCACCACCATCGCCGCCGCGACCCGCACACTCAACGACCGCGCCGCAAACCTCATGCCCTCAGCATGAACAGCCAGCCCTCAGGTGCGCTCCACGTTTCCTGGCAGCTTGCTGTGAAGTGCGCGCAGCCCGTCGTACTCCGCAGCCGCCCAGCCCTCGCCGCGCGACTCGGTGCCGCGGTAGCGCGGCTTGTCGACCACGTGGAACCGCAGGTTGAGGATCCGCCCAACGATCTGCAGGGACGGGATCGCGGCCTCGTCCTCGGCGGTGAGCTCGCGCCGCGTGCGGTACCCGGCCTTGAACGCCGCCCAGTGCGGCGTTGTCGCGACGCCGCAGAAATCTGCTGCCAGTGGACCGGTCGCCGCCAGATCGAAATCGAGCAACAGAAGTCCCTGTGGCGTCAACAAAACATTGTCCATCGAGACGTCGCCGTGGCAGGTTCCTGCCTTTGAGTACTGCGCGAGGTTGTTCCGTACTGCGGCCACCAGGCTCCGGAGCAGGTTTTCCTCCGTGCCGTCGACGGCGAGGATTTGTTCGAGCGCTTGCTCGACGTCTTCCGCGGGCGGCCGGAAGTACGGCGACGTGTAGTTCTCCGCGGCCTCGTGAAATGCCGCCACCTGCCGGCCGAACGCGTCGTACAGCTCGTCGGTGAAGGGTGGCTTCGGCGTGCTGCCTTCGACGTACCTGAGCAGCGTGAACGGGCGGGGTCCTTCAGGTGTCTCCAGCAGGCCGACCGTGTCGCCGTCGAGCAGCGGGACGGCCTCCGTCGTACGGACGCCGGCCGCGCGCAGATGCTCCGAAAGCCCTGTCTCCCAACGGATTTCGTCCGCCTCGCGTCTGCCGTACAGATAGAGCTTCAGCACGTACCGGGCGTCGGCGGTGGCCAGCTCGTACACGTCGTTCACCAGTGTCCGGCGCAGCTCGCAGTGCACGAACGTGAGGCCGTACCGCGGACCGAGATCGGCGGCCAGTGCGGACGGATCGGGCAGCGAGCGGAAGGTCCGGATCATCACCCGAGACTAGAGGGCCATGTTCTCAGCGGTGAATTCGGAGGTTAGAACCCGGACAAGACCGGGGATGGTTCGAGACGTTTCCGGATTCGCCTCCCCTTTCGGGGCCGGAAACCGGTAGCCTCTTGCAGCGCGCTATGGGGGCCGCCGTACCACCCAACCGACGAACTGCCGGAGAGCCCAAACCGGTCAGGAGTGCACGTCTTGCAGGAGAACACCAGCAGCACCAGTACTGGCGAACTGGTCAACGTACCCCTCACCGGTGCGGACAAGGTCGCCTACGCTTTCTACGCGACCGCGGCTGCCGCGGCGCTGGTCGGCCAGGTCTGGGCCGGCGTGACCCACATCCCCTGGCCGAGCGACGGCTTCTCGCCGTTGCTCAAGATCATTCTCGTCACGCCCGCGGTCGCGGTGCTCGAGCTCGGCGGTGTGGCCACCGCGGCGCTCGCCGACCTGCGCCGGCGCAAGGGCGAGCAGGCGTACGCGTACCGCGCGATGTCGTTCTTCGCGGCACTGGTCGCGGTCGTGTTCAACGTCGTCGGGCACTGGCGCCCGGAGGAGCGGTTCCTGGCTTTCGGCTTCGGCGGCCTGTCCGCGTTCGCGTACGTGCTCTGGCTGATCCACAGCTCGGCCCGCCGCCGCGACGCACTGCGCCGTGCCGGGCAGATGCGCGACACCGGCCCGGTGTACGGCGTCGTCCAGTGGGCCCGCGAGCCGCGGGTTACCTGGCTGGCCCGGTCGCTGGCGATCGAGCACGGCTACACGTTGTACGAAAGCCTGCGGGCGGCGCACCACCAGATCCGGAACCGGAGCCGTCGCGAGGCGATCGCCGGGACCGTCGCGGAGTACATCCGGTCCGAGCACCAGGACGAGCGGCTGGCGAAGATCGCCGAGACGACGTACGACCCGGACCGGCTGGCCGGGATGCTCGAGGAGCGGATCAACTACGAGGTCATCACCAGCAAGCTGACGAAGGCGATCTCGCCGCCGCCGGAGCCCGAGGAGCGTCCGGGCGTACCGGCCGCCGTCTGGGTGCTCGAGGGTGGGCAGCCGCGCCGTGCGGACGGCACCGGCGTGGGGTTGCGCGACGACGACGCCTGGACCGGTGAGCTGATGGCGATCGTCGACCCGGACCCGGCCGACAGCGGGAACGTGTCCGAGGCGGTCGTCGTCGAGGACGAGAGCGAACCGCAGCACGTGGTGAACGGTACGGCGAGCAGCCTCAAGCCGTTCGCCCCGCAGCCGAAGGCCGAACCGCTGGTGGAGAAGCCCAAGCCACCGTCGCCCTTCGCCGGCCCGACGGACCCGCAGCCGCCGGCGCTGATCACCACTCCGAAGGCTGCAGAGCCGGTCGAAGAGGAACCGGAAGAGCCGACCGATCTCGAGAAGAAGCGCATGCGCGCGTGGAACATGCTGGCCGACTGGCCGGAGGGCCACGAGCGAACCGCCGCGAACCTGGCGAGGGCGGTCAGCTGCAGCGAGCCGATGGCGAAGCGTTTCATCGAGCAGTACGAGACCGAGCACGGTCTGGTGTTCAGCTCGCAGAACTGATCACCGAACTGCCGGTGGACCGCCCAGGTTCACCGGCAGTTCTGCGAGGCCGCTCACCAGCACGCGACGCCACTCGAGCTCTTCGGCCGGCTTCGCGAGGCTCATTCCCGGGAACCGCCGGACCAGCGCCAGCAGCGACTCCTGCAGTTCGATCCGCGCCAGTTGCGCCCCCAGGCAGAAGTGCGGGCCGTAGCCGAACGACAGGTGCTTGTTGTCCGCGCGATCCAGCCGCAGCTCGTCGGGTGCGTCGTACGCGCGTGGATCCCGGTTCGCCGAATTGAGCGCGGCCATCACACCCTCGCCGGCCTTGATCTGTACGCCGTGCAGCTCGACGTCCTCGAGCGCCACCCGCAGCTGACCGACTTCGCTGAACCGGTTGAAGCGCAGCAACTCCTCGATCGCGGACGGGATCAGGCTCTCGTCCGCCACCAGCCGCGCCCAGTTCTCCGGCCACCGCAACAGCGTCGCGACGCAACTCGAAATCTGGTTCGCCGACGTCTCGTGCCCGGCGACGAGCAGATTGACGCCGAACGCAATCAGTTCCTCCTGACTGAGCCGGTCGCCCTCCTCGCGGGCACGCACCAGCTCGTCGAGCAGGTCCTCGGCCGGGGCGTCGGTGTTCGCGAGCTTCTTGGTGACCAGGTCCTCGATGTACGCCGTGAGGCTGGTCATCGCGTCCTCGACCAGGTCCTTCTCGGCCATCTTCATGCTGTACCCGAGCTCGGTCCACTCCCGGAACCGCGCGCGGTCCGCGTACGGTACGCCGAGCAGCTGGCAGATCACCTGGATCGGCAGCGGCAGCGCGACCAGCTGCCGGAGGTCGGCACCGTCACCGGCCCGCGCGACGTCCTCGGCGAGCTGCGCGGACAGCTCCGCGACCCACGGCCGGGTGCGCTCGATCTTCCGGTGCGCGAACGTTGGTACCACCAACCGTCGCAGCCGGGTGTGCTCCGGCGGGTCGGTGGTGGTCAGGCTGTTCGGCATCGGCTTGGCCAGCGCGACCCGCGGCGCGCCCTGCTTGACCACCGCGGCCCGCGAGAACCGCGGGTCGGCCAGCACCAGTTTCACGTCGTCGTACCGCGTCACCAGCCAAACCTCCGCACCGGCCAACGTGCGCACCCGGGCCACCGGCCGACCTTCCCGCAACTCCGCGAACGTCGGCGAAGGGTCAAACCGAAACGCGTCCTCGAACGGAATCTGCAGCACCATGGCTCGACCCTACGAAAGTTAGGCAACCCTTGCTTGCGGCTTCGGCGCGTCGGGTGCGGATCTCCAGGCCATCACAATCGCCGTCCGGCGGGCGCACCGGGCGGGCGCCGATGCCGGCGAGCGGATTGTGATGGCCTGGAGATCCGGCTACTTCGTGCCGAAGGTGTAGATGGTGGTGGATTTGTAGGTGTCGCCGGGGCGGAGGACTGTGGATGGGAAGTTGGGGTGGTTCGGGGAGTCGGGGAAGTGCTGGGTCTCGAAGGCGAAGGCGTCGCCCTGGCGGTAGGCCAACTTGCCGATGCCGAGGAAGGTGCCGTCGAGGAAGTTGCCGCTGTAGAACTGCACGCCGGGCTGGTCGGTGCGGACCTCGAGGGTGCGGCCGTGCTCGGGTTCGGTGAACCGGCCGGCGAGGCGCAGGCCGTCCTTGTCCGGTTGGCCGCCGAGCACGAAGTTGTGGTCGTACCCGCGGCCGAACACCAGCTGCTCGTGGTCGCCCCGGAGCCGGGCGCCGATCGCGGTCGGCCGGCCGAAGTCGAACGGCGTACCGGCGACTTGGGCGATCTCGCCGGTCGGGATCAGCGTCGCGTCGACCGGGGTGTACTTCGGCGCGTTCAGCTCGAGGACGTGGTCGTAGATCGTGCCGTTGCCCTCGCCGAGCAGGTTGAAGTAGCAGTGGTTGGTGAGGTTCACGATCGTCGACTTGCCGGCGACCGTCGCGTGGTAGTCGATCCGCAGGTTGTCGCGGGTGTCGAGCGTGTACGTGACGGTGCTGGTGAGCTCACCGGGAAAGCCCATCTCGCCGTCCGGGCTGACGTACGTGAACGCGACGCCGACGGTCGAGTCGTCCTGGACGACCTTCGCCTTCCAGACCTTCTTGTCGAAGCCGATGGTGCCGCCGTGCAGCGCGTTCTCGCCGTTGTTGACCGGGATCTGGTACGCCGTCCCGTCGAGCGTGAACTTGCCCTTGGCGATCCGGTTGCCGTACCGGCCGATGGTGGCGCCGAAGTACGGGCTGAGCTTCGCGTAGTCCGGCAGGTTGTCGAAGCCGAGGCTGATGTTCTCGGTCCGGCCGCGGCGGTCCGGGGTCTCGATCCGCTGCAGGGTCGCTCCCCAGGTCAGCATCGAGATCGTCACCCGGCCGTTGGTGAACGTGTACACGTCCACACCCTGGCCGTCCGGAGTGGTGCCGAACGGGTCCTTGCGGATCTCGAGCTTGCCGTGGTGTGCGCCCATACCGTGCAACTTATCCGGCGTACCAGTCGTCGCGGCGGTTCGGGTGGCCGCTTCCGCGGTGCTGCTGAGAGCGCCCGCGGCGGCGGCACCGAGGCCCAATGCGCCGGCGGTCCGGAGGACCTGGCGGCGGGGCAGGTGTTCGGGCATCGCAATCCCCTCAATCGTTGTAGAACCTGACCTGGGCACGATAGGACGGCGCTCGATTGTTTGGAACAGTTCGTAACGGTTCGAATTCGTCCGATCTCTTCGGCGTGACCAGATCCGTCCGCCACCCGCCCCGATCGAGCCTTCAGCGGTACGCCGTTCCGCGCGCATCCTGGTGGCATGAGCCGAACCGCACTGATCGTGATCGACGTCCAGGAATCGTTCCGGGTCCGCCCGAACTGGCAGCTGGTGAACCACCCCGACATCGCCGACCGGGTGCAGCGCCTGGTGGCCGCGGCCCGGGCGCGCGACGAACTGGTGGTGTGGGTGCTGCACACCGAGCCCGGCACCGGCGGCGCGTTCGACCCGGCCGAGGGACACGTCCGGCTGATCGACGGACTCGAGCCGCTGCCGGGTGAGCCGGTGATCAGGAAAACCTCGCACAACGCCTTCACCACCACGAATCTGCAGCAGTTGCTGACCCAGGAACGTGTGTCCGAGATCGTCGTCTGCGGTATCCGGACCGAGCAGTGCTGCGAGACCACCGCCCGGGTCGGCTCCGACCTTGGGTACGACGTCGTGTTCGTCACCGAGGCGACCGCGACGATGGCGCTCGCGCACTGGTCGATCCGTGAGCAGGCGTCGGTCGAGGAGATCCTCGCCGACCCGCGCACGCTGACCGCGGACCAGGTCGCCGAGCGTACGGAGTACGTGCTGGCCGGCCGGTTCGCGACCGTCCGCACCCTCGACGAGCTCACCGGCGTACCCGTGGCATCCTGACCGAATGCGTCCTACTCGAGTGGTCTTCGTACTGGTGCCGCGACTCCACTTACTCGATCTGGCCGGCCCGGCGCAGGTGTTCACGACCGCGAACGACTTCGGCTACTCCTATGAGGTCTCGTACGTGGCGGAGTCCGACGAGGTCGCAACCGCCCAGGGGGTGCCGTTGCGGACGCAGTCCGAGTGGCCGGAGCTGGACGCCCGCGACCTGATCGTCGTACCGGGCTGGCGGTCGCCGCGGCTGTCGCCGGAGCCGCCGATCGGGCCGGAGTTCCGGCGCCGGCTGCGGGCGCACCACGCGGCCGGCGGATCGGTCGCGAGCGTCTGCTCGGGCGCCGACGCGCTCGGCTGGGCCGGCCTGCTCGACGGGCGCCGGTTCACCACCCACCACGACCTGACCGACGAGCTGGCCGCCCGGTACCCGCGGGCGACCATCGTCCGGGACGTGCTGTACGTCGAGGACGACCGCGTGATCACCTCCGCCGGTATCGCGAGCGGCATCGACCTCGCGCTGCACCTGGTCGCCGTCGGCCGCGGCGCAGAGGCGGCCGCCCGGGTGGCGCGGGAGATGGTGGTGTACGCCCGGCGGAACGGCGACGATCCGCAGGAGTCCGCGATGCTCCGGCACCGCGACCACCTGAACGACCTCGCACAT
Organism: Kribbella sp. NPDC059898; assembly: GCF_042730855.1. NCBI lineage: Bacteria > Bacillati > Actinomycetota > Actinomycetes > Propionibacteriales > Kribbellaceae > Kribbella > Kribbella sp. NPDC059898. Next base: position 434,651 of record NZ_JBHWKR010000005.1, read on the forward strand.
CGCGTCCAGGACGTGATCGACGCCCGGTACGCCGACCGGCTCCCGCTCGCCGAGCTGGCAGGGGACGTCGGCGTCAGCGAACGCACGCTGACCCGGATCTTCACCACCGCGACCGGGCTCACGCCGCTGCGCTACCAGCAGCTGCTGCGGGTGGAACGCGCCGAGCACCTGATCGGCCACGGCAGCACGGTCGAGTCGGCGGCGCGGACGGTCGGCTTCGACAGCCCGCGGATGCTCCGCCGGTTGCGGTCCCGTACTTCTGTCTAGACCGGAACAACTTTTCCGGTGGCCAACGCGTCTACTCGTGACAAGCGATCAACGAGGAGACAGATATGAAGGTTGCTGGGGGCATCCGCCGGGGCGCGGTTGTGACAGGTGTGGCGACGAGTGTGCTGGCGGTCGGGCTCAGTGTGCTGGCGGCCCAGGGGGCGGACGCGGGAACGACCTCGGCCAGCTCGCTGAGCCGGTCGCAGCTGCTGACCGTCGGACAGGTGAAGCAGGCGGACGCGCGCCGCGCATGGAGCACGCAGGTGGACAAGGGGCTCCTGCCGCGGACGTACTGCGGGCCGGCGTCGACCGAGGGGAAGCACGTGGCGGCACGGATGGCGCGCGGGTTCACGGACGAGATGGACGCGTACGGGGCGCAGTACGTGAGCCAGTACGCGAACGCCGCGAGTGCGCGGGCGGCGTACAACTCGGTGATCGCGACGCTGAAGACCTGCACGTACAGCAAGCCGGCGCCCACGCATGCGCGGAAGATCACCGAGAACCGGGTGGTGAAGGGGGCCTCCGGAGATCTCACCCAGGTGATTCGCTGGTACGACTACCCGAAGCCGAACGACCCCGGTAGCGAGGCGGGCGGCTTCCCGTATGCGGTCACGCTGAAGGGTCGCACCGTGTCGGTGCTGGCCTTCCGCGAAATGGGGCCCGGGGTGCCCGCACCGAACTTCGACAAGCTCGCCCGCGCGGCGGCGGCGAAGATCACCCGCTGACCCACTCGACCAGTCGCATGTGCGGCCGGTTCCCGGTGGCGAGCTCCGCGCGGACCAGTTCGGCGTTGCTGACAGCAACCGTTCCGTACGGCGTCGCGCGGCGGCTCGCCACCCAGTCGATCAGCTCGGCCGGGCGCGCGATGTCGCCGGTGAAGTGCAGCAGGTTGAGGTACCAGATGTCGCGCCGGGTGGTCTCGTACCAAGCATCCGGCCCGAGCTCGGTGGTCAGCCGATCGCTGAAGGTGTCGGCGGCGGGGTCGAGCGGCTCGGCACACGCCATGATGGTCCCCGGGGTGAGTGTGAGCCCGGTGACCCGAAAGCTCGCCGGCCAGCCGGCTGGCTCGCCGGAGGGGCGGGTGTCGGCTCCGGCCCCGCCCCCGCCAGGGCGACTGGTTGCCCGGGTGAGGGCGGACCGGTAGCGGGCAGCGGTCGGGTCGTTGGTGGGGATGTGTTCGCGGCGGGGCTCGAGGGCGCGGACGGTCAGGTGAGCCGAACCCAGTTGGCCGGTCTGCCAATGGCCTGGACCGGCGAGGGCGGCCGCCTCCTGTGTGAGTACGTCGAGTGATCGCGCGAGCGCCGTACCGGGATCAGGTCGCAGCACGACCGACAGCGGCCAGCGGCCGCCCTCGCCGGGAACGGCCTCGCGGTGGTGGGTCCCGGCGGCGATCCGTGGGGCCGCGAGGGTGAACAAGTGGTCGAACTTCGTGGTCGCGATGGTGAAGCCTCCTTCGGAGAGGTACGACGCAAGGACTGGACAGGTGGTTGGTGGGTAGATGACTGTGGGTCGCGACCGCTCAGGAGGGGGAGAGGACTCACCGAATGAAGCTCCGCTACGTGTTCAGCAGCATCATGTTGATGGTTCCGTTGGCGATGGTTGCCCCGGCGACCGCCGCACCGCAGCCCGAGGCACCGCAGGCCCAGGCACCCGATCCGGCCGCCGTGAAGGTGCCGTCGATGCTTCGGGACGCCGCCAAGGCCGCGGCCGCCAAGCAGGCCGGTGTCGCCGCCCGTTCGATGGGTGTCGAGAGCAACGGCCGGATCGGCGTCCAGGTGTACGCCGCCGCGCCGGTCACCGCTGCGCAGCAGGCCCAGTTGACCGCGCTCGGCGTCTCCGTCGAGAAGAACGCGGCCGACTTCACGAGCAAGATCGCCCTGCCGACCACCGGCCTGGTCTCCGCGTCCGTCCCGTACGACAAGCTTGACGCCGTCGCCGCGCTCGACTGGGTCAGCGCGCTGCGCCCGGCGCTGCGTCCCGCGGTCGACGTCGGCCCGGTCACCGCCGAGGGCGTCCAGCTGCACCAGGCCGACAAGGCCCAGGCCCGTGGCCTGACCGGCCGCGGCCAGAAGGTCGGCGTGATCTCCGGCGACGCCGACCACGTCGCGGAGGCGATCGCCGCCGGTGAGCTGCCGCCGGACACGCAGGTGCTGCAGAGTGCGTCGTACAACAACGACGAGGGCACCGCGATGATGGAGATCATCCACGACCTCGCGCCGGACGCGAAGCTGGCGTTCGCGAGCACGCTCGACACCAATGCCGACTACTTCCAGGCGTTCCACGTCCTGGCGAACGCGGGCGTCACGATGATCGCGGAGGACATCGCGCTCGACGACGAACCGGTGTTCCAGCAGGGGCTGGGCGCCGCGACCGCCGAGGCGCTCGCCAAGCACGGCATCTGGGTCAGCTCGTCGTCCGGCAACCTCGGCAACCGGCACGCCCCGCGGGTGACCGCGGTCGGCACCGGCAAGGGCCCCGACGGCGTCACCGGTCCGTACACGGGCTGCCCGAAGGACCCGGACAACGTCGTGAGGCTGCGCGGCAACGACACGACGTACGACCTGAACCTGCTGCCCGGCGCCGGGGTCATGCCAACGCTGCAGTGGAGCGAGCCGCGGGCGATCTACCCGACCGCCGGACAGGGCGGGTTCACCGACCTGAACCTGTACGTGATGGACAGCACCGGTACGAAGTGCCTCGCGTCCAGCACGAACGTCCAGGCCAACGGCGTCGGCGACACGATCGAGCAGCTCCAGTACTTCAACACCACGTCCGCCGCGCAGCCGGTGAAGCTGGTGGTGAACGTCGCCGGTACGTCGACCGCGCGGAAGGCGCCGATCCTCGACCTGCGCTGGCGGGCCCTGTCGGCCGGTGTCCAGACGCTCGATCCGACCGACGCGGCCGGCTCGCTGAACCCGGACTCGAACTACACGATCTTCGCCACCAGCGCGGGAGCCGTGAACGCGAGCGTGTCCACCGACCCGAAGACCTCACCGGTGGAGCCGTACAGCGCGGCCGGTCCGGTGCAGCTCGTCACCACGACCCGCTGCCCGGGCAACCGCCTAGGTCCGTGCACCGGCATCCCCGGCGCCGGCGCGCTGAGCTTCCCGGCACCGAACTGGCTGGCCGGCGACGGTGAGTCGGTCAGCGGTGCGGGCGGCTTCGGCTCCGGTAGCTGCCCGACGACGACTGAAGGTGCCTGCCGCTTCTTCGGTACGTCGGCGTCCGCGCCGACCGCCGCGGGTGTCGCGGCGCTGACCCGGCAGCAGTTCGGCGGCCGCCTCGCCCCGGTGGCGCTGAACGTGCTGCTCGCGGCCAACGCCGTACACCGGAGTGAGCCGGGCTCGGGAGCCGGGGTGCTGAACGCGAATTAAGAAGTCGTAGTGGTCCGATTGAGAACGAATTCAGTACTCGTATTCATGGACCGATGCCGCCATCCCCGGAAAGGATGGCGGCATGACTACACGTTTCGGGGTATTCGTACCGCAGGGCTGGAAGATGGATCTGGCGGAGATCGCGGATCCGATCGAGCAGTGGGAGGCGATGACCGACGTCGCCAAGCGCGCGGACGAGCAGTCCTGGGACTCGATCTGGCTGTTCGACCACTTCCACACGGTGCCGGAGCCGAGTGACAACACCACGTTCGAGTGCTGGAGCGCGACCGCCGCGCTGGCCCGCGACACCAAGCGGGTGAACATCGGCCAGATGGTCGGCTGCAACGGGTACCGGAACCCGTCGCTGTACGCGAAGATCGCGTCCACCGTCGACGTCGCCAGCCACGGCCGCCTGTACGCCGGGATCGGCGCGGGCTGGTACGAGCACGAGTGGAAGGCGTACGGCTACGAGTGGACCGACATCCCGACCCGGATGGCGGCGTTCCGCGAGGCGACCGAGATCATCTACAAGATGTGGACCGAGGACAAGCCGGTCTACAACGGCAAGTACTACTCGATCGACGCCCCGATCAACGAGCCGAAGGGCGTCCGCAAGCCGCACCCGAGCTTCTGGATCGGCGGCGGCGGCCCGAAGGTCACGCTGAAGCTGGTCGCGCAGTACGCCGACGCCGCGAACATCGGTGGCGGCAACCCGGAGACCTTCAAGGAGAAGGCGGACATCCTCCGCGGCCACTGCCAGAAGCTCGGCCGGGACTACGACGAGATCATCAAGTCGACGAACTTCAACATCTTCCCGATCGACAAGGGTGACGACCCGCAGAAGGCGACCGCGAAGGCGCTCGGGCCGATGAACCGGGAGAAGTTCGACCGGGACAACCTGATCGCCACCGAGGACGAGATCGCGGACAAGGTCGAGGCGGTCCTCGAGGCCGGCGCCGACTACGTGATCTTCTACGTCCCCGGCGTCGCCTACGACCTGGACCTGCTCGAGCGCGCCGAGCGGATCGCGAAGCGGTTCGCCTGACCGGTACCGGTCATGGCGGATGTAGGTCAGCGGTAGTGGTGGACTGGGGCCGCGGGCGACTGTGAGGCTCCTGACGATGGCCTCGCGTGGGTCGGGGCATCGGGAGGTGTCCGCCTAGTGTTTCCCCGATTGTCCCGGGCCGCGACGGGTCTGCTCGCCGCGACGGTCGTCGGTTCCCTGCTGCTGCCGACCACCGCGAATGCCGGACCACCCACCGGCACCGCACCGGGCGTCGTCCAACCGACGCCCGGTGCGACCAGCAAGCGCATCACCTTGGTCACCGGCGACGTCGCCGAGCTGACCACGAACTCGGCCGGCCAGGTCTCGGCCCGGCTGCTCGACGACGAGCCGTACTACTTCGGCACGTTCGACGGCGAGGTCACGCTGATCCCCGCCGAGGCGTACCCGCTGCTGTCCGCGGGCCGCCTCGACAAGCGCCTGTTCAACCTGACCGAGCTGGCCGCCCAGGGGTACGACGACGCGAGCAGCGACAAGCTCCCGCTCCTCGTCACCGGCTCGGCCGCCACGCTGCGCAGTACGGCCGCAACGGTCCGCCGTACCCTCCCCAGCGTCGGGAGCACCGCGGTCTCGGTGCAGAAGTCCGACGCGAAGGCGTTCTGGGACGGCGTCAGCGGTCCGGCCACGTTCAAGTCGAGCGACTTGAGCAAGATCTGGCTGGACGGCCGTACGCATGCCACCGACGAGCAGTCGATGCCGCAGATCGGCGCGCCGACGGCCTGGAAGCAGGGGTACGACGGTCACGGCGTGAAGGTCGCCGTACTGGACACCGGGTACGACTCCGGGCACCCCGACCTTGCCAAGCAGGTCGTCGCGTCGGAGAGCTTCGTCCCGGACGAGGCGGTCCAGGACCTGCACGGCCACGGCACGCACACCGCGTCAATCGTCGCCGGCCTCGGTACGGCGTCCGACGGCAAGCGGAAGGGCGTCGCGCCCGGGGCCGAGCTACTGATCGGCAAGGTGCTCGACAACGGTGGCGGCGGGTACGACTCCGAGGCGATCGCCGGTATGGAGTGGGCCGTCCAGCAGGGCGCCAAGGTGATCAGCATGAGCCTCGGCGGGCTGCCGTCCGACGGCACCGACCCGATGAGCGAGGCGGTCGACCGGCTGGCCAAGTCCAGCGGCGCGCTGTTCGTGATCGCGGCCGGCAACTCCGGCGCCGAGCAGACCGTCGGCTCGCCGGGCGCGGCGTCCGAGGCGCTGACCGTCGGCGCCGTCGACCAGAACGACAAGCTGGCGAACTTCTCCAGCCGCGGCCCGCGCCTCGGCGACGGCGCACTCAAGCCCGAGGTCACCGCTCCGGGCGTCGAGATCGCCGCGGCCCGCGCAGCCGGTACCGAGCAGGGCCACGTGCTCGGCCAGTACTACACGGCGATGAGCGGTACGTCGATGGCGACACCGCACGTCGCCGGTGCGGCCGCGATCCTCGCGCAACGGCACCCGGACTGGACCGGCCCGCAGCTGAAGGCCGCGCTCGCGTCCACCGCCGTACCGTCCGCGGGGGCCCGCACCGACCAGCAGGGCCTCGGCCGGATCGACATTCCGAACGCGCTCGACCCGAAGGTGCTGCCGGACACCGCCAACCTGTTCTTCGGCGACCTGTCCTGGACCGGCCCGACCGCCCCCGCGCCGGTCGACCGTACGGTTGCCTATCGCAACAACTCGAACCACCCGGTGACCCTCACGTTGTCCGTCGGCGCGCAGTCCCCGGCCGGCGTACCGGCTGGCCTCACGGTGAGCCCGGCCCGGTTGACGATCCCGGCCGGCGGTACGGCGTCCGCGACCGTGACGCTCGACCTCGCGAAGACCCGGGCCGGCGACTACGCCGGCGTACTGACCGCGAAGGCTGGCGGTACGGCGTACCGGACAGGGCTCGGGTTCGCGGCCGGTGGGCGGCTGAACCAGGTGACCGTGAAGGCGATCGGCCGCGACGGACAGCCCGCCACCACGAAGGCGGGCGCGAGCGGTGTCCAGCTGTGGAACCAGGACACCGGCGACGTCACCGCGATCGCGTTCGACCAGACCGGCAGCCGGACCCTCGACGTACCGACCGGGCGCTACAGCGTGATGGCGTACGCGGTCGGCGGCGACGAGGCCAACTGGGCGAACTCGCTGACGTTGCTCGGCGACCCGGACGCGTGGATCGACGGCGACCGGACGTTCACGTTCGACGCCCGGACCGCGCACAAGGTGACGATCAAGACGCCGAAACCGGCCGACGCACAGAGCATCGGCGTCGCCTGGCACCGCAAGGTCGGTGACCGGGACGCGGTGTCCGGGTGGGCGTTCAACGGCAAGATCGCGAACGGCGTCTACGTCCAGGACTTCGGAACGGTTGCCAACGGCACGTTCCAGGTCGTGCAGCGCTGGGACCTGGCGCAGCCGCAGCTGACCGTGAAGCTGCCCGGCGGCGGCACGCTGCCGAGCCCTGGATCCGGTTCCTCCAGGACCGTGTACGTCGGGAACGAGACGCTCCCGCTCTACAACGCCGGTGACGGCACGGCCGCCGAGCTGACCGGGGCGAGCGGCAAGATCGCGCTGATCCGGTGGGGCGGATTCAGCAAGACGACCGCGCAGGTGCAGGCCGCGAAGGCAGCCGGAGCCAAGGTCGTGTTCCTCTACAACGAGGCGCCTGGCTACTGGTCCACCGGCACCGAGCAAGGCATCCCTGTCTACACACTGAATTCGAACCAAGGCAAGCAGCTGTTGAACGGCCCGACGTCGCTGCAGCTGAGCGGCGTCCGCGACAGCACCTACCGGTACGACGTGGCGCTCGGCCCGTCGGTGGTGAAGGGCGGCCTCACGTACGACGTCGCGAAGATGAACCCGGCCGCGGTGACGACCGACTTCCAGCAGAACGACGCGTTCTGGCTGCACAGCGACAAGCGGGTCGCCCACCTCCCGGGGATCGCCACGGGGCTGACGGCCTCCCGGTCGATCGCGGCCGCGGTACGGCGGACCGACTACCTGGTCAGCGACGTGAAGGGCGTGACGTGGGACGAGCAGACGTCCGCGGGCGACTGGAACGAGACCGGGTTCGAGTCGACGATCCCGCGGGCGTACAAGCCGGGGGAGCAGGTAACCCGCGGCTGGTGGGAGCCGCTGACGCGTCCCGCCGTACCGGGGTTGTCCGACGCGCCGGGTGACGTGGCGCAGGGGTGGCCGCCGGCGCGGTTCGAGAACGCGCTGCGGATCGCGATCCCGCAGTACGTCAGCGGGGACCGGAGTGTGTTCGGCTGGGGCGATCGCGGCGACGTGACGGCCATGACGCTGAGCAGCAACGGGGTCCAGTTGGGCAGCAAGAACTGGTCGGTGGCGCAGTTCGCGGTCCCGGCGAAGGCGGCCTGGTACGACCTGACCCTCGACCAGCAGCGCGGCCCGAACAGCTGGGCGAAGACCTCGACGTCGACGCACACCCAGTGGCACTTCCTGTCGGCACCGGCGAAGAAGACCGCTGTCCTGCCGCTGGTCCAGGTCGACTACAAGCACACGAACGGGACGCTGGAGCTCACCCCGCGCTACCAGCCGGGTGTGCGCGGGATCGGTCTGTTCCGCACGACGGCGGAGATCTCCTTCGACGGAAAGACGTGGCAGAAGCTCCCGCTGGCCGGTTTCGGAACGTTCCGGACACGCGTTCCGGCCGGTTCCTACCCGAGCCTCCGGGTGACGGCCACGGATCTGATCGGGAACGGCATCACGCAGACGATCGACCGCGCCTGGGTGAGCTGAACGTTAAAAGGCGACGCCACGAAGCTGGGGGGAGATGCTCCGTGGCGTCGCCAGGGGCGCGCCAAGGGAGGGGTGGGGGCTGGCGCGCCGGTCTTCGGTTGGATGGGAGTGTCAGCTCCCGAGGACGCCTCCGCCGAGGACGCCCAGCAGGCCGAGCAGTGAGAGCAGGTTACGGATCACCTGGTCCACGGCCTTCGTGCCACCGGTCTGGTAGGCGGTCACGCACTTCTGCAGCTGATCCTGGGTCGGCTTGGTGATCGTCACCTTCGCCATCTGGGTCTGGCAGTACGTGGTGGCCGTCTGCAGCTCCTGCAGCGTGCTTCCGACGGTACCGACGATCAGGCCGGCCGCCGTCTTCAGGGTCGCGAGCCCAGGCGCCGGCGGTGTGGTCTTCGTCGGCGTCGTGGGCCGTGCGGTCGGCTTGGTCGGGTCGGGCGTCGGGATCACCGGCGGCGGGGTCGACGTCGGCCGGTCGGTGGGCCGGTCCGTCGGCCGCTCGGTGGTCGGTGGCGGGGTCGACGGGTCGGTCGGCCGGGTGCCGCCGCGCTCGTCGGTGATGATCGGCGTCGGGGTCGGCAGGTCGATCGCCTTCGGCAGGTCCTTGTCCGACGGCGGGTCGATCGTCTGGTCGCCGATCTGGTCGCCGGCCTTCAGGTCCCCGTCACCCGACGTACCGTTGCCGACCGCCATCCAGCTGCCGCCCGCGTACGCCTTGGCGATGCTGATCACCAGGTCGGCGTACTGCTGCGAGTGGTTGTAGCGCAGCACCGCGGCGTTCAGGTCGCTCGGGTTGGACAGGTCGGTCTTGCCGGAGCACAGGTACACCCCGGTCGACATCGCCGCGTCGTTGATGTCCTGCGGGTTCCGCACGCCGTCGCCGTCGCCGTCCACTCCCACGGCTCGCCAGGTGCCGGGGATGAACTGCATCGGGCCGACCGCGCGGTCGAACGCACTGTCGCCGTCGAACGCCCCCGCGTCGGTGTCGGCGATCTTCGCGGTCCCGTTGGAGCCGTCCAGCCGCGGGCCGAAGATGCCCGGCACGGCGACGCCGTGCGAGTTCAGCGAGTTGCCGCCGAACCGGCCGTGGTTGGACTCGACCCGGCCGATCGCGGCCACCAGCGTCCACGGCAGGTGACAGCCCGGGTCCGCCTGCGCCAGCACCTGCTGGGCGCGCGAGTAGGCCTTCAGTGCGGCGTTCGGAATGCCGTTGCTGGACAGCCCGGAGACCACCTGGGTCGGCTGCTCACCGGGGTCGACCCCCGGCCCGACGGTGCCCGGCACCGGAACGTTCGCCGGCTGCGCGATCGGCTGCTTCGGCACGACGACCGAGGTGTTCCCGGACAGTCCGTTCTCCAGCGACGCGGTGGCGATCGCCGGATTGTCCGTGGCACTGACGGTGAACGCGCTCGCGAACAACGCCACCGGGATCAGCGGCGCCACCTGACGCCAGCCGCCACTCGTGGCGCGGCGCTTGCCCTTCGCCATCGATGAATCCCCTCCGTGACTCAACGACTCGTCCGGCCCCACGCTGCGGACAGTCTTTGTGTCAATGTCGGTTGCCCGTCGTAATAGGTCTAACGTCCGCCCCGTTGCGTGGGTTACGCGCCGGACCCAGACCGTGTACGTGCGGTCACCGGGTACCCATACTGGCGCGTAACAAAGCCTGTGTGAACCCCTTGCGAACGATCGGGGCCGGAAATCTGCCCTGCCCTGGTGATCGGCCCGGGTGACCGCGGGGGGAGAATGGCCGGCGTGCCCGATCACACAGAACAGTCCGCCAAGCTCTTCGACAGGGCCTCCACTGTCACCCCGGGCGGGGTCAACTCTCCGGTCCGGGCGTTCCGCGCCGTCGGCGGCGTCCCGCGTTTCATGGCCTCCGGTGACGGATGTCACATGACCGATGTCGACGGCAACCGCTATCTCGACCTGGTCAGTTCCTGGGGTCCGCTGCTGCTCGGCCACGCGCACCCCGAGGTGATCGCCGCCGTCCAGGCCGCGGTCGCCCGCGGTACGTCGTACGGGACGCCCACCGAGACCGAAGTACTGCTCGGCGAGGAGATCGTCGCGCGGACGCCGGTGGACAAGGTCCGGCTGGTGTCGTCCGGGACCGAGGCGACGATGTCCGCGCTGCGGCTGGCCCGCGGGTTCACCGGCCGCGCCAAGATCGTGAAGTTCGCCGGCTGCTACCACGGCCACGTGGACGCACTGCTCGCGCAGGCCGGTTCCGGCGTACTGACGCTGGGCATCCCGGGGACGCCGGGCGTCACCGAGGCCACCACGGCGGACACGATCGTGTTGCCCTACAACGACCAGGCGGCCGTGACCGCGGCGTTCGCGGAGTACGGCGACCAGATCGCGGCCGTGATCACGGAGGCGTCGCCGGGCAACATGGGCGTCGTACCGCCGCGGGACAACTTCAACGGGTTCCTTGCCCAGATCTGCCAGGACAACGGCGCGCTGTTCATCTCCGACGAGGTGATGACCGGGTTCCGGATCACCAGGTCCGGCTGGTACGGCGTGGACGGCGTACGGCCGGACCTGATGACCTTCGGCAAGGTGATGGGCGGCGGCTTCCCGGCCGCGGCGTTCGGCGGCCGCGCCGACGTGATGGCGCACCTGGCGCCCGAGGGCTCGGTCTACCAGGCCGGCACGCTGTCCGGGAACCCGATCGCGACGACCGCCGGGCTGACCACGCTCCGGCTGGCCACCGACGAGGTCTACGCGAAGCTCGACGAGACCTCGCTGACCGTCCAGCGGCTGGTGTCGACCGCGCTGGACAAGGAGGGTGTGCCGCACGTCATCTCCGCGGCCGGGAACCTCTTCAGCGTCTTCTTCGTGGAGTCCTCGGAGGGATCTGCCGAGATCCGGGACTTCGCCGGAGCCAACGCCCAGGTGCTGCCCCGGTTCACGGCGTTCTTCCATGCCATGCTGGACGCCGGGGTCTACCTGCCGCCGAGCGCGTTCGAGGCCTGGTTCGTGAGCGCGGCGATCGACGACGACGCGCTCGCGGAGCTCGAGTCCGCCCTGGCACCTGCGGCCCGCGCCGCGGCCGCAGTAAAGGACTGAAGGGACAGTGGTGACCGAAACGACGGTCGTGCACCTGATGCGTCACGGCGAGGTGTACAACCCAACCGGTGTGCTGTACGGCCGGATTCCCGGATACCACCTGTCCGAGCTCGGCCGGCAGATGGCCGAGCGGGTCGCGGAGCACGTCAAGGGCCGCGACATCGTGCACCTGGTCTGCTCGCCGCTGGAGCGCGCGCAGGAGACGATGGAGCCGATCGCCAAGGTGTTCGGGATCACCCCGGACATCGACGAGCGGGTGATCGAGGCCGCGAACCTGTTCGAGGGCAAGAAGTTCGGCGTCGGTGACGGTGCGCTGAAGAACCCGAGCGCCTGGTGGCTGCTGCGGAACCCGTTCAAGCCGTCCTGGGGCGAGCCGTACTCGCAGCTCGTCCGGCGGATGCGGGACGCGGTCGAGACCGCCCGGGAGAAGGCCGCCGGGCACGAGGCGCTGATCGTCTCGCACCAGCTGCCGATCTGGATCGTGCGCTCCGCGATCGAGGGCCGCCGGATGTTCCACGACCCGCGCAAACGCCAGTGCAGCCTCGCGAGCCTGACGTCGTTCACCTTCCACGGCGACCAGATCGTCTCGGTCGGGTACTCCGAACCGGCGAAGGACCTGCTGCCGGTGAAGCACCCGAAGAAGTTCGTCGGAGGCGCGTGATGCGACGCGTGGGGTTGGTGATCGCCGGACTGCTGCTGATCACCGGATGCAGCTCAGGCCAGCAGGCAGCACAGAATCGCCAGGGCCAGGCGGGTTTCGTCAGCGGCAACGGCAACGTGTCGGTGTTCGCGGCCGCCGACCGCAAGGTCGCGCCCGAGCTGACCGGCAAGACGCTGGACGGCAAGACCTGGACCCTGTCCGACCATCGCGGTCAAGTGGTGGTGCTCAACGTGTGGGGCTCCTGGTGCCCTCCATGCCGGAAGGAAGCACCTGACCTGGTCGCAGCCGCCAAGGAGCTGGGGCCGTCGGTGCAGTTCGTCGGGCTGAACACTCGCGACCTCGACCCGGCACAGGCCAAGAAGTTCGTCCAGGAGTTCGGCGTTCCGTACCCGAACGTCTACGACCCGGACGGCCGGGCGCTGCTGCGGTTCCGCGGCCAGATCTCGCCGGCCGCGATCCCGACCACGCTGGTGATCGACAAGACCGGCAAGGTCGCGGGGCGCGTCGTCGGCGAAGTGACGAAGCAGACCCTGCTAGGAATGGTGAAAGACGCAGCCTGATGGGACAGTGGTTCGCCTCGTCGATGACGGGCTCGATGCTGGTGGCGCTGCCGATCGCGGTGCTGGCCGGGGCGATCTCGTTCTTCTCGCCGTGCGTCGTACCGCTGCTGCCGGGCTACCTCTCGTACGTCACCGGTCTGTCCGCCGCGGAGCTCGGCTCCGGGAAGCGCGGCCGGATGCTGGCCGGTACGGCGTTGTTCGTGGCCGGGTTCTCCGCCGTGTTCATCCTCACCGGCGTGCTGTTCGGCAAGGCCGGTGACCTGCTGATCGACCACCAGACCGCGATCACCCGGGTGCTCGGCGGGCTGACCGTCGTCCTCGGCGTGGTGTTCCTCGGCGGCTTCGGCTTCCTGCAGCGCGACGTTCGCGTGCACCGGGTGCCGGCGGTCGGGATCGCGGCCGCGCCGCTGCTCGGCGTACTGTTCGGATTCGGCTGGACGCCGTGTATCGGTCCGACGCTCGGGACCGTGATGACGCTGGCCACCACCCAGGGCAGCACCGGGCGCGGCGCACTGCTCGCGCTGGTGTTCAGCCTGGGGCTCGGGATCCCGTTCATCGTGGCGGCGCTGGCGTTCCGGCGGATGCTGGCCGCGGTGGCCTGGGTCCGCAAGCACCAGCTGCTGGTGATCCGGATCGGCGGCGTACTGATGATCGCGGTGGGACTGCTGCTGCTGACAGGAGTGTGGGACTCGATGACCGCGGACCTTCGGCAGTGGGTCGCCAACTTCGGGTCGGCGGTGTGACATGACCCGTGTCGATCAGGGGGTCAAGGACTCCATCACCGCGCCGACCGGCAACTCCGGCAACGAGCCGCCGCCCGCGCTCGGCCTGGTCGGCTGGCTGCGCTGGACCTGGCGACAGCTGACGTCGATGAAGACCGCGCTGGTGCTGCTGTTCCTGCTGGCGCTCGGAGCGGTGCCCGGGTCGCTGATCCCGCAGACCCCGATCGACCCGATCAAGGTGTCGGACTTCCTCGCGGCACACAAGACGCTCGGCCCGCTGTACGACAAGCTCGGGCTCTTCGACGTCTACAAGTCCGCCTGGTTCTCGGCGATCTACCTGCTGCTGTTCATCTCGCTGATCGGCTGCGTCGTACCGCGGCTGTCGGTGTACTTCAAGGCGCTGCGGTCCCGCCCGCCGAAGCCGCCGCGGAACCTGAACCGGCTGCCGGGTTACCAGAGCTTCGAGGTCGACTCGCCGGGCGACGTGCTGGAGGTCGCGAAGCGGGAGCTGAAGCGCCGCCGGTTCCGGGTCGAGTCGTACGACGGTGCCGTCGCCGCCGAGCGTGGATACCTCCGCGAGGCCGGCAATCTGCTCTTCCACTTCTCGCTGATCGTGGCGCTGGTCGGCATCGCCTGGGGCTCGTTGTTCGGGTACCACGGCACCGTACTTGTTGTCGTAGGCAACGGTTTCTCCAACTCGGTGGCGCAGTACGACGACTTCACGCCCGGCCGCGCGTTCACCGGCGACGCCGACCTGCCGCCGTTCTCGCTGACCGTGAAGGACTTCCAGGTCAGGTTCCAGGAGGACGGCCCGCAGAAGGGCGCGGCCCGCTCCTTCAAGGCGCAGCTGGCCTACCAGGCGACACCGGACGCCCCAGAGAAGTCGTACCTGCTCGAGGTCAACCACCCGCTGAAGCTGGACGGCAGCAACGTCTTCTTGCTGGGGCACGGGTACGCGCCGCGGGTGACCGTCCGCGACGGGCAGGGCAACGTGGCGTTCTCGGGTCCGGCGCCTTTCCTGCCGCAGGACGCCAACTTCTCGTCGTTCGGCGTGATCAAGGCGCCGGACGCGCGGCCGAAGACCCTCGGGTTCGAGGGGTACTTCCTGCCGACCGCCGTGATCGGCCAGCAAGGACCTGTGTCGGTGTTCCCGGACAGCCTGAACCCGGCGCTCGTCATGACCGGGTACTACGGCCGTCCGCAGCCCGAGACCGGGAAGCCGGAGTCGGTGTACCAGCTGGACAAGACGAAGCTGACGCAGTTCACGCAGAACGGTGACAAGTGGCGGTTCCAGCTGGCGCCCGGGCAGAGCGTCGCACTGCCCGACAAGTCCGGCTCGATCACGTTCAACGGCTACAGCCGGTGGGTGAAGCTGCAGATCAGCCACACCCCCGGGACGAACCTGGCGCTCGCCGGCATCCTGCTGGCGATCCTGGGCCTGATGGCCTCGCTGTTCGTGCACCCGCGGCGTACCTGGGTGCGGGTCCGCGAGACCGACGGGCGTACCGTGGTCGAGGTCGCCGGCCTGGACCGGGGACTGGAGCGTGGGCTCGGTGACGAGATCGACGCGATCGTGAAGGCTCTGAGGAAGCAGGAGCAGGTATGAACCCGGCCACTCTGGCATCGCTGTCGAATCTGCTGATCCCGACCGCGACGATCATCTACGCCCTCGCCATGCTCGCCCACACGGCCGAATGGGCCACCGGCCTCCGGGTGGTGCACAAGGAACACGCGAAGCCGAAGGTGCTGGTCGCCTCGGACGGCGCCGAGGTGCCCGCTCAGGGTGTCGATGAGAGCTCGGAGGCCGCGGAGGAGGACGGCTCCTCGCTGCGTGGGGAGCAGGCCGGCCGGATCGGTGTGCTGCTGACCGTGCTCGCGTTCGTGCTGCACCTCGGGGGTGTGCTGACCCGCGGGCTCGCCGCGGGGCGCGTGCCCTGGGGGAACATGTACGAGTTCTCCATCACCGCTTCGCTGGCGGTGGCGATCGTGTACCTGGCGCTGCTCAAGCGTCAGCGGTTGCAGTGGCTCGGGCTCGGCGTCACGTTCGTCATCACCGCGGCTCTCGGCATCGCCGTACTGGCCTTCTACGTCCCAGCCGGTGACCTGCTGCCGGCACTGCACTCGTACTGGCTGGTCATCCATGTGTCCGCGGCCGCGATCGCGGGTGGCGGGTTCACGCTGGGCGGGCTGGCGTCCATCCTGTACCTCATCAAGTCCCGGGCCGAGGCCCGCGACCTCGACGGAAAGCCGATGCCGGCCGCGCTGCGCCGGGTCCCGTCCGCCGCGCGGATCGACGCGGTCGCCTACAAGGTGCACGCCTTCTCGTTGCCGGTGTGGACGTTCGCGGTCCTGGTCGCCGGGCCGATTTGGGCGTACTACGCCTGGGGCCGCGCGTGGGGCTGGGACCCGAAGGAAGTCTGGTCGCTCATCACCTGGGTGGTGTACGCGTCGTACCTGCATGCTCGCGCCACCGCGGGCTGGCGTGGTCGCCGGGCAGCCTGGGTAGCGATCGCCGGGTGGTGCGTCTTCCTGTTCAACTTCGTCGGCGTCAACCTGCTGCTGTCCGGCTTCCACGCGTACTCCGGCCTCTGAGCCGGCGTACTACCAGCAGATCACTCCGGTCTGGTAGCGCCCGACGAGACTCCCGTCGGCATCGTCGTACTGCACCATCACGCCACGCCCGCACACCAGCGGAGCGGCCGGTCGCCTGGTCCCGGGGAACGGGTACTTCCAGGAGTAGTACCTGGTCTGCCCGGCAGCCTGCCTGAACTTCCCCAGGTCGTGGCGGGTTCCGGTCAGGACGGTGCCTTCCTTGTTCACGAACTCCCAGGCGAAGCGGAGCGTGACAGGGTTCCCGCGTTCCTTGTGGTAGCGGATGTTCACCTGCGACACCGCGGAGGTCGAGTAACTGCACAGCCCTGTCTCGAGCCGTCCCGAGGTGAGCCGGTTGCTTGCTCTGTCCTGATAGGTGCCGTACTGGCAGTCGGTGATCCAGTCGGGCGCCGACGGCGTCAGCAGCGTGCCGACCAGAGCGACTGTTGCCGCGATGCTCGGCATCAGAAGGTCTTGTAGGAGGGGTCGGTGCCCTTCTGGAAGTGGACTCCGCTGCCGCTGTAGCTGACGCTGAGGAATCCCCACCCGGCCGAGGCGCTGAATCCGGACTGGCCCTGGTTGTGCTCGTACGTGTACTGCGCTCCGTGGCCGTGCTTGGAGCAGCCCCTGGGCCGGGTGAGGATCACGTCGGTCACACCGTGGTCGGTGACCATCTTGTGCCCGGAGGTCGCGTCCTTGACGGCACTGATCGGCGCGTTGGTCCCGAGACCGCCGCTGTACAGGTACGCCGCATTCGGCGTCTGCTCGTTCGTGTAGTCGTAGGTGCGCGTGATCGTCTGCTTGATCCGGGTGCAGCCGAGCGACAGTTGCACGCTGGAAAGGTCAACAGGCTTGACGCCGCCGACGAAGCCGTCGCGGAAGTCCCAGATCCCGCGGGCCACCGTGCCGACCCAGACGAATCCGACGCTGAGGTTGTCCGCCGGATCCCGGCCGGCCTTGCGCGCCGTCCAGCGCGCGTCGAGAACGCGTTGTGCCTGCGGGCCCGTGAGCGGCTGTGCGAAGCCGTTCAACTGCACCTCGATCCCGGCCCCGGTGTGCTCTCGGGAGACCCGGTCCAGCCCCGCGAGGTCCAAAGGATACGCGACGGCGTAGGCGTACACCGGATCCGGCGTGGGTGCCGCGGCCGCGGTTTGTGCTGGTAGCAAGCAGCAGACGGCGGCGCTCAGGGCAACAGCGAGACGCATGATGGCACCTCTCATAGAGTAGTGGGATTGTCACACACTGTAGTTAGCCTGAGGGTCGTCAGGATGCGCGGCGGCCATGTGTGATGCTGTAGGCGTGAAGGAGTTCGGTATCTACACCGGCCTGCGGGCCGGGCTGTTCGCGGTCTGCTTCGGGATCATGTGGGTCGTGCTGCGCAGCTGGTTGTCGATCTGGCCGATCGCGCTGCTCGCCCTGGTGGTGTCGTCGATCCTGTCGATCTTCGTGCTCCGGGCCGCCCGGGACCGGCTGGCCGGCAAGATCGAGACCCGGGCCGCGAAGATCTCCTCCCGCCTCGAGCAGGCCCGCTCGGCGGAGGACGACGACTAGGGCTCAGCGCCCGCGCGGCAACGCCGTACCAGTGGTCGACTGGTACGGAGAGTGACCTATGCCACTCGTGAATTCCGGGCAAATTCGTTTGTGCATTCCTTCACATGAGTCGTACCGTGGTGGATGAAACGAAACGGTTTCGTTCCATCGTGATGATGTAGCTACGCAGGGTGATGCATGTGGAGACAGTGCGGCAGCGGCCCCGGGTCGAAGGCGGGCGCGAGGAGGAGATCCTCGACGCGACCGTCGCGGTGGTGGCCGAGCTCGGTTACGACCGGCTGACGATGGACGCGGTGGCGACCGCGGCGAAGGCCAGCAAGGCGACGCTGTACCGGCGCTGGTCCACCAAGGCCGAGCTGGTCGTGGACGCGATCAGCCGGGCCAAGGGCTGCCCGATGCCGGAGGACGTCGACACCGGCAGCCTGCGCGGCGACCTGATCTCGATGGCGTGCGGCGACGGCGGGTTCACCGACGAGCTGCCGATGTCGGTGGTGGCCGGCCTGCTGACCGCGCTGCACCGCGACGACGACCTGCAGACGGCCTTCCGGGAGCGCTTCCTGGCGCCCCGGAACGCCCTGACCAGCAAGGTGTACGAGCGTGCCGTCGCGCGCGGCGAGATCGCGCCGGAGGTGGACGTCGAGCTGCTGTCGGTGACGCTGCCCGCGGTGATCATCCACCACGCCTACATCCTCGGCGTCGAGCCGACCGACGAACTGATCCTCCGAGTGATCGACAACGTGATCATGCCTGCGGCGCGGGGGCCGCAGGCGAGCTGACCGGTGAGGGGCCGGTCCGGCAACCAAGACAGTCTGCCCAAGAGGGGAAATATTCTTATGTCCGAAGGAACCATCAACGCCGATCCGCCGGAAGGACGGCCGGCCGACACCGTGGCCGCGGCCCCGGCGAACGGCCACCGCAACCTCGGCATCGCGCTCGCGCTGATCTGCATGGCGCAGCTGATGGTGGTGCTGGACGGCACGATCGTGAACATCG
This sequence comes from Kribbella sp. NPDC059898, assembly GCF_042730855.1. Classification (NCBI taxonomy): domain Bacteria; kingdom Bacillati; phylum Actinomycetota; class Actinomycetes; order Propionibacteriales; family Kribbellaceae; genus Kribbella; species Kribbella sp. NPDC059898. The sequence goes on from NZ_JBHWKR010000005.1 coordinate 453,229, forward strand.
CGCTGCCGCACATCAAGAGCGCGCTCGGCTTCAGTGACGCCTCGCTGCCGTGGGTGGTGAACGCGTACGCGCTGGCGTTCGGCGGTCTGCTGCTGCTCGGCGGCCGGATCGGCGACATCGTCGGCCGCCGCAAGGTCTTCGTGATCGGCGTCGTGCTGTTCGGCCTCGCGTCGTTCGTCGGCGGTATCGCGCAGAGCGAAGGCGTCCTGCTGACCAGCCGGATCCTGCAGGGTTTGGCGGCCGCCATGGCCTCGCCGAACGCGCTGGCCCTGATCACCACGACCTTCCCGGCCGGCAAGGAGCGGAACCGCGCGATGGGCGTGTACGCCGCGATGTCCGGCGCCGGTGCGGCCGTCGGCCTGATCCTCGGCGGTGCGCTGACCGAGGCGTCCTGGCGCTGGACGTTCTTCATCAACACGCCGATCGGCCTGCTGGTCGCCGTACTGGCCTTCCGCTTCCTCGGTGAGTCGGAGCGCCAGAGCGGAAAGTTCGACCTGCCCGGCGCGATCACCGGTACGGCGGGTCTGACCTCGCTGGTCTACGGCCTGACGCACGCGGCCACGAACGGCTGGGGCGACACCTGGACGCTGATCTTCATCTTCGCCGGCCTGGCGCTGATCGGTACCTTCCTGGCGATCGAGGCCCGGTCGCGGCACGCGCTGATGCCGTTCCGGATCCTCGCCAACAAGACCCGCGGCGTGAGCTTCTTCGTGATGCTGATCGTCGGCGCGGCGATGTTCTCGATGTTCTACTTCCTGGGCATCTTCGTGCAGTCGATCATGGGCTACAGCGCGCTGAAGACCGGTGTCTCGTTCCTGCCGTTCAGTGTCGGCATCGTGGTCGCGGCGCAGGTCGCGTCGGCGCTGGTGGCGCGGATCGACCCGCGCTGGATCGCCGGTGCGGGCGGCGTGTTCGTGGCGGCCGGCATGTTCGGGTTCAGCCGGCTGCAGGTGGACTCGACGTACCTGACGCACCTGCTGCCGTACATCCTGGTGCTGTCGTTCGGGATGGGCCTGATCTTCGTGCCGTTGACGCTGACCGCGGTCAGCGGGGTCGCGGCGGAGGACTCGGGTGTCGGGTCCGCCGTACTGAACACGGTGCAGCAGATCGGTGGCGCGGTCGGCCTGGCGCTGCTCGGGACGATCTCCACGAGCGCGATCAAGGACAAGTTCGCCGAGCTGGCCCCGGGCCTGCAGAAGGCGGCGGAGTCCGGGCAGTCGCCGGAGCAGATCAAGCAGCTGCAGGGGCAGTTCACGGCGCTGGCCACGACGCACGGGTTCACCCGCGCGTTCCTGTGGTCTTCGTTCCTGGCGCTCGGTGCGGGTCTCATCACGCTGATCGGCCTGTCGATCAAGCACAAGGACCTCGCCAACGACGGGCAGAGCCCGGTCCACATGGGCTGAGTGCATGGTCGCGAAGGGCCCGCTTTCCGGGAGGGGGGAAGCGGGCCCTTCGTCTTTTGCTACAGGGGTTTGCGCATCACGAGTTCGCGACGTACGCCGTCGGCCATCAGGTCGCCGGGCTCGTCGGTGTCGACGTACCCATGGCGGAGGTAGAGGTTGTGCGCAGGGTCGTTGCCGGGGACAACGGACAGCTGGAGGCTGGTGGCGCCGGTGCTGCGGGCCCAGTCCTCGACGGCCTGCATCAGCGCATTGCCGACGCCCTTGCCGCGGCCTTCCGGGGCGACCCACATCGAGACCAGCTCGGCCGTGTCGCCGTCCGGGAACCCGCCCGCCATTCCGGCCGGCGTACCGTCGACGCTCGCGATCACCTGGTAGGCGCCGGGTTCGGAGAGCCGCTGCCGCCAGCGGTCCTCGGGCGCGTCGGCCCAGTCCGCGTACTGCGAGCCGAACGCGAACGCGGCCTCCTGCAGCGCGGCCAGGCGGAGGTCGCGCCAGGCCTTCCAGTCGTCCGGGCCGATTGCTTGTACGTCGATCACGGCGTACAGGATCGCAAAACGGCCCGGCGACCGGCCAGTCAGTTTCGGGGGAACTTCGAGGAGACCCAGTCGCGGACGCCGCCGAGGCCCTCGCCGAAGTCGCGGAGGAGCTTGGCCAGCGGGTCCTGCGAGCGGTTGAAGGCTTCGGAGTACGACTTCGCGGCGTTCTTCGCCTCCTGCGAGATCGACGCGTCACCGTCGTCCTGACGCTTCGGGTAGTCGCCGGAGACGATCGTCGTGTACTCGCCCTCGTCCACCCAGCGGCGCAGCTCGTGCGCCCGGATCACGGCCAGCGGGTGCGACTGCGCCTCGAGCAGCAGTAGCTTCAGCACGCTGTCGCGCAGGTCGCCGGCGCTCTCGTACTCCGTGCCCTGGGCAAGGAACGCGGTGGTGTCCAGCTCCTGCAGCTGGCCGCCGCTGGCGAGCTTCATCTGCACCCGCAGCGCGACCGCCGGGTCCTGGGTCGCGAGCAGCCCGGCCCGGTCGCCGGACAGCTCCGCCTTGCGGGACCACTCGTGCAGCGCGGCGATGATCGCGCGCAGGCCGAGCGCGCCGATCGGCATCCAGTTGAACGCGCCGGTCAGCCGCATCAGCCACATCAGCAGCGACTGGTACAACGCGTGGCCGCTCTGCGCGTGGCCGAGCTCGTGACCGAGGACGAACCGCAGCTCCTCCTCGTCGAGGCCCTGCAGGAGCGCGCTGTTCACGACGATGAACGGCTTGTCCATGCCGATCGTGACCGCGTTCCAGATCGGGCTGTTGGTGACGAACAGCTCCGGCAGGTCCCGTACGTCGAGGGTGCTCGCCGCCTCGGTGTACAGCCGGTTCACGGTCGGGAACTGCCGCTCGTCGACCCGGATCGCCGACCCCAGGAACTGCAGCCGGAAGGCGCGCTCGTTGATCAGCCCGGACATCTTCCGCAGTACGTAGTCGAACCCCTTCAGCTGCCGCAGCGCCACCAGCGCGCCCCGGTCCGCGGGGTGCTCCCACGCCCGCGAGCTGATATCGGTCAACGTCACCCGCTGCCGCGTCGGCCGATCACTGTTCTCGGTCATCGTTCCCCCTGCCCGGTCGTCATGGGTTCCGACAGTAGCTCGCTTTCGGGGTCCTGCGGGGATTGAGCAGCCACGCGGCCGGCAAGCTCGCGTCCGGTCACCGAGCGTAGGAATACTCAAATCGGGTTCTACGTCTTAGCCTGGCCCGCATGAGTGAGGTTGACGGGGTGTGCCGCGAGGTCGATCGCCGCGACGAGAAGGTCCGCGCCTGGGTGTCCGAGGCGATCCGGATCGTCGACGCCGACGCGAACCGGAGCGCGGACACGCATCTGCACGTGTTCCCGATGCCGGACGGTACCGGCGTGGACCTGTACCTCAAGGACGAGTCCGTGCACCCGACCGGCTCGCTCAAGCACCGCCTGGCCCGGTCGCTGTTCCTGTACGCGCTCTGCAACGGCTGGATCCACGAGGGCACCGCGGTGATCGAGGCGTCCAGCGGCTCCACCGCGGTCAGCGAGGCGTACTTCGCCCGCCTGCTCGGCCTCCCGTTCGTCGCCGTGATGCCGCGCTCGACCAGCCCCGAGAAGGTCGAGCTGATCGAGTTCTACGGCGGCCGCTGCCACTTCGTCGAACGCTCCGGCCAGATCTACGGCGAGGCCAAGCGGCTCGCCGAGGAGACCGGCGGGCACTACATGGACCAGTTCACGTACGCCGAACGCGCCACCGACTGGCGCGGCAACAACAACATCGCCGAGTCGATCTTCGGGCAGCTCTCGCTGGAGCAGCACCCGATCCCGACCTGGATCGTGGTCGGCGCCGGCACCGGCGGTACGTCGGCCACCATCGGCCGGTACGTCCGCTACCAGCGCCACGAGACCTCGGTCGCGGTCGTCGACCCGGAGAACTCCGCGTTCTTCCCGGCCTTCGAAGCCGGCGACCACGAGTTCTCCACCGGCCGCCCGTCCCGGATCGAAGGCATCGGCCGACCCCGCGTCGAACCCTCCTTCGTCCTCGGCGTCGTCGACCGGATGATCTCCGTCCCCGACGCCGCCTCGATCGCCGCCATGCGCTTCTGCTCCCGCGTCACCGGCCGCCTCGTCGGCGGCTCCACCGGCACCAACCTCTGGGGCGCGCTCAGACTGGCCGCCGAAATGCGCCGTACCGGCGCCCGCGGCAGCATCGTCACCCTGCTCTGCGACAGCGGCGAACGCTACGGCAACACCTACTACGACGACACCTGGCTCCGCACCGCCGGCATCGACATCACCCCGTACGCCACCACCCTCGAAACCTTCGCCACCACCGGCCACTGGACCGAACCGGAGTAACCCACCCCCGCGGCCGACCCGACGCGGCCGACCTTCGCACGCTGGCGCCGTACCGAAGAGCGGGCGGAGTCAGGGCACCAGGGCGAGTTTGCCGATTGTGGTGCGGGACTCGAGGGCGGTGAGGGCCTGGGGGCCGTCGGGTAGGGGGTACGTGGTTGGGGTCGCGGGGGTGAGGACTCCGGCCGCGATCAGCGAGAAGAGTTCGGTGAGGACTTCGCCGTACAGGTGGGGTGTGTGTTGGATCAGGGCGCCCAGGTTCAGGCCGATCAAGTGGAGTTGGTGTTTGTAGACCAGGTCCCAGTTGGTGACGGGTGAGATTCCGGCGGCCAGGCCGTAGACGACTACTCGGCCGGTGACCGGTTTGGTCACCTCGAGGCTGGTGAGGGTGGTGGACTCGAGGGACAGGTCGACGCCGTCGGTCAGCGCGAGGATGTCGGTGGTCAGGCTGGCGGAGCGGGAGTCCAGGACGTGGTCGGCGCCGAGAGCACGGACCACGTCGTGCTTCTCCGGGGAGGCGGTGGCGATGACCGTGGCGCCGTAGTGCTTGGCGATGCGGACGGCGGCTTGGCCGGTGGCGCCGGCGGCCGCGTGGACGAGGACGGTTTCACCCGGGGCGAGGCCGCCCAGCGGACGGAGGGCGGCGAGCGCCGTCGGCCAGTTGACGACCAGCCCGAGCGCCTGCGCGTCGTCCCACCCCGGCGGCACCGGGAGCACCGCGACAGCGGGCAGTACGACGTACTCCGCGAACGCCCCACCCCCGACACACACCCCGACCACACGCATCCCGACCGCGAGCCCGGCGCTGTCACCGACGGAGACGATTTCTCCGGCGGCTTCGATGCCGGCGACGTAGGGCGGGTGCGGTCCGCCCGCGAAGGTGCCGTGGGACTGGGAGATGTCGACGAAGTTCACGCCGGCGGCGGTCACCCGGACGAGGATCTCGCCCGGTCCGGGGCGGGGGACCGGCTCGTCGGTCAGCTTCAGGTCCTGCGGTCCGTCCAGCGACGTCTGTACCAGTGCTCGCATCCCACGCCCCTTTGTTGGTCGATCGACCAACAAAGCGTGCCAGGACGCGATCGAACCCGTCAAGATAAACTTGGTCGATCGACCAACAAATCTGGAGGAGCGAATGGCGACCCGCGGCAGACCGCGTACGTTCGACCCGGACGTCGCCCTGCGCCAGGCCCTCGACGTCTTCTGGGAGCGAGGTTACGAAGGCACCTCGCTGAGCGACCTCGCCGACGCCATGGGCATCCGATCCGCGAGCATCTACGCGTACTTCGGCAGCAAGGAGGACCTGTTCCGCCAGGTCATGACCCTGTACGGCGCCACCGCCGGCGAGCCGCCCCGCCGGGCGCTCCGCGAGGGCGCGACCGCCCGTGAGGCGGTCCACGCGATGTTGCGGGCGACCGCGGACCAGATCACGCACCCCGAGCACCCGCACTACTGCATGCTGATCCTCGCCGCCCCCACCGGCGCCGTCGAGAACCACGCCGTACGCCAGTTCCTCGCCGACGGACGGCACGGTATGTACGAGGAGATCCGCGCGCGCCTCGCCGCCGACGTACCGCCGGCCCGGCTCGACGCGGTCGCCCGCTACTACACGACCGTCGTACAAGGCCTCTCCGTCCAGGCCCGCGACGGCGCCACCCGCGCCGAACTGGAGACCGTCATCACCTGCGCGATGGCCGCCTGGGACGCGCGGTGACCCGCATCCTCGTCACCGGCATGTCCGGCGCCGGCAAGACCACGGTCCTCGACGAACTCGCCCGTCGCGGCCACCACACCGTCGACACCGACTACGACGGCTGGACCCGTCCCGACGGCACCTGGGACGAGCCCCGCATGCGGCAGCTGCTGACGCGCCCGGACGTGATCGTCTCAGGCACCGTCGAGAACCAGGGCACCTTCTACGACCGCTTCCACCACGTCGTCCTGTTCACCGCGCCGCTCGAGATCCTGATCGACCGAGTACGCCGCCGTACCAACAACCCGTACGGCCGAACCCCAGCAGAACAAGCCGAAATCGCCCAGTACGTCGAGACCGTCGAACCCCTGCTCCGCCAGGGCGCAACGCTCGAACTCGACACCCGGCAACCCGTCTCGGCCCTCGCCGACGCGGTCGAGCGACTCGTGAGCTAGTTCTCCAGGATCCACGCGAGGAGGTCGCGAACGTCCTCGGCGCGTTCGGTGGGGGTGCTGTACGTCGTCGGGGTGCCGGGGGTCTCGCGGATCGCGAGGGCTTCGCGGGCGATCTTGTGCCAGCGGGGATCGAGGGAGTCGATGACGTACCGGCCGGCGCCGCTCTTCGAGGTGAGCGTGCGGGTGGCGAGGAGGTGGTGGAGGCGGGGTGCGCCGAGGGCGACCCAGGCGACGGCGGCGTCGTTCCGGCCGGCCGTGGCGAGGTCGGCGGTTGCGATCCGGTCGGCGATGGAGCGCCAGTACGTGTCGAGGTTCGTCCGGGTGTAGGCGATCAGGGCGTCGAGGTTCGTGTAGACCGGCGGGAGTTCGCCGCGGACATCCACCGCGCGCTCGGCCAGTTCGTGCCAGGTGACGAGGTTGATGTCGGTGGCGCCCGCAGGGTCGAACGCGCCCTGGAAGAACACCGGGCGCGTCCCGAGCGTCGAGGGATCGGCGGCCAGGTCGGCCGCCGTGCAGTGGAAGCCGTCGAAGGTCAACACTGTCTTGGCTGCCTCGTGTACTTCCTGCAGCAGAGCGTTGTCCGGTACGTCGTCCCACACCGCGACGAAGTCGACGTCACTCCCGGGGAAGAACTCGCCCCAGCAGATCGACCCGTGCAGGAACAACCCCGTCAGCCGGCCTGGAATCCGGCTGTCCACCTCGGCCAGAAAGCGATCGGTCAGGTCCACCACAGCAGCCGGCACAGTCATGTTTAGCCACCTATTGCTAGTCCGACCCCGAGGCCGACGGCATACAGGAGCTCGGTGAGGCCGGTGTTCTTCAGTACAGGGATCAACGCCGGGCCGACCGCGTCGCTCAGGATCACCCGGGTCGACTTGATGGCCAACGGAACGGCGATGAAGGCCAGCAGCGTCCACGGGGTCGCGACAGCCGACACGGCGGCCAGGACAAAGGCGAGCACCACCAGAGCGGCGTACAGCCGGCGGGAGTTCGCCGCACCCAGGACGACGGCCAGCGTGCGCTTGCCGGTCACCGAGTCGGTCGGGATGTCGCGGAGGTTGTTGGCCACCAGCAGCGCACACGCGATCGAGCCGACCGAGACCGCGCCCGCCACGGCCGTCCAATGCAGGCTCTCGGCCTGGACGTACGTCGTACCGAGCACAGCGACCAGGCCGAAGAACAGGAACACGCTGACCTCGCCCAGGGCGCGGTAGCCGTACGGCTTCTTCCCACCCGTGTAGAACCACGCGCCGAGGAGCGACGCGGCCCCGACGACCAGCAGCCACCACGTGGTCGTCGCAGACAGCACGATGCCGAGTACGGCGCCCACACCGAAGCACGTGAACGCAGCCGTCTTCACGGCGCCCGGAGTGGCGACCTTGGAGCCGACCAGGCGCAACGGGCCGACCCGGTTCTCGTCGGTACCGCGGATGCCGTCGCTGTAGTCGTTGGCGTAGTTCACGCCGATCTGCAGTGCGAGGGCGACGCCGAGAGCGAGCAGCGCCTTCCACCAGACGAAGCCGTCCAGGAACGCGGCCGCGCCGGTTCCGACGAGCACGGGGGAGATCGCGGCGGGCAAGGTGCGGGGGCGGGCGCCTTCGATCCACTGGGCAGGGGTAGCCATGACCGTCGATTCTGTCAGCCGCACGGGCAACCGGCGGCGGCGGCCCTGGCTGTCCAATGTGCTGCGGTCCGGCGGCGGGTCGTACGCTCGGTCTGACATGTCTACCTTGCGGCTGATTCCCGGTACGCCGGATGCGGTGCTGGCGGCGTTGAGCGACGTACTCGACGGGAGCGGTACGCCGTTCGCGCCCGTGCCGGACGATCCGGCCGGGGCCGAGCGGGTGCGGCAGGCCGCAGCGCCGGACGAGCCGCTCGAGGACGACTGCGCTGTGGTGCTGACCACGTCCGGCTCCTCCGGCGAACCGAAGGGTGTGCTGCTGTCGCGGGACGCGCTGATCGCTTCGGCCGTCGCCACCCATGACCGGCTCGGCGGCCCCGGGCAGTGGCTGCTGCCGATGAAGCCGTACTTCGTCGGCGGCCTGCAGATCCTCACCCGCTCGCTGGTCGCCGGTACGACGCCGGTGCCGGTCGGCGACAGCCTCACCGCCGCGGCCGCCAGGCTGACCGGGGACCGCCGGTACACCGCGATGGTCCCGACGCAGCTGGCGCGGTACCTCGACACGGATCTGGAGGCGCTGCGCTCGTTCGACGCGATCATCATCGGCGGGGCGTCGACGCCGGAGCCGCTCAAGCAGCGCGCGCGGGAGGCCGGCGTGACCGCGATCCCGGCGTACGGGATGACCGAGACGGGCAGCGGCTGCGTGTACGCCGGGGTGCCGCTGGACGGTACGTCGATCGACCTGGACGACGGGCGGATCCTGATCAAGGGCAGCACGCTGTTCTCCGGGTACCGGCTGCGCCCGGAGCTCACGGCCGACGTACTGCGGGACGGCTGGTTCCGTACGCAGGACCGCGGCGAGCTCGTGGACGGACGGCTGCGAGTCGTCGGGCGGGTCGACGACGTCGTGATCTCCGGCGGCGTGAACGTCACGCTGACCACCGTGCAGGCGCGGCTGCTCGAACACCCCCGCGTGAAGGACGCCGTCGTACTGGGAGCTCCTGACGCGGAGTGGGGGACCCGGGTGGTCGCTTTCGTCGTCGGTGAGCCCACGCGGGAGGAGGTCCGCGACTGGGTCAGCGAGACGCTGCCGCGGACCTGGGCGCCGCAGGACGTCGTACAACTGGAGGCGTTGCCGATGCTTGCTTCGGGCAAGGTCGACCGGCAACGGCTGCTGGAGGACGTGCGGTGATCACGTACTCCATCGGCCTGAAGAACAAGTTCCGCGGTATTACTGTTCGCGAGGGCATGCTGTACGAAGGCCCTGCCGGCTGGGCGGAGTGGAGCCCGTTCCTGGACTACGACGACGCCACTTGCGTCTCCTGGCTGCGTGCGGCGCGTGAAGCGGCTGAGGACGGGTGGCCGGCACCCGTACGCGACCAGGTCCCGGTCAACTGCACTGTTCCGGCAGTAGGGCCAGAGAAGGCCGCGGCGATCGTCAGAGCGTCAGGATGCAGTACGGCGAAGGTGAAGGTGGCTGAGCCGGGTCAGACGCTGGCTGACGACCTGGAGCGTGTGGAAGCGGTACGGGACGCCATAGGCAACGGAAACGTGCGCATCGACGCCAACGGGCTGTGGTCGGTCGACCAGGCGTTGCGGAGCCTTAAGGAGCTGCAGAGGTTCGACCTGGAGTACGTCGAGCAGCCCTGCGCGGCGGTGGAGGAGCTGGCGGAGGTCAGGCGCCGTACGGACGTCCCTGTTGCGGCTGACGAGTCCATCCGCCGGGCGGAGGACCCGCTGCGGGTGAAGAAGCTCGACGCGGCCGACATCGCCGTACTGAAGGTGCAACCCATCGGTGGCGTCCGTGCGTGTCTGAGCATCGCAGAACAGATCGGGCTGCCCGTTGTGGTGTCGTCGGCGCTGGAAACCTCGGTAGGGATCGCGGCCGGCGTCGCACTCGCCGCTGCGCTTCCTGAGCTGCCCTACGCGTGCGGCTTGGCCACGGTCTCCATGTTTACCCAAGAGGTCGTCACAGAGCCCTTGTTGCCGACCAACGGGTTCCTGCCGGTCAAACGCGTCGTCCCGGATCCCCAACTGCTACAGGCGTCCCGTGCTGATGCTGAGCGGACCAGGGTGTGGGAAGAGCGCCTGTCCCGAGTAAGGAGTGCCGGATGAACCCGTCCACAGCGTTCGCGACTGTGGTGGTCGACGAACTGATCCGCTGCGGCGTCCGCGAGGCCGTGGTGTCACCAGGGTCCAGGAGCGCCCCGCTGGCGCTGGCCTTGGCCGCTGCGGATCGCGATGGGCGGCTCCGCCTGCACGTGCGCATCGACGAACGTACTGCGGGCTTCCTGGCGATCGGTTTGATGCGCGGTACGGGTCTACCGGTGCCTGTGGTGACAACCTCGGGCACTGCGGTGGCCAACCTGCACCCTGCCGTGCTAGAGGCGTCGCACAGCGGTCTGCCGCTCATTGTGCTGAGCGCCGACCGGCCGCCTTCGCTAAGGGGCAGCGGGGCGAACCAGACGACGGATCAGTTGAAGGTGTTCGGGTCCGCGGTCCGGCTGTTCCACGAGATGGGTACGCCGGTCCGTGAGATCGGGCAGGTCGCGTACTGGCGGTCGCAGGTCGCGCGGGCGGTGGCTGTCGCTACCGGCGCCCGGTCGGCGGACCCGGGGCCTGTGCAGCTGAACTGCCCGTTCAGTGAGCCGTTGGTGCCTACTGAGGGGCCTGACTGGCCTGAGGCGTTGGCGGGGCGCAGTACTGGGCCGTGGACGGCTGTGCATGCTGCGAATGCTCAACCTGCGGCAGTGTCTCCGGGTCCCAGGACTGTGGTGGTTGCGGGGGATGGGGCTTCGCAGGCGGCTCGGTTGGTTGCCGAGGCTGGGCGGTGGCCGTTGTTTGCCGAGCCTTCCAGCCGGGCGCGGGTCGGGGCGTCGGTCGTCTCGCTGTACCGGTTGTTGCTGCAGGCAAGCGAGTTGGCCGGGGAGATCGAGCGGGTGCTGGTATTCGGGCACCCGACGCTGTCGCGGCCGATCTCGCAGCTGCTGGCACGGGCCGATGTCGAGGTGGTCGTGGTGTCGCCGACCGGGCACTGGCCGGATCCGGCCCGCCGGGCGGCCTCCGTGGTGACCGGGCTGCAGGTCACCGGGCCCGACCCGACCGACTGGCTGGCGCGCTGGCAGGCCGCGGACCAGGCGGCCCGGCCGGAGATCGACAAGCTGCTCGCGGACGGCCTGAGCGGGCCCCGGGTTGCCCAGCTCGTCGGCGAGGCGGTCGGCGCCGATGGCATGCTCGTGGTCGCCTCCTCGAACCCGGTCCGCGACCTCGACCTCGCCCCGGTGGTGCCGATCCGGACCGTGGCGAACCGAGGCCTGGCCGGGATCGACGGCACGATCTCCACCGCCGTCGGCGCCGCGCTCGCGAACGCGGGCCCGACGTACGCGCTGATCGGCGACCTCGCGTTCCTGCACGACAGCAACGGCCTGGTGATCGGACCGGACGAGGCCCGCCCGGACCTGCGGATCGTGGTCGTCAACGACAACGGCGGCGGCATCTTCTCCACCCTCGAGCAGGGCGACCCGAACCACGCCACGCACTTCGAGCGCGTCTTCGGTACGCCGCACAACGTGGACCTGTCCGCACTGTGCGCCGCCACTGGTACGCCGTACGCGCTGGTTCGGACAGCCGACGAGCTACGGGCTGCTCTTGTGCGGACGGTGGCCGGGCTGGACGTGGTCGAGGTACGTCTTGACCGGGACAGTCACCGGCCGTTGAGCCGGTCGCTGGTGGAGACCCTCAAGCAGCTGTAACCGGGACCTTCCGCGACGGCTGGAGCGTGCGGAGGTGGTTGAGCAGCGGCACCGCGATCGCGATCACCAGGGCGGTCGTGGTCAGGATCGGGATGGTCGCACCGCGCAGCGACGAGTTGAGCGGCGCGGCGATCGTGAAGATCAGGCTGACCGCGGTGATGATCGTGGTCAGCCGTCGGCCGGGACGTGCGACGGCCAGGAACGGCAGGCACCACAGGAAGTACCAGTCGTGCGCACTCGGGCCAAGGACGACAACCGCGAGCAGGGCGACGCCTACGGCTCGTGCTGCGTAGTGGATGGACGACCTGAGGCTCAGCCACGCGATCAGGCTCAGTGCGGCGAGCATGCCGATCAGCCTGACGATCTGTAGCGCCTGTGCGGCGGCAGTGTCCTCGCCCAGCCAGCCCAGTACGCCGGACGCCGCCATACCGACCAGGTTGGCGATGGAGAACGGTGAACGGACCAGCCCGGGTACGTCGAGCGCGCCGAGCCAGCCGGAGCCCACGCCGGTCAGGGCGCCGATCGTGACCAGGGTGACCACTGAGACGAACCCGGCGATCACCAGGCTGGCGAACCGGTGCAGCCGGCCGGCCAACGGGCTCATGACCGCAGCGATGGCTATCGCAACCAGCCCGCCCGGGAGCTTCACTGCCGCGGCAGCGCCGGCCACTACGGCCGCCGTACCCCAACGGCCCGTCAGGGCCAGTGCGAAGGCGCTGCAGGCGAGTCCCAGCATCAGGATGTCGTTGTGGGCGGCGCCGATGCCGTGCGTGATCAGCATCGGGTTCAGAACGACCAGCCAGGTGGCAAAGGCCGGGTCTACGCGGCAGGCGGTCGCAAGGCGCGGCACGGCCCACGCGATGAGGACTATGCCGAGTACGGCGAGCAGGCGGTGCGCCAGCATCAGCAGGTACGGGTTCATGGTCAGGTGGGCGACCAGGCCGCCGTAGGCGAGCGGCAGGGGACCGTACGGTGCGGGGGTCTGCATCCACATCGGGTCGACCGCCTCGACGATGTGGCCGGACAGTACGCCGGGTCCCACGTCGTACGGGTTGTAGCCCTCCGCCACCAGTGCGCCCTGGGCCGCGTAGCTCCAGGCGTCGCGGCTGAACAGCGGCGGCGCCAGCAGCAGCGGAATGCTCCAGTACGCCGTCATCCGGAGCAGCGGGAGCCGCTCGCCGGCCATCACCCGCCGGCCCGCGGTCAGCCAGGCCCAGGCCATCAGCCCGAGCCCGGCCACCATGAACGTCAGCCCGACCATCCGCCCGGCCAGCGAGTCCCGCAGCGGGAACGACGCGACCCAGGACGACTCAGGCACCACCGACGTCACCAGACTGGCGACAGCGACTACGACAGACCCGACGACCCCACGGACCATCGGCGAGCGCATGGCGGCACCGTAGCGCCGCCATGCAACACGTCGATGAACTCTAGGCAGATTCCTTCCGGAAGGTTCTTGCGCCGACAGCTAGTCCGATGATCGTCAGCAGGACCACCCAGAACAGGCCCCACAGCGAGGCCGAGCTGCCGATGTCGCCGCGGAACAGGGCGCGGACGCCGTTCACGACATGCTTCAACGGGCTGATGTCGGACAGCCGCTGCAGCCACTTCGGGCCGATCTGCATCGGCAGCAGGATGCCTGACAGCAGCAGGAGCGGCATGGCGATCCCGTTCAGCAGCGGTGCGAGCGCGTCCTCGCTCTTGGTGATGAGCGCGACCGAGTACGACAGCGAGGCGAACGTGGCGCCGAGCAGCGCGACGATCACCAGCGACAGCAGTACGCCGCCCCACGGCGCCCGCAGGCCGAGCGGGAGCGCGGCGAGCAGCAGCAGGATCGACTGCGCGACCAGCACCACGACGTCCCGCAGTACCCGCCCGGCCATCAGCGCGATCCGGGACGCCGGGGTGACCCGGTCCGCCTCGATCACGCCGGCCCGGTACTCCGCGATCAGGCCGAAGCCGACGAACATCGCGCCGAACATGCCGAGCTGCACGATCAGGCCCGGGATGAACACCTGGTACGCGTTGGTCGCGTGGCCCTGGCTGATCTGCGCGGTGATCGGCTTCAGCAGCGGTCCGAACAGGAACAGGTACATCAACGGCTGGCTGAGCATCAGGATCGACCACATCGGGTTCCGCAGCGACAGCCGCATCGCCCGGTGGAACACGATCCAGGTCTCTCTGAGGACGGTCATGCCGCAGTCTCCTTCCCGGGTGCCGCGTCCTCGTCACGCAGGGAGCGGCCGGTCATCGTCAGGAACACGTCGTCGAGCGTCGGCCGGTGCACCTCGACGCCGTGCAGTTCGATGCCCTGGGCATCGATCGAGCGGAGCAGCCCGGGCAGCACCGAGCCGCCGCGCGGGATCCGGAACCCGACCACGTCGTCGTCGGTCTCCACCTCCGTCGCACCGTCGAGCTGCTCGACGATCTTGGTCACCGCGGGCGCCTGCGCCGGCGCGGCCAGGCTCAGCCGGACCGCGTCGCCGGAGACCTGCTGCTTCAGGTTCTCCGGCGTACCGGCCGCCACGATCTTGCCGTGGTCGATGACCAGGATCCGGTCGCAGAGCGCGTCCGCCTCGTCCAGGTAGTGCGTGGTCAGGAAGATCGTCGCGCCACGGTCCCGGAGGCCGCGGATGTGCTCCCACAGGTTCGCCCGCGCCTGCGGGTCGAGGCCGGTGGTCGGCTCGTCCAGGAAGATCAGCTTCGGGTCGTGGATCAGCCCCATCACGATGTCCAGCCGGCGCCGCTGGCCGCCGGACAGCGTCTTGCACTGCCGTCGCCACAGCCCCGGCAGGTCGAGCTCCTCGAACAGCCGCTGCCCGTCCGCAGCCGCCTTCGCCTTCGGTACGCCGTACAGCCGGGCGTGGTCGACCACCTCGTCGCCGGCCACCGCCTCGGGCAGCGTGGACCCGCTCTGCGGGACGTACCCGATGCCCCGCCGTACCCCGACCGGGTCCTTCGCGAGGTCGCACCCGGCGACCGTCGCGGTCCCGCTGGTCGGCTTGATCAGCGTCGCCAGCATCCGCATCGTCGTGGTCTTGCCGGCCCCGTTGGGCCCGAGGAACCCGACGATCTCCCCGTCGGCCACATCCAGGTCAACCCCTTGGACGGCCTGGACCGCCCCCCGCTTCGTCTTGAACGTCCGCACCAGCCCGCGCGCTTCGATCATCATGCGAGACAGTGTCGATGATCAACATTGACTAGTCAATCTTGAATAGTGGCCGGGGTGGAGTGAGGGGAAGGGAAGGGAAGGGAGGGAGGGGTGGTGGGGAGGCGGGGAGGCGGGGCTGGGTGGGGTGTGGGGAAGGGGAGGAGGGGTGGTGGGGAGGCGGGGCTGGGTGGGGTGAGGGGAGGGGAGGGGAGGAGGGGTGGTGGGGAGGGGAGGAGGGGTGGTGGGGAGGGGAGGAGGGGTGGTGGGGAGGGGAAGGGCGGGAGGGGTGGTGGGGAGATGGGGATGGGTGGGGTGGAGGGAAGGGGGAGGGGGCTAGTTCGGGGGTGGGTCGGGGATCTCGCCCCAGTGCGTCACCATGCCGGGGTACGGCGCCCAGTCGGCGGGCTCGCCTGCGAAGGCGTAGTCGCCGTTCCGGATCCGGTCCAGGAACTCGCGGGTCCACCGCAGCTCGCCGTTGTCGCGGGCGGTGGTGATCCGGAACATCTCGACCACGTGGTTCGGCGTCGCCGGGTCCTCGAGGATCGCGCGCTCGGAGAACGGCTCGGACTTCAGCCAGGACTCCAGTTGCGTGATCCGCGCCTCCAGCGCCGCGATCACCTCGTCACGGCGCAGCGACCACAGGAAGCTGATCGTCGCCTGCATCTTGTCCGGGTGGAACCCGTCGACCGTCCACAGCATCCCGCGCAGCAGCGAGAAGTACTCCGTCTCGCCGTCCGCGGTCAGCTTGTACGACGTCCGCCCGGGCCGGTGCGCGCCGTCCTGCTCGAGCTCCTGCAGGTACCCGTGCTTGGCCAGCGTCCGCAGGCCGGTGTAGATCGAGCCGGGGTTGATGTTCGCCCACGCCTGCACGTTCCAGGTCAGCAGCTCACGGCGCAACTGGTACCCGTACGCCGGCTGGAAGATCCGCACGACGCCGAGCAGCAGCAACCGGGTGGTGGACATAGCCGCAGTGTAAATCCGGGCGACCGCGCTGGGGCCGCAGGCGTACGCTCCGGTGCATGGATGTGCGTGTGACGACCGATCCGCAGGCCTTCGAGCAGACCGTTTTCCCTTTCCTGCAACAGGATCCGGTGCTGCACACGATCATCATGAGCAACGTCCACGAGCGCGCGAACGGTACGGCGCGGTCCGAGGACGAGCCGTCGTACTTCGTGTCCGTGCACGCCCCGGACGTCGTCGGCGTCGCGATGCGGACACCGGGGTTCGGGGTGTACGTCGGCGCGCTGCGGGAGGAGCTCGCGGAGCCGATCGCCGAGGCGTACGCGGACGTCCTGCCGGAGCTGAAGGGGGTCGCGGGGGACCGGCCGGCGGCGTTCCGGTTCGGACGGCGCTGGTGCGAGCTGCGGGGTGGTATGGCGACCGAGAGGCGCGGCACCCGGCTGCACAAGCTGATCGAGCTGACGCCGCTCGCGGCGGAGGGCGATCCGCGCCCGATGCGGGCGGACGACGTCGAGCTGGTGGCCGGCTGGGCCGACGGCTTCGCCGCCGAGGTCGCCGACGTGGTCGCGACCGACAACCACGCGTGGGCCGAGCGCCACCTCGCGGATCGGACGCTGTGGATCTGGGAGGCCGGCGGGGTCCCGGTGACCATGGTCGGCTACCACTTGCCGTTGTACGGCGTCAGCCGGGTCGGCCCGGTCTACACCCCGCCGGAGCACCGCCGCCACGGCTACGCCGGCGCCCTGACCAGCCACGTCACCGCCATGATCCTTGCCGACGGCAACCAGGCCTGCCTCTACACGGACCTCGCCAACCCCACCTCCAACAAGATCTACCACCAGGCCGGCTACCGCCCGGTGGCCGACTTCGTCGACGTGGAGTTCACCGCGTGACCGCCCTCACCGTCGTTTGAGAGGTCAGCCTCCGAAATGGTGGGTTTCACCGCCTGCATGCAAGCAGCCAACCCACCATCTCAGCGGCCAACCCTTCAGATAGCTGACCGCGCGGTCCGGGACTTCGGGGTGCAGGTTCAGCTGATCTCGGTCGACTCGCCGGGGGCGAGGCCGAGGTACGGGCGTTCGTCGGTGGTGAAGAAGCGGGCGAACATGCTCAGGCCGACCGGGCTGAGCAGGGCGTCGTGGATGCCGACCATCTGGTCGGACTTGATCGCTCGGGCGTACTCGACCGCCGGCGGCAGCGAGAACCACGGGCCGGAGATCGGCACCAGGGTCGTGTGGACGGCGCGGTCGGGCAGGGTGAACGAGTCGCCCGGGTGATAGACCGCGTCGTCGATCAGGAAGCCGACGTTCTCGCACGGCACGCCCCACTCGGGCAGGATCACCGCGTGGTCCTTGCCGTAGGCACTGACCGAGAAGCCGGCCGCCTCGAACGACTGGCCGCCCGCGACCACGTGGACCCGGTCGCCCAGCGCGGTCAGCTGCGCCGCGACGCCGGCGTTCGTGTAGACGGGTACGTCGAGGGCGGCGACCCGGTCGACGTCGAGGTGGTCCTGGTGCTCGTGCGTGACCAGGATCGCGTCCGCCTTCTCGAAGGCGGCGTCCTCGCTGAACGACCCGGGGTCGACCAGCAGCGTCTTCCCGTCCTTCTCCAGCCGGACACAGGCGTGGGCGAACTTCGTCAGCTTCATAGATCTCCTAGAGCGTCTCGCATCGGTACCAGCTTGGCGTTCGTCTCGGCCAGTTCGGCGTCCGGGTTGGAGCCCGCGACGATGCCGGCGCCGGCGAACAGCCGCATCCGGCGGGGCTCGTCCGGGTCGGCCTGGCCGCAGCGCAGGGCGATGCACCACTCGCCGTCGCCGGCCGCGTCCATCCAGCCGACCGGTCCGCTGAACCGGCCGCGTTCCATCCCCTCGATCTCGCCGATCAGGTCCCGCGCGACCGGGGTCGGCGTACCGCAGACCGCCGCGGACGGGTGCAGCGCGGCGGCCAGCCCGAGCGCGGAGGCGCCGTTGTTCGCGACACCCGCGACGTCGGTGGCGAGGTGCATCACGTTCGGCAGGTGCAGCACGAACGGGGTCTCCGGGACGTTCATCGACGAGCAGTGCGGCTCGAGCGCGTCGGCGACCGAGCGGACCGCGAACTCGTGCTCCTCGAGGTCCTTCGACGACCGCGCCAGCGACGCGGCCAGCGCCAGGTCGTGGGCGTCGTCGCCGGTACGGCGGATTGTGCCGGCCAGCACCCGGGACGTGATCAGGCCCTTCTCCCGGCGGACGAGCAGCTCGGGCGTGGCGCCGATCAGCCCGTCGACGGAGAACGTCCAGCAGTTCGGGTACGCCGTGGCGAGCCGGTGCAACGGCCAGCGCAGGTCGATCGGCTGCTCGGCGTACGCGATCAGGTCGCGGGCCAGGACGACCTTGTCCAGGTCGCCCGCGGTGATCCGGCGGACCGCGTCGGCGACGATGCTCGACCAGTCCGTCCCGGTGCGGGCGCCGTCCGCGAACGTCACGTCGTACACCGGCGACGGCTCGTGGATCCGCAGCTCCGGCGGCGCGGCCAGCGAACTGGCCGGCGAGACCGTCGTCACCCAGGTGGTGCCGCCACGGCGGCCGACGATCACCTCGGGCACGACCAGCTCACCCGGGTCCTGATCGGTGAAGCCGAAGGACCCGAAGGAGATCAGCCCGGAACCGGGGACGCCGACCTCGTCGCGGACCACGGCGGCCCCGACGAGCTCCTGCCACCAGCGCGCGGCCTGCTCGAAGCGGTTGCTCCCGGCAACGTCGAGCCGGGCGGCGACGCCCCAGCCGACGTGGCCGTCGCCCCGCCGTACCCACGCGAGTCCGCCCTCGTCCGGCAAGTGGTCGAGCAGGTGCGCCGACACGCCGTCCACCGGTTGACTGCGGACCACCAATTGCGGTGCGGGGCCTCGGGTCGCGAGGGCCGCACGGCTACCTGGAGATGCACTCACGAAAGGCAAGAGTATGCCTGCCGTCCGGCCGGCCCGTGCCCGCGTGATGAACTAGACAGGTGACACGCGCAGATCTGAGCAAGGAACCGCAGGCCGTGGCGGCCATGTTCGACAACGTGGCCGAGGGGTACGACCGGACCAACGCGGTCGCGACGATGGGGCTGGAGAAGCTGTACTGGCGCCCGGAGACGGTCAAGGAGATCGCGCCCCGGAAGGGCCTGAAGATCCTCGACCTGGCGGCCGGCACCGGCGCGTCCAGCATCAACCTGCGCGAGTCCGGCGCCGAGGTGGTGTCCTGCGACTTCTCGGTCGGCATGCTCACGGTCGGCAAGCGCCGGCACCCGGAGCTGGACCTGATCGCCGGCGACGCGCTCCGGCTGCCGTTCGCGGACGAGTCCTTCGACGTGGTGACGATCTCCTGGGCGCTGCGGAACGTGAACGACGTGGCGCTGGCGCTCCGCGAGATGCTCCGGGTCACCCGGCCGGGCGGGCGGCTCGTCGTCCTCGAGCAGTCGCACCCGACCTGGAAGCCGTTCCGGGTGGTGTACCTGGAGTACATGATGCGCGCGGTGCCCGCGGTCGCGAAGGTGGTGTCGACGAACCCCGAGGCGTACGAGTACCTGGCCGAGTCGACCCGCGCCTGGCTGCCGCAGGAGCCGCTGGCCCGGGCGATCGAGGAGGCCGGCTGGACCAGGGTGCAGTGGCGCAACCTGACCGGTGGTCTGGTCGCCATCCACCGGGCCGTCAAGCCCAGTTGATGCCCAGTTAATTACGCAACGGAAATTATGCGAAATTGGCTTGCCCGCAAGGCGGTTGGGGCGAGTTTCGTGTCCACGTCAGGCAGTCCTAGACTGTCGAGTGAAGAGTGCTCGTGAAGTCGTTCACGAGCGCACACGCCCCCAAGAACATCCAGGCCGGAGAGATGAGCCAGAGCGTGCCGAGCGGGCAGCAGGCGGAGACCGCCGATGTGATCGTCGTCGGTGCCGGACCCGCCGGATCGGCAGCCGCGTACCACCTGGCGAACGCCGGTCTCGACGTACTGCTGCTGGAGAAGACCGCGTTCCCGCGGGAGAAGGTGTGCGGCGACGGGCTCACCCCGCGCGGCACCAAGCAGCTGATCAACATGGGCATCGACATCTCCGAGGAAGCCGGCTGGATCCGTAACTACGGCCTCCGGATCCAGGGCGCCGGGCACCAGCTGCAGCTCGACTGGCCGGACCTGGCCAGCCACCCGAACTACGGCCTGACCCGGAACCGGATGGACTTCGACGACATGCTCGCCCGGCAGGCCGTGAAGGCCGGGGCGCGGCTGCGCGAGCGGACCAACGTCAGCGGGCCGATCCTGGACGACCGCGGCCACATCGTCGGCGTCACCGCGAAGCCGGTCGACGACAACGGCCGGCGGGCCGGCGACGACCTCGAGTTCCGGGCGCCACTGGTGATGGCGGCCGACGGCAACTCGTCCCGGCTGAGCATCGCGATGGGCCTGCACAAGCGCGACGACCGGCCGATGGGCGTCGCCGTCCGGACGTACTTCACCAGCCCGCGGACCGACGACGACTACCTCGAGTCCTGGCTGGAGCTGTGGGCCGACGACCCGAAGCAGCCGGGCGGCAAGGTGCTGCTGCCGGGGTACGGCTGGATCTTCGGGATGGGCGACGGCACCGTGAACGTCGGCCTCGGCATCCTGAACACCTCCGACGCGTTCGGCAAGGTCGATTACGCCGACCTGCTGAAGGCGTGGCTGAAGAACACCCCGGAGGAGTGGCAGTTCCGCGACGAGTTCCAGACCATCCCGATCCGCGGGGCGGCGCTGCCGATGGGCTTCAACCGGCAGCCGCACTACACCCGCGGCCTGATGCTGCTCGGCGACGCCGGCGGCATGGTCAACCCGTTCAACGGCGAGGGCATCCCGTACGCGATGGAGTCCGGGGCGTTCGCCGCCGAGGTCGCCGCCCAGGCGCTGCGCCGGCAGCCGAACCAGCGCGAGCGGGCGCTCTCGGCATACCCGAAGGCGCTCAAGCAGGAGTACGGCGGCTACTACACGCTCGGCCGGATCTTCGTGAAGCTGATCGGAAATCCGGAGGTGATGCGGCTCTGCACGAAGTACGGTCTGCCGCGCACCACCCTGATGAAGTTCACCCTGAAGTTGCTTGCCAACCTCACCGACCCGCGCGACGGCGACGTGATGGACAAGATCATCAACGGGCTCACCAAGCTGGCTCCCGCCGCCTGAGCGGCGGGGCGAGTGAGCTGAGCCACAGCGGTACTGATAACAACAGACACAGACACCGACAGACCACCGGCTGAAGGAGGGAGCACGCAGCGATGCACCCCTACACACCGATTCTTGCTCTTGGTGTGCTCGCGCTGCTCTTCGTGGCGGGCAGCATCACCGTGAGTGCGCTGGTCGGCCCGAAGCGGTACAACCGGGCCAGGCTGGACTCGTACGAGTGCGGCATCGAACCGACCCCGCAGCCGGTCGGCGGCGGCCGCTTCCCGGTGAAGTACTACATCACCGCGATGCTGTTCATCGTGTTCGACATCGAGATCATCTTCCTCTACCCGTGGGCGGTCGCCTTCGACCAGATGGCGCTCTTCGGGCTGGTCGAGATGGTCATCTTCATCGTGACCGTCTTCATCGCGTACACCTACGTGTGGCGGCGCGGCGGACTGGAGTGGGACTGACATGGGTCTTGAGGAACAGCTTCCGGCAGGCGTCCTGCTGAGCACGGTCGAAGGACTGCTCGGCTACATGCGCAAGGCCTCGTTGTGGCCGGCAACCTTCGGGCTGGCCTGCTGCGCGATCGAGATGATGACCACCGGCGCTCCGCGCTACGACGCGGCCCGGTTCGGCATGGAGGTCTTCCGGGCGTCGCCGCGGCAGGCCGACCTGATGATCGTGGCCGGCCGGGTGAGCCAGAAGATGGCCCCGGTACTGCGTCAGATCTACGACCAGATGCCCGGCCCGAAGTGGGTGCTGGCGATGGGCGTCTGCGCGTCCTCGGGCGGCATGTTCAACAACTACGCGATCGTGCAGGGCGTGGACCACGTCGTACCGGTCGACATGTACCTGCCCGGCTGCCCGCCGCGGCCGGAGATGCTGCTGGACGCGTTCCTGAAGATCCACGACCAGATCCAGCATATGAAGCTCGGCGCGCACAAGAAGGCGCTGCAGACCGAGCAGGAGGCCGCGGCCCTGACCGCCGCGCCGACCATTGAGATGAAGGGGCTGCTGCGGTGAGCGACTCCGAGAACCTTCCGGCGACGCCTGAGGGCTCGACTCCCGAGGTCATCGAGGAGCGGACCGGCATGTTCGGGGTCCGCGGCAGCGGTGACACCTCCGGGTTCGGCGGCCTGCAGCGCAACGTCGTCCTGCCGGGGTCGACCCCGAAGCCGTACGGCTCCTGGTTCGACGGCGCGGTGGAGCGGCTCGAGGGCCTGACCACGGCGGGCGCGATCGAAAAGGTCGTCGTCGACCGCGGCGAGCTGACGCTGCACATCAGGCGCGAGAACATCGTCGAGGTGTGCCGGCAGCTGCGCGACGACGAGGCGCTGCGGTTCGAGTTCTGCTCCGGCGTCAGCGGGGTGCACTACCCGCACGAGACCGGCCGCGAGCTGCACGCCGTCTACCACTTCCTGTCGATCACCCACAACCGCCGGATCCGGCTGGAGGTGGCGGCTCCCGACAGCGACCCGCACATCCCGTCGATCGTCGCGGTCTACCCGGCCAACGACTGGCACGAGCGGGAGACCTGGGACATGTTCGGCATCATCTTCGACGGGCACCCGGCGCTGACCCGGGTCCTGATGCCCGACGACTGGCCGGGGCACCCGCAGCGCAAGGACTACCCGCTCGGCGGCATCGACGTCGAGTACAAGGGCGCTGTCATCCCGCCGCCCGACACGCGGAGGTCTTACAACTGATGACCACTACAGACCCTTACGCGACCACCCGCGACACCACCGAGGGCAAGGTCTTCACGGTCACCGGCCAGGACTGGGACTCGGTGGTCTCCGGCCTCGGTGAGGAGCCGGAAGAGCGCGTCGTCGTCAACATGGGCCCGCAGCACCCGTCCACGCACGGCGTACTGCGGCTCATCCTGGAGCTCGACGGTGAGAACGTGACCGAGGCCCGCTGCGGCATCGGCTACCTGCACACCGGCATCGAGAAGAACCTCGAGTTCCGCTCCTGGGTGCAGGGCGTCACGTTCGTCACCCGGATGGACTACCTGTCGCCGTTCCACAACGAGGCGGCGTACTGCCTGTCGGTCGAGCGCCTGCTCGGGATCGAGGACCAGATCCCGGAGAAGGCCGACGTCATGCGGGTGCTCCTGATGGAGCTCAACCGGATCAGCAGCCACCTGGTCTGTATCGCCACCGGCGGTATGGAGATCGGCGCGCTGACCGTGATGACGATCGGCTTCCGTGAGCGCGAGAAGACCCTGGACCTGTTCGAGCTGATCACCGGGCTGCGGATGAACCACGCGTTCATCCGGCCGGGCGGTGTCGCGCAGGACCTGCCGCCGGGTGCGCTGGACAAGATCCGCGAGTACATCACCTGGATGAACAAGCACCTGCCGGAGTACGCCGACCTCTGCAACGCGAACCCGATCTTCAAGGCCCGGCTGCAGAACGTCGGCTACCTGGACCTGGCCGGCTGCATGGCGCTCGGCATCTCCGGCCCGACGGTGCGTTCCACCGGGTACGCGCTGGACCTGCGCAAGAGCCAGCCGTACTGCGGGTACGAGACGTACGACTTCGACGTACCGACCTGGGACTCCTCCGACGCCTACGGCCGCTTCCGGGTCCGGCTGCAGGAGATGCACGAGTCGCTGAAGATCGTCGAGCAGTGCGCCGACCGGCTGGAGAAGATGGACGGCCAGCCGGTGATGGTCGCCGACAAGAAGATCGGCTGGCCGAGCCAGCTGGCGGTCGGCGCCGACGGGATGGGCAACTCGCTCGACCACATCAAGCACATCATGGGCGAGTCGATGGAAGCCCTGATCCACCACTTCAAGCTGGTCACCGAGGGCTTCCGGGTCCCGGCCGGCCAGGCCTACGTGGCGATCGAGTCGCCGCGTGGCGAGATGGGTGCGCACGTCGTCTCCGACGGCGGCACCAAGCCGTTCCGGGTGCACTTCCGTGACCCGTCCTTCGCAAACCTGCAGGCGATGCCGATCATGTGCGAGGGCGGCCAGGTCGCCGACGTGATCGTCGCCGTCGCCAGCCTTGACCCGGTGATGGGTGGAGTGGACCGCTAAATGGCCGAGAACCACACGACTGCTACCGACAAGACCGTGCCCTACAGCACGGGCGACTCGAAGATCACCGAGACCACGATCGCGGAGATGCGCGAGATCGCGGCCCGGTACCCCGAGGCCCGGTCGGCGCTGCTGCCGATGCTGCACCTGGTGCAGTCGGTCGAGGGCCGGGTCACCCCGGAGGGCATCGAGGCCTGCGCCGACGTGCTCGGGCTGACCGGCGCCGAGGTGTCCGCGGTGGCGACGTTCTACACGATGTACAAGCGCCGCCCGGTCGGCGACTACCACGTCGGCGTCTGCACGAACACGCTGTGCGCGGTGATGGGCGGCGACCTGATCTTCGAGCGGCTGAAGCAGCACCTCGACGTCGGCAACGACGAGACCACCGAGGACGGCAAGGTCACCCTCGAGCACCTCGAGTGCAACGCGGCCTGCGACTACGCGCCGGTGATGATGGTCAACTGGGAGTTCTTCGACGACATGACGCCGGAGACGGCCACCCAGCTGGTCGACGACCTGCGCGCGGGCGCCGAGGTGAAGTCGCCGCGGGGCGCCACGATCTGCACCTGGCGCGAGGCCGAGCGGGTGCTGGCCGGCTTCCCGGACGGGCGCGCCGACGAGGGCCCGACCGGCGGCAAGGCCACGCTGGCCGGCCTCCGGCTGGCCCGGGAGCGCAACTGGTCGGCCCCGAACGGCGCCGAGACCCCGAAGGAGGGCTGACCATGACCACGCTGACCCCGGTCCTGTCCGACAACTGGGACCAGATCAACGCCTGGCAGCTGACGTCGTACCAGCGCACCGGCGGGTACGACGCCCTCCGCAAGGCGCTCACGATGCAGCCGGCCGACGTCGTCGCGACGGTCAAGGACTCCGGTCTGCGCGGCCGTGGCGGCGCGGGCTTCCCGACCGGGATGAAGTGGTCGTTCATCCCGCAGGACAACCCGAAGCCGAAGTACCTGGTGGTGAACGCGGACGAGTCCGAGCCGGGCACCTGCAAGGACATCCCGCTGATGATGGCCTCGCCGCACACGCTGGTCGAGGGCGTCATCATCGCGTCCTACGCGATCCGCGCGAGCGCCGCGTTCATCTATGTGCGCGGCGAGGTGCTGCACGTCGTCCGCCGGCTGCAGCAGGCGGTGCAGGAGGCCAAGGACGCCGGCTACATCGGCACGAACATCCTCGGCACCGGCTACGACCTGGACGTCGTCGTGCACGCCGGCGCCGGCGCCTACATCTGCGGCGAGGAGACGGCGCTGCTGGACTCGCTGGAAGGACGTCGCGGTCAACCTCGGCTGCGTCCTCCCTTCCCGGCCGTCGCCGGTCTGTACGGGTGCCCCACTGTCATCAACAACGTCGAATCGATCGCATCCGTTCCCGCGATCATCAAGAACGGCGCGGACTGGTTCGGCTCGATGGGCACCGAGAAGTCCAAGGGCATGACGCTCTACTCGCTGTCCGGGCACGTCACCCGCCCGGGGCAGTACGAGGCGCCGCTCGGCATCACGCTGCGCGAGCTGCTCGACATGGCCGGCGGGATCCGCGAGGGCCACCAGCTGAAGTTCTGGACGCCGGGCGGTTCGTCGACGCCGCTGCTGACGCCGGAACACCTCGACATCCCGCTGGACTACGAGGGCGTCGGTTCGGTCGGGTCGATGCTCGGCACGAAGGCGCTGCAGATGTTCGACGAGACCACCTGCGTGGTGCGCGCCGTACTGCGCTGGACCGAGTTCTACAAGCACGAGTCCTGCGGCAAGTGCACGCCGTGCCGCGAGGGCACCTGGTGGCTGGTGCAGATCCTCGAGCGGCTGGAGGCGGGCAAGGGGTCCGAGGAGGACCTCGACACCCTCCTCGACCTGTCCGAGAACATCCTCGGCCGGGCGTTCTGTGCGCTCGGTGACGGTGCCACGGCGCCGATCACCAGCTCGATCCAGCACTTCAAGGACGAGTACCTGGCGCACTTCGAGCACGGCGGCTGCCCGCTCGACCCGATGGCAAGCACTGTCTTCGCGACTGCTGGAGCTAGCGCATGACGATCCAAGCGAACCCACCGGCCGGTGCCGAGGTGGAGCGGACCGATCTGGTCACCGTGACCATCGACGACATCGAGGTCAAGGTCCCGAAGAACACCCTGCTGATCCGGGCCGCGGAACAGATCGGGATCCAGATCCCGCGGTTCTGCGACCACCCGCTGCTCGACCCGGTCGGCGCCTGCCGGCAGTGCCTGGTCGAGATCACCGACGCCGGGAACGGCCGCGGGATGCCGAAACCGCAGGCCTCCTGCACGATCACCGTCGCCGACGGCATGGTGGTCCGGACCCAGGTGAGCTCCCCGGTGGCGGACAAGGCGCAGCACGGGCAGATGGAGTTCCTGCTCATCAACCACCCGCTGGACTGCCCGGTCTGCGACAAGGGCGGCGAGTGCCCGCTGCAGAACCAGGCGATGAGCAACGGCGCCGGCGAGTCCCGGTTCCACACCAGCCATGGGGTGAAGCGGACCTACCCGAAGCCGATCAACATCTCCGCCGAGGTGCTGCTGGACCGCGAGCGCTGCATCCTCTGCGCGCGCTGCACCCGGTTCTCCGAGCAGATCGCGGGTGACCCGTTCATCGCGCTGATCGAGCGTGGCGCGCTGCAGCAGGTCGGCATCTACGAGAAGGAGCCCTTCGAGAGCTACTTCTCCGGCAACACCATCCAGATCTGCCCGGTCGGTGCACTGACGAGTGCGGCGTACCGCTTCCGTTCGCGGCCGTTCGACCTGGTGTCGGTGCCGTCGGTGGCCGAGCACGACTCGTCCGGCGCGGCGATCCGGATCGACCACCGGCGCGGCAAGGTGATGCGCCGGCTGTCCGGCGACGACCCGCAGGTCAACGAGGAGTGGATCTCCGACAAGGACCGGTTCGCGTTCCAGTACGCGACCACCGGAGACCGGCTGACGCACCCGCTGATCCGCGAGGACGGCGAGCTGCGGCCGGCGTCCTGGCCGGAGGCGCTCACGTTCGCGGCCGGGAAGCTCACCGCGGCACGCGGCAACGCGGCGGTGCTGACCGGTGGCCGGCTGCCCCTCGAGGACGCCTACGCGTACTCGAAGTTCGCGCGGGTCGCGCTGGGCAGCAACGACATCGACTTCCGGGCCCGGCCGCACTCCGCCGAGGAGGCCGACTTCCTGGCCGCCGCGGTGGCCGGCACCGGTCTCGGTACGACGTTCGCGGACCTGGAGAAGGCCGACACGGTGCTGTTCGCCGGGATCGAGCCGGAAGAGGAAGCGCCGTCGGTGTTCCTGCGCGTCCGCAAGGGCGCGAAGCGGCACGGCACCAAGGTGTTCACGCTCGCGGCGTACGCGTCGCGCGGGGTGGAGAAGCTCGACGGGGTCGTCGTCCACACCTCGCCCGGCACCGAGGCCGCCGTACTCGGGGATCTCGGCAACGCCGGTGCGGCCGGGGCCGCCGCCCGGGCCGCGCTGGGTGCGGACTCGATCATCGTCGTCGGCGAGCGGCTGGCGAGCGCGCCGGGCGGGTACTCGGCCGCCCTGCGGCTGGCGCTCGACACCGGTGCGCAGCTGGCCTGGATCCCGCGGCGCGCGGGCGACCGGGCCGCGCTCGAGGCCGGCTGCCTGCCGGGCCTGCTGCCCGGCGGCCGGCTGGTCGCCGACCCGCAGGCGCGGGTCGACATGCAGGCCGCGTGGGGCGTCGAGAACCTGCCCGCCGGGAACGGCAAGGACCTGACCGAGATCATCGCCAACGCGGGCTCCCTGCAGGCGCTGGTCGTCGCGGGCGTCGAGATCGACGACCTGCCCGACCCGGCCGCGGCGCTCGCCGCGCTCGCGGCGGCGCCGTTCGTGGTCAGCTTCGAGGTCCGCAACTCGCAGGTCACCGAGTACGCCGACGTGGTGTTCCCGGTCGTACCGACGGTCGAGAAGTCCGGCACCTTCGTGAACTGGGAGGGCCGCGAGCGGCCGTTCCCCGTCGTACTCACGGTGCCGACCGCGATGCCGGACACCCGGGCGCTGGCCGCGCTGGCGCAGGAGATGGGTACGCCGCTCGGCTTCAGCACCCCCGAGGGCGCGAAGCAGGAGTTCGACGAGCTCGGCCGCTGGGACGGCGACCGCGCGCAGGAGCCGACGTACCACGCCGGTCCGGCGCTCGGCGCGTTCGACTCCACCCGGCTGGCGACCTGGCGGATGCTGATCGACGACAGCCGGGCCTGCGACGGTGAGCCGCACCTGACCGCGACCGCGCGCAAGCCGGTGGCCCGGATCTCGCTCACCACCGCGCACCGGATCGGTGTCGCCGACGGGGACGAGCTGGCGGTGAGCACCGACGCCGGGAGCATCCGGCTGCCGGTGGTGATCACCCCGATGACCGACAACGTGGTCTGGCTGCCGACGAACTCGGCCGACTCCCACGTCCGCCGTTCACTGCACGCCGACCATGGCTCGATCGTGACGATCGCCGGAGGAAACGCATGATGTCGCTCGCGGTACCCGACGCGGGGGTCGGGCATGACCCGTGGTGGGTCATCCTCATCAAGGTGCTGTTCATCTTCGTCTTCCTGGTGCTGCTGACGCTGTTCAACATCTGGTGGGAACGCCGGGTGGTGGCGCGGATGCAGCAGCGCATCGGCCCGAACGTGCACGGCCCGCAGGGTCTGCTGCAGTCGCTGGCCGACGGCGTGAAGCTGATGCTGAAGGAAGACCTGACGCCCAAGGGCGTCGACAAGCTGGTGTTCGTCCTGGCGCCCGCGATCGTCGCCATCCCGGCCTTCCTCACCTTCGCGGTGATCCCGTTCGGGCCGACGGTGCGGATTCCGTGGACCGACACCTACACCCGGCTGCAGCTCACCGACCTGCCGGTCTCGGTGCTGTACGTGATGGCGGTCGCCTCGATCGGCATCTACGGCATCGTGCTCGGCGGCTGGTCGTCGAACTCGACGTACTCGCTGCTCGGCGGTCTGCGCTCCAGCGCCCAGATGATCTCGTACGAGGTCGCGATGGGCCTGGCGCTGGTCACGGTGTTCCTGTTCGCCGGCTCGCTGTCCACCTCGGACATCGTGGCCGCGCAGGGGCACCAGACCGTGCACTGGTTCGGGGCGTCGATCCCGCTGCCCGGGTGGTACGGGTTCCTGCTGTTCCCGTCGTTCGTGATCTACGTGATCTCGATGGTCGGCGAGACGAACCGGGCGCCGTTCGACCTCCCGGAGGCCGAGGGCGAGCTGGTCGCGGGCTTCCTGACCGAGTACTCCTCGATCAAGTACGCGATGTTCTTCCTGGCCGAGTACATCAACATGGCGACCGTGTCGGCGCTGGCGACCACGCTGTTCCTCGGCGGCTGGCGGGCACCGTGGCCGATTTCGATCTGGGACGGCGCGAACTCCGGCTACTGGCCGGTGCTGTGGTTCATGGGCAAGCTGATGTGCTTCATCTTCTTCTACATCTGGCTGCGCGGAACGCTGCCGCGACTGCGCTACGACCAGTTCATGAAGTTCGGCTGGAAGATCCTGATCCCGGTCTCGCTGGTCTGGATCCTGCTGGTCGCCACCGTCCGCGCGGTCGGCCGGGAGACGAACTTCAGCCGGACCACGCTGCTGGTCGCCGCCGCGATCGTGCTGGTGATCGCGATCGTCAGCATGTTCGTCCCGGCCAAGCCCAAGCCCGAGAAGGCGGAGGTTGCCGACGGCAAGGACTTCGACGCCTTCGCCGGCGGCTTCCCGGTGCCACCACCGATGGCCGTCAACACTCCGAGCCAGAGCAAGACTGAGTCTTTGAGCAAGGAAGGCAGCCGTGGCTAGTGTCAAAGAGTCCCTCTGGGACCCGGTAGCCGGTTTCGGCGTCACCTTCCGGACGATGTTCCGGAAGGTGTTCACCGAGGAGTACCCGTTCGAGAAGAAGCCGACCGCCCCCCGGTTCCACGGCCGGCACCAGCTGAACCGCTGGCCGGACGGGCTGGAGAAGTGCGTCGGCTGCGAGCTGTGCGCGTGGGCCTGCCCCGCGGACGCGATCTACGTCGAGGGTGCCTCGAACACCGAGGGCGACCGGTTCTCGCCTGGCGAGCGGTACGGCCGGGTGTACCAGATCAACTACCTGCGCTGCATCCTCTGCGGGCTGTGCATCGAGGCGTGCCCGACCCGGGCGCTGACGATGACCAACGAGTACGAGCTGGCCGACACCAGCCGCGCGTCCCTCATCTACGAGAAGAAGGACCTGCTGGCGCCGCTGCTCCCGGGCATGCAGGAGCCGCCGCACGAGATGCAGCTGGGCAAGACCGAGAAGGACTACTACCTCGGTCTCACCGGTGCCGCGGCCAAGGCCGAAGGGAGTGACGCGAAGTGATCGGTCTCGTCACCGGCCCGCAGGTCGCGTTCTGGCTGCTGGCCCCGGTCATGATCCTGGCCGCGATCGGCATGGTGCTGGTCCGCAAGGCGGTGCACTCGGCGCTGCTGCTGGCGACCGTGATGATCTGCCTGGCGGTGCAGTACGCCGCGCAGGACGCGCCGTTCCTGTTCGCCGTACAGATCATCGTCTACACCGGCGCGATCCTGATGCTGTTCCTGTTCGTGCTGATGCTGGTCGGCGTTGACGCGTCCGACTCGCTGGTCGAGACCATCCGCGGTCAGCGGCTGCTGGCCGGGATCGCGTTCCTGGGCTTCGGCATCCTGCTGGTCGCCGCGGTCGGCAACGCGATCTACGGGCACCCGACCGGCCTCGCCGACGCGCAGCCGGACGGCAACCCGAAGGGCATCGCGCAGCTGCTGTTCGGCAAGTACGTGTTCGCGTTCGAGGTCACCTCGGCGCTGCTGATCACCGCGGCGATGGGCGCGATGATGCTGGCGCACCGCGAGCGGCTGACCAAGAAGAAGACGCAGCGCGACCACGCCGAGGAGCGGATCCGCAAGTACGCCGAGCAGGGGATCCACCCCGGCCCGCTGCCGACCCCCGGCGTACTGGCCCGGCACAACGCGGTCGACACGCCGGCGCTGCTGCCGGACGGGTCGATCGCACCGACCTCGGTTTCGCGTGTGCTCCAGGCACGTGGCACCGTGTTCCCCGAAGCGGAGGAGCGCGCGGACGTCGATGAGGTCCGCGAACTCACCAACGACGGCGAATACCCGGTCGAGGAGGACAGCAAGTGACTACCGAGCCGTACATCGTGCTCGCGGCGATCCTGTTCAGTATCGGCGCGCTCGGCGTGCTGGTCCGCCGGAACGCGATCGTCGTCTTCATGTGCGTCGAGCTCATGCTGAACGCGACCAACCTGGCGTTCGTCAGCTTCGCGCGCCAGCACGGCAACCTCGACGGTCAGATCGCCGCCTTCTTCGTGATGGTGGTGGCCGCGGCCGAGGTGGTTATCGGGCTGGCCATCATCATGGCCATCTTCCGCACCCGTCGCTCGGCCTCGGTCGACGACGCCAACCTGCTCAAGTACTGAGGTAGCAACCGATGAGTCATGAGCTGACGTGGCTGCTGGTCGCGGTACCGGCGCTGTCCGCGGCGATCCTGCTGCTCGGTGGCAAGGCCACCAACGCGTGGGGTCACCTGCTGGGCACGCTGGCGCCGGTGATCTCCTTCGCCTTCGGCGTCGTGCTGTTCTTCCAGATGCAGGGCAAACCGGACGGTGAGCGGTCGGCGACGGTCCGGCTGTTCGAGTGGTTCTCGGTCGGCCACATCAAGGTCGACTTCACGCTGCTGATCGACCCGCTGTCGATCCTCTTCGTGCTGCTGATCACCGGTGTGGGTTCGCTGATCCACATCTACTCGATCGGCTACATGGAGCACGACCCGCGGCGGCGCCGGTTCTTCGGCTACCTGAACCTGTTCATCGCCTCGATGCTGCTGCTGGTGCTGGCCGCCGACTACCTGCTGGTCTTCGTCGGCTGGGAGGGCGTCGGCCTGGCGTCGTACCTGCTGATCGGCTTCTGGCAGCACAAGAACTCGGCAGCCGTCGCCGCGAAGAAGGCGTTCGTGGTGAACCGGGTCGGTGACATCGGCCTCTCGCTCGCGGTCATGAGCATGTGGGCGCTGTTCGGCTCGTCGGCCTTCTCCTCGGTGAACGCCGGTGCCGAGCACCTGTCGAAGACCTGGGCCACGCTGCTCGGCCTGATGCTGCTGCTGGCCGCCTGCGGCAAGTCCGCGCAGGTGCCGCTGCAGTCCTGGCTGCTGGACGCGATGGAAGGCCCGACCCCGGTGTCGGCGCTGATCCACGCGGCAACCATGGTCACGGCCGGCGTCTACCTGGTGGTTCGGTCGCACGCGATCTTCGAGCAGAGTCAGTCGGCCGCCACCGCGGTGGTGATCGTCGGTACGGTGACCGCGCTCGCCGGTGCGATCATCGGTTGCGCCAAGGACGACATCAAGAAGGCGCTGGCCGGTTCGACGATGAGCCAGATCGGCTACATGATGCTGGCCGCGGGCCTCGGCCCGGCCGGGTACGTGTTCGCGATCTTCCACCTGCTCACGCACGGCTTCTTCAAGGCGAACATGTTCCTCGGCGCCGGATCCGTCATGCACGGCATGAACGACGACGTGAACATGCGGCACTACGGCGCGCTGCGGTCGGCGATGAAGGTCACCTTCGTGACCTTCGGCTTCGGCTACCTCGCGATCCTCGGCATCCCGCCGTTCGCCGGCTTCTTCAGCAAGGACAAGATCATCGAGGCGGCGTTCGCGCACAACATCGTGATCGGTCTCTGCGCGCTGCTCGGCGCCGGCATCACCGCGTTCTACATGACCCGGGTGATGCTGATGACGTTCTTCGGCAAGAAGCGCTGGGCCGAGGACGTGCACCCGCACGAGTCGCCGAAGGTGATGACCTGGCCGCTGATCATCCTGGCGGCGCTGTCGCTGGGCGGCGGTGCGCTGTACTTCGTCGGCGACTGGATCGTGAAGTGGCTGACCCCGGTGGTCGGGCACGAGGAGGAGCACGCCCCGCTGAACGCGGTCGTGATGACGATCATCACCCTCGCGGTGGTGGCCGTCGGCATCGCGATCTCGGTGGTCATGTACCGCCGGGACATCCCGCGCGAGGCCCCGGCCGGCTCGCCGGTCACCACGCTCGCACGGCGTGACCTGTACGGCGACGCGCTCAACGAGGCGCTCTTCATGCGGCCCGGTCAGTACCTGACCCGGACGCTGGTCTGGCTGGACAACCGGGGCGTCGACGGCCTGGTCAACGGGCTGGCCGCACTCTTCGGCGGACTGTCCGGCCGGCTCCGCCGGTTCCAGACGGGCTTCGTCCGTTCGTACGCACTCAGCATGGTCTTCGGCGCCGCATTCGTGGTCGTCGCCCTCCTCGCGGTGAGGTTGTCGTGAACATCGGTTGGCTGACCCTGTTACTGCTCCTGCCGTTCGTCGGGGCCATCGCGACGATGCTGGTGCCGAAGGCGAAGGCGCTGACGGCCAAGCAGGTCGCGCTCGGGTTCTCGCTCGTGACGCTGGTACTGACCGTGATCGTCGCGATCGGGTACCACCGCAACGGCGCCGCGGACTACGCCGAGACGCACACCTGGATCAAGGCGTTCGGCGCGCACTACGCGCTCGGCCTCGACGGTCTCGGCATCGTGATGGTGGTGCTGACCGCGCTGCTCTCGCCGGTCGTGATCATCGCGTCCTGGAACGACGCCGCGCACGGCCGCTGGTCGGAGAAGTCGTTCTTCGCCTGGGTCCTCGGCCTGGAGGCACTGTCGATCGGTGTCTTCTCCGCCACCGACGTGTTCCTCTTCTACGTGCTGTTCGAGGCCACGCTGATCCCGATGTACTTCCTGATCGGCGGCTTCGGCGGCCCGCAGCGTTCGTACGCCGCGGTGAAGTTCCTGCTCTACTCGCTGCTCGGCGGTCTGCTGATGCTGGCGTCGGTGGTCGGCCTGTACGTCGTCTCGGCCAAGCACGGCGCCCCGTCGTACCTGCTGTCCGACATGGTGAAGCTGGACATGAGCCAGAACACCGAGCGCTGGCTGTTCCTCGGGTTCTTCTTCGCATTCGCGGTGAAGGCGCCGATGGTGCCGTTCCACACCTGGCTGCCGGACGCGGCCGGTGAGGCGACGCCGGGCACCTCGGTGCTGCTGGTCGGCATCCTGGACAAGATCGGCACCTTCGGGATGATCCGGTTCTGCCTGGGCCTGTTCCCGAACGCGTCCCAGTGGGCCACCCCGGTGGTGCTGGTGCTGGCGCTGATCTCGGTCCTGTACGGCGCCCTGCTGGCGATCGGGCAGACCGACATCAAGCGGCTGATCGCGTACACGTCGATCTCGCACTTCGGCTTCATCGTGATGGGCATCTTCGCGCTGACGTCGCAGGGCCTGACCGGGTCGACGCTGTACATGTTCAACCACGGTCTCTCCACCGCGGCACTGTTCCTGGTCGCCGGGTACCTGATCTCCCGGCGCGGGTCCGCCCGGATCGCCGACTTCGGCGGCGTCGAGAAGGTCGCACCGGTGCTCGCCGGGACGTTCCTGTTCGCCGGCCTGTCCAGCCTGGCGCTGCCCGGCCTGTCGCCGTTCATCTCCGAGTTCATGGTGCTGGCCGGGACGTTCAGCCGGCACAAGGTGATCGCGGTGATCGCCGTACTCGGGATCGTGCTGGCCGCGCTGTACATCCTGCTGATGTACCAACGCACGATGACCGGCCCGGTCCGCGAAGGTATCGAGAAGCTGAAGGACCTGAACCGGCGTGAGGTGCTGGCGATCGCACCGCTCGTGATCCTGATCATCGGGCTGGGCATCTTCCCGAAGCCGATCGTCGACATCATCAAGCCCGCGGTCGACTCGACCATGCAGCGGGTGGGCGTGACCGACAAGGCACCGCAGATCCCCGTGACGGAGGGACAGAAGTGACCGCGATGTTGCTGCCGCTGGCGGACTTCACGAAGCCCAGCATCGAGTACGGCGAACTGGCTCCGCTGTTCGTCGTCTTCGGTGCGGCTGCCGTCGGCGTCCTGGTCGAGGCGTTCCTGCCGCGACCGCTGCGGCACCTGGTGCAGCTGGCGATCACGGTGGTCGCCGTGGTCGCGGCCGGCGTACTGACCGGCTTCGAGATGCACAAAGGCAAGGAACTGGTCGCCGCCCAGGGCGCGATCGCGATCGACGGCCCGGCGCTGTTCACCTGGATCATCCTGCTCGCGCTGACGCTGATCAGCGTGCTGCTGTTCGCCGAGCGGTCGATCGACGGCGGCCTGTCGGCGTTCGCCGGCCAGGCGGCCGCGGTCCCGGGCTCGGAGGCCGAGCGGGAGGGTACGGCGGCCCGCGTCGAGCACACCGAGATCTTCCCGCTGACGCTGTTCGCGGTCGGCGGCATGATGCTGTTCGCGGCGTCGAACGACCTGCTGATCCTGTTCGTCGCGCTCGAGGTCTTCTCGCTGCCGCTGTACCTGCTCTGCGGCCTGGCGCGCCGTCGCCGGCTGATCTCGCAGGAAGCCGCGATGAAGTACTTCCTGCTCGGCGCGTTCTCGTCGGCGTTCCTGCTGTTCGGGATCGCGCTGCTCTACGGGTACGCCGGCACCATGTCGCTCGGCGGCATCGCGGACGCGCTCGGCACCCAGACCGGCGGCGACACGATCCTGCTGGCCGGTACCGGTCTGGTCGGGGTCGGCCTGCTGTTCAAGGTCGGCGGCGTACCGTTCCACTCCTGGACCCCGGACGTGTACCAGGGCGCCCCGACGCCGGTCACCGGCTTCATGGCGGCCTGCACGAAGATCGCGGCGTTCGTCGGCCTGATGCGGGTCTTCTACGTCGCGCTCGGTGGCACGCGCTGGGACTGGGCGCCGATGATGTGGATCATCGCGATCCTCACCATGGTGGTCGGTTCGATCGTCGCGATCACCCAGACCGACGTGAAGCGGATGCTGGCGTACTCGTCGATCGCGCACGCGGGCTTCCTGCTGACCGCGTTCGTCGGCCTCGCGCAGGCGGGCAACGGCGTCCACAACGGGATCACCTCGACCCAGGCGGTGCTGTTCTACCTGGTGTCGTACGGCTTCCCGACGATCGGCGCGTTCGCGGTCGTCACGCTGGTCCGGGACGCGGGCGGCGAGGCGACGCACCTGTCCCGCTGGGCGGGCCTGGGCAAGAAGTCGCCGCTGCTGGCCGGGATCTTCGCGTTCTTCCTGCTGTCCTTCGCCGGCATCCCGCTGACCGCGGGCTTCACCGGCAAGTGGGCGGTCTTCAGCGCGGCCTGGAGCGGTGGCGCGTGGCCGCTGGTCGTGGTCGCAGTACTGTCGAGCCTGGTGGCCGCGTTCTTCTACATCCGGGTGATCGTGCTGATGTTCTTCTCCGACCTGCCGGCCGACGCGCCGGACGTGGCGCTGCCGGGCTGGCAGACCACGTCGGCGGTGGCGCTGGGTCTCGCCGCCACGGTGGTGCTCGGTCTGGTTCCCGGACCGGTGCTCGACCTGGCGGCCCGAGCTGGTGAGTTCATCCGTTGAGTCCGACCCCGCTGCCGGCCGAGAGCCTGGGACTCGAGTTCGCCGATGCCGGCCTCGAGGCCCGGGTTCGTACCGGCCTGGAGGCCGTCGAGCAGGTACTGCGTGACGCCAGCCAGTCCGAGGCGCCGTTCGTCACCGCCGCCGCCCAGAACGTGATGTTCGTCGGCGGCAAGCGGTTCCGGCCGCTGCTGGTGCTGATGGCGGCCGAGTTCGGACCGGACCCGGCCGCGGTCGAGGTCGTGAAGGCCGCGGCGGTCGTCGAGCTGACGCACGTCGCGACGCTGCACCACGACGACGTGATGGACGAGGCGGCGCTGCGCCGCGGCTCGGCGACGGCGAACGCCCGCTGGGACAACTCGATCGCGATCCTGTCCGGCGACTGGCTGTTCGCCCGCGCCTCGGACCTGGTCGCGGACCTCGGCCCGGAGGCGGTCCGGATCCAGGCACGCACCTTCGGCCGGCTGGTCGAGGGGCAGATCCGGGAGACGCTCGGGGTCGGCGAGGGCCAGGACCCGCTCAAGCACTACCTGTCGGTGATCTCCGACAAGACCGGCTCGCTGTTCGCGACGTCGGTGCTGTTCGGCGCCCGGTTCGCCGGCGCCTCGGTGGAGATCCAGGAGGCGCTGCAGACCTTCGCCGAGGAGATCGGCATGGCGTTCCAGCTCGCCGACGACATCCTCGACATCGCCTCGGAGTCCGACCAGTCCGGCAAGACGCCCGGCACGGACCTGCGCGAGGGCGTACCCACCCTGCCGGTGCTGATCTTCCGCGCCCAGGCCGACCCGGACAACCCGACCGACGCGCGCCTGCTCGACCTGCTCGACTCGGACCTGTCCGACGACGCCCGCCTTGCGGAAACCCTAGACCTGCTCCGCGCCCACCCGTCCTTCCGCCAGGCCGAGGACGACGTCCGCCGCCGAGCCGCCGACGCCCGCAAGCTCCTCACCACCCTCCCCGAAGGCCCCGCCCGCAACGCCCTCGACGCCCTCTGCGACCTGGTGGTCACCCGCTCCGTCTGACACCGCGGCCGGCCGGCGTAGAAACCGACAGGACGTAGTCACCCGCAACACCCTCCGCACGCCGTCCTTGAGCCTGCATGGGACAGGCCGTGGACCGACACCTCCTGTCGAAATTCACGCGGGTCTGAGGGCTGTGCGCCTTCGCGACGGTGTGCGATGCTGTGCCGACTATGGGTAAGGTTGTGGAAGAGGCTGTGCTGACGGTGGAGTCGTTGGCGCAGCGGGTGCTGGGGCGGTTGCCGGCGCTGACGGATCAGTTGGTCGGGATCATCTACGCGCAGAATCCGGCGTACCTGGAGCTGGACTCGGTGCCGCGGCAGGATCTGTGGCGGTCGTGTCATGACAACGTCGCGCGGGTCGTGCAGATGATTGCCAGTGGCGACGACCGGTTCGACGCGGCGCAGGCGACCGGGCGGCGGCGGGCGGAGCAGCGGATGCCGTTGGACGACGTACTGAAGTCGTTCCGGCTCGGTGGGCGGCTGGTGTGGGAGGCGCTGATCGACGAGGCCCGGGCGCAGGGGACCGCCGAGTCCGAGGTGCTGCTGGACGTGGCGGGCAAGGTTTGGGAAGTGGTCGACCGTACGTCGTCCCAGGTCGCCACCGCGTACCACGCCGCCGAACGCTACCTGGTCCGCGCCGACGAGCAGCGCCGCTCCACGCTCTGGGAAGGCCTCCTGCAAGGGCGGGCGAACCGCGCGTTCGTGCAGGACGCGGCCAGCGTGCTCGACGTACCGGTGAACGGCCCGTACGTCGTGGTCGCGATCGACAACCTGGTCGACGACGACAGTACGACGACGTCGTTCGCGCGCCGGCTCGCCGGGATCCGGGTGCCGTCCGCGTGGCAGGTGCGCCCGCAGACCGTCGTCGGATTGCTTGCCCTGGGCACCGAATCCGCAGATGCGGTGCTGCGACTGCTGCGGCAACTCGTAGATGCGCCTGCGGGGCTGTCCGGCGTGGTCGCGGGTCTGGCCGAGGTGGACGTCGCGTACCGGCAGGCGATGCTGGCCCGCCGTACCCTCGTGCCCGGCCAGATCGACGTCGCGGCCTTGCCCGAGCGACTTCCCGAAGCCCTGCTGCTCAGCGCCCCCGAGCTCGCCGACCAGCTGATCCGGTCGTGGCTGATGCCGTTGACAACGACGTCAGCCCCGGAACGCGAACTATTACTGGATACCTTGGACAAGTGGGTCCGGTCCGCCGGCTCGGTCCGTCGTACGGCGGAACTCGCACACTGTCACCGGAACACAGTCATCAACCGCCTGCACCGGGTCGAACAGATCACCGGCCGTGACATCACCGAGGACGGCTACCAGTTGGAGCTCGGCCTTGCGCTGAAGGCTTTCCGGCTCTTCCCCGCGTGACCGAACGCCTTGCTGTGCGTTGTGCACAGTGAAGGTGCCGAAAACCTGGGCACAGCGGCCATGCCGCGGCCCGGTCGTCGGTGCCAGACTGCGTTCCCAGCATTGCTCTAGCTAGCACGGAGGTCCTCCCCATGGCCGAACACCGCCGATCGTTGGACGCACCAAGCGACACGGGCGGCCGCGGTCTGCTGGGGCGCAGACGCGTGCTCGGGTACCTGATCGCCGCGCCGACGCTCGCGGTCGGGGTGAGCTGGCTGGTCAACGATTCCGACCCGCGACCGGCCGACGCCGCCGTACCGTCGCTGCCGCAGCCGGAGGACATCTTCGACCTCGGCGACCTGCAGAACCTGGCGGCCGCGCCGACGTCCGGCCTGATCACGGTCGAGATGCGCACCGACGGTACGGCGCACTTCGCGGTGCCGCGGGCCGAGGTCGGGCAGGGCATCACGACCGCGTTCGCGATGATCGTCGCCGAGGAGCTGGACCTGCCGATCGACAAGGTGCGGATCACCCTCGCCGACGCCCGCCCCGAGCTGCTGATGAACCAGCTCACCGGCGGCTCGAACTCGATGCGCAGCATGTATGTCCCGGTCCGTACGGCGGCGGCGATCACCCGCCAGCGCCTGGTCGAGGTGGCCGCACTGCAGTGGGGTGTCGCGGTCGACAAGGTGACCGCGGCGGCCGGCGTATTGACCGGGCCGAACGGCGTGACGGCGACGTACGGCGCGCTCGCCCAGGCGGCTGCTGTCACGCAGACCGTCAAGGTGGCCGCCCAGTTGAAGGCCAAGGCCGACTTCAAGGTGCTGGGCAAGCCGCACAACCGGGTCGACGCGCACGACATCGTCACCGGGAGCAAGCAGTTCGCGATGGACATGCACGTGCCGGGCGCGAAGCCGACGATGGTCGCCCGGCCGCCGACGATCAACGGCACGCTTCGCAGCATCAACAACCTCACGGCGCTGCGGGCGCTGCCGGGCGTCACCGATGTCGTTGGGATCGCCCACGGTGTGGCGATCCGCGCGGACACGTTCGGCCAGTGCATCGACGCGATCCAGAAGGTCGACGCGACCTGGGGCCCGGGCACCGTCGACAACGAGTCCGACGCCACCGTGCTGAAGAAGCTCCGCGCCGCGCAGCTGCCGATGACCGTGCCGCCGCTGCTGACGCAGTCGATCGACGCCGAGTTCGTGTTCGCGTTCGCCAGCAACAGCCCGCTCGAGCCGGACTGCGCGATCGCGGACGTCGGCCCGGACAGCGCCGAGATCTGGTCCAGCCTGAAGGTGCCGATCGTCGCGCAGGAGGACATCGCGAAGCAGCTCGGGCTGCCGATCGACGCGGTCAAGGTGCACGTGGTCCAGGGTGGCGGCTCGTTCGGCCGGCACCTGTTCCACGACGTCGCGGCCGAGGCGGCGGAGATCTCGCAGAAGATGGGCAAGCCGGTCAAGCTGTCCTGGTCGCGGACCGACAACTTCCGGCAGGGCCGCACGCACCCGATGTGTACGTCGCGGGTCCGGGTGAACTACGCCGCCGGCAACGTGATCAGCTACGAGCAGCGGCACACCAGCGTGCAGACGGACTTCGGGCACGGCCTCGGCGAGATGCTGACGGCGTTCGCGGCCGACCTGCCGATCGCCGGCAACCTGTCGTTCGCGGAGTCGATCTTCGAGCTCAGCCAGTCGTCGCCGTACAACTTCGGCGTCACGACGCAGCTGCTGAACGAGGTGCCGCTGAAGTTCAACACCGGCAGCATGCGGAACATCTACTCGCCGAACGTGGTCTGCGCCGAGGAGCTGATGGTCGATCAGCTGGCCGCGAAGATGGGCCAGGACCCGGTCCGGTTCCGCCGGAGCTTCCTCAAGGACCGGCGGCTGCTCGCCGTCCTGGACAAGGCGGCCGAGGTCGGCAACTGGGGCAAGGCGATGCCGAAGGGTACGGCGCAGGGCATCGGCGTGCACTCGGAGTACCGGGCCGCGGTCGCGACGCTGGTCGAGATCGACTGCCGGCCGGCGACGGTGAACCGGCCGCTGCCTGGCGAGGGCGTGACCGGGCCGCGGGTGACCAAGGCGCTGATCGTCGTCGACCCCGGGTTCTGCATCAACCCGAAGGGCCTGGAGGCGCAGATGTTCGGCGGCCTGCAGGACGCGATCGCGCTGGCGCTGACGTCCAGCCTGCACATCAAGGACGGCATCCCGCTCGAGGGCAGCTGGGACAACTACTTCTACACCCGGGAGTGGAACTCGCCCCTCGACGTCCAGGTGCTGATCATGCCGAACACCAGCGACAGCCCGAGCGGTGCCGGCGAGCTGGCGGTGGCGCCGGCGTTCGCCGCGGTCGCCTGTGCGTACGCGCGGGCGACCGGCACGCTGCCGACGTACTTCCCGATCAACCACGGCACGCTCGGGTTCGAGCCGTTGCCGGTCCAGCCGTCCACCCCGCAGTCGCCGACCGACGGCCTCGACCACACGTTCTGAGGAACCCATGCCAACTCACACCTTCAAGCTCAACGGCAAGCAGATCAGCGTCGACGCCGAGGACTCGGTGCGGCTGCTGTGGGTGCTGCGCGACCTGCTCGGCGTCACCGGACCGAAGTACGGCTGCGCGCTGAACGTGTGCAAGTCCTGTACGTCGCACATCAACGGCAAGGCGTTCAACCCGTGCTCCGTGCCGGTCAAGGACATCGGGCCGACCGACGAGATCACCACGATCGAAGGGCTGCCGGACACGGTCGGCAAGGACCTGCACCCGATGCAGGAGGCCTGGCTGGAGTACGACGTGGCGCAATGCGGGTACTGCCAGCCCGGGCAGATCATGGCGGCGGTCGCAAAGGTGAAGCAGGTCCGCGCGGAGGGCCGCGAGATCACCGACGCGGACCTCGACGAGCTGCGCAACATCTGCCGCTGCGGGACGTACACGCGGATCCGCGAAGCGGTCAAGGCCGGCGCGGAGCACATGGGTGCGTGACGTCCTCGCGACCGTCCGCGAGTGGTACGCGTCCGGCGAACGGTTCGCGCTGGCGACGGTGATCGACACGTTCCGGTCGGCGCCGCGCCGGCCAGGGGCGACGATGGCGGTGTCCGCGGACGGCGTGGTCGTGGGCAGCGTGTCGGGCGGCTGCGTGGAGGGCGACGTCTACGCGGTGGCGCAGGAGGTGATCCGGTCCGGCGTTCCGGTGGTACGCCGGTACGGGATCTCCGACGACGACGTGTTCGCGGTCGGGCTGACGTGCGGCGGCATCCTCGACGTACTGGTGGAGCCGGTGGACCGGGCGTCGTTCGCGGAGTTCGGCACGGTCGCGGAGGCGGCCGAGTCGGGCCGGCCGGTGGCGGTGGCGACCGTGGTCACGGCGGGCGAGCGCCTTGGCCGGCGCCTCGTCATCGGCCAATCGAACGGTGGCAGTCTGGGCGATCCCGGACTGGACAGTGCGGTGGTGGAGGACGCGCTCGGGATGCTCGGCAGCGGGTCGACGGGGATCCGCTCGTACGGCGTGCACGGGGAGTGTGAGCGTACGGACGTCGCCGTCTTCGTGCAGGCGCTGGCGCCGCCGCCGCGGATGGTGGTGTTCGGGGCGATCGACTTCGCGGCGGCTGTCGCGCGGGTCGGGAAGTTCCTCGGGTACCACGTGACCGTGTGCGACGCGCGCGGCGTGTTCGCGACCCGGGCGCGGTTCCCGGAGGCGGACGAGGTGGTGGTCGACTGGCCGCACCGGTTCCTGGCGCGGGTGCTGGACACGGTCGACAGCCGTACGGCGT
The DNA here is from genome assembly GCF_042730855.1 of Kribbella sp. NPDC059898. NCBI lineage: Bacteria > Bacillati > Actinomycetota > Actinomycetes > Propionibacteriales > Kribbellaceae > Kribbella > Kribbella sp. NPDC059898. Next base: position 495,842 of record NZ_JBHWKR010000005.1, read on the forward strand.
TGTGCGTGCTGACGCATGACCCGAAGTTCGACGTACCGCTGCTGGAGTTGGCGTTGCGGACGGACGCCGGGTACATCGGGGCGATGGGGTCGCGGCGTACCCACGAGGACCGCTTGGTGCGGTTGCGGGCCGCCGGGGTGACCGAGGCCGAGCTGGCGCGGATGTCGTCGCCGACCGGGCTGGACCTCGGCGCGCGGACGCCGGAGGAGACGGCGATCTCGATCGCGGCGGAGATCATCGCGAGCCGGTCCGCCGCGAGTGCCCGCCCGTTGTCGACCACCACCGGCCGGATCCATGGCGGGACCCGGCCGGCGGCCGCTCCCCGTACGACGTCCTCGGGGATGCCGGCCGCTGCGCTCAGTGGGATGTCAGCTCGGTAGGACGTCGACGGGGTGGGCGGTGGACTTCGACGTACCCGCCGTCGGGCCGTCGGATGATCCGGCCGGTCTCGATGCCGTGTTCCGCGACCTCGGTGTCGCTCTGCTGCAGGCCGAGGCAGATGCGGCGGGTGAGGAACAACGCCGCGGGTGGGCCGACGACCAGCAGCACCTGGAACGTGTGCAGCAGCAGGTTCATCGAGAGGTGGAACTGGACGGCGATCGTGTCCGCACCCGCGGCTGCCCAGAGCACGCCGTAGAACGTCATCCCGGCGACGCCGATGCCGGTCCGGATCGGGTTGTCGCGCGGTCGCTCGAGCACGTGACGGTCCTTCTTGTCCCCCGTCAGCCGCTCCTCGATGAACGGCCAGCCCGCGACGAGCGCCAGGAACAGCGTGCAGACTCCGACCGGCAGCAGCACGGCCAGGCTGATCGTGTTGCCCCACAAGACGACCTCCCATCCCGGCGCGAGCCGGAGCGAGCCGTCGAGGAACGCGAGGTACCAGGCCGGGCCGACTCCGGCCGAGACGGCCGCGGGATCGGCCGGGCCGTAGAGCCAGACCGGGTTGATCGTCGTGGTCGCGCCCATCACGATCCCGACGCCGGCCACGAACGCGAACAGGCCCGCGCCCTGCACCGCCGCCACCTTCGCGGTCTTCGTACGCCCGTTGGCGAACCGTGCGGGCTTCCGCTTCAGCGAGAGGTACCCGCCGGCGGCGAAGAGCAGCAGCAGTGCGGCGGGAAGCACGATGACGTGCAGCGGATAGAACCGCGAGATCACGTCGCCGGGAAACTCGCCGCCGAACAGCACGTACGACAAGGCGGATCCGACGAACGGGGTCGCCTGCAGTACGCCGTCCAGTACGGCGAGACTCGTCCCGGAGGCCACGTCGTCCGGGAGCGACGTACCGGTGAGAGACGCGCCGAGCGTGACGACCAGCAGGCCGAAGACGACAAGCCAGCCCAACCGCCGCGGGCGCCGGAAACCGGCCGTGAAGAACAGCCGCAACAGGTGCAGCGTGATCGCCGCGACCATCAGCAGCGTGGACCAGTGGTGGACCTGCCGCACCAGCAGCCCGCCGCGAACGTCGAACGACAACCGCAGCGTCGAGTCCAACGCCCGCGACATCGGCAGCCCGCGCAACGGGGCGTACGTCCCGTCGTACACAACCTGACTGGCGGACGGCTCGTAGTACACCGTCAGCACCACGCCGCTGACGATGAGCATGAGGAAGCTGTAGAAGGCAATCTGGCCGAACAACAACGACCAGTGATCCGGAAACACCCGCGCTCGAAGGTCACTCCAAGGACGCCTCATACCACTAAGACACCGCAGCCCCGCCAACTGTGACGCCCCGTGTCACACATCACCCCCAGCCCGAGCCGGCTGCGATCTGTCAGACCGCTGAGGCGGTGAGGGCGGCTCGTTCGAGGGCGAGGGTGCGGCGGCGGGTGTGCATGCTGTCGAAGGTGAACAGGACGAGGGCCACCCAGACCAGGCCGAAGCCGGCCCAGCGCATGGTGGTCATCTGTTCGTGGAAGATCACCAGGCCGCAGATGAACTGCATGATCGGGGCGATGTAGTTCAGCAGGCCGAGCGTCGTCATCGAGACCCGGGTCGCGGCCGCGCCGAAGAGCAGAAGCGGTACGGCGGTAATCGGGCCGGTCAGGAGGACCAGGACGAGGTACCCCGTACCGTGGTGCGTGACCGTGCTGTCGCCCTGCAGGCCGAGGACCAGGATCGCGATGGCGGCGAGCGGTGCGACCGTGCCGGACTCGATCGCCATGCCCTCGATCGCGCCGGCGCCCGCCTGCTTCTTCGCGAGGCCGTAGAACCCGAACGAGAAGGTCAGGATGATCGCCACCCACGGCGGCCGGCCGTTCTCGATGGTCAGGCCGACGACCGCGACGAACGCGATCCCGAGCGCGGTCCACTGGACCCGGCGGAGGCGTTCCTTCAGGACGAAGACGCCGAGCAGGACCGTGAACAGCGGGGTGATGAAGTACCCGAGCGATGTCTCCACGACGTGCCCGTGGCCGACGCCCCAGATGTACGTGCCCCAGTTCGCCGAGATCAGGAACGCGGCCGCGATCAACTGCCAGCGCCGGCGCGGTTCCGCGAGCAGGGCCTTCACCTGCGCGAACTTCCGCAGTACCGAGACCAGGATCACGATCGTGACCAGCGACCAGAGGATGCGGTGGGCCAGCAGTTCGACCGCGCCGGTGTGGTCGAGGAGCTTCCAGTACAGCGGGAACAGGCCCCAGATCAGGTACGCCGTGAATCCGTAGGTGAAGCCTTTTCGCTGTTCGGGCACGGCGTTCAGCGTAAGCCCGCGCGACAGTCGCATCCAACTGCTTTGCTCATGACGTGAGACACGCTGGCCCGATGGGGTTGGATAGAGGGGTGCAGACGAGGAGGCGCGCGTGGGTGTGAGGACCGGTCTGGTCTCGGTGACGTTCCGCCAGTTGGCTGTCGACCAGGTGGTCGAGGTGGCGGCGGAGTCGGGGCTCTCGGCGATCGAATGGGGCGGTGACATCCATGTCCCGCTCGGCAATCTGGTGAACGCGAAGCGGGTCCGGAACCTCACCGAGGTGCACGGGCTGCAAGTGGCGGCGTACGGCTCGTACCTGCGGGCGGGCAACGTGGACCGCGAGGAGATGCGGTCCGCGGTGGCCACCGCGGAGGCGCTCGGCGCGCCCATGATCCGGGTCTGGGCCGGCAACGTCGGTACGGCGGACGCGGGCGTCGGCGACCGGATGGCGGTCACTCGCGGGCTCGGCGAGCTCGCGGACATGGCTGCCGGGTCCGGCATCGAGATCGCGATGGAGTTCCACCGGAACACGCTCACCGACGAGGTGGACTCGACGATCACGCTGCTGCTGGACGTCGGCGCGCCGAACCTGAAGACGTACTGGCAGCCGCCGGTCGACCTGGACGACGCGGAGTGCCTGCGGCAGCTCGAGTCGTTGATGCCCTGGCTGAGCACGGTGCACGTGTTCTCCTGGTGGCCGTCCAACAACCGGCTGCCGCTCGCGGCCCGCGAGTCCCTGTGGCGCCCGGTCCTCGAGCGCCTCGCCGCGGAGCCCCGGGAGATCAACGCCCTGCTCGAGTTCGTCGCCGACGACTCCACCGAACAGTTCACCCGGGACGCCGCGGACCTGCACAGCTGGGTCTAGCGGATCGGCTCGTACAGCCCGATGTACAGCTTGCCGCCGGTCGGTTTGCCTGCGTTGACGTAGAAGTCGACGGTCTTCGGCCCGGTCTGGGCCACCTCGGTGGTCCAGCGCATGCCGCCGGCTCGCGGGCCGTCCTGGTGCGCGGTCAGGCCGTCCCAGCGGGTCCAGACCGTCGGCCCGACGCCCACGCTGCCGAACGTCCACAGGAACGGCGTACCGACCGGGGTGGTCAGCTGGACCTTCCCGTCCTTCCCAGGAGCCACCACCGCGCGGACGAACCGGTAGCGGGCGCCGTCGGACTCCATCTCGCGGTTGAAGTCGACGCCGTACCGCGTGATCTGCGGGCCGGCGTCGTACACCGCGACCCCGACCCGCGCCCTCGGCGACATCGGGACCTCGCGACCGTCCTTGTCGACCAGCCGCGCCGTCACCGCGACCGGCGAGCCGGGCGGTGCGATCAGCTGCAGTCGCTCGCTGAGGTTCTGTTGCAGGTCGTCGCCGTACCCGGTGTAGCAGTTCACGACGGTGCCGTCGCTGAACCGCACCTGCACCCGGTACTCCGGCCGGAGGGCCTGCCATCCCATCACGTAGTCGTCCTGAGTTCCGATCACCTGGACAACCACCGACCGGCTCCTAGGGACGAAGCTGGTCGCGACCTGGCGCTGACCGCGGTCGCCGATCACTGCGCCCAGCCGGGTCTGCCGGCCGACCTGCTGCCGGAACCGCAGACCGTTGCTCACGTAGTCGTCCGGCCGCGCCGGTCCGGGCGGTGTGCCGGTTCCGCCCGACGGGTCCCGGTAGATCCCGACCCCCAGCTGCTGCTTCACGTCCGTCAGCGGCCGTCCGTCCACGCCGACCAGATCCAGCGTGACCTTGGCCGGTTTGCCGATTGGTGCGTCGGCCCAGAGCGCGGTACCCGCGGGCAGGCTGTCGCTGGCCGGGTGCCCGTTGTCCGTGCAGTCGTTGTGGTTCACGTCGAAGCCGTTGACCCGGATCCACACCGTCGCTTCGGCATTCCGTTGGCAATAGGCAACGAATTTGACGTCCTTCGTTGTCGGCGTCCAGCTGAACTCGACGTGGCTCTCGCCGGTCTTGCCGGTCCAGCCCTTCACCAGTGGTTGCCCGTCCTTCTCGCCAGGCAGCGTGAAGCCGTTCTGGGTGTACGACGGGGTGCGGGCGGGGTCGGAGCGGGAGTTCGCCAGTACGCCGGGGACGATCGTGACCGCGAGCGCGACCGCGGCGGCGGCCGCACCGGCGGTGGCGACGATCCGGCGGCGCTTGGTCCGGCGGATCTTCCGGTGTACGCCGGGCAGCAGGTCGGACTGCTCCCGGTCGGAGTCGGCGGCGCGGACGTGCAGCTCGTCGCGGAGGTCTTGGAGGTTCATCGCGGGGTCTCCAGGTCTGCCGGCGTACTGAGGGCCGGGTCGAGTCGGAGTTTCGCCAGCGCCTTGGCGGTCTGGCTCTTGACGGTGCCGACGCTGCTGCCCATCAGGCGCGCGGTCTCGGCCTCGGTGAGGTCTTCGTAGAAGCGCAGTACGACGACGGCGCGTTGCCGGCGGGGGAGGCGGCCGATCGCGTCCCAGAGGTCCAGGCCGTCCTCGGTGCGCGGGGCGGGCGCGTCCGGGAGGTCCGCGGTCGGGATCTCGCCGTTCCAGCGCCGGCGCCACCAGGAGGAGTACGTCGTGACCAGGATCCGGCGGACGTACGGCTCCGGGTTGTCGTCGCGGATCCTCGCCCAGTGGAACCAGGCCTTCGCGAGCGCCGTCTGGACGAGGTCCTCGGCGAGCGCGTGATCGCGGGTCAGCAGGTACGCCGTGCGCACCAGAGCCTGCGACCGCGCCGCCACGAACGCGTCAAACCCCGCGGCCCGCTCCTCGACGGCCACCGTAGGCACCCCCGTATCGATACTCACACCCCCAACGACCCCCCACCCCCACCGAATGGTTGCCCCACCACGACAAACCGAAGTTCAGCTGGGGCTGGAGTTACGGGGTGCGGCTGGGTTCGGGGCGGCGGGTGGGAGCGGCTGGGAAGCGGGTCGTGGCGGGGCGTGGGTCGGGGGTGGCGGGGCGGTCGGGGGCCGGCAGGTGGAGGATTCGTTTCAGTTGGGACATGTCGCCGTGGATGATCGTGTGGGCGACCCCGGCGGCGGCCTCGCCGGGTTCGTAGCCGGCGCCGAAGCCGACGTTCTTGAGCATCGGTACGTCGTTGCTGCCGTCGCCGACCGCGATCGTCCGCTCGCGGGGGATGCCGAGCTCGGCCTGTGTCGTCCCGATGAACTCGACCTTCCCGTCCGCGTCGACCAGGTTGCTCACCTCCCCGGTCAGCACCCCGTCCGCGATCTCCAGGTGGCCCGCCGCGTACCGCTCGACGCTCAGCCGTTCGGCCAGCGGACCCACGATCGCGTCGAACCCGCCGCTGGCGATCGCGACCTCGTGCCCGGCCGCCTTCAGATCGCGGATCAGCTCCTCGACGCCCTCGTTCAGCACGATCGTGTCCGCGACCTCCCGGACCAGCGCCGCGTCCACCCCGCGCAACTGCGCGACCTTCGCCCGGATCGACGTCTCGTAGTCCGGATCCCGGCACGCGTCGACCTCGGCCAGCCGCCCCGCCCGCTCGGCCAGCGTGTGCAAGGTGTCGTACTTGCTGATCGTCTGATCCACATCGAAGACGATCAGATGCTTCTGCATGGGAACCATCGGGACCATCGGCTGCTCCGCACGCTCCGCCGCACGAACCGGTGCCAGCGCATGGTCCATCGTCGACGCGACCTCGCTGCGCACGTTCTGCTGCCACTGCCCGCGTACCGGGTCCCACTTCCCGTTCGACGGATCCGCGGCCCCGTCCAGGAAGGTGTCGATGGTCTCCACCATCGTCGCGAACTCCGGGTACTCCCGCAGCTGCGGAATCCGCTCGCGAAGCTGCGCGAAACCGTGTTCCCACAGGATTTCCGTCTCGTGCGAAGGCGCCGGGGGCTGCCCGTAGAACCGGTACGGACGCGGCGGCCCGCTGAGCCCCGCCTCCTTCCAATGCCAGTTCTCCGACAACGCCTTCCGGAGCGCGTCGCCCTCCACCGGGCAGGTCCGTGCGATGTAGTACAGGTCCGCGATGTCCTTGAACCGCGGCGCGGCGATGCCGTCCCCGACCCCCGGCTGCAGCGCGAGCGCCGCCATCTTGTCCGCGGTCAGATCCGCCACCGGCCGCATCAACGGTGTGATCGGCCGCACGCCGTCGAGCTGCGCGCCGACGATCGACCGCCGGGCGCGTTCGGACGGGCTCGACCGCTGGATCATGGTCGGCATCTTCACGTCGACCTCGATCGAGAACCTGTCCCCGGCGGCCCGGACCCCGAGTGGTCCGCGGCTGTCGTCGACCGGCTGTACGTCGATCGTGAAGACGGCATGCCCGTTCCCGGCGATCTCGACGTTCCGCGTCGTGTACCGCACCAGCCCGCCGAGACCGGGGGCGCCGTCGACCGGGTTCTGCCGCAGCGGCGCGACCGCGAGGATGTCCGCGCGGATCCGGTCCAGGTACTGCTCGTCGGTCAGGTCGCCGAGCGCGCCGTTGTAGAGGTCGAGGTCGTTGGCCGTCCGCGCCAGCTCGTACACCGGGTCGATGCCGGATCCCGACGTACCGGACCAGGCCTCGGCGTATCCGGGAAGTGCGTCCGAGCCGGTCTTCTCGTACGCGTCGGTGCCGTGGTTGAGCTGGCTGAGGAAGTCGGCGCCGGCGAGCTGCCGCATCGCGCGGTCGGCAGTGAACCGCGGCGTACCGATCTCCCGCAGCCGGGCCATCAGCCGGGACCACGTCGGGTACGAGCCGCGGAAGACCTTCAGGTCGAGGTGGCCGGTGTACATGTCAGCCCCTCCCGGCCGCCGCGAGCGCGGACTCGAGCCAGGCCGGGCCGTCGTACGCCGGATCGCGGCCGGCGAACTGCTCCGTCAGCTCCGGGCCGAGCTGTTCGGCGGTCGTCCAGCCCTGGCTGATGAACGAGCGGGCCAGCCGGCCGAGGTCGGACAGGTCGAATCCCTGCCCGTCGGCGAGGTCCGCGAGGGTCCGGGCCGGGCCGGTGACCGGGAGGCCTTCGACCACGGTGCACTGCTCTTCCGGCACCGACCGCGGAAACACCGTCACGTTGTCCGGCAACGTGTTCCTGGCGCGACCCGAGAACTCGATGCGGGAGCCGCTCGCGGTGCCGGCGCCGTACAGCTGGGCCGCCGTCTGGTGCGAGACGACCAGCGTGGTCAGTGATCGCTCCCAGGCGGGCGTGGCCTCGGCGAGCAGCCAGGTCGCGTACAGCGTCTGGTGCGGATGCGTGGCGCCGGCGCGGACCCGGAGTACGCCGTCGACGACGGGTTCCACGATCTCGGCGTCCCGCAGCTGGGCGAGGACCTGGTCGGTCACCTCGCCGCGGAGCTGGGCGATCGCGAACATCCCGTGCTGGCCGTCGGCCAGCGTGCAGATCCGCGTGAACGCATCCAGCAGGTTCGGGCGCGTGAAGCCCTTCATCGTCAACCCCGCAGCCGGTCGTCGGTGGACAGTGCCGCCATCATCCAGCGCCCGCGGCTCACGAAGGTGAACAGCCGGTGACGGAAAGTTTCCGCGACGACTGGCCAAAGGACGGAAAGTGCCGGGATGCTGGTGCGCGACAGGTTCCCTTCACCGCCCCGGAGGTTGTTCCGATGTCCATCACCCGACCCTTGCCGCGGCTGCTCGCCGTACTGCTGCTGTTCGCGGCCACGCTCACCACCTCACAGGTCCTGGCCACCACGGTCGCGCACGCCGACGGCTGCTACACGTGGGGCCGCACGCTCAGCCAGAGCGCGTCCGGCGAGGACGTGCGCCAGCTCCAGATCCGCGTCGCCGGCTGGCCCGGGTACGGCGCTCACCTCGCGATCGACGGCTCGTTCGGTCCCGCGACGAAGGCCGCCGTACAGCGGTTCCAGTCGGCGTACGGGCTGGTGTCCGACGGGATCGCCGGGCCGGCGACGTACGGCAAGATCTACGCGCTGCAGGACGACGACTGCACACCGATCCACTTCACGTACGCCGAACTCGACGACGGGTGCGGCGGCTCCGGGTTCGACGGTGGAACGCTGTCCGAGGCGGCGACCAGGGCGAACGCGCTGCGCGCGATGTGGCAACTGGAGGCGCTCCGGCACGCGCTGGGCGATCAGCCGCTCAACATTTCCAGCGGTTTCCGGAGCATCCCGTGCAACCGTTCGGTCGGCGGCGCCAGCAACAGCGAACACCTCACCGGCCGCGCCGCGGACCTCACCGGCGTGCACTCCTTCTGCACCATGGCCAAAGAAGCCCGCAACCACGGCTTCGGCGGAATCTTCGGCCCCGGCTACCCCGACCACAACGACCACACCCACGTGGATATTCGTACGACGAACACCTGGTCCGCCCCGAACTGCGGGATCTAGATCAGCTGACTGATCGTGTAGATGAGGAGGCCGACGAGGGCTCCTACTACGGTGCCGTTGATGCGGATGAACTGGAGGTCGCGGCCTACGTGGAGTTCGATGCGGGCCGCGGCCTCGCGGCCGTCCCAGCGCTCGATGGTGTCGGAGATGACCGAGACGATCTCCGTTCCGTACGTGCGGACCACGTACCCGACGGCCTCGGCGGCGCGGGTGTCGACCCGGGCGCTGAGGGTTTCGTCGTTCTGCAGGCGGTCGCCGAGGTCGTGCAGGACCTTGATGCCGCGGATCCGGAGCGTGCTGTCCGGGTCGTTGATCGAGTCGATCAGCGCGGTCCGCATCGCGTCCCACACCGCGGTCAGGCTGTTGCCCATGTCCGGGTGCGTGAGCATCCGCGCCTTCCACGCCTCGAAGCGTTCCATCGTCTCCGGGTCGTGCTGCAGGTCGTCGGCCAGCTGCCCGAGCAGCCGGTCGACGGCCCGGCGGGCGGGGTGCGTCTGGTTGTCGCGTACGTCGGCCAGCCAGGCCAGCGCCTCGCGGTGGATCCGGTCCACCACCAGCCGGTCCACCCACTGCGGCGACCACCGCGGCGCGCGCGGCCCGACCACGTCCGCGAGCAGGTCCCGGTTGCCGGCCAGCCAGTCGTACGCCTCCACCATCAGCAGGTCGAGCAGCGCGTGATGCGCGCCGTCCTCCACCACCGACTGGACGAAGTGCCCGGCGATCGGGCTCAGCGGCTCCTGCACGAACCGCGGCAGCAGCGACCCGCGGACGAACGCCGCGACGTCGTCGTCGCCGAGCTTCGGCAGCGCCGCGCCGACCGTCCGGGCACCCTCCGCGACGATCCGCTCGGCATGGTTGCCGTCGGCAAGCCACTCGCCGACCCGGCGGCTGATCTCGGCGGTCCGCATCTTCTCCGCGACGACTTCCTCGGACAGGAAGTTCTCGGTCACGAACTGTTCGAGGCTCTCCGCCAGGCTGTCCTTGCGGGTCGGCACGATCGCCGTGTGCGGGATCGGCAGCCCGAGCGGGCGCCGGAACAGCGCGGTGACCGCGAACCAGTCCGCCAGTGCACCCACCATCGCCGCCTCGGACGCGGCGTTCAGGTACGCCCAGCCACCGGACCGGTGCAGCGTCGCCACGTAGATCGCCGCCGCCAGCACCAGCAGGGCCAGTGCCACCGAACGCATCCGCCGCAGCCCGCGCCGCCGTACCAGATCGGCAGCGCCCAACGTCAAGGTCGCCATACCCCGATCTAACCAAGTCCGTGGTCAGGAAACCCTCAGGCAAGTACCTGAGTCGACCCTCGGCGTTCCATCAGGCCCGAGACGACGGCCAGGACCAGACCGGCCAGCGCCAGGCCCGCGCCGAGGCGGCTGGGCCATTGGTACCCGTAGCCGGCGGCCAGTACGACGCCGCCGAGCCAGGCGCCGAGCGCGTTCGCGATGTTCAGCGTCGAGTGGTTCAGCGACGCCGCCAGCGACTGGCCTTCGTGGGCGACGTCCATCAGGCGGGTCTGCAGCGCCGGCACCAGGATGCTCGCGGAACAGCCCATCGCGAACACCGCGACCAGCGCCCCGGGCCGGGTCTGCGCGAGCCAGCCGAACGTTCCCAGGACGACGGCGACCGCGACCAGGCCGCCGTACACGCTGCCCATCAGCGACCGGTCCGCCAGCCGCCCGCCGAGGACGGTGCCGACGGTCATGCCGACGCCGTACACGCCGAGCACGATCGTCACCGCGGACGGCGAGAAACCGGCCAGTTCCGTCATCGTCGGGGTGATGTAGGAGTAGGTCGCGAACATCCCGCCGAAGCCGACCATCCCGACCAGCAGCGCCATCCAGACCTGCGGTCTGGCCAGCGCGCTGAGCTCGCTGCGGACGTTCACGTCGCTCCCGACCGGCTGCGGCGGCACCCAGAACCAGACCGCGACCAGCGTCAGCAGGCCGAGTACGCCGACCGCGAGGAACGGGACCTGCCAGCCGAGCTGCTGCCCGAGCAGCGTCGTCACCGGTACGCCGATGATGTTCGCGACCGGGAGCCCCAGCATCGTCATCGACACCGCCCGCGCCCGCCGCTCGGGTGCCACCATCGAGGAGCCGACCACCGCGCCGATCCCGAAGAACGCCCCGTGCGGCAGCCCGGACAGGAATCGCGCGGCCAGCAGGAACTCGTAGCTCGAGGCAACCGACGACAGCACGTTGCCGACCACGAACACCGCCATCAGGCCGAGCAGCAGGCGTTTTCTCCCCGTCCTCGCACCGAGCGCCGCGATCACCGGAGCGCCGACCACGACGCCCAGCGCGTACGCCGAGACGACATGGCCGGCGGTCGGGATCGAGATCCGCACTCCGTCCGCGATCTGCGGGAGCAGCCCCATCGTGACGAACTCGGTGGTCCCGATCGCGAAACCACCGGTCGCCAGCGCGAACAACGCCAGGTTGACGTGCCGCGCGGTACGGCTGTCAGGAGCGAACGAACTTGTCACACCTGATTGTCGCAGAGATCAGCAGGACCACCGCAATCGCGGCGAAGACGCCGTTCCCGATCAGGTCGACAGTCATCGACGCGCCGAGAGTCGGGCTCTCCGGGAACGCGTGCCAAGCGTAGGTGAGCATCGCGCCACCCGCGGCGGCGAGCGTGTGCATCCGGGTCCAGCCGGTCCGCCGGGACCAGGTGACGAACACCACGATCGCGAGTACGTCGATCGCGAGCGACACCGCGGCGCAGATCCAGCCGTTCTTGATCTCGTCGTTCACGAGCATCCAGCCGCTGCTGACCAGGAGCCCGACGACGCCGGCGATCCACGCGGCCGGGACGGATCCGGTGGTACGACGAGGCGCGCGGCGGCCGACCCAGACCGCGAGGGCGATCAGTACGGCGACTGCGACCGCGACGCCGATGTCCTGCCCGGCCGAGGCGCGGAACGGGTCCTTCGTGTAGCCGAACGCAGTGGTCGCGACAACGCCGACGACGAAGAGTACGGCGTACACGCTGAGACCGAGCTTGCCGAGCCACGGCTCCCGCGGGCGGCGCGACAACGACTCCATCACGACGATCGGGACCGTGATGCTCCAGAGGGTGTGCAGGCCGAGGACCATCACCGTCCACGGTGCGCCCATGCCGAGGAACGAGATGTGGCCGGGATCGAGGAGCCGGAGGCCGGCGTAGTTCGGGTTGAACAGCGACTGGGTGGTGATGCCCTCCTCGATGACGCCGTACGCGAGCGCCAGGACCAGGATGGCCGGGTAACCCCAGCCGCGGCGGCGGGCGACCTCGCGGATCAGGACCGCGCCGCCGCCGTACAGCGGGGCCAGGACGAACAGGGCGAAGAGGCCGCTGATCGGGATGTTCCCGAGCAGGAACTCGGCGACCATCGGGGACAGGAAGAACAGGCCGAGAGCCGGCAGTGCGCGCTTCACGCCGCTCCGTCGGGGAGCGGTCACCACGTTCGTGTTCGTCATGGTCATCACTCTGGTCGCGGCGGGCGGCCGGAGCGGATGCGATTCGTCCGGATCCGGGGCTGACGTCCGGGCCGGTCCGGTGCCTGACGGATGTCACGGTCTCCGGGTTCGATCAGGGTTGAAATGCCTATACAGCGTATAGGGAATGCGTTCTTATTGATGTCATGAGGACGAAGGAGCGGATCACCGCGGCGGCGACGTACCTGCTGACCGAGCACGGCGCGGCCGGGGTGACGATGCGGAAGGTGGCGGCCGCGGTCGGCATCACGCCGATGGCGATCTACCAGTACTTCCCCGATCGGGAGACGCTGCTGAACGCGGTCGCGGACGCGGCGTTCGCGGAGCTGGTCCGGCGCTGGGAATCGGCGGACCGGCCGGTCGCGGCGGACGAGCGGCTCCGGGAGATGCTGCTCGACCACGTCGACTTCGCGCTGGAGCAGCCGCGGTTGTACGACTACATGTTCACCGAACGGCGGGACCAGGCCCGGCAGTTCCCGGACGATTTCCGGGCGCGGCGGTCGCCGACGCTGAACCTGGTCGCGGACGCGATCACGGCCGGCGTCGAGCAGGACCTGTTCCGCGACGAGGACGTGTGGGAGACCAGCCTGATGTTCGCGGCGCTCCTCCACGGCCTGATCCAGCTCCACCACGGCGACCGCGTCGGCATGCCCGACCCCGCCTTCCGCACCCTGTGTCTCCGCCTGGGCGAAAGGATGATCAATGAACTCCGGAAATGAGTCTCCCGCCGGCACTCGCGAGCGGTCGCGTTTGGTGGGGGTGCGGGCGTGGGGTGTTGGCGCTTCAGCTGCGCTTGCTACTGGGGTGTTGTTGTTCCTGGGGTCGGGGTTGCATGCGGTTCCTGCGCTGACGTGGTGTGCGGCGGTGCCCGTGTTTTGGGTGGCGCCTTTGGTGCGGGGGTGGGTGGCGGGTGTGGTTGCGTTCGTGGGGTGGGTCCTGGGGTTGAGCAACCTGGTGCGGTATTTGTTGACGGATCTCGAGCTGCCAGTGGTTGCGCTCGGGTTCTTGGTGGCGTTGGCGGCGGTGTTTGCGCTGACCGTGCTGTTCTTCCGGGCGTTGATGGTGCGCGGGCATCCGGTGGCGGCGGCGTTGGCGGCGCCTGCTCTGTGGGCGGCGCTCGACTGCCTGATCGCGACCTTCTCACCGCACGGAGCGTTCACCAGTCTCGCGTACACGCAGGCAGATGTTGCCCCGATCAACCAGATCGTCTCGTTCACCGGCCCGTGGGGTGTGAGCTTTCTGCTGCTGTTCCCGGCCGCGGTGATGGCAGCCCGCCGGTGGATCCTCGTCGGCATCCTGGCGATAGTTGCCACAGGCACCTGCCTGTACGGCGTCGCGCGCCTCGACCACGCCACCGATCCGCCGGTGAAGATCGCCGTACTGTCCGCCGAAGGCGCAGACGAAGCGGGCTGGCCCAACGCGGGCGGCCCGGCGATCCTGGACCGCTACCGCCCGCTGATCGTCAACGCAGCAAAGGAGGGCGCGCAGATCGTCCTCCTCCCGGAGAAGATGATCGACGTCCACGACGGGCAGCTGCCGCCACTCTTCCAGGAGCTTTCCGCCAGCAACAAGATTCAGCTGGTCGTCGGTCTCGGCGGCGACCGCAACCGCGCGCTGATCTTCCACCCGGACGGCAGTACGCCGACGTCGTACGACAAGCACCACCTGATCCCCGGCCTCGAGTCGTACCCGCCCGGCGACCAGCTGGCGACGTACGACGACTGGGGTCTGATGATCTGCAAGGACATGGACTTCCCGGCGCTCGCCCGCCAGTACGGCAAGCTCGGCACCGGCCTGCTGCTGGTCCCCGCGCTCGATTTCGTCGACGACGGCTGGCTGCACAGCCGGATGGCGATCCTGCGCGGCATCGAGAACGGCATCCCGATCGCCCGCGCCGGCAGCAAAGGCCGCCTCACCCTGACCGACGCGAACGGCCGCGTCGTCGCCGAGACGACCGCCCCGGCGGACGCCCCCGCGACGCTGATCGGCGAGCTCCGCCCGGGCATCGACCGTACCGTCTACACCGCCTGGGGAGACTGGTTCGCCTGGCTGTGCGGGCTGGTCGCGGTCGCCGGAGTGGTGCTGTTGAGTCGGCGTGGCGGGCGTGGGAGCATCCGGCATGGGCAACTTCGGGGACTACCAGTTGCAGATCTACCTGCAGGGGATGCTGCAGGGGACGACGCCGGAGATCACCACCGACCTGGCCCGGCTGGAGTCGCAGGCGGCCGGGAAACTGCCGGTCGAGGCGATGGGGTACATCGTGCCGAGCGCGGGCGGCGGCGCGACGGCCCGCGCGAACCAGGCGGCGTTCGACCGCTGGCGGCTGGCACCCCGGATGCTCCGCGGCAGCACGGACCGTGACCTGTCCTGCACGATCCTCGGTACGTCGATGCCGGCGCCGGTGCTGGTCGCGCCGATCGGTGTCCAGACCCTCGCGCACCCGGACGGCGAGCTCGCGACGTCCCGCGCCGCGGACGCCCTCGGGCTCACGTACACGCACTCGACTCAGGCCAGCCACGCGATCGAGCAGATCGAGGCGGCGAACAAGTGGTTCCAGCTGTACTACCCGACCGACCGTGACGTCTGCCTCAGCTTCCTGCGGCGCGCGAAGGCCGCTGGGTACGCCGTACTCGTGGTCACGCTCGACACCGGGACGATCGGCTGGCGGCCGGCCGATCTGGACCGCGGGTTCCTGCCCTTCCTGAAGGGGGAGGGACTGGCGAACTACTTCAGCGACCCCGCGTTCCAGGCGAAGCTGGCGAAGCCGGTCGCGGAGGACCCGGGGGCGGCGGTGATGCACTGGGCACAGATGTTCCCGAACGTCGGGCTGGCCTGGGACGACCTGTCGTTCCTGCGCGACAACTGGGACGGGCCGATCGTGCTGAAGGGCATCACACACGTCGAGGACGCCAAGCTCGCGGCCGAGCACGGCGTCGACGGCATCGTGGTCTCGAACCACGGCGGCCGCCAGGTCGACGGCGCCGTCGCCGCCCTCGACGCCCTGCCGGCGATCGCGGACGCGGTCGGCGAGCAGCTCACGATCCTGTTAGATTCCGGCGTACGCACCGGTTCCGACGCCGCGAAGGCCCTCGCCCTCGGCGCGAAGGCTGTCCTCCTCGGCCGCCCCCTCCTCTACGGCCTGGCGCTGGCAGGCCAGGCAGGAGTCGAGCACGTCCTCCGCTGCTTCCTCGCCGAACTCGACCTCACCCTGGCCCTCTCCGGCTACGCCAACCACCGCGAACTGAACCGCGACTCGGTGGTACGTGGCTAGGCGCTACTCTCGAGGCATGGATGCCGTGGGGCTGCGGGAGTTGCGGCAGCACGCGAGTGATCTGGTCCGCCGTGCTGAAGCTGGTGAGCACCTGCTGATCACGGTGTCCGGCCGGCCCGCCGCCGTGCTCGGGCCGCTGGAGCGTGACCACTGGCGCCGGTACGACGAGGTCGCAGACGTCCTGCGCCGCCGGACGGACGAGGACTGGGCAACCGATCGCGAACTCGTCGATCACAACCTGGCAGACCCGTGGGAGCCGAACCGATGAGAGCGGTGCTCGACGCCGTCACGCGGATGTACACCCGCAGGCCGAAGGACTTCCTCGACCTTGAGGACCTGCTCGGGGTCGGCCTGTGAAGGCTGTTGTTTTCGATCTGGACAATACGTTGTTCGACCACAGTGGGTCTGCTGAGCGGGCGCTGCGGGAGTGGGTCGCGGGGCTCGGGATCATGCCGACGGATGAGGTGGTCGCCGAGTGGTTCGCGATCGAGGAGCGGGTGTACGACGCGTATCTGCGGCGTGAGCTCACGCATCAAGGGCAGCGGCGGGCGCGGCTTCGGGAGTTTCTGCCGGTGCTGGGGCGGGAGGTGCCGGCTGCCGAGGCCGAGCTGGATGTGGTGTTCGAGGGGTATCTGAAGCAGTATCGCGGCAGCTGGGTGGCGTTCCCGGACGCGCGGCCCGCGTTGGAGGTTGCCCGGGGCAACGGGTGGCGGATCGGGGTGCTGACCAACGGGAACACCACACAGCAGAACGCGAAGCTCGAGGCGATCGGGCTCGCTGAGTACGTCGACGTGGTGTGCGCGTCCGAATCACTCGGCGTCAGCAAGCCCGATCCGTTGGCCTATCAGCGGGTTTGTGAGGAGCTGGGTGTCGCGCCGGCCGATGCGCTGATGATCGGGGACAACCTGGAGCTCGACGTGCTGGCGGCACGCGCGGCCGGGATGACCGCTCGGCACCTCGACCGGTCGACCGGCCACGGCCTGCTCGACCTGCTGTAGCTGCTGGATCTGCGCGTCGCGCGCAGACCCAGCAGCCGTGCAACTAGTTGATCGTCCAGGTGTCGGCGCCGGTGACCAGTGCCTGGAGGTCGCCGGTGCCCTGGGTCTCCTGGGCGGTGATGATCTGCTGGCGGACCTGGTCGTCGTACGCCGGGCGGTCGACGTTGCGGAAGACGCCGACCGGGGCCCGGTGCAGGACGCCGCCGTCGGTGAGGCGGGACAGTGCGAACGCGTACGCCGGGTCGTCGACATGCGCGTCGTGCACCACCAGGTCGGCCTCGCCGCCCGGCAGCGAAGCGACCTCGCGGACCGCGAGCGAGGCGAACCCGTCGCGGACCACGCCGAGCCGGCCGTCCGTGCCGAACCGGATCGGTTCGCCGTGGACGAGCGGGATGATCGCGTCGTCCCGAGTCTCCGGGTCCTTGAACGCCTCGAACGCGTTGTCGTTGAAGATCGGGCAGTTCTGGTAGATCTCCACGAACGCCGTACCGCGGTGCTCGGCCGCGGCTCGCAGTACCGACGTCAGGTGCTTGCGGTCGGAGTCGATCGTCCGGGCCACGAACGTCGCCTCTGCGCCGAGCGCCAGCGAGACCGGGTTGAACGGGTTGTCCACCGACCCCATCGGCGTCGACTTCGTCACCTTGCCCGGCTCCGAGGTCGGCGAGTACTGCCCCTTGGTGAGCCCGTAGATCCGGTTGTTGAACAGCAGGATCTTCAGGTTCACGTTCCGCCGGAGCGTGTGGATCAGGTGGTTGCCGCCGATCGACAGCGCGTCGCCGTCACCGGTCACCACCCACACGCTCAGGTCCGGCCGCGCGGTCGCGAGACCGGTCGCGATCGCCGGCGCCCGGCCGTGGATCGAGTGCATGCCGTACGTCGACAGGTAGTACGGGAAGCGGGACGAGCAGCCGATGCCGGAGACGATCGCGACGTTCTCGCGCTTGATCCCGAGCTCGGGCAGGAAGCCCTGGAAGGCCGCGAGTACGGCGTAGTCACCGCAGCCGGGGCACCAGCGGACCTCCTGGTCCGACACGTACTCCTTGCGGTTCTGCGGATCGGTCGCGGGCGGGACGTTCCGCAGGCCGTCGGGCAGGCTCGGCATGCCGAGCTCTACGGCGCTCATCGTGCTCCCTCCTTGAGGTGGCCGTTCTGGTCGGCGAGTGCTTCGCCGTGCTTCAACGCGGCCGCCGCGGTGCCGAGGTGCCGGGCGTCGTCGTCGATACCCTCGGTCTCCTCGACCAGGTTGCCGATCACCTCGGCCAGCTCCGCGGCGCCCAGCGGCATGCCGCGGACCTGCGCGTACGAGACGACGTCGACCAGGTACTTCGACCGCAGCAGCATCGCCAGCTGGCCCAGGTTCATCTCCGGCACGAGCACCTTCTCGTACGACCGCAGCACGTCGCCGAGGTTCGACGGGAACGGGTTCAGGTGCCGCAGGTGCGCCTGCGCGATCTTGCCGCCGACCGTACGGACCCGGCGGACACCGGCGCCGATCGGGCCGTACGTCGAACCCCACCCGAGCACCAGGACCTTCGCCGTACCGTCCGGGTCGTCGACCTCGACCGGCGGGATCGTCCGCGCGACCGCGTCCACCTTCGCCTGCCGGGTGCGGATCATCAGGTCGTGGTTGGCCGGGTCGTAGGAGATGTTCCCGGTCTTGTCCTCCTTCTCCAGACCGCCGATCCGGTGGTCCAGGCCCGGCGTCCCCGGGACCGCCCAGGCGCGCGCGAGGGTCTCCGGGTCACGCTCGTACGGCAGGTACTTGCCGTCGGGCGTGTTCGGCGCGGTGGTGAAGTTCGGGTCGACCGTCGGCAGGTCCTCGATCACCGGGATCTGCCACGGCTCGGACCCGTTCGCCAGGTAGCCGTCGGACAGCACGATCACCGGCGTCCGGTAGGTGATCGCGATCCGGGCCGCCTCGACCGCGATCGCGAAGCAGTCCGCCGGGGACTGCGCGGCGAGCACCGGCAGCGGCGCCTCGCCGTTCCGCCCGAACATCACCTGCAGCAGGTCGGCCTGCTCGGTCTTGGTCGGCATCCCGGTCGACGGGCCGGCGCGCTGGATGTCGCAGACCACCAGCGGCAGCTCGAGCATCACGCCGAGGCCGATCGTCTCCGACTTCAGGCTGATGCCCGGGCCGGACGAGGTGGTGACGCCGAGCGCCCCGCCGAACGACGCGCCCAGAGCGGCGCCGACACCGGCGATCTCGTCCTCGGCCTGGATCGTGGTGACGTTGAACCGCTTGAGCTTGGACAGCTCGTGCAGTACGTCGGACGCCGGGGTGATCGGGTACGCGCCGAGCACCAGCGGCAGCCCGGCCCGCTGCGCGCCGGCCACCAGGCCGTACGCCAGCGCCAGGTTGCCGGAGATGTTCCGGTACGTCCCGGTCGCCATCTTGGCCGGCTTCACCTCGTACCGGACCGAGAACTCCTCGGCGGTCTCGCCGAAGTTGTAGCCGGCCCGGAAGGCGGCGATGTTCGCGTCCCGGATGGCCGGGTTCTTCGCGAACTTGGTCTCCAGGAACGTGATCGTCGACTCGACCGGCCGCTGGAACAGCCAGGACACCAGGCCGAGCGCGTACATGTTCTTCGCCCGGGACGCGTCCTTGCGGGACAGGCCGAACTCCTTGACCGACTCCACCGTCATGCCGGTCAGGTTCAGCGGTACGACGTGGTAGCCGTCGAGCTCGCCGGTCTCCAGCGGGTTCTCGTCGTACCCGATCCGTTTCAGGTTCCGCGCGGTGAAGTCGGCGGTGTCGACGATCAGCGTCGCGCCCCGCGGCACGTCCTTCAGGTTCGCCTTCAGGGCGGCCGGGTTCATCGCGATCAGGACGTCGGGCGCGTCGCCCGGCGTCAGGATGTCGTGATCGGCGAAATGCAACTGGAAGGAGCTGACCCCGGGCAGGGTTCCGGCTGGTGCGCGGATCTCCGCCGGGAAGTTGGGCAGCGTCGACAGGTCATTGCCGAACGACGCCGTTTCCGCTGTGAACCGGTCCCCCGTGAGCTGCATTCCGTCACCGGAGTCGCCGGCGAACCGGATCACCACGCGGTCGAGCTGCTTGACCTCGATGGTCACTGTTCTGTTCATCTCCAAGTCGAAGCTTGGGTCGGCCTGCGCCTTGTGAGCGGCACGTCGATCCCCCCGTCAGGGCGATAACCCCAATATTAGTTCGCCCTTAGAACGGAACCATGCGGAAGCCCCGATGGTCCACAGCCTGGGACGCGGTGTTACAAGCGTCTCCGATGCGGTAGCGGGCGGTCAGCGCCCGGTTGCGATCCGGAGTGAGAACCGGCAGGGTGGCGTCCACTGACTGCGATTTCAGGGAGTTGTTCGATGCGGCGACTGCTGGCCGGACTGCTGATGGTGCTGCTGCTCGGCAGCGTGGTCCCGAGCGCGTCCGCGGTCCCGTCGCCGGTGCGCACGCTGAAAATCGCGAGCATTCGTACGACGGATGCGACCAAGGGCGTGATCACGGTCGTCGGCACGCTGTCTCCGGCGCCGGCGAACGGGACCAGGATCCCGTTGCACCAGTGGATCCCGTCGCAGAAGCGCTGGCAGGAGATCGCGCACGGCTACTCGACGGGCGGTAGCGTGACGATCACCACGGTCCAGCCCGGGTCGGTCCGCACGTACCGGATCGCCGTCGGGGCGCAGGCGCCGTACGCCGCGGCGCTGTCGCCGATGATCTCCTTCAAGCACTACGTGTGGCGGGGGATCTTCAAGAAGGGCGTGCTCGCGGTCGGCGGGGCGGGGCAGCCGCAGTTCAACGTCGTACCGCCGAAGGAAGGGCCGCGCCGGTCCGAGGCCGACCTGCTGGCGGACCAGGGCGGGTACGTCTGGGGCGAGGTCGACTCGACCGGCTGCCGGTACTCGCGCAACTGGCTGGGCAACCTAACCGACGGCCTGGTCCGGGTGTCGCTGCACAACGGGACCACGGCGGTCACCTCGCTCCGGATGCAGCAGGAGACCGAGACCTGGCTGAACTACGACATCTCCGGCATCACTCGCCTCCGCCTCCAGGTCACCGACATCCGCTCCGGCTACGGCCCGTACGTCTCGATCGACTCGCTCCTGCTCTGTACGAACTAGACTCTTGCCCGTGTCGGACAGCTATGGCGTCGTCGCCGCGGTGGTCGCGCTCGGCCTGGTCGGGCTGATCGGTGCGTTCGCGCTGAACAAGGCGCTGACGGTCACGTATCCGACCGAGGGCAAGCTCAAGACGTACGAGTCGGGCGTCGACCCGGTCGGCGAGGGCTGGGCGCAGGTCCACATCCGGTACTACCTGTTCGCGTACCTCTACGTGATCTTCGCCGTGGACGCGATCTACCTCTTCCCCTGGGCCACCATCTTCAACACCCTCGGCTTCGCCACGCTGATCGAGATGTTCGTCTTCCTCGCCTTCGTCGCCGTCGGCCTCCTGTACGCCTACCGCAAGGGCGTCCTGCGCTGGACCTGAGCCAGCGCGGCCGCGATCGACCAGTCCTGGCAGCCGACGCCTACTGACTTGAAGACGGTTCGGCTGGTCGGGTGGGGTGGGTTGGTGAGGGCTGGGCCGAGTTCGATGAGGTCGGTTTCGGTGAGGGTGCCCTTGGCGATTGCATCGATGATCTCGCCGGATTCTTCGAGGGCGGCTTCGCGTTGGTCGACCACGACGGTGCTGTTGGTGAACAGGTTCCGGGGGAGCTCGCGCATGGTGGGGCGGAAGGCGCCGATCGCGTTCACGTGGACCTGCTCCGGGAGCGCGTCCGCGGTGAAGAGCGGCGTGCTCGAGGAGGTCGCGCAGCAGATGATGTGCGGGGTGGCGATCGAGGCGTCGAGGTCCGTCGTCGGGGTGAAGCGGACGTCGGGGAACTCCGCCGCCAGAGTCCGAGCCAGCGCGGTGGCGCGGTCGGCGGAGCGACCGGTCACGGTGACCGAGGTGATCGGGCGTACGGCGAGGACCGCGCGGACCTGGTCGGGGGCCTGGGCGCCGGTCCCGATCACGGTCAGCCGGGACGCGTCCGCGGGCGCGAGCAGATCCGTCGCGACGCCGACCACCGCGCCGGTCCGGAGCGTGGTGATCGAGCTGCCCTCGGCGACCAGCTGCTCGCCGTCGCCGGTCCAGATCACGGTCGCCCGGATCGCCGGCACCTGGTCGAGCGCGATCCCGATCTTCTTCACCACCGCGGTCCCGGTCGGGGAGTGGTACGCCGACATCACCAGCACCGCGCCGTCGCCGAAGATCTGCCGCGGCGGCAGTACGAAGTGCCCGGCGGCGAGTTCCCGGAACCCGTCCCGGACGGCGTCGATCGCCGTACTCATCGGCACGGCCCGGCGGACATCTTCGGCGGAGAGCACGATCACCCGCCCGAGCATATTCTGAGGCCTCCGCCTACCAAGGAGCGACGACGTGCAGAGCTGGCTGGACGAGAACCTCACGGACCTGATCACCAAACACGGCGTCCCGGCGGCCTCGGTCGCGGTGCTGGCCGGCGGCCAGGTGAGTACGGCGGCCGCGGGCATCCTGAACCTGAACACCGGCGTCGAGGCCACCACCGACTCGGTGTTCCAGATCGGGTCGATCACCAAGCTCTGGACGACCACACTGATCATGCAGCTGGTTGCCGACGGCAAGCTGGACCTGGACCGGCCGGTCCGCGAGTACCTGCCCGACTTCCGGCTCTCCGACGAGGCAGCGGCCGCGGCGATCACCCCACGGCAGCTGCTCACGCACTCCAGCGGGTTCTCCGGCGACGCGTTCACGCCGACGTCGCGCGGCGACGACGCGGTCGAGCTGTTCGTCCACGACGTACTGCCCGAGCTGCCGCAGGAGGTGCCGCCGGGCGCCGGGTTCTCGTACAACAACTCCGGCTTCGTGGTGCTCGGCCGGATCGCCGAGGTACTGCGGGGCAAGCCGTACCACCAGCTGATCCGCGAGCACATCGCCGTACCGCTGGAGCTGGAGCACGTCGCGACGCTCCCGGACGAGGCCCTGCTGTACCGCGCCGCGCTCGGGCACATCGCGCCGGCGCCCGGGGACCCGCTCCGGGCGGCGCCGATGTGGAGCCTGGTGCACGCGATGGCGCCGGCCGGGTCGTTGCTGGCGATGAGCGCGGGCGACCTGCTGTCGTTCGGGCGGGCGTACCTGGACGCGAAGCTGCTCGACCGGGAGACGATCGACCGATTGTGGGAGCCGCAGATCGACGTACCGGCGATCGGTGGGTTCGCGGACCACTGGGGACTCGGCTGGATGATCTTCGACCTCGACGGCGGCCGGCTGTACGGGCACGACGGCGGCACGCTCGGCCAGTCGGCGTTCTTCCGGCTCGCTCCGGAGCAGGGCGTCGGGGTCGTGCTGCTCACGAACGGCGGGGACACGGGCGCGCTGTACGACGAACTCGTCGGGCACGTCCTCCGCGAGACGACCGGGATCGAGCTGGCGGTCCGGCCGACGCCGCCCGAGGAGCCCGTGCGGGTCCCGGCGGAGCTGGTCACCGGGCGGTACACCGGCGTACTCCAGCAGTCGACGGTCAGCGTCGAGGACGGAGAGTTCTGGGTGCTCGACGAGCCGGTCAGCGAGGAGGCGCGGGCGCTGATGCCGGAGTCGCAACGGACCCGGCTGGTGGGGCTCGACGAGACCCGGCTGATCGCGGCCGAGCCGGAGGGCGGGGTGCATGCGGTGCTGGCGTTCCGGAGCCCGGTGGACGGTCGCGCGGCGTATCTGTTCCGGGGTGGGCGGCTGACGCCGCGGAGTAACTGAGAGTTGTTGCAGTTTCTGTTGCCTGATCACCGTTTGTGCTTGCGCGCGGCAACGAGCGTGAGAATCAAGCGTTCTGTTCAACGGAATGCGTACAAGTGGTCGCCAAGCGCAGGGTTCGCGACTATGGTGATTACTCGGGGGAACGGGGCGAGTACGTGGTGGTGAGGCTATGTCGTGGCAACTGTGGGTAGTGATAGCTCTTGCCGCGGTCGGGCTGGTGCTCTGGGCCGCAGCGAGAATGCGGCACGCCCGCCAGGTCTTCGACGACATCACCGAGCCGGAACACCGCCCCGAGGCCCACGAGCCCGAGCCTGACGAACTGGCCCGCGCCCGAGCCCGCCACCAAACCCAGGACACCACCCACAACCGCCGCCACGGCTAAGCGTCTTCCAGCAGGCCGTCCCGGCGGGCTACTGCTGCCGCTTCGGTGCGGGAGCGGACGCCGAGTTTGGCGAGGATGTTGGAGACGTGCACGCTGACCGTCTTCTCGCTGATGTACAGCTCCCGCGCCAGCTGCCGGTTCGTCCGGCCCTCGGCGAGCAAACGCAGTACTTCGGTCTCCCGCGACGTCAGCGCACTCGCGCCGTGCGAGTCCCCGCCACCCGCCTCCTCCAGCAGCGGCCGCGCGCTCAACTCGCGGCCGGCCTCGGCCGCCAGCGCCGCCTGCTCGTTTGCCTCCGCGACCCGCCCGGCCGCCCGCAGCGCCGCCGACAACCGGACCCGCGACCACGCCTGCTCGAACACGTACCCGTACCCGAACGCGTCCGTGGTCCGCTGCCACGCCGCGACATGCTCCTCGGGCGTCGGCGCGTCGACCCCGGCCAGCCACCGCAGCCGCTCCCACTCCGACTCCAGCCGCGCCAGCCACGCGAGCCCTTCAACCCCCATCAGGCGCCCCGGCGGCAACCCCTTCTCCGCGGTCGACTGACCCATCGACACCAGCTCCGCCCCGCGCGCAACCAGGTCGGCCGCGGCCGAAGGCTCACCCACCGCCCGATGACACAGCAGCTGCAACCCGAGCGTCGCGAACCGGATCCGCCCCAGGAACCACTCGGTCTGGAACACGTCCGCGCACAGCATGGTCACGTCCGCGACCAGCTTCTCCGCCGCGGCCGGCTTGTCGAGCGCCCGGTACGCATCCACGGCCGGCTGCAGCCCAATGATCGGCAGCATGATGTCCAGGTCCCACCACTTGCGGGACATCTCGAACTCCTCCGCCACCGCGGTGTCCCCACGCCCGCCACGCACCGAGAACTCCACCGCCCGCAGCGCAGCCCCGGCCGCCGCCGGCGTCATCGCGTCGGTCCGCGCGGTCGCCGACGCGTCGTCCCACTCGCCGAGCATGAACTGGGTCAGCGCCAGCATCCGCCGCGCGTCGAACCCGTACGCCGCCCACTGTCGCCCGAGCTCACCCGCCCGCTTGGTCGCGAACGACAACGCCGCCTTCGCGTTCAGCAGGTCGCCCTGCTCGTACCGCGTCGACCCGAGCAGGAACCGGCTCCGCACCTCCGCGGCCGGATCGCCGGTGAGCTGCGCCCGTACGGCGGCCTCCTCGAGCTGCTTGGCCGCCGTCTCCGGGTCACCGGCCCGGCGGCGCAGCTGGGCGAGCGTGATCCCGGCGTCGCTGGCCGCGGACTCCTGCCCGGCCTCGCGGGCGATCTCCAGCGCCTTGTGCGCCCAGCGCTCGGCCTCCATCGGGCGGCCGAGCGCGTCCGAGACCCGCGCGTACAGCGAGGCGACCTGCGCCTTGAACACGCTGGCCGGCTCGTCGTTCACCAGCTTCAGCGCCTGCGAGACGGCCTCGTTGGACTCCTGGTCGTTGTCGATGATCAGCGCGATGTCGGCGAGTGGCAGCAGCAGCTCGGCGCGCTGCCGCTTCGGTGCCTCCTCCGGCAGCTCGGCCAGCGCCTTCCGGAGCAGCTTGAGCCCACGCAGGTGCTGCGAGGACAACGTCGCGGCGGTCGCGGTGTCGACGATCAGCCAGGTCTTGTCGACCGTGGTGGTCGGCGCCGCGTTCGGGAACAGCTCGAGCGCCATCTCATAGTGCTTCAGGGCCTCCTGCGGCGCGGCGACCGACAGCGCCTCCTGCCCGGCCCGGACCCGCGCCTCGAACGCCGTCGCCAGATCGTGCGACCGGGTGGCGTGCCCGGCCAGCTCGGCGGCGGTGCCCGCGACGGTCTGGTTCTCCAGGGCCTGCACGTACGCCGCGTGCTCGCGGACGCGCTCGCCCGGCAGCAGGTCGTCGTACACGGCCTCGGCCAGCAGCGCGTGCCGGAAGTAGTACCGATCGCTGGTCGGTACGTCGATGATGTGCGCGTCGATCAGCTCCCGCAGGGCGTCGTCGAGCTCGCGGTCCGGGAGCTTCGCGACCGCGGTGAGCAGCGTGTGCGGGACGCGGTGCCCGGCGACCGCGATCACCCGGGCCACCTGGCGGGCGTTGTCGGACAGCGGGTCGAGCCGGACCAGCAGCAGGTCGGCCAGATCCGGCGGCACGCCGTCGTTGTCGCCCATCGAGGCCGCCGCGGCCAGCTCCTCGGTGAAGAACGCGTTCCCGCCGGCGCGCTCCAGGATCCGGCGCTCCTCCTCGGCGGGCAGCGGATCGGTGAGCAGCGAGTGCAGCAGCGTCCGGGCCTCGTCGGCGTCCAGAGGCAGCAGGTTGACCCGGCGGACCCGCGGGTTCCGGGACCACTCGGCGATCGGGCGGCGGAGCGGGTGCCGGCGATGCAGGTCGTCGCTGCGGTACGAGACCACCAGGGCGAGTCGCTGCGAGGTCAGCCGGGTGATGAGGAAACCGATCAGGTCCCGGGTCGAGTCGTCGGCCCAGTGCGCGTCCTCGATGATCACCAGCAGCGGCTCGCTGGTGGACAGCGCGGTGAACCCGCCGAGCACCGCGTCGAACAGCGCGGCCCGGTCCAGCTGGCCCTCCTGCTGCGGCGCGGGCTGGGCGCCGAGCAGCCGGTGCGCGGGCAGCAGCCGGCCGATCGCGGGGAAGTTCGTCAGCACGCCCTCGACCAGGTCCGGGCGGTCGCCGGCCAGCCGGCCGAAGATCTCCGAGAACGGCTGGTACGGCAGGCCGGCGTCGCCGAAGTCGGTGCAGTGCCCGACGAGGACGCCGAAACCGCGCTCGTGTGCCCCGGTCGCGACCTCGTCCAGCATCCGGGTCTTGCCGACGCCGGCGTCGCCGGACAGCAGCACGGCACCGGCGCGGCGCGTCTTCGCGTCGTCCACGGCGCTGAGCAGGGCGGCCATCTCGGACGAGCGGCCGACGAGAGGTGTCGAGTTCCAGGGCACGTCGTCCATCTTCGCCCCTGGCGCCGACACAAATCGACGGCATCCCGTTCCGTGGGTTCTCCCGGTCGCAGAAGGCGGTACAGAAACCGGCCCGGCAGCAGAGACAGAAACGCCGTCCCTGATCGGTGTTTCCCGATCAGGGACGGCGGTCCCGGCGGTCATGCGACCGGACGGGGACGGAGGGCCGGCCGCGGCTTGGGCTCGGAACCCTTCACTGTGCGCTCCCGGCGGTTCGCCGCCCGGTAGTCACGCTTGGCGCGCTCCAGGCGGTACGCCGCCTCGGCTCGCATCGAATCGGGGGTCAGTGGAATGGAGATCATGGTGTTTTCCTCCCTTCAGGCTTTCCGGCCGAACAGGTGGCTGAAGGTCCGACGGGTCCCGGAGGTCCTCCGGTGCTGCCGGAAGTCGCGGCTGAGGCGCTCCCGGCGGTAGTCGACCTCTGCCTTGACGCTTGCGTTGGTGAACATGTGTTCCTCCGTTGTGCTGTGCCGGCTCCCTGCCGACACCCTTAATCTGCTCGTCTGAGGTGACCCCGCACATCGGAACTCCTCCCTATCCCCGCCGTAGGCGCACTCCTAGGTGCGCTTAGGGGGTCTTAGGACCCCTGAAAAGACGGTGGCGGGGGGGGGGGGGGGGGGGGGGGGGCCCCCCCCCCCCCCGCCGGGGGGAAGGGGTCTTTGGCGGTGAACGTGCGGTCACATCGCGGGCCGGGCCCGCAATTCGGGCGCGCAGGGCTGGGGCGGCTGCGGTGCGCGCTTGCGGAACCACAGGGGGCGCTGGAAGTCGCGGCGGATCCGCTCCTGGCGGTACTTCATCTCCGCCTGAACCGCGGCGGTCGAGTAAACGAACATGATCTCCTCCGGCTGCTCTCGCTGCTGAGAAAACAGTCCGTCTCTGAGGAGACCCCCCACATCAGCACTACTCCCTATGCCTGCGGCAACTACCCCCTTAGTCAGGCGTTGTAGGTGAGGTTGAGCTCGTAGTGGGTGGGGTCGAGGAGTTCGTCGGCGTGTTCGGCGAACTCGTCTGTCGCGGTCCAGCTGGTGCGGGTGGTGTGCAGGAACCAGGTGTTGTCCGGCCGCTCCAGGTGGCCGGCCTCGATCGGGGTGAGGACGCGGCCGCGGAGGCGTTGTTCGCAGTGGTCGAGGTACAGCCCGGCGCGGTTCAGCGTGACGCTGATCGAGCCGTTGTCGAGCCCGCGCTCCGGTAGGTCGCGGAGTTGCTCGAGCGCGGGGACCTGGCTCCGCTCGAGCGAGATCGCCGTACCGTCCGTCAGCTGCCGGACGCGTTCGATCACCACGAACGACGACGAGCCGAGCCCGAGGCGTTCGGCCAGCGCCGGATCCTCCTCGCGTTCGATCCGTACCGTCCGCATCCGGGTCTCGACGCCCTGTTCGGACAGGGCGTGCGTCCAGCCGAGCCGCCCGTCCAACGGGCGCCCGTCGAACAGCACGTACGAACCCTTCCCGGTCCGGGTGGCGATCAGCTCGTCCTCCGCGAGTACGGCGAGGGCCGCGCGGACCGTGTTCCGGCTGACCGCGAAGCGCCGCGCCAACTCCATCTCGCCCGGCAGTTGCGCACCGGGCCGGACGACGCCGGACTTGATCTCCCGCGCCAGCACCCGGGCCACCCGCTCGTGCTTGAGCCGGATCATCGCAACTGCTCCACGCTGACGATCTCCAGCATCGGCGCGTACAACCGCATCAGGTCGATCGCCTTCGCGTGGTTCTCCGCGGTGGACCCGGCGCACGCCTCCTCCACCACCTGCACCTGTACGCCGGCGTCGACCGCGGCCAGCGCCGTACTGATCACACAACAGTCGGTCGCCACGCCGGCCAGCACGAGCCGCCCGTCGACCTGCGCCGCCAGTTCGGGGCCCCAGGCACCGAACGTCGTCTTGTCGAGAGTTGGAGCGCCCTTGAACTCGTCCACCAACTGGTAGTCGGCCGCATCGGCCGGCTGCAACGCGAACGGGAACGCTTCGTAGTACCCCACCCACGCCCCGTCAGGCTTGTCCGGCGCGACGAACCGCGTGAACACCACCTCCGGCGAGAACAGCCTGATCAGCTCCCGCGTCGGCTCGATCACCCGCCGGAAGTCCGGCGTCGCCCACCCCGACGAAGGGTCCGCGAAGATCCGCTGCAGATCGATCAGTGCCAGCACGTCTCACGCCTCCTGCCGCCGTACGGCGGACCGTCCGCCGAACCACTGCGCGACGAACCCGAGCACCAGCGCCGCCAGTACGCCGAGGTTCGCGAACGCCCACGCGCCGTCCTTCGGGCCGAGCCCGAGCGGTCCGAGCAGGTACCCCTGCCAGGTCAGCCACGACGCCGCCGTATTCGTCACCAGCCCCCACCCGATGCCCGTGGCAACGACCATCGTCAGTACCGGCAGCCACCGGACATCGCCGTACCGCCCGGCCGGCCGATACAGGTCGTCCTCGGCGTAGTCGCGCCGGCGGGCCGCGATGTCGGCCAGGATGATCCCGCACCAGGCCGCGATCGGTACGCCGAGCGTGATCAGGAACCCCTGGAACTGGGCGAGGAACTTCCCGCCGTAGAACACCACGTAGATCGTCCCGCCGATCATCACCACCCCGTCGACGAACGCTGCGACGTACCGCTTGACCGGCAACCCGAGCGCCAGCAGCGCCAGCCCCGACGAGTAGATGTCGAGCACCGCGCCACCGACCAGCCCGAGTACGGCGACGATCACGAACGGCACCAGGAACCAGGTCGGCAGCGTCGCCGCCAGCGCACCGATCGGGTCCCCGCCGATCGCCGTACTCAGGTCCTTCGACGACCCGGCGAGCAGCAGCCCGAACACCAGCAGGACGACGGGAGCGACCGAGCCGCCGACCGTCGTCCAGCCGACCACGCCCCGGCTCGACGCCCGGCGCGGGAGGTACCGCGAGTAGTCCGCCGCCGCGTTCACCCAGCCGAGCCCGAAGCCCGTCATCAGGAACACCAGCGCACCGATCACCGCCTGGGTGGAACCGTTCGGAATCTGCGACACCGTCGTCCAGTGGATCTGGTCGGCGACCAGGATCATGTAGACGACGGTCAGTACGCCGGTCACGATCGTGATCACGGTCTGCGCCCGCATGATCAGGTCGAACCCGAGCACGCCGCACGCGACCGTCAGCAGCCCGACCACGACCAGCGCGATCACCTTGGTCAGCGCGCCGCCGCCCCAGCCGAGCCGGTCGAACACGGTCGCGGTCGCCAGCGTCGCGAGGATCGTCAGTACGGTCTCCCAGCCGACCGTCAGCAGCCAGGAAACCAGCGACGGAAGCTTGTTTCCGCGGACCCCGAACGCGGCCCGGCCGAGCACCATCGTCGGCGCCGAACCACGTTTTCCGGCCAGCGCGATCAGCCCGCAGAGCAGGAACGAGAACACCACCCCGATCAGCCCGGCGATCACCGCCTGCCAGAACGAGATCCCGAACCCGAGCGCGAACGCGCCGTAGCTCAGCCCCAGGACAGAGACGTTGGCCCCGAACCACGGCCAGAACAGCTGGCTCGGGCGGCCCTTCCGGTCCGCGTCCGCGATCACGTTCAGCCCGTTGCTCTCGACGGAGAGCGCGCGAGTCTGCTGCACCTCGACCTGACCGGTCATCTCGGCTCCTCAAATGAACCTGTTCAGTCCTGTTCAAACACGGTAGGCCCGGCCGGTCGGGTGGTCAACAATGAATGCCATGCAGCTCAGCGGCGCGGTGGACGGGTTCAGGCTGGCCTACGACCGGTACGGCGAAGGACCGGCGGTCGTGCTGCTGCACGGCTGGCCCGGCGACCGCACGGACTACCGCGTGCTCGCGCCGATGCTGGTGGAGCGGGGATGCGAGGTCGTGGTGCCGGACCTGCGCGGATTCGGTGCGTCGGACCGCTCCGACCCGGACCCGGTGCAGTACGGCGCCGACGCGCAGGCACGGAGCGTGCTCGCGCTGGTGAAGGAGCTGGGGCTCGACCGGCCGGTGCTCGCCGGGTACGACATCGGCAGCCGGATCGCGCAGCGGATCGCGCGGACCGGTCCCGAACTGGTGGAGGGTCTGGTGATCGCGCCGCCGCTGCCGGGGATCGGGAAGCGGGTGTTCTCCGAGCAGGCGCAGACGGAGTTCTGGTACCAGGCGTTCCACCGGCTGCCGGTGGTCGAGGAGCTGATCGACGGGCAGCCGGCCGCGGTCCGCGCGTACCTGCGGCACTTCTGGACGCACTGGTCCGGTCCGGGCTTCGAGCCGGACCTCGATCACCTGGTCGAGGTGTACTCGGCGCCGGGCGCCTTCACCGCGTCGATCAACTGGTACCGGGCAGGTGCCGGGGCGGTCGCCGTCTCCGCGGCCGAGACCGCGCCCCCGTCGTACGACCGGATCGCCGTACCGACCGTCGTGCTCTGGCCGGAGTTCGACCCGCTGTTCCCGCGCGCCTGGTCGGATCGGGTGGACGACTACTTCAGCGACCTCCGGGTCCGGCCGGTGGACGGTGTGGGGCACTACGCGCCGCTCGAGTACCCGGAGATCCTCGCGGAGGAGATTGTCGGACTAGGCTGAGCGCATGGCCGAGACCGAGCTGGGGATGCCGACGGTGCGACCGGCAGTCGGCGCGCTGGCACGGCTCGCGCCGGAGCCGGTGCGGTACCTGCTGAACTGGGGCCGGAAGTACTCGCTCTGGGTGTTCAACTTCGGCCTCGCCTGCTGCGCGATCGAGTTCATCGCGGCGTCGATGGGCCGGCACGACTTCATCCGGCTCGGTGTGATCCCGTTCGCGCCCGGACCGCGGCAGGCCGACCTGATGGTGGTGTCCGGCACCGTCACGGACAAGATGGCGCCCGCCATCAAACGGCTGTACGACCAGATGCCGGAACCGAAGTACGTGATCAGCTTCGGCTCCTGCTCGAACTCCGGCGGCCCGTACTGGGACTCGTACTGCGTGACCAAGGGCGTCGACCAGATCATCCCGGTCGACGTGTACGTACCCGGCTGCCCGCCGCGGCCGGAGGCGCTGCTGCAGGGCATCCTCAAGCTGCAGGAGAAGATCGCCGGCGAGACCGTCGCGAGCCGGTACGAGGAGCCGTCGGCGGCCGCCCTGACGCGGGGCCTGGTGCAGCCTTGACCACCGACGCTGTCGAGGCGCTGACCGGCGCCGGGATCGCCGCGACGTCCGCGAGTTCGTTCGGGCCGGTCGCGATCGACGTACCGGCGTCGGCGTGGGTCGCGGCGCACGAGGTACTGCGGGACGCGGTCGGCTTGACGTTCTTCGACTTCCTGAGCGCGTCGGACGAGCTCAAGGACGGGTTCCGGGTGGTGTCGCACCTCGCGGACTTCTGGGGCGGGTCGCACGTCGACCATGTGCTGGTGCGGACGCTGGTGCCGCGGGACCACGCCGTACTGCCGACGTTGACCGAGGTGTACGCCGGGGCGAACTGGCACGAGCGGGAGACGCACGAGATGTTCGGCATCGACTTCACCGGGCACCCGAACCTGACGACGCTGCTGCTCCCCGAGGAGTTCGAGGGCCACCCGCTGCGCAAGGAGTTCGTGCTGGCTTCGCGCGTCGCCAAGCCGTGGCCCGGCGCCAAGGAACCCGGCGAATCCGACCACGCCCCGTCCGGAGCCCCCAGCCGCCGCCGCACCCTCCCGCCCGGCGTCCCCGACCCCGAGACCTGGGGCCCTCGCCCACCCGGCTCCCCGGCACCCGACCCCCTGGCCCCTGCCGAAGCTGCCGCCACTCCCGCCCGCCCGCGACGCACCACCGCCCCCGGCGAACGACGCACCCGCCGCCAAGCCCCTCCCTCGGAACCGCCGCCCGAGTCGTAGGGTGAGCGGTTGTGATTCCTACTGCTGAAGAGCTGGCCGGTTGGACGTTGGAGCGGCAGCATCCGCTCACGCGGGAGTGGGTGGACGACGCGCGCCGGCTGGCGATCCTCGCCGAGGAGCATGCCGCGCTGGACATCCTGCTGGCCGAGGACCTGGACATCGCCGCCGCGCGGGCGCAGCGGCTGGCCCCGGGCAAGCCGGCCGAGTCGATGCTCAACCGCTGGGTTGCCGTCGGCAACGACCTGTGCGTGATGTTCAGCATGCGCTTCGAGAACATGAACCTGGCGAAGCCGTTCGTCGACGCCACCCCGATGACCCGCACCCCAGAGCAGTCCGACCTCGCCGCGCTCGCCGCCGCGGCCCGCGAGTACTACGGCATCCACAACCCGCTCTACGTCCGCCTCTGGACCGCCGGCGCCGGCATCGACGGCACTGCCCCCGACCGGCGGTTCCTCGGCGCGCCGATCAGCGAACTGCGGCCGTACGACGTACCGGAAGGCCTTGCGCTCCGCCCGGCGAAGACCGTCGACCACTACGACGACGCCCGCCGCGCGTACGCCGCCGTCGACGCCGAACACCCGCACCACGCGGACGAGGCGACCCTCCAGGACCTCGACGACCTGCAGGAGTCCGCCGACGACGGCCTGCTGTACGACGTCACCGTGAACGACGAGTGGGCCGGGTACGCCGCCGCGATCATCAAACCCGACGACGCGCTCGGCCTGCCCGCGTACGTCGTCCGCGAACTCGTCCTCGCCCCCGCCCACCGCGGCCACGGCTACGGCCGCCACCTGAGCGCCCTCCTGGCCCAGTCCCTCCCCGACCCCACCCGCATCCTGATCGGCACCATCCACTCCGCCAACCACGGCGCCCGCACCGCCGCCCTCACCTCCGGCCGCCACGACGTAGGCGGCTGGGTTCAGCTCCCGCTCTGACTCAGCCGCTCGGTCGGCTGCCCGGTCAGGTTGGCGATGAGCTCGAAGTCCTTGTCGAGGTGCAGCACGATCAGACCCGTCTGTTCCGCCGTGGCCGCGATCAGCAGGTCCGGCACAGACGGTGCTCGATGCTGGCCCGCGGACGCCAGTTGCGCCTGCACTACCACGGCACGGCGCTCAGCCGCTGGGGTGACGTTCTCCACCGGCATCGCAGCGACTGGCGGTTGTTGCAGGAGAGTTCGATGTTCCTCCGCCGATCGCGCGGAGAACCCGACCTCGAGCAAGGTCATCGTGCTGACGTGCACGAGTCCGCGGCTGATGCGATTTACCCAGTCCTCCCAATCGGGCGCGGCGCCCAGCCGCACGAGGGCCGACTTGTCGATCAGCCAGCGCCGTGAGTCGAGCGTCGGAGTCACGACCAGGCCTGAGCCATGACCTCAGGGTCCTTCACGTCGCGAGCCAGTTCCGACAGTCGCTGGAGGTCCGCGAGCGTGACAGTGACCTCGGAGCGCGCCGCTTCCTGGCTGAGTTGCCGACGCAGGTATTCGCTTCTGGACAACCCCTGGCTGGCTGCTCGCTGGTCGAGCACGGCGAGCACCTCGTCGGGTACATCGCGAATAAGCACGTCACTCATGTACGGCTCCCTTCTTCTGATATCTGATGATATCAAGCGCGAGGCGGCGTGTAGTAGAAGACTTCCTCGCGGACTATGCGGCCGGACTTGACTGTGCAGAGGGAGAGTTTGGTGGTTTGGGTGGTGTTGTGGTGGAAGGTGAAGCGGATGGCGAAGTGATCGTCGGTGACGAGGGGGCCCAGGACGTCGATGGCGTCGTGCTGGGTGTCGGCGGTTTGCTGGTGGGCGTGGGCGAGGATGGCGTCGGTGCCTTTGATCTCGAGTTCTTCGCCGTCGGTTTCGAGGGGTGCGACGCGGACCATGTCGGGGGCGGTGAGGGCGAGCGCTTCGGTGAGGCGGCCCGTGGAGAGAGCGGCGGTGTACTGGCGGGCGACCTCGGTCGTCGTCGGTACGCGGAACTCGGCGGCGTGGTCCGCGGCCCACTCGGCGAACGTGCGGGCGGGCCGGCCGGTCAGTTCGGCGACCGTGGTGGTGACCGGTTCGGGGTTGTCGACGAGTCCGGCCCAGTAGTTGACCGAGCTGTCCGCGAGGATCGGGTCGGCGCCGAGGTCGAGCATCGCCTGCCGGGCGGCGTCGGCGGACAGCGCCTCGACCCGCATCGGCTTGCCGACCACGCGCGCGATGGTGCGGATCTGCTCGGCCTGCGTCAGCACCTCCGGGCCGGTGAGGTCGTAGCTCCGGCCGGTGTGGTGGTCGCCGAGCAGCGCGAGTACGGCGACCGCGGCGATGTCGCGCTCGTGGATCAGCGACCGCCCGGCCTCGGGGTACGCGACCCGGACCACGTCGCCGGTGCGGAAGTCGTCGGCCCAGCCCTGCGCGTTCACGGCGAACCCGCCGGGGCGGACGAACGTCCAGTCCTTGTCCTTCAGCAACGCCTCGACGTCGCCCCACACCCCGCCGGACGGCGCGCTCAACGAGGACAGGTAGACGACGCGCTGCGGCAGTTCGGGGACCACGGCCGCTGCTCCGTCGGCGCTGAACGACGGCCAGAGCAGGAACGCCGCGTCCGCGCCGTCCGCGGCCCGTCGTACGGCGGCCGGGTCGGTGATGTCGCCCTGGATCAGCTCGACGTCGGGCGGAAGGGCGGCGCGTTCCGGCGTACGGACGAGGGCCCGGACGGAGACGCCCGCCGCACGCAGTCCGTCGACGACGTGCCGGCCGACGCGGCCGGTGGCTCCGGTGACAAGGATTGTTCTCATGCCCCCCACCCTCGGACCTGAACGCTGGTTGAGGTCAAGCCGGACGCACTAGGCTGACGTTCATGCTGGAGTTCGTGGTGCGGGTGGTGGGCGTTCTGGTCGCCTTCCTGGTGGCGCCCTTGCTGGTCGGGCAGGCCGAGCACAAGGTGATGGCGCACATGCAGTCACGGCTCGGCCCGATGTACGCCGGGGGGTTCCACGGCTGGGCGCAGCTGGTCGCGGACGGCGTGAAGTTCGTCCAGAAGGAGAGCGTGGTCCCGGCGGCCGCGGACAAGCGGGTCTTCGAGTGGGCGCCGGTGGTCGCGATCCTGCCGTACCTCGCCGCGCTCGCCGCGATCCCGCTGGCGCCGGGGATCGTCGGCGCGGACCTCGACTCCGGCCTGTTCTTCGTACTCGCGGTGATGAGCATCGGCGTACTCGGTTCGCTGATGGCGGGCTGGGGCAGCGGGAACAAGTACAGCCTGCTCGGTGGGCTCCGGGTGGCGGCCCAGCTGATGAGCTACGAGCTGCCGTTCGTACTCTCCGCGGCGAGCGTCGCGGTCGCGGCCGGGTCGTTGAGCCTGACCACGATCGCCCACGCGTGGAACCCGTGGTGGTTGCTGTGGCAGCTGCCCGGCATGGTCGTGTTCTTCATCGCGGGGCTGGCCGAGTTGCAGCGGCCGCCGTTCGACATGCCGGTCGCGGACTCCGAGGTGATCTTCGGGCCGTACACGGAGTACACCGGGCTCCGGTTCGCGATGTTCCTGCTCGCCGAGTACGCCGGGATCGTCGTACTCGCGGGCCTCACCACGGTGCTGTTCCTCGGCGGCTGGAGCGGTCCCGGGCCGGAGTCGATCGGGTGGATCTGGACGATCGTGAAGGTCGCGCTGGTGTCGGTCGTGGTGATCTGGGTGCGGGTGTCGTTCCCGCGGATGCGCGCCGACCAACTCCAGAAGCTGGCGTGGCAGGGCCTGGTCCCGGTGGCGCTGCTGCAGCTCGCGCTCACCGGCATCGGCGTCGTTCTGTTCTAGGGGGTCGCGAGCGCCTCCGTCGGGGCGAGGCGGGAGGCTCGGACGGCGGGGTAGAGGCCGGCCAGTGCGCCGATCACGAGGGTGGCGACAACCCCACCGGCGAGCGCCCAGACCGGGATCACGGTGAGCCAGTTCTGGTACGAGGCGTACGCCGCGGTGACGGCTGCTCCGAGGAGTGCGCCGCCGAGGCCGCCCAGTGCGGACAGCAGGAGCGACTCGGTGAGGAACTGGGTACGGATCTGGGCGCGGGTGGCGCCGAGGGAACGCCGGAGGCCGATCTCGGCGCGGCGTTCGAGGACCGAGATCACCATGATGTTCGCGACACCGACCCCGCCGACCAGCAGCGCGACCGCGCCGAGGCCGAGCAGCAGGCCGGTGAACGCCTGCCCGGCGGCCTCTTTCGCGGCGAGCGCGTCGGACGGGCGGGAGACCTCGACCTCGTTCGGCGCCTCCGGGTTGGCCGTTGCCCCGAGCACCGATCGGACCGCCTGGACCTGGGTGTCGTCGGAGCGGGTGTAGATCGTGGTCGGATGGCCGTCGAAGGACAGCCTCCCGCTGGCGGCGGGCCAGCCGATCAGGGCGGCGCTGTCGAGTTCCGGGGCGAGCGCGGCCGGTTCGAGGATGCCGAGCACGGTGAACCAGGTGGTGCCGATCAGCACCTGGGTGTCCGGGCCGGCCTTGGTGATCCCGAGCCGGTCCGCGGCGGTCGCACCGAGAACGGTCGCCGGAAAGGTACCGGTCGCGGTGTCCAGCCATTTCCCGCTGCGGACCGTGCCGCCGATGGTGTCGAGCAGGTTGGGGCGGGCGGCGTACGGGATGATCCCGTTCGTCTCGACGTCCGGGATCTTGTTGGTCCGGTACACAGACGCGTCGTCCACCTTGCCGATCGCCGACTCGGCCCGCACCGGGGCGATCCGCGCGACCATCCCCTCCGCGGCCAACGGCAACTGCGCCTGGCCGCCGGTCAGGCGTGTTCCCGGGGTCACGGTCAGCAGATTCGTCCCCAACGCGTCCAGCTGCCCGTCGAGCTGCGCCCGCGACGACGACGAGATCCCCACCACGGCAACCATCGCCGCAATCCCGATCGCAATCCCCAACGCCGACAGCAACGCCCGCGTCGGCCGAGTCCGCAACCCAACGGCCCCCACCCGCACCACATCCCACAATCCAAGGCTGGCAGGCTTCAACTCCCTCTGGTTGCTCATGGGTGGACTTCCTCGACTAGGTGGCCGTCTCGCATGTGGACTTGGTGCGGGAGGGTGGCGGCTATGTCGCGGTCGTGGGTGATGACGACGACAGTGGTGCCGGTGGTGTTGAGGTCGCGGAGGAGTTGCATGACGCCGGCGCCGGAGGCGGAGTCGAGGGCCCCGGTGGGTTCGTCGGCGAGGAGTACGGCGGGTTCGCCGACGACGGCTCGGGCGACCGCGACGCGTTGACGCTCGCCGCCGGACAACTCGTGCGGCTCGTGGCGCAGGCGATGGCCGAGACCGACCCGTTCCAGCGCGGCCGCCGCACGCTGACGACGCGCCGACAGCCGCAGCCCGGAGTACAGCAACCCGTCCGCCACGTTGTCGACCGCCCGTACGCCGGCCGCGAGGTGGAACTGCTGGAACACGAACCCGATCCGGCTCGCCCGCAACGCCGACAGCCCCGCGTCGGACAACCGCGCCACGTCGTACCGGTCGATCCGGACCGTCCCGGACGTCGGCCGGTCGAGGGTCCCGAGCACGTTCAGCATCGTCGACTTCCCGGAGCCGGACGGGCCGACGATCGCGACCAGTTCGCCGGGTTCGATCCGCAGGCTCACTCCGCCGAGCGCCCGCACCCCGCCCGCGTACACCTTCGTCACGTCCCGCAACTCGATCATTTCGGGATCCCTACCGTCGTCCCGGCGGTGATCCCGGTCCCGCTGATCTCGACCTGCCCGCTTGCGAACAGCCCGGTCTTCACCGGCACGTACCGCGACGTCGTACCGTCCGTGACCTCCACCCCGAACCCGCCCTCCCGGAGCGCGACCAGCGCCGCGACCGGGACGGTCAGCACGTTCTTCCGCTCCGATGCGGTGAACGTGACGTCGGTGGCCGCGGAGGTCCAGGCCGCCACCGCCTTCTGATTGGCGATCCCAACGATCACCTGGACCTTCGTCTCCGGGTCCTTGTCCGGACTCTCCGCCGGAATCACCACCGTGGAGACCTTCTGGATCTTTCCGACGACGTCTTCCCCGCTCGGCAACGCGACCGACACCGCCGCACCCATCACCGCGAGCCGTTGATCCGCGGCGTCCAGCTGCACGGTGACCGCCCGCGTCGTCCCGGTGAAGTTGAGCACCGGCTGGTTCGGCCCGAGTGGTGAACCTTCCTGCGCCGGCACGCTGTCCACCCGGATGTGCCCGGGCGCGAACAGCACACTGCCCAGCTCGACCACGCCCGTCTCGTCCAGCCCGAGGTCGTCCTGCCACGCCTTCACCGCGGTCGCCGTAGCGGCCGTGTACGTGTCGTCGACGGTGAACCCGGTGTAGCCCATCGCCCGCAGGTTCTGCTCGAGCTGCAGGACGTCGGTCCCCTCGGTCCCGACCGCGAGCCGCCTGTACGCCGGTAGCGCGCCGTACAGCAACGTCGTCGGCTTGTTGTCGATGCTGTAGACGGTGTTCCCGCGCCGCAGCTCCTGCCCGCTGTCCGGTACGGCGGTGACGGTGCCGGCGACCCGGTCCACCGCCGCGGACGTGCTGCCGAAGCCGAGTGTGCCGTTCTGCGTCTCGGTGTCCTTCAGGGTCTGCTGCGTGACCTTGGTGGTGTTGACCGGGAGCGGCTGCGCTGCCTGGCTCGCGGCCTGGCCGGCGTCGCCCCGGTTCACCAAGAAGAAGCTTGCGGCGCCGCCGGCAGCGAGCACCACGACCGCGGTGATCGCCTTCCGCATCAGCGCGCCGCCAGGATGCTCTGGCACGCGTCCTGTGCCTTCGTGAAGTCCGGGTCGTCCGCGACGCCCGGGCCGATCATGATCCCGCGCTGGTCCGGCTTCGGGTCCGGGAACTTCTCGACGCCGTTCTTCCGCATGCACTCCGCGTATTTCCGGCCGTTCTCCTGCTGCTGCGGATTGGCACTCCCGGAAGCCTGCGGGTCGTACTCCCGGCATGCCTCCATCGCCTTCTGGACCTGGTCCTGGGTGACGCCGGAGTTCTTGTCGAACTTCAGCATCGGACCCTTGCCGGGTTCCGGGTCCGGCACGTTCAGGCCGTGTTCCCGCAGGCACTGGGTGAACTTGACCGCCATCTCGTCCTGGCTGAGGCTGGCCGGGGCGCTGCTCGCCGCGGTGGACTGGGGTTCCCCGCCGGACGCGACCTGGGCGTCGGGCTTGTCGGCTCCGCAGCCGGTCAGGATCAGGCCGGCCAGCAGAACAGACGCGGCCAGAATGGTGTTGCGCATCGTTGCTCCTAATCAGTTTTTGGAAACCCTGCGCGGTCCGTCGTTTCCGGACCGTTTCCGCGGACGGAAACACCGGGGAAACAGCGCCGTCGGGCACCATGGGGTGCGTGCGGGTACTGGTGGTCGAGGACGAACCGTTGCTGGCGGCAGCGATCGCGGAGTGGTTGCGCGACGACTCGCACGCCGTCGACGTGGCCGCAGACGGCGGCGCCGCCCTCGAGCGGCTGTCCGTGAACGGGTACGACGTACTCGTCCTGGACCGCGACATCCCGGTCGTTCACGGCGACGAGGTGTGCTGGCAACTGGTGGCGTCCGGGTCGGCGACGCGGGTGCTGATGCTGACCGCGGCGGCCGCGGTGACGGACCGGGTGGAGGGCCTCGGGCTCGGCGCGGACGACTACCTGACGAAGCCGTTCGCGTTCGCGGAGCTGGCGGCCCGGGTACTGGCGCTCGGCCGCCGCAGCCGCCCGGCCGATCCGCCCGTACTGCGCCGTGCCGGGGTCGCGCTCGATCCGGCGCGGCACGAGGTGTTCCGCGACGGCCGGTACGTGCCGTTGTCGAAGAAGGAGTTCGCCGTACTCGCGGAGCTGCTGCGGGCCGACGGCGCGACAGTGTCGGCCGAACAACTGCTGGAGAAGGCATGGGACGAGCACGTGGACCCGTTCACGGGGGCGGTACGACTGACGATCCTGAAGCTGCGCCGGAAGCTGGGCGAGCCGGGACTGGTCGAGACCGTCACCGGCGTCGGCTACAGAATCCCCTGAGGCGGCTCTCGCTGCGTGGCCGCCTGACCCTGCTGTACGGCGGCCTGTTCCTGGTCGCTGGCGTGCTGCTGCTCGGCGTCACCTATGCACTGTTCAGCGCGAACCTGGGCCAGAAGTACCAGGTGATCGTGAAGGGGACGTACCTGAATCCTTCGGGTACCGCGACCAAGCCGCCGCCACCTGATCAGGCGTACGTGCTGAACAAGGACGGTGCGCTGCTGACCGGCTCCGACGCCGAACGCGTGATGAACGAGCAGCGTGAGCAGGTGCGGCAGGCGGCGATCAAGTCGATGTTGACGCAGGGGAGCATCGCGCTCGTGGCTGTCGGTGCGCTGGCCGCTGGGTTCGGCTGGCTGGTTGCCGGGCGGGTGCTGGCGCCGCTGCATCGGGTGACGGACACGGCTCGGCGGATTGCGGCTTCGCTGGCCGCGTTGCACGAGCGGATCGGGCTGAACGGACCCGACGACGAGGTGAAGAACCTGGCAGACGCGTTCGACACGATGGTCGAGCGGCTGGACCATTCGTTCGACGGCCAGCGCCGGTTCGTCGCGAACGCGTCCCACGAGCTGCGTACGCCGTTGACGCTCGGCCGGGCGCTCGTCGAGGTCGCGATGCACCGGCGTACGGCGTCCGCGGACGTGAAGGAGCTGGGCGAGAGTCTGCTGACGATCAACGCCCGGCACGAGCAGCTGATCGAGGGGCTGCTGATCCTCGCGGACTCCGAGAAGCAGCTGACCGCGGTCTACCCGGTGAACCTGAGCGATGTCGTCACGCACGTCGCGGGCCAGCTGTCGAGCGAGGCCGCCGCGGCCGGCGTCGAGGTGATCCGCGGCCCCGGCGACGCCCCGACCAAGGGTGACGCGCTGCTGCTGGAACGGCTCGTCCACAACCTCGTCGAGAACGGCATCCGCCACAACGCCGGAGCGGGCGAGCGGTGGGTGAGGGTGGTGAGCAAGTGCGTCGGCGACGAGGTGCGGGTCGTCGTCACGAACACCGGGCCCGAGATCCCGCCGTACGAGGTGGGGAGTTTGTTCGAGCCGTTCTACCGCCTCGGCGCCGAACGGCTCGTCGGCGGGAAGGGGGCCGGGCTCGGGTTGTCGATCGTGCGGTCGGTGGCGGAGGCGCACGGTGGCACGGTGGACGCCGTACCGCGCGCCGGAGGTGGTCTGGAAATTACTGTGGTGCTGCCTGTCGATCCAGGGTGAGGCCGTTCGTGTAGGTGACGAGAAGGAGGACTCCATGACCCAGTACGTACTCAGCATCTACCAGCCCGACGGCCCGCCGCCCGCTCCCGAGATCCTCGACCCGATCATGCGCGACCTCGAAGTCCTGAACGCGGACCTCAGGAAAGCCGGAGTCTGGGTGTTCGACGCCGGCATGCACCCGCCCGAGACCGCGACCGTGCTGCGGGTG
This sequence comes from Kribbella sp. NPDC059898, assembly GCF_042730855.1. Classification (NCBI taxonomy): domain Bacteria; kingdom Bacillati; phylum Actinomycetota; class Actinomycetes; order Propionibacteriales; family Kribbellaceae; genus Kribbella; species Kribbella sp. NPDC059898. Next base: position 537,792 of record NZ_JBHWKR010000005.1, read on the forward strand.
AAGGGTGACGAGGTCCTGGTCACCGACGGCCCGTTCACCGAGGGCAAGGAACACCTCGGCGGCTTCATCGTGATCCGCGTCGAGGATCTCGACGCCGCGCTGCACTGGGGACGCCGCCTCGCCACGGTGCTCGGTCTTCCGGTAGAGGTCCGGCCGTCGCAGTCGTGACTCCCGACCTCGCGGCGATCTTCCGGGCCGAGCACGGGCGCGCGGTCGCCGTACTGACGCGCGTGTTCGGCGACCTGGAGATCGCCGAGGACGCCGTCCAGGACGCGTTCGCGGCGGCGCTGGAGAAGTGGCCGGAGACCGGCGTACCGCCGAGTCCGGCCGGCTGGATCATCACGACCGCGCGGAACCGTGCGATCGATCGCCTGCGCCGGGAGTCGGCGCGGGCCGACAAACACGCCCAGGCGGCGCTGCTGCACGCCGAGGCCGAGCCGGTGGAGGAGGGTGCCGTGCACGACGACCGCCTGCGGCTGATCTTCACCTGCTGCCACCCTGCCCTCGCGCTGAACGTCCGGGTCGCCCTCACGCTCCGGATGCTCGGCGGACTCAGTACGACGGAGATCGCCCGCGCGTTCCTGGTCCCGGAAGCGACGATGGCGCAGCGCCTGGTCCGCGCGAAGGCGAAGATCAAGGTCGCGGGCATCCCGTACCGGGTGCCGTACGAGGCGGACCTGCCAGACCGCGTCCGCGGCGTACTGGCGGTCGTGTACCTGATCTTCAACGAGGGGTACGCCGCGTCGTCCGGCGAGACCCTGGTCCGCGACGAGCTCGCGGTCGAGGCGATCCGGCTCGGCCGGCTGATCGTCGACCTGATGCCGGACGAACCCGAGGCGGTCGGGCTGCTCGCGCTGATGCTCCTCCAGCACTCCCGTCGCCCGGCGCGGGTCGCGCCCGACGGCTCGCTGATCCGCCTCCGCGACCAGGACCGGACCCGGTGGGACCGCGCCCTCATCACCGAAGGGCACGACCTGGTACGGCGCTGCCTCCGCCGCAACCACCCCGGTCCGTACCAGCTGCAGGCGGCGATCAACGCCGTACATGCCGACGCCGCCACCGCCGAGGCGACCGACTGGCCGCAGATCCTCCAGCTCTACGACCACCTCCTGACGCTGGACCCGACCCCGGTCGTCGCCCTCAACCGGGCCGTCGTGGTGGCCGAGGTGGAAGGCCCCGCCGCCGCGCTCGCGCTCGTCGACGACCTCTCCCTCGACACCTACTACCTCTTTCACGCGATCCGCGCCGGCCTGCTGACCCGGCTGGGCCGCACGGCGGAGGCGCAGGCGGCATATGAGACCGCACTCACGCACAACACCAACCAAGCCGAACGGGCGTTCCTGCTACGGAGCATGGGACGCTAGTGTCCTGTTAACCGACGGGAGGTGGAGTGTGGGGCTGCCTGGCAAGGGGCTGGTCGAAGGTTTGAAGGTCACTGCGCGGACGCTGGCCCGGCGGTCCGTCACCGAGCAGTATCCGGACGTCCAGCCGGAGCTGCCGCCACGCAGCCGGGGCGTGATCGCGCTGCTGGAGGAGAACTGCACCTCCTGCATGCTGTGCGCCCGCGAGTGCCCGAGCTGGTGCATCTACATCGACTCGCACACCGAGACCGCGCCGTCGGTCGGTGAGCAGGCCCGGGAGCGCAGCCGGAACGTGCTGGACCGGTTCGCGATCGACTTCAGCCTCTGCATGTACTGCGGGATCTGCATCGAGGCCTGCCCGTTCGACGCGCTGTTCTGGTCGCCGGAGTTCGAGTACGCCGAGACCGACATCCGCAACCTGACCCACGAGAAGGAGCGCCTCCGGGACTGGATGTGGACCGTCCCGGCGCCGCAGCCGATCGACCCGGGCCCGGCCGCCGAGGACCCCAGGGACGCAGAGGACGCCGAGTGACAACGGTCCTGTTCTCCGTCGCCGGTGTGGTGGCGGTCGCCGCCGCAGTCCTGGTCGTCACCTCCCGCCGGATCGTGCACGCCGCTCTCTGGCTGGTGGTCGCGCTCGGCGCCGTGGCCGGCTGCTTCGGCGCCCTGCACGCGGAGTTCGTGGCGCTGGTCCAGATCCTCGTGTACGTCGGCGCGATCGTCGTCCTCGTGCTGTTCGCGCTGATGCTCACCAAGGCCCCGACGAACCCGCTGCCCGAGCTGACCACCGGCCGCAGCCCGTTCGCGGCCGTGGTCGCCGGTGTCCTCGCGGTGCTCCTCGGCACCGGCGTCGTCCTTGCCTTCGGCAACGAGAAGGTCAAGCCGGTGGCCGACGGCTCCGCGACCGCGGTCGGGACCCAGGTGTTCAAGCACTGGGTCCTCCCGTTCGAAGTACTGTCCGTCCTGCTGCTCGCCGCGCTGATCGGCGCGATCGCCCTCTCCCAGCGGAAGAAGGAGGACTGACATGCCGTTGGTCCTCCCGCTGCTGCTGGCAGTGGTGCTGTTCTGCGTCGGCGTGTACGGCGTGCTCGCCCGGCGGAACGTGATCACGCTGCTGATGTCGTTCGAACTGATGCTGAACGCCGTGAACCTGAACCTGGTCGCCTTCGACGCCTGGCGGGTGACCGAGGCGACCGGGCAGACGCTCGCGGTCTTCGTGATCACGCTGGCGGCGGCCGAGATCGGGCTCGGCCTGGCGATCGTGCTGCTGCTGTTCCGCGGGCACGGTCATGTCGACGCCGACCGGGCCCGGGACCTGCTCGAGCCCGAGGAGGCTTCGTGATCGGCACCGCGTGGCGGGTCGTCGGCGTCGGCTTCTCGCTCCTCGTCGTCCTGGCCTCGGCCCTGCTGTACGGCGTGACGCCGCAGCACACCACGGCCGGCGGCGCGATGATCGGTGAGGACTTCTGGTTCTCGTACGAGTTCCGCACCGACGGGTTGACCGTGCTGATGCTCGCCGTGGTCGGTGTGGTGTCGGCGTGCGTGCAGGTCTATTCGATCGGGTACGTCCGCGAGCGTGTCGCGTCGTACACGGCGCTCGTCACGCTGTTCACCGCGGCGATGGTGACCGTGGTGGTGTCGGACAACCTGTTCCTGCTGCTGATCGGGTGGGAGGTGATGGGCGCCTGCTCGTACCTGCTGATCGGCCACTACTGGGAGCGGCGGGACGCCCGCGCCGGTGCGATGAAGGCCTTCCTGATGACCAGGTTCGCCGATGTCGGCTTCCTGTTCGGGGTCTTCGTGCTCGGCGTCGGGTACCACACGTTCCGGATCTCCGAGCTCGGCCACAGCCCGATCGAGCCGCACACGCTGACGATCGGCACGTTGCTGCTGCTCGTCGGCGTGGTCGGCAAGTCGGCGCAGGTCCCGTTGCAGACCTGGCTCCCGGACGCGATGCCCGGCCCGAGCCCGGTCAGCGCGCTGATCCACGCGGCCACGATGGTTGCCGCGGGCGTCTTCCTGATCGCGCGGCTGTTCGACCTGTTCGTCGAGGCCGAGACCACATTGACGGTGCTGGCCGTGGTCGCCTGCGTGACGATGCTGTTCGCGGCGTCCTGCGCGATGGCTGCGGTCGAGGTGAAGCGGGTGCTCGCCTGGTCGACGGTCAGCCAGCTGGCGATCATGTTCTCCGGGCTCGCGCTCGGCTCCCGCGACGGGCGGCACGCGGCGCTCTTCCACCTGTTGACGCACGCGGCCTTCAAGGGTTTGTTGTTCCTCTGCGCGGGCGTCCTGCTGCATCAGGTCGGCAGCGCGGCGTTCGTCGTACTGCGGAAGTACTCGCGGCGCGGTGCGCTGCGGAAGCGGCTGCCGGTGACGTTCGTGACGATGACGATCGGCCTCGCGGCGCTGGCCGGCGTACCGGGGCTGGCCGGGTTCTTCTCCAAGGACTCCGTGGTCGAAGCGGCCTGGGAGACCGCCCGGGACGGTTCGGTCGTGGGCTGGATCGTGCTGGTGTCGGTGTGCGTGACCGCGATGATGACCGCGTTCTACTGCGTCCGCCTGTGGTTGTGGGTGTTCTTCCGTACGCCGGCCGTCGTCGGTGCGATCGGTGCGTTCGAGGACGACGACGCGATGGCGGACCTGGACGAGCCGGACGTGCGCAAACTCCGCGAGGGGTCCTGGCTGATGCTGGCGCCGATGGTCCTGCTGACGCTCGGCGCGATCGGGCTCGGGTACGCCGACGGTGCCCACGTGAACTGGCCGATCGCGGGCATCACGACCGTGCTCGCGGTGCTCGGCGCGCTGCCGGCGTACTCGCTGTGGCGGCGCGGGGCAGACCCGCGGCCGGTGCTGCTGGAACGTGAGTACGGCGTGGATCCGGCGTACCAGCGGCTGGTCGTCGTGCCGGTGCGGTGGCTGGCGCGGTTGACGGTCGGCGGGGACCAGGACGTGATCGGGGCGTACGTGCGGGCGACCGGGCGGGCGGGTGTGCTGGCGTCGGCCGGGGTCCGGAAGTTGCAGACGGGGAACGTGCAGACGTACCTGACGGCCGCGGTGGTCGGGGTGGTCGCGCTGGCGATCCTGGCGGGGGTGATCGGGTCGTGAGCCAGTGGTTGCTGATCGCGCTGGTGGCCGTTCCCGCGGTGACCGGTGGGGTGCTGTGGGCGCTGCCGGTGCTGATCGGTGAACGGGTGGCGGCGACCGTCGGGTCGGCGGTGTCGGGTCTGGTTCTGGCCGGTTCGGTGTTCCTGTGGTGGGACATGCGTCGTCCGCACTGCCCGTGCACCGTGAGCTCGACCTTCGTGGGCTTTGAATCCCCGCCGCGGAACTTGCCAGGCAAGTTGTTGCCGTACGCCCAGACCGACGTGTCCTGGATCCCGCAGCTCGACGTGCGGTTCCACCTCGCGGTCGACGGCATCTCGATGCCGCTCATCACGCTCACCGCGCTGCTGGTGTTGCTCTGCAGCCTGTACTCGCTGAAGATCACGCCGAAGATCGGCCGGATGCGCTCGCTGATCGCGCTGCTGCTGCTCATCGAGACCGGGGTGATCGGCACCTTCGCGGCCGCCGACCTGGTGCTGTTCTTCGTGTTCTTCGAGATCGTCCTGATCCCAATGTGGCTCGTGATCGACATCTGGGGCGACCACCACGACCGGGCCGGGCGGCGCCGGGCGGCGAACACGTTCATCCTGATGACCGTGCTCGGCTCCGCGTTGATGCTGCTTGGCTTCCTGCTGATCCATCGGCAGACCGGGACGTTCGACGTGGCGTTCCTCGGCGAGCACCCGTTGCGTGGCGGGCACGGGATCCCGCTCGCCGCGGCGGTCCTGATCGCGGTCGGGCTCGCGGTGAAGATGCCGCTCTGGCCGCTGCACATCTGGCTGCCGGACGCGCACGCGAAGGCGCCGACGGTCGGCTCGGTGCTGCTGGCCGGCGTCCTGCTGAAGCTCGGCAGCTACGGCATGATCCGGATCCTGCTGCCGATCCTGCCCGACGCGACCGCCACGATCGCGCCGTACCTGGCCGGCTTCTCCGTGGTCGCGATCGTCGCCGGGTCGCTGGCCTGCCTGGCGCAGACCGACGTGAAGCGGCTGATCGCGTACTCCAGCGTCGGGCACATGGGCTTCATCGGGCTCGGCATCGCGACGCTGTCACCGGAGGGGCTGAATGGCGCGCTGTACGCGAACATCGCGCACGGCGTCATCACCGGGCTGCTGTTCTTCCTGGCCGGGGCGATCAAGGACCGGCACGACACCAGCGACCTGCGGGCGATCGGCCGCGCGTTGTACGCCCGGCTGCCGCGGATCGGCGGGCTGCTCACGTACGCGTGCCTGGCGTCCCTCGGGCTGCCGGGGCTGGCCGGGTTCTGGGGCGAGATGCTGGTCCTGCTCGGCGCGTACCACCCGGCCGATGGGTTGCCGCGGGCAACGTTCCTGGTGCTGATGGTGATCGCCGGGCTGGGCGCCGTCCTCACCGCGGCGTACTTCCTCCGGCTGATCCGGAACCTCTGCCAGGGCGACCCGGCCGAGTACCCGGCCGCGCCGTTCGCCGTCGACCTCAGCCGGATCGAGTTCGCCACCTTCGCGCCACTCGCCGTACTCACGGTGGCGCTAGGCCTGTGGCCGTTCACCCTGCTCAACGAGTGGATGGTCCTATGACGCTCACGTGGACCGATTGGCAGGCCGTCGCCGTACCGTTGGTGCTGGCGATCGGTGCGATCGCCGTACTGCTCGTCGACAGCTTCTGGAAGAGCGCGCCGGCGGAGCTGCGGCACCTCGTCGTCACGGTGCTGACCAGCGTGGTGATCCTGTTCGGGCTCGTGTTCGTGTGGGCGCAGCACGGCGACTTCAAGCCCGCGTTCTGCCGGCCGGCGGTCGAGGGGCCGGCCGAGTGCAGCCTGGTGTTCGAGCCGTTGACGGCCGGGTTGTGGGCGGTGCTGCTGATCGGCGGGCTCAGCGTGGCCGGGTTGTCGACGTACCGGCTGCTCGCCAAGGACGTACCGATCGGGGAGTACCACTTCCTGCTGCTCAGCGCGCTGACCGGCGCGACCGTGCTCGCGGGTGCGCGGGACCTCGCGACGTTGGTGATCGCGCTCGAGGTGGTGTCGCTGCCGACGTTCGCGATGGTCGGGCTGCGCCGCGACCGGCGGGGGTCCGAGGGCGCGCTGAAGGCGTTCCTGGTCTCGGTGCTGTCGACGGCGGTGATGCTGTTCGGCGTCTCCTACCTGTACGGCGTGACCGGTTCGCTGTACCTGACGACGATCGCGAACCGGCTGAGCGGGCTCGACCCGGACCTCGCCCGGGTCGCCTTCGCGGCCGGGCTGTTCGTGATCGTCGGGTTCGCGTTCAAGATCGCGGCCGTGCCGTTCCACGCGTGGTTGCCGGACACGTACGTCGGGGCGCCGGTCGAGGTCACGACCTTCCTCGCCGTGGTGTCGAAGTCGGCCGGGGTCGCCGGGCTGCTGGTGATCGTGACGTCCGGGATCGCACCGGCCGGTTCGGAGCTGCGGACCGTGGTCGCGATCCTGGCCGCCGTGACGATGACGGTCGGAAACCTCGCCGCCCTGCGCCAGGTCGAGGCCGTCCGGCTGCTCGCCTGGTCGTCGATCGGACAGGTCGGGTTCCTGCTCGCACCGCTCGCTGCCGGTGACGCGCGGGCCGTTGTCGGATACCTGGCGGCGTACGTCGTGGTGACGCTCGGCGCCTTCGGAGCGGTGGCCGTGGTGCAGCGGCATCGAGCGGGCGGGCTGCTCACGGACTACCGCGGGATGGTGCGGTCCGAGCCGGGGCTGGCGGCGGCGCTGGTCTTCTTCCTGGTGGTGCTCGCCGGGCTGCCGCCGGGCCTCGCCGGGCTGTTCACGAAGTTCGCCGCGTTCCAGGCGGTGATCGACGCCCACCTCGGCTGGCTGGCGATCGTGATGGCGATCAACGTGATGATCGGCCTGGCCGTGTACCTGCGCTGGATCGCGGAACTCTTCCGGCTACCCGCCGACGACCCGTTCTCGGTCGACATCGAAACCCCGGCTGTCGCCATGCTCACCTCCTGCGCCGCCCTCACCGCGGTCCTGTCGGTGCTGCCCAGCATCATGTTCGCGCTGGTCACCTGACAGGTTCCGGTCAAGGGCGGCTCGATGGACTGCCGGGGTCGGTAACTTGCGGTGGGTGAAAGCACGAGGAGTTGCCGGCGCCGTTCTGCTGTTCACACTCGCCGCCTGCGGCGGCTCGACCAAGAGTGGGACGCCCGCACCGACCAGCGCACCAAGCTCGGGGCCCTCGACCGCCGCGCCCTCCACCACGCCGCCTTCGAGCACGGCGTCTTCGACCACCGCGACGCCGACGCCGGCGGTTCCGGCCGCGAAGGACGGGCAGAACTACAAGGCCTGCGTGGACGGTGCTTGTGAGGTGCTGGTTCGGGCTAAGGCTTTGATTGACCTCAACGGGGACAAGTTCACCGCGACGGTGGCGAAAGGCACGCTCAAGCTCACCGACTCGCACGGGTACATCTCGTTGAGCCGGACCGGCTCGTCCTCCAGCCGCACCGGCAACGGCAGCGTCGGCGGCGTGGCCGGCGGGCTCGCCGCGGTCCAGTGGAACGACGGCAACGGGCCGGTCCACATCGCGACGCTGACGTACGCCGAGGGCGACACCGTCATCGTGAGGTTCAGGAAGGGGTAGCCCGCGCCAGGAAGTCCTCGTACTGCGCCCACACCCGCCGCCACAGTACGTCGCGATCCGCCTCGGTGTAGTGCGGGAGCGGCAGGTGGAAGACGTCCGCGAGGGCGGCGAAGTAGTCGGCGCGGTTGTCCAGCAGGCGGTTGTCGACGCGGTCGGCGAACGTTTCGCTCAGGCCGATGGAACGCAGTACCACAACGGATTCCGGCGTACGGCGGAACGCGGAGGCCAGCCGGACGAAGCGTGAGCCGGGGTCGGCGGACAGCTCCGCGTGCTTCGCGGTGAAGGACTCGAGGGACACAGGGGATGCCTCGAAGTCCATGCCGATCAGGTTCGCGCGCGGGTCGTGGTCGAGGCGCCAGCCGTCGGCGATCTCGGACGGGCGCAGCCGCAAGGTGAACGGGTACTGCTCGGCCTCGCCCGGCGCGAGCGGCATCGGGTGGCGGAGGCCGTCGCCGAGGCCGGCGTCCACCAGCCACTCCCGCTCCGGGTCCTCGAGCAGCCCGCTGACCGTGAGCACCAGGTGGCTGCCGTCGATGACGCTGGGTCGGTTGACCGTCTCCACGCCGCCGCGGTACATCTGCACGCGGTAGCCGAGTTCGGTGAGCAGCAACGCGAACGTGCCGTTCAGCTGGAAGCAGTAGCCGCCGGTCTCGCGCGCGACGATCCGCTTCGCAACCTCCTCCGGATCGAGCGGGCCGCCCGGCGTGACCTGGTACTGCACGGTTTCGTACGGGACCTGGTCCACGAAGGCCTCGTGGAGCTGCGTCAACGCCTCCAGCCGCGGCGGGCCGTCGTACCTGTCGATCCCGATCCGTTGCAGGAAGGCCGTGGTGTCCATGCGCCCTAGGCTAGGTGAGGTGATCGACGTTCTCGACGGACCTGCAGCTATTGCCATCGCCGACGAGCTCGGCCCGCTGTACGCGGCCTCCTTCGGCCCCGAGGAGGACACCGACCGGTTCACCACCGAAACCCTCCCCAAACACGCGGCCCGCGCCGACTTCCGGTTGGTCGCGGTTCGTCAGGACGGTCCGCTCGTCGGGTTCGCCTATGGCTATACGGGGGAGCGGGGGCAGTGGTGGCCTGAGCGGGTGGTGGAGGCGGTCGGGGCTGAGCTGGCCGCGGAGTGGGTCGGCGGACACTTCGAGGTGGTCGAACTCGCCGTACACCCGGAAGCCCAGCGCCAGGGGCTCGGCACCGCGCTGATGACCGAACTGATGCGCGACCTCCCGCACCGCCGGGCGCTGCTCGGCACGGACGTCGACGACGGTCCGGCGCCGCGCCTGTACCGGCGGTTGGGCTGGCAACTGCTCTACCCCGACCTCGGCTGGGGCAGCGCCCTCTACGGACTGGACAAAGGAGTGCCGGAAACCTCCTGACCTGGCAGGGTAGGCGTCATGACTGCTGAGCGGATCTTTGTCGGGAGCTACACCACTCAGGCCGGCGGTGGGGACGGGATCGCGGTCGGCCCGCTGGGCGGGCTCGCCGTGGCGGCGACGATCGCCGACCCGTCGTTCCTGGTCAGGTCCGCGGACGGGCGGTTCCTCTACGCCACCAACGAGGAACAGGACGGCAAGGTCGCGGCGTTCGCGATCGGCGCGGACGGCGGGCTCGAGCTGCTCAACCAGCAGCCGACGAACGGCGCGCACCCGTGCCACCTCGACATCGACCCGTCCGGGCAGTACCTGCTGTCCGCCAACTACACCTCGGGCTCGGTCGCGATCCACCCGATCGCCGCGGACGGTTCGCTCGGCGAGGCCACGCAGTACCTGCAGCGCGAAGGCTCCGGGCCGAACGCCGACCGCCAGGAAGGTCCGCACGCGCACCAGATCGCGTTCGACGTCGAGGGCACCTACGTGTTCGACGTCGACCTCGGGTCGGACACCGTCTACTCGTCGACACTCACCCCGGACGGTCAGCTGGAGGAGGTCGACCGGCTGCACATCCACCCGGGCGCCGGCCCGCGGCACCTGGTCTTCCACCCGGCGGGCGGCGCGGCGTACGTGATCAACGAGCTCGACTCGACGCTCACCGTCTGCAGCTACGCGAACGGCAAGCTGCAGACCGTGCAGACCGCGTCGACCCGGCCGGCCGACTCGCCGGGCGAGAACTACCCGGCCGAGCTGCTGATCTCGTCCGACGGCCGCTTCCTGTACGGCTCGAACCGCGGCGACAACACCGTCGCGGTCTTCGCGGTCGCCGACGACGGGCTGAGCGTCGAGCTGGTACAGACCATCTCGTCGGGCGGGAACTGGCCGCGACACCTTGCCTTCAGCAACGACGGCACGGTGCTGTACGCCGCCAACGAGCAGTCGGACCAGATCGCCACGTTCACCATCGACGACGGCCGGCTGACCGCTCAGGGAGAGCCTGTCAGCTGGCCGCGGCCGGTGTGCATCCTGCCGATCTAGACGAGCTTCTCGAAGAAGAACTCGTGCTTGAGGAAGGACACGTCGTACTCGTGACCCGGGTACGGCGGGTTCAGCTGCGCCGCCTGGAACAGCCGCCAGCCGTCCTTGAGCGCGTCCAGCCCGGTCTCGTACGGCGGTACGTCGCTGTCACCCGTCGTCGGGTGCGTCTCGCCCGTGCCGTCGTACGTCGACCAGCCGACCACGCGGGCGTCCAGCGCGGACGACGCCAGGTACAGCACCAGCACCTGCTGGCGAAGGCCGGTGCGCTGCGGGTTCTCGGCCGTGGCGGTCATGCCATCTCCTTCTTGTTGGCGGCGTGCGGGTTGTCGACGCGGTCGGCCACCACCCGCTGCGGGCGGTTGGTGACGCGCGTGACCCAGTAGTTCGGGTCGTACGTGTCGTCGCCGCTGATCGCGCGCCACATCAGGATCCGGTTGTACCGTTCGAGCCGGCCGGTGGCGTTCTCGTACCACGGGAAGTTCTGCTCGAGCTCGGCCGCGACCGCCTCGTCGTACAGGTCGTCGGTGTTCCAGAGCCGCACCTGACGGACCGTCGGGTTGAAGCGGATCTTGAACATGTACCGGTCGACGTTGCTGTCGTTCTTCCGGCCGCCGTGCCAGATGCCGTGGTGCAGCAACACCACGGTGCCGGCCGGGCAGACCAGGCGGGTCTGGCCGAGCAGGTTCTGGTACCGGCCGGTGTCGGACTCGTTCGTCCGCCGCAGGTGGCTGCCCGGGACGCTGAGTGTGCCGCCCATCTCGAGCGTGACGTCCTGCGGGTAGTACATCAGCTGCACGTCGAAGGCGTCCGTACGGACGTCGATGATCGCGTCGCCGTGCAGGTTCTGCGCCTCGCCCTCGTTCGCCCGGCGGATGTGCACCGCGTGGTGGTCGACGGTCGGCTCGGGACCGACCAGGCTGTGGATCGCGCCCGCCACCTCCGGCAACTGCACCAGCCGCTGGACGAACTCGCTGTCCACGAACGCCTCCGACAGCGGGGTGCCGTACGGAACGCCCGGAATGCCGTTGTTCAGGACCTCGATCGCCTGCTGGTTCATGTCGTCCGGTACGACGGCGTCCATCCGGAGGGCGCCGGTGGCGACGAAGTGCGCCATCTGCACCGAGGTGAGCAGATGCTTGCGATGCGGTTGGGGCATGAAGACTCCCTGTTCCCGGTAGTGGTCACTACTCCTCCATTCTGCGATCGACCACCGTTGTCTCGCGTGGGTTGTGATCACTACTGGTGGTAAATTCTCACCGTGATCGAGTTGCATCTGGCGCAACCGCCGGAGGTCGTGAACGCCGGCGCCGGAATCCACGGAACACGGGTCCGGCGGGACGTCTTCCGGTTGCCTGACCTGTGGCAGCTGCACCTGTACAACTACTCGGCCGAGCTGACGCTGCTCGGCGAGACGTTCTCCGTCGCACCCGGATTCGTTTCCCTGACCCCGGCCGGGACCCAGGTGCGGTTCGACTACCGCGGGCGGTCCGAGCACCTGTACGTGCACTTCCGTCCGGTTCCCGTCGGCGAACCGTCGTACGTCCCGGTCGTCCAGGACGCGGGCGCGGCGGCGCCGCTGCTGTCCGGGCTGCTGCGGTCGGCGGTCGAGTCGTCGCCGTCCGGGTCGTCGCGGATGACGGCCGAGGTGTGGACCGCGCTGTGGCGGATCGCCGAGCTGACACCCGCACCGGTCGAGGAGGGACACCCGGCCGTCGCGGCCGCGATCGCGCACATCGAGGCGAACCTCGCGCAGCCGCTCACCGTCCCGGAGCTGGCCCGGATCGCCTGGGTCTCGCACAACCACCTGACCCGGCTGTTCGTGGCCGAGACCGGCTCGACGGTCGTCGCCTACCTGCGCCGGCGGCGGATGATGCGGGCCCGGCACCTGCTGGTGTCGTCGACGCTGTCGATTCCGGCGATCGCCGCGTCGGTCGGCATTCCGGACCTGCAGGCGTTCAACAAGACCTGCCGGCGGGAGCTCGGCGCCGCGCCACGCGCCGTACGGAATGTGGTAGCCGGGGCCGGGCAGGGGGTCTAGCGTTCCGGGCATGTACGAGTTGATCCCCGCCGGTGACGCCCCGCAGTACGACGCCGAGGCCGAGGTGCGGTTCGCCGAGGACTGGCCGGAGTTCATCTTCCACGACGCCGAGGTGCCGAAGTACCGCGAGCGACGGGTCGCGTACTTCCCCGAGTGGGAGTTCTATTTCGTCTCCGGCGACCACCTGATCGCCGGCTGCTGGGGAGTACCGCTCGCCTGGGACGGCACGGTCGAGGACCTGCCCGGCGGCTTCACGGACGCGCTGGCGCGGTCGGTCACGTCGTACGAGGAAGGCGTCGTACCGAACACCTTCGTGCTGATGGCCGCCGCCGTACGCTCCGACGAACAGGGCCAAGGCCACGCCGGCCGCGTCATCACCGCGGTCCGCGACCACGCCGTGTCTCACGGCCTCGCCCGGGTGATCGCCCCGGTCCGCCCGACGTTGAAGTCGAGCTACCCGCTCACCCCGATCGAAACCTTCATGACCTGGACCCGTCCCGACGGCCTCCCCCTCGACCCCTGGCTCCGCACCCACGTCCGCCTAGGCGCCACCCTCCTCGCCCCGGCCCCCGCCTCCCAAACCATGACCGGCTCCGTAGCCGACTGGGAATCCTGGACCAAGATGCGCTTCCCCTCCACCGGCACGTACACAATCCCCGCCGGCCTCACCACCCTCGCCATAGACCACGAAGCCGACACCGGCCGCTACGTCGAACCCAACATCTGGCTCCGCCACACCTGACCCTCGGGTGTGAAGACGAACGATTCCTTGAACGGCGCAAGCCCGCACCGGCCGGCCAGCAGAACCGGCTCGTCGTACACGGGCCAGCTGTCCGGCTCGCCCGGTTTTGCTCCCATTCCACAGGTAGAACCACACGATCGGCCCATCAGCATCCACGTAGCCGAGGACACTCGGATACCGCGGATTGGTCCCACCGATCCGCACCGACGGCTCCCCGAACAGGTCGAGTACGTCCGCCTCCGTGTGATCCGTCGCGCAGTACCCGGCGAGCCGCCCGCGCAGGTCGCCGTGGTCGAGCCCATCGAGCGTCCGGTCGATCGTCAGCCAGCCTTGCTGGTGGGCATAGTCCGCGTACGCAGACGCGATCGCCTCCGCTCCGTCGCCCGGCATCAGACGACGCACCACGCCGGCAACACCGATCGACGACCAGGCACCGGCAGCTTCCAGCGCCTCCTGCCAGGTCCGGCTGGCGCCTGTCTCGGTGACATAGACGACCTCGTCGAACTTGTAGAACAGCCCGAGCTCGCCGCCGTACATCCCCGGCCGGCGCACCGCGCCGTTCAGCCCCTCGATGAAGTGTTGCTGGATCTGTTCGACCGTCAGCATCTACTGCACCGCCAGGGCGGCCAGGCCGGTGGTGAGGATGCCTTTGGTGACCTGGAGGGCGTACGGCTCGTTGGGGCCGGTGAGGGCCTGGTGGGACCAGCCGATGACGTCTTCGTAGGCGCGGACGTGGCGGTAGTAGTGGATCGCGTCCTCGTCGAGGGTGTGTGGGCCGTAGCCGGCCAGGAACGCCTCCCGCTGAGCGGGCGTGGTCGGGCCGACGTCGCCCATGCCGCCGAGCATGAACATCAGGTCCTGCTCCCGCGGCGCGTGGATCACGTCGTCCCAGTCGATCAGATGCAACCCGCCGTCGACCAGCACGTTCCCGATGTGCGGGTCGCCGTGGCACACCACCCGCGGCCCGGCCGGCGCGGGCGGGCGGTTCGTCAGCAGGTCGGTGAGGATGTCGTCGTACGTCGCCCACACCGCCGCGAGCTCCTCCGCGACCTCCCCCTCCGGCGTCTCGAGGCGCCGCCGTACGTCGGCCACCACCGCCGGCGTCCGCGCGTCGATGTGGCTGTGCTTCGGCAGCGCGTCCCGCAGCCGCGGCGGCGGTTCCGCGTCGTGCACCCGGCGGAGCAGTACGCCGTACTCCGACCACTGCTCGTCCGTCAGCCCCGTCTCCGCCGCCCGCGGACCCTCGATCCACGGCGTCACCGTCAACCGCTTCTTCGCGTGCACACTCCACAGCCCGCCCTCGGACGTCCGGATCAGCTCCGGTACGCCGGGCAGCCCGCTGTCGGCGAGGAACGCCGCGACCTGATGCCCGGTGTTCGTCCCCGCGCCGCTCCACTTCACGGCGTACGCGTTCGTGGCCGTCGCCGCCCGCCACACCTGCGCCGCGACGTCCGCGCCGTACGCCACCGGTGTGAGCTGCACCACGTCGAGCCCGAAGTCCGCCAGCAACCACTTCCGCAGCAACGTGTCACCCACGCCCGCCAGCATGCCCGGCAACCGCCCCACGAGCGAGCCGATTACCGGGCGCCGCGGTCAGCGGTAGTTCACGAACTGGACCGCGAAGTCGTAGTCCTGGCCCTTGACCAGCGCCTGCACCGCCTGCAGGTCGTCCCGGCTCTTGCTGGACACCCGCAGTTCGTCGCCCTGGATCTGCGCCTTCACACCTTTCGGGCCCTCGTCGCGGATCAGCTTCGAGATCTTCTTCGCGTTCTCCTGCGTGATGCCGGCGTCGATCGTCGCCACGATCTTGTAGATCTTCCCCGACAGCTTCGGGTCCTCCGCCTCCAGCCCCTTCAGCGAGATCTGCCGCTTCACCAGCTTGTCCTTGAACACGTCCAGTACGGCGCTCACCCGCTCCTCGGTGTTCGCCTGCATCTCGACCGACTCCCCGGACCACTTGATCCCGGCATCCACGTTCTTGAAGTCGAACCGCTGGCTGATCTCCTTCGCCGCCTGGTTGACGGCGTTGTCCACCTCCTGGTGATCCACCTTGTTCACGATGTCGAAGGAGGACTCCGAAGCCATGGGCACTAC
This sequence comes from Kribbella sp. NPDC059898, assembly GCF_042730855.1. NCBI lineage: Bacteria > Bacillati > Actinomycetota > Actinomycetes > Propionibacteriales > Kribbellaceae > Kribbella > Kribbella sp. NPDC059898. The sequence goes on from NZ_JBHWKR010000005.1 coordinate 553,109, forward strand.
CTTTCCGATTTGCTGTCAGGGGCACTGTCTGTCGTATAGTCTCTCCCGCTGGTCCTCGGACCAGCACCACCCCCCTGGCGGGTTGCCCGAGCGGCCAAAGGGAGCAGACTGTAAATCTGTCGGCGTATGCCTACGCAGGTTCGAACCCTGCACCCGCCACGAAGGCGATGGGCGACGTGTGTCGCGAAGCGTTCCGCTTTGCTGACCACGTCGCCTTCGTCATTTGTGCGGCGTCGCTTCGCTCGCCGCCGAGCGGGGGCTCCGCCACCCGCACCCCCTCACGCCTTCGCTTCGCTCGACTCTTGGGTCGGGTTGGGTGGGTCGGTCGCCGTTCGGGCTGAGGTACTGCGTGGGTGCCGTCGCTTCGCTCGGCTCCGTGGTCGGGTTGGCTGGGTCGGTCACCATCCGGGCTTACGTGGGTGCCTTCGCTTCGCTCGGCTTCGTGGGTCGGGGTTCAGGCGTCTCTGCTCGCCATGGTGGTCGCGGTTACCGCGATGCCTGCCAGTGGCCAGGCGAGGAGGAGGGTCAGGGCGAGTCCGGCGGGCGGGGTCGGGCTCTGGTTGGTCGCGGTCGGTGCGGTGTGGGCCAGGGTCGTCCAGGCTGAGAGCGGCATTGCCTCGGTGATGACGCCGAGTCCGAGGGTGCCGCTCGAGAGCAGCATCGGTAGCAACAGCAGGAGCCCCCAGGTGGCGCCGACGGCGGCCAGCGGGTGGCGGATGAGTGCGCCGATCCCGAGACCTATTTGGGAGCCGAGGACTGGGAGTGCCGCCGACAGCAGCGCGGCGCGTAGTGCCGGGCCGTCGCTGAGTGAGAGGCCGGACAGTTGACTCGTCAGGGCCTGTCGCGCGATGTACAGGGAGGCGAACGAGGTGATCAGCCCGAAGACGAGCATCACCAGCGCGACCGTGAGGGATTTTGCCGCGATCACGCGCCGCCGGTCGGGGACCGCGATGAGGGTGGTTCGGATCAGCCCGGTCGACAGTTCGCCGGTCATGGCCAGTACGCCGAAGCTCGCGGCGAGCACGGTGACGAAACCCCAGGTGAGCTGATCGAATGGGTAGCTCAGCGGGTTGAACGAACCGGCGGCGCCGGGCGCGACGCGGACATGGCCGCCCAGCCGCCAGGCACCGACGGCGGCGAAGAGCACGCCGAAGGCCAGGATGGCGAAGTTGGACCGCAGCGATCGGAGCTTGATCCATTCGGCACCGAACAGATGGTGGAAGCGGACCTGGGTGAGCGTGTTCATACATCCCTCCGGTCGAGCGTGACGACGATGACGACGACTGAACCGGCGACCCACGCGGCCAGGGTGACCCAGGCAGTGGTGACCGGCATGGTGCCAGCTGCTCCCGCGCCGGCCGTCAGGCGGCCCCACGAGTAATAGGGCAGCGCGTTCGCGATGTCGGTAAGCCAGTGATTGCTGTTTGGACGCACCAAGATTGGTACGAATCCGAGCAGAGCGCAGACACCGATCCCGGCTCCGGCCGCATTGCGGAGAACGGCGCCCAGCGCCATACCGACGAGGGCGCAGGTCGGCAGCGCCAGGACGGACGCCAAGACCGCATGAAACGGTTGCGTACCGGCCGGATCCGGGTGCGGTACGACGTTGAGCGCGATCACCAGGCCGCAGGCTGCGATGACCAGGGCACCCGCGCCGGTGAGGGCGGAAAGGACGGCGATCTTGGCGGCGCCCACCCGGCGGCGGTCCGGTACCGCGGTGAACGTCGTACGAATCAAGCCGGAGGCATACTCCCCGACGACGAACTGAGCCCCCAGCAGCCCCGCGCCGAGCATGGCCGGCAGCCAGGAGAATCCGTCGAACGCGGCCTGTTCAGGCGTGAGCGGGCCGTGCGATCCGGCCAGTGGAAGCACGCCGTGCCGGCTGTTGTCGATGGCGAGGTACATCGACAGCGCCGTACCGAGCACCAGGCCGATCGGGGTCGAGCGCAGTGACCAGAACTTGATCCACTCGGCGGACAACAGGTCGATCCCGCGAGCGCTCCGGCGGGCCGGAAGAGCTTGCGTACTCATCAGATCCGCCCGGCCCGGAACTCGACGCTGCCGGCCGTCAACTCCATGAAGGCGGCCTCGAGGGCGCTGGCGCCGGGGTCGGTCCGGGTCGCGCGCGCCGCGAACTCCGCCAGTGGTTCGTCGGCGATGAGCCTGCCGTTGCCGATGACAACGACGTCGTCGACGGTGTGCTCGACCTCGCTCATCACATGGCTCGAGACGAACACGGTACGGCCCTCGGCGGCCAGGCGGCGGAACAGCGTCCGCGCCCACACGATCCCCTCCGGATCCAGGCCGTTGATCGGCTCGTCGAAGATGAACACGGGCGGGTCCCCGAGCAGCGTGGCAGCGATGCCGAGGCGTTGGCGCATCCCGAGCGAGAAGCCGCCGACCCGCCGCCGGGCCGCGTCCTCGAGCCCGACCTCGCTGAGCACCTCGACGACCCGATCGCGCGAGATTCCGTTGCTGCGGGCGAGGGCCCACAGATGTGCCCTGGCGGTCCGGCCAGGGTGTACGTCGCCCGCATCCAGCAAGGCGCCGACCCTGCGGAGACCTGTTCCCTCGCGCCGGAACGGCCGGCCGCCGACTGTCGCGGTGCCACGGGTCGGAGCGTTGAGGCCGAGGATCATCCGCAGCGTGGTGGACTTGCCAGCACCGTTCGGACCGAGGAATCCGGTGACCCGGCCGGGCCGGACCGTGAAGGTGAGCCCGTCCACCGCGGTGACGCCGCCGAATCGTTTGGTGAGTTCGTTGACTTCGATCATGGTGCCAGCGTCGGCTGTCCGGTTGGTCCTCCGCGTCGGCCCGCGGACGGTTTCGACGGTGGCCGCTCGGCCCCGAGGCGTACACCTTCGGGATGACGCCGTGGGCGGCGCCGACGCCTAAACTCGGCGACGTGAACCTGCAGGGGATCTGGGCGGCGCTACCCGGGCAGCACCGCGTCGTGTCGCTGGCAAGCGCGGGTGTTACGTTCGGCGTCTACCTCCTGTACAGCGTTCTGCTGTTCTGGACGGCGCCGACCGTCCAGGGGCCGGGGTACGACGGTCCCAACCGCTTTCCCCACCTCATCGCACCCGTACTTGGGGCCCTGGTTCTGGTCCTGGCGCTGCCGGTGCTGCTGGTTCGGCGTCGGCCGCTGGCGATGTACGCCGTAATCCTCGCCGAGACCGGGCTGGCAGCGGAGTTCGGAGCTCGTACCTGGAGCTTCTACGCAGCCGCAATCGTGGTGATCGGCTACCTCGCCATGATGCGTTCCGTCGCGGTATCGGTCTGCGCGGCGGTGGCCATGCTCGTGACCTGGCTCGCCGAGCAGGCCATCCTCGGGACGGTGGACGACGTGGCGGGCAGTACTGGCCAGCTTGCCCTGTACGCGGCCTGTGCCTGGGCGGTGGGTTACGGACTGCGCAGGCGTCGCGAATACAGTCTCGCCTTGCGTGAACAGCGAGAGGCAAGTGCTGTGACGTCCGAACGCCTGCGCATCGCGCGTGAACTGCACGACACTGTCGCGCACAGTATCGGCATCATCGCGGTGCTGGCGGGCGCCGGTCAGCGAGTGTTCGAGTCGCAGCCCGCGGCGGCGCGGGAGGCACTCGGCACCATCGAAGCGACCAGCCGCGAGACGCTGATCGGCATGCAACGCATGGTCGGCGCCCTGCGCCACGCCGATCTCGACGACGACTCCGCACCGCTGAGGGCCGCCACGGGCCTCGCGGACCTCGATCACCTGGTCAGCCGTGCGGCCCACACCGGACTTCGCGTCGAGGTGAGGCGACGGGGCGAGCAGCGGACGTTGCCACCCGAGATCGACCTGTCGGCCTTCCGCCTCATCCAGGAGGCGATCACGAACGTGGTACGCCACGCCGGTACGCACGAGTGCCGCATCTGTATCGCCTACGGGGAGAAGGACGTGGCGATCGAGATCCTGGACGACGGACTCGGTAGTGCCGTCCGTCCGCACTCCGGTGACAGCTTCGGCCTGGTCGGCATGCGGGAGCGGGTCGCCGTACTGGGCGGCGAGTTCGCGGCCGGCCCGCGCCCCGAGGGCGGCTTCCGGGTCGGGGCGAGACTGCCCGCATGACGGTCCGCGTCCTGCTCGTCGACGACCAGCCGCTGATGATCGTCGGGCTGCGCATGATCGTCGACGACGCGCCGGATCTGGAGTTCGCCGGAGCTGCCACGAACGGCAGCGAAGCGGTGTCGCAGGTTCGGGAGCTGCGGCCGGACGTCGTCGTGATGGACGTCCGGATGCCCGAAATGGACGGCATCCGGGCGACCCGGATCATCGCTGCCGAGCCCGGCGCGCCGAAGGTTCTGGTACTGACGACGTTCGACGACGACGAGTACGTGTACGGCGCTTTGCGTGCCGGGGCGAGCGGATTCCTGCTGAAGAGCATGGCGCTCGACGACGTGCTTGGTGCGATCCGGACCGTGGCCGTAGGCGACGCGCTCATCGCGCCGAGCGTGACCAGGCGGCTCCTCGGCACCTTCGTCGGCAGGTCCGAGCCTGTCGCGGGCCGTCCGATCCGCCCCATCGCCGGAGTCACCGAGCGCGAGCGGGAGGTGCTCTGCCTGGTCGGTCGGGGCATGTCGAACGCCGAGATCGCCCAGCACTTGTTCATCAGCGTGGCCACGGCCAAGACCCACGTGGCCCGACTCCTCATCAAGGTGGAGGCCCGAGACCGCGTGCACTTGGTAATCGCTGCCTACGAAGCCGGTCTGGTGTAGCGCAACCAGACCCGCAACAGCGCACGAGTCGGGAAGACGAGATCGTAGGAGAGACATGAAGCTTCTTCTCACCTCCGCCGGCATCAAGAACATGAGCATCGCCAACGCGCTCGTCGCGCTGCTAGGCAAGCCCGTCGCCGAGGCAAGCGCCCTGGTGATCCCAACGGCGGCTTACCCCGCGGGCGGTCCCGCTGCCGCGTGGCGCATCGTCTCCGGCCGCGCGATGAGTCCGCTGTGCGAGATCGGCTGGAAGTCTCTCGGCCTGCTCGAGCTCACAGCGCTCCCCAGCATCGACGCGGCGCAGTGGATCCCCATCGTCCGGGAAACCGACGCTCTCTTGGTGGGCGGTGGCGATCCGCTGTACCTCGCGCACTGGCTGCAGCAGTCCGGCGTGGCTGGCGTCCTGCCTTCACTGCAGGACACGGTGTGGGTCGGGGTGAGCGCCGGGAGCCTCGTGGCGGGGCCCCACCTGGGCCAGGACCTGAGTGACTGGCGGTCGCCGACGGGCAGCGTCGAGGCGCTGGGGCTGGTCGACTTCGGCATCTTTCCGCACCTCGACAACCCGAACATGCCGGAGTTCGGCCTGGCCGACGCGGAGCGCTGGGCCGCCGCGCTCGACGTACCGGGCTACGCCATCGACGACCAGACCGCCATCACCGTCATCGACGGCGAGGTAGCTGTCATCTCCGAGGGCCACTGGAAGCTGTTCGACTGACCGATCCACCTGATCCACACCTGAGGGGTTGCTGAGATTGGTGGGGTGGGGGAATGGGGGAGGTGGTGGGTGGCTAGCTTGGGGTTGTGGGTCGAGATTTGGTGTCTCCGTTGACGGTGGGGGATGCGCTGCGGGCGTGGACCGTTGACGGTCCGGTGCTTGTGGGTGTGTTGGTGGTTGGGGCTGTGTACTTGGCCGGGGTTCGGCGGGTACGGCGGTCCGGTGGGGCTTGGCCGGTGTGGCGGACGGTGGTGTTTTTCGGGGCCGGGTTGGGGAGCGTGGTCGTGTTGACCATGTCGTTCCTGGGGACGTACGACCGGGTGTTGTTCTGGCCGTACGCCGTGCAGAACGTTCTCCTGCTGGCGTTGACGCCGGTGTTGCTCGCGTTCGGCGGGCCTGTGCAGTTGATCGGGCTGAACTTTCCGTCGCTGGGGGCGGGGCGGCTGGTGCGGGTGCTGACGTTCCCTGCCGTGAGTTCGTTGCTGGGGGCTTCCCTGCTGCCGTTGGTCTACTTCACGCCGTACTACGAAGCCGTCCTCCAGAACGACGTGCTCCACCAATTGCTCCGGCTGCAGCTCGTCGTCGTGGGGTGTTTGTTCTTCTGGCCGATGCTCGGTGGGGAGTCGTTGCCGGCGTGGTGTACGCCGCCGGTGCGGGTGGCGATCGGGTTCCTCGACGGGCTGCTGGACGCGCTGCCGGGGATCCTGATCATGACGAGCCCGGGAACGCTGGCCGCGACGTACTACCTGTCCGTCCGGCACGGGTGGGGGCCGGCGCCGCATCAGGATCAGCGGTTCGGGGGTGGGTTGATGCTCACCTTGGCGGAGATGGTGGGGCTGCCGTTCCTCGCCGGGCAGGTGGTGGCGTGGATCCGTGCGGACAAGGCCGAGGCCGCCGCGGTGGACCGGCGGCTCGACCGGGTCGTCGCCGAGCGGGCCGCGGCGGGGGAGAGCGAGCCGGAGCTGATGCGGCCGTGGTGGGAGACCGAACCTGGACAGCTCGCCGACCGGTTCCGTTCGCAACGCGACGACGACTGAGCGCCTACCGGTGGTGTACGCCGGGTTGCCGGCGCGGTAAGACGTCTACCGGTTGATGGTGGTATGTCGTCAGCGGTTTACCCCGATGTTGTCGGGTCAGGGAACGGTCGGTGGTTGCGCCGCCTCTGGATGTGGCGCGGCTGGGGGGTGAGTGCCCGGCCTGGGATCGTTCAGAAAGTACGGGTCGACGATGAAGGCTCATCGCTTGACGGCGGGGATCGCGGTCGTGGCGGCCGCCGGTGTCCTGTGGTCGGTGCCGGCTGTGGGGTACGCCGACGACCATCCGGTTGCCGGGCTCGCGCTGGTGGATACGAACGAGACGGTTGGGCCGGGGATCGCGCTCAACCACGTGAAGAGTGTGGATCAGCGCGGCTGGGTGGACGCGCAGTACCTCACCATCGATCTGGGCAACAAGGCAGTGAGTACGGACCTGCTGACATCGGGCCCGGTCGCGTCGGGTGGGCCGCTGAGTACGGCGGCGAACAAGGCCGGCGCGGTCGCGGGCGTCAACGGCGAGTTCTTCGACATCGGGAACAGCAACGCCGCGCTCGGCGGCGAGGTGCAGAACGGTCAACTGCTGAAGTCGGCCGACGCGTCCGGACGCCAGCACGTCGGCGTGAGCAAGGACGGGATCGCGCAGCTCGTCGACCTGGCGGTGGATTCGGCCGCGACGTTCTCCGGTACGGACCACAAGGTGCTGACGATCAACGCGGCCAACGGTGGCGGCGTACCCGCGAACGGGCTGGTCGCGTACACCCCGATCTGGGGCGAGTACAGCCGTGCCCGCGGTTTCGGGAACGCCGACGTCGCCGAGGTACTCGTCCAGCAGGGCAAGGTCGTCTCGGTCACCCCGAACGCCGCGGGCGCCGGCGCGATCCCGGCGGACGGGTTCTACCTGGTCGGGCGGGACACGGCCGCGACGGCGCTCCGGGCGCTGCAGCCGGGCGACGCCGTCACGCTGCACTACGAGCTCGCGAACGACCTGGCGAAGTCGATGAAGTTCGCGCTCGGCCAGGGCGGGACGATCGTCAAGGACGGCAAGGCGGTACCGGGGCTCGACAAGTCGATCGCGCCGCGGACCGCGCTCGGGTTCAAGGACGGCGGCCGGACCCTCGTACTGGCGACCTGGGACGGCCCGGGCGGCACCGGCAAGGGCGGCGTGGGTATCGACCGCGAGGCGCAGGACCTGGCCGACCGCGGTATCTAGACCGCCGTCAACCTGGACGGCGGTGGTTCGACCACGATGGTCGCCCGCGGTCTCGGCGAGGACGGTACGACGGTGCGCAACACCCCGTCGGACGGTCAGGAGCGGAACGACCCGAACGGCGTCGGCGTCTTCGTCAGCAAGGGCGACGGCAAGGTGCACCAGCTGGCGATCAAGCCGGCGACCGGACAGGCGGCCGCGGACGGCGGCGTCAAGGTCTTCCCGGGCATGCACCGCACGCTGACGGCCAAGGCGGTCGACGACCACCTGACCCCGGTCGCCCCGAAACGCCTTGCCTGGAGGGCGAAGGGCGGCAACATCAAGGACGGCGTTCTGACTGCCGGAAACCGCTCGGCAACGGTGACTGCACAAGCCGGGAACGTGCACGCCACCCAGCGGGTCGACGTACTCGGGCCCCTGACGAACCTGGAGCCGTCGTCCGAGCGGCTGAGCATTCCTGATGCGACGGCCGCCAACGCGGTCAGCGTCGCGATCACCGGACGCGACGGCCAGGGCTACACCGCCCCGATCGACCCGCGGGACCTGAAGCTCGACTACGACCACGCCGTCGTCGACGTACAGGCCGTGGACGGCAAGCTGAAGATCACCCCGCTCACCAACGCCGGCACGATCCTCACCATCAGCGCCGCCGGGCAGACCGTGAAGCTTCCGATCACGGTCGGCGTCGAGACGAAGGTCGTGTACGACTTCGACGACGACGTACTCGCCCGCTGGAACAACAACAGCACCGCGGCCACCACCCGCTCGGTCGACCCGGACGGCCTGCGCATCGACTTCCCCGCGATGCGGAACGTCGGGATCTCCGCGAACGGCGCCACGAACCGGATCCAGGTCCCGGGCCAGCCGCTCCGGCTGCGCCTCCGGATCAAGTCGAGCATCAACGTACCGAGCGGTCTCGACTACGTCGGCCTGTACGACGGCAACGGGAAGGCGCTCGGGCTGTACGGGACCGGGCTGAAGGCGTCCCCGGACTACCAGAACGTCACGTGGACGCTGCCCGCGAACACGGTGTACCCGGTGTCGATCTCGTCGTACCAGGGCATCAACACCGCGGTCGCGCAGCAGAAGGCCGGGACGTTCGTCCTCGACCGGTTCGAGGCCGACGTACCGACGTCGATCGACCTGCCGAAGCAGCCGGACCTGGTCGCCGACCCGTTGGTCTCGGCCGACGGGACGCTGAACACCGGAACGTTCAAGTTCGCGACCCTGTCCGACGTCCAGTTCACCGCCGACAACCCGGCGCTGTCGCAGGTCGCGACCGCGGCACTCGCCCGGATCCGCAAGACCCACCCCGACCTCGTGGTGCTGAACGGCGACATCACCGACCGCGGGCTGCCGCAGGACCTGTCGCTCGCGCGCAAGGTACTGACCGACGCGGGCTGCGACCTGATCCCGGTCGGGAAGGAGCCGGCGCCGAACAGCACGCCGAAGGGCGACACGGTCCCGTGCTACTACGTGCCGGGCAACCACGAGTCGTACGGCCTGAACAACACCCAGTCGGACCTGACCAACTTCACCAACGAGTTCGGTCAGCCCTACCGGACGTTCGACCACAAGGGCACGCGGTTCATCCTGCTCGCGAGCTCGCTGGGCACTCTGCGTACGTCGGCCTGGGACCAGTTGCCGATGCTGAAGCAGGCCCTCGACGGCGCCGCCAAGGATCGTTCGATCCACAACGTGATGGTGTTCGCGCATCACCCGGTCGACGACCCGGAGGAGACGAAGTCGAGCCAGCTCGGTGACCGGGACGAGGTCGCGCTGATCGAGAAGCTGCTGACGAACTTCCGCGACAGCACCGACAAGGGTGCCGCGATGGTCGGCTCGCACGCCCAGGTCGCGAACGTGCACCGCGTCGAGGGCGTCCCGTACACGGTGCTCCCGTCGTCCGGCAAGGACCCGTACGGCACGCCGGACCGCGGCGGCTTCACCGGCTGGGTCGACTGGTCCGTCGACGCCCGGCGGACCGCGGACCAGCAGTGGCTCGAGGCCGACGTACGGGCGTTCGCGCAAAGCGTCAACCTCGACTTTCCGAAGACGTTGTCCGCGGGGAAGTCGGTCGTGCTGATCGGCAGCATCGTGCAACCGGAAGGCGTCGGCTCCGGTACCCGCGTCGTGCCGCTGCGCTACCCGATGTCGGTGCGCTGGTCCGGCTCGCCGAACCTCGCGATCGGCGGCACGGCCGACCAGGCCCGGCGTACCGGCAAGGTCGCGGTGCTCGACCCGGTCACCCGGACGCTGACCGCGCTCCGGCCCGGCACCGTGACGATCTCGGTGACGAACGACTCGATGCGCGCCTACACCGGCGACGCCTCACTCGCCCCGATCACCGCCTCGGCCACCGTGGCCGTCGGCCGCTAGCAGGCCACGCCTCGCCCCCGGACCCGCGCAAACGCGCCCCGGGGGCGAGCGTCTGCCACCATCAGCGCATGCCTGGACTACGGGAGCTGTGGGGCGACGTGATTCCCGACGCGGGGCCGCTCGCCGACATGCTGGTACGGCGGTACACCGGGAAGCGCCGCGCGTACCGCGACGACTACCTGCGCCACGTCAACCGACGGTGACCTGAGCGGCCTGACCGCGGCCGGCGACCTGCTCGTCGGCATCCGGACCGAGTCCGGCGGCTGGTGGCGATCGACGCGCACACCAGCGCAGGCAAGTGGACGGTCGACCTGCCGAAGGAGTGGGCCTGCCCGCCGCTGCTCGTGTGGTCCGGCAAACGCCTCGTCGTCACCTCCTGCCCGAACCTCGCGCAGCGCGACACCGAAACCGTTGTCCGATTCGTTGACCCAGGCAACGGCCAGGCGACGGCGACCACGCTGGTCGCGGTGCCGTTCGGCAGCCGGATCGCGGTGACGACGGACAGCCGCCTGTTCATGATGAGCCGCCAGGGCGACACCAAGTGCCGCATCATGAAGCTCACCGAGGGCACCGCGCCGACCTACGTCGCCGCCGCCGGCTACTTGGTCCTCATCAGCACCCGAGACTCCCTGGTCACCCTGCGATAACTGCCCTCAGCCCCAGATGGTCCGAAACATGCCCAGGCCCGCTGGGCATCGCCACCTTGTCGCTGAACAGCACGGTGGCGCCACTGACCTCGGCAGGCTCGGTGACGAAGATGAAGTCGATGCAGTGCGCGGAGCTCCCCGGCGGCAGGTACTCGGCATGGAACGTCGGCGGACAGTCCCCGTTGAACGCGTCCCGCACCCCTGCCCCGACCCGGAATTCGTCGTAGAGCACGCTGTCGCGCGACACGTTGAAGTCCCCGCACACCACAGCCGGAGCCCTGACAACCGCTGCGAGCGCTCGCAGCTGGTCGCCCTGAGACCGGTGGAAGCGGTTCTGGGCGGACCAGTCGCCATCCGTGTTCGCCATCGGATGGACGTTGTGCACCCGCAGCCCGCCTTCCCGCAGCTCGACGGTCAGCACACCGCTGTGCAAAGCGTTGAGCCGAGAGCGAAGGGGAACGGACACCGGTTGTGGGAGACGCGTGTACGTCGGTCCGCCGCACGGGAGCCTCGACAGGGTGACCAGGCCGCCGGCCGGACCGGCGGGGCCGCGCCCGTACATCACGTACGGAAACGACGTGAACCCGCGGCGCAGCCGGCTCACGTGGCGGTACGTGTTGACCTCCTGCAGGCAGATCACGTCCACATCGGCCGGGTCGAGCGCGGCCGCGACAGCGGCGTACCGCTCGGAGATCCGGGTGCCGGGCAGCGGGAGGCCGCGGGTGTTCAGCGTGACCAGGGTGAGTCGCGGCGGCATGGTGCGGGACATCGTACGGTGTGATCGTCGCCGGATCCGCGGGGAATAGGCCGGGAGCGGCGGGGGTTGCGTGCTGTGTCGGAGCGTCGAGAAAGGGCGAGGATGAAACCCACCGAGTTCGTGAAGGTGAACGGCCAGTTGTGGGGGGAGCACCTGAAGGGGGTCGCCGGGCATCTGCCGGTCAGCCACCGGACGGAGTTGCCGGGGCCGATGCTGTTCCCGCGGATGATGGTGCTGACCGAGACCCCGGACTGGAACATCCTCGAGCTGGTCGGGCTGAGCCGGGAGTACCGCACGCTCGAGGTCCGCCGGCAGAAGCTGGCGAGCGTCGAGGAGTACTTCGGGCTGCGGCCCGGTGCGGGTGAGGGCGACCCGGTGATGTCGCTGCCGGGGGAGAACCTGTTCAAGGACGCGACGATCGCGACCACGGCCGGCCGGCAGGCGCTCGAGGACCGGTTCCCGACCGCCGCGAACGTGCTCGGCGAGGTGTACGCCGGCCCCGGCGATGAGCTGCTGCGGTTCGAGCCGGGCAACTACTCGACGTTCGACCGGACGCTGCTCGTGCACACCGCGGGTGACTCGCTGCGGGTGCACTGGGTGAACTTCGCGATCGCGATCCACCGCTCGGAGCCGGCCGACAGGTACCTCGACTTCCTGCAGACGTACTCGAACGCCCGCCCGCACCTCGACCCGATCGGCACGCTCAGCCTCCCGGTCGATCCCGCCGTACTGAGGGCCGACGCGTTCGAGAGCACGTACCTCGCGCACGGTCTGCAGGACAGCACCGTCGAGCAGTTCCTCGACAAGCACGAGGAGATCCTGCTGTCGGTGTTCGGCGCGACGAAGCTGGTCCGCGAGCCCGCGCTCGGTGACCTGCATCCGGACTTCATCCTGGAGCGCGCGGACGGCAGCCACGTCGTCGGGCGGCTGGAGCTGCCGGTTGTTGACACGACCAACGGTAAGAAGCGGCGTCGGGTGTTCCGGACGCCGGTGCAGGAAAGCGCGGCCGAGCTGGCGAAGTACGCCGAGTACTTCGCGACCGCGGACAACCGGGCCCAGGTGAAGTCGAAGTACGACGTCGAGGTCACCGACCCGCGGCAGCTGCTGATCGTGCCGTCGCAGGAGACCGTGACCCCGGCCGCCGGCGTCGAGGTCGTCGACTACGACACGATCCTGCGGCTGCACCTGTCGTGACGCAGTACTTCGTCTACGCCCGCGACCGGGTCGGCGCCGGCGTCAAGGCGGCGCTGACCGAGGACCACTGGACCTTCATGGACGGGTACGCCGCGGAGCTGATCGCCCGCGGCCCGACCCTCACCGAGGACCGGGAGCACTCGACCGGCAGCCTGCACATCGTCGACCTGCCGTCCGCGGAGGCGCTGCACGCCTTCGTGTACGACGAGCCGTACTACCTCGGCGGGGCGTTCGAGACCGTCGAGGTGTACCGCTTCGAGAACCGCACCGGCCGCACGATGTGGGAGTTCGCCGACGCGGTCGACGGCTACAACCGGTACCTCGTGCTCACGAAGGACGCTGCGCGACCGCTCACGTCGGACCACCTGATCGTGTACGGCGACCTGCTCGACGGCGACGTGCACGTCGGGCGGGCCGCGCTGCTGGAGGCTCCGTCGGTGGACGCCGCGCGGGAGCTGGTCCAGGCGGCGGATGCCGCAGTACATCCCTGGGAGTTCGGCGGCAGGCGGTAGCGAGTTGGCTTGGGCGTCACCTCCGGCGCCCAGCGTGGAGTGGTGATCGATGACGAAGAGCTGTTCGAGTCGCACTTCTCACGACGCGGGTTCCTCGCGTCTGCAACGGTCGTCACGGGCGGGTCGCTGCTCGCCACTGCCGGCTCCGCCCACGCTGCTCCGGCCGCCGGTTCCGTCCAGGCTGCGCCGGTCCGGCAGCCGTCGCCGGTCGCCGATCCGGTAACCACTCCCCAGGTCGGCGGGCTGCACCTGCAGTTCGGCGCGGACGCGGCGACCGAGGTCGTGGTCTCCTGGCACACCCGCCAGCCGGTACGCCGCGCGCGCGTCCTGCTCGGTACGCCGGACGGCGAGTTCGAGCGCACCGTGACCGCGACCGGTACGAGCTACACCGACGCCAAGTCCGGGCAGGTCGTGTACGTCCAGCACGCGCGGATCAGCCGGCTCCGCCCGGCCGGCGAGTACGTGTACGCCGCTGTGCACGACGGCGCGGAGACCGTTTTCGGAAACTTCCGGACGGCGCCGAAGGGGCGGGCGGCGTTCACGTTCACGAGCTTCGGCGACCAGGGCACGCCGACGCTGGGCAAGCGGTACGTACCGCCGGCGGGCGTGACGATCCCGAACCCGCCGTACGTCAACGACAACCTCGGCTCGCCGGCCGCGGGTGACGTGACGGCAGGCGTGGAGCGGGTGCGCCCGCTGTTCCACCTGTTCAACGGCGACCTCTGCTACGCGAACCTGGCCCAGGACCGCGTCCGTACCTGGAACGACTTCTGGGAGAACAACTCCCGCAGCGCGCGGAACCGCCCGTGGATGCCGTCGGCCGGCAACCACGAGAACGAGCTCGGCAACGGGCCGATCGGGTACGAGGCGTACCAGACGTACTTCGCGCTGCCCCGGCAGGACGGGCAGACCGACGTGACGCGCGGCCTCTGGTACGCGTTCACCGTCGGCTCTGTGCGAGTGATCAGCCTGGCGAACGACGACGTCTGTTACCAGGACGGCGGCAACAGCTACGTCCGCGGGTACTCCGGCGGCGCGCAGAAGGCGTGGCTGGAGCAGGAGCTGAAGGCGACCCGCGCGGACCGGGACATCGACTGGATCGTGGTCTGCATGCACCAGGTCGTGGTGAGCAGCGCCGACCAGGCGAACGGCGCCGACCTCGGCATCCGGCAGGAGTGGGTGCCGCTGTTCGACGAGTACGGCGTGGACCTGGTGGTGTGCGGTCACGAGCACCACTACGAGCGTTCGCACCCGATCCGCGGCCAGCAGCCCAACCCGACGTTGACGCCGATCCCCACCGCGACCCGTACCGACCTCGTCGACACGTCCAAGGGCACCGTGCACCTGGTGATCGGCGGCGGCGGTACGTCGGTCGGCTCCAACGGCGTCCTGTTCAACCCGCCGAAGTGCCGGGTGATCACGTCCGTCGGCGCGGCCGACCCGACGACCGGCAAGCGCCCGCCGGTGTACGTGACGGAGCCGGCACCGTGGTCGGCGAGCCGTAACGCGGCCCACCCGTACGGGTTCGCCGCCTTCACCGTGGACCCCGGCCATCCCGGCGGCACGACCACGATGCAGGTCAAGTACTACGACGTACTCGGGCCGGGCGGCGACCTGCGCGAGTTCGAGTCGTTCACGCTGCAGCGCCCGCGCCGCGGCTGACGTCCCCGGGTGGCGCGCCGGCCGGACGCGCCACCCGACCCCGGCGGCACGGCACACTGGGCCGGAGCGGACGCGGAAGGAGCCGGCGGATGAGGCGACGCCCGGTGAACTCGTCCAGCGTGCGATCGGTCGGCTGGTCCGACGGCACGCTGGAGCTCGAGTACGTGAACGGCTACATCTACCAGTACTTCGACGTCCCACAGCCGACGTACGCCGCCCTCCTGGCCGCACCGAGCATCGGCTCCTACGTCAACAAACACATCAAGCCGCAGTACGAGTTCCGCGAACTCTGACCGGCTGCCACTGGAGGCGTGATGACGACGGTGCGGGACGGGATCGAGGCTGATCTCGAGGGGTTCGACGTACCTGGCGCGAGCTGGGTGGTGTTCGACGAGGGTGCCGTGACCGAGGTCGGTACGGCGGGAGTCGCCGAGGCGGGGAGTGGTCGCGCCGTGACGCCGGCGACGCTGTTCCAGGCGGCATCGATCAGCAAACCGGTGACCGTACTGGCGATGCTCAGGCTGGTCGACCAGGGCCTGCTCGACCTCGACGAGGACGTGAACCGCAAACTGAAGTCCTGGCAGGTGCCGCCGACCGGTCGCTGGCAGCCCACGGTCACCCTCCGCCAACTCGCCAGCCACAGCGCCGGCCTGACCGTCTCCGGCTTCCCCGGCTACCCACGCGAAGCGACCCTCCCGACAACACCGCAGATCCTGGACGGCACCCGCCCGGCCACGAACATCGGCGTACGCGGAGATCTCGTCCCAGGCACGCAGTTCCGGTACTCCGGTGGCGGTACGACGGTGATCCAGCAGCTGCTCGAAGACGTCACCGGCTCGCCGTTCCGTGACATCATGCAGGAGCTGGTGCTGCAGCCGCTCGGCATGTCCGACAGCGACTACGCCCAACCGCTTCCACCGAACCTGCATGCGAACGCGGCCAGCGGACACAACGACCTAGGCCAACCGCTGAACGGCAAGTGGGACGTGTACCCACAGCTGGCCGCGGCAGGTTTGTGGACAACACCAACGGATCTCGCGAAGTTCGCCATCGGGCTGGAACGCGCGTACGCCGA
Organism: Kribbella sp. NPDC059898; assembly: GCF_042730855.1. NCBI lineage: Bacteria > Bacillati > Actinomycetota > Actinomycetes > Propionibacteriales > Kribbellaceae > Kribbella > Kribbella sp. NPDC059898. The sequence continues at coordinate 569,025 of NZ_JBHWKR010000005.1, forward strand.
TGCTGAAGGCGCCCTCCTCCCGCCTGAGCTCGCGAGGCAGATGCTGACGCCGCAGATCGCCGCCACGGAGCGGATCGGCGGGCTGAACCACCTCGGACTCGGCGTCTTCCTGGACGAATCGGGCACACGCTACGGCCACAGCGGCGGCAACAAGGGCTTCTGCTGCCACCTGCTGGCGTACCGCGACACACGACAGGGCGCGGTGGTGATGACCAACGGTGACTCCGGCATGTGGGTCGTACTGCGTGCCTTCGCCGCCATCGCGTCCTCACGTGGGTGGCCGTCGTACTCCCAAGAGCTGGAGGAGCCCGACCTGCCGACGACCGAGTCGTTGGAGAGGCTGACGGGTACCCATCGGCTGACCAACGGAGTACGTCTCGTGGTGAGGGTGTGGGACAGGGGGCTGGGGGCCCAGTTCGAGGGGCAGGAGCCGCTGGAGTTCCGTGCGCTGTCGGCGGACCGGTTCGCGGCGGCCGGCGTCGATGCGCAGCTCGAGGTGCGCGGTGGGGAGCTGGTGTTCCTGCAGGGCGGTGCCGAGTTCGGATGCGTCCGGGAATAGGTCCTGGGGGAGTGCGGTTACACCTGATGCCGTCCGGTTCGTGACCCCGGGCCTCAACCTAAGCCGCTTCGAGCGGCCACTCGCCGAGAGGCGTCTGCTGGACGGTGCTGTACGTGACGAGGTGGGAGCCGGCATCAGCGGCTCCCACCTCGTCGTCCCACTCGCTGCGAAAACGACTTGTGCGGGTGCGGCATGATGGAAGTGTTGCTCGCGGAGACGCCTGGCGTTGCCCGAGTGAGTGATGTGACCAGAGGGACGAGCACTGCTTCCCTCGACACCGGGTGACCGGTGGCGAGGACGGGTGCCGGGAGCCTCGGACCGCGGTCCAGGACCCCGATTTGCATCCGCACCATGAAAGTCAGTAATGTTCTTCTTGTTGGACGGAAGCGCAGGACGCGAAAGCGGCCGGCCCGCCAACAAACTCCCTGAAGGTCTCGGAAGCCGAAACACGCCTCGGCGGGTTTCGGACACTGAGGCACGCAGGGGGACTGGATCGAAAAAGGCCGATTTGACCGGCCGGAAGCGAAACAGTAAAGTAAGTCGAGTTGCCCCGGAGCTTCGAACGAAAGTAAGAAGCGCGGTGTGCGTCCGATTCTTGAGAACTCAACAGCGTGCCGAAAGTCAATGCCGAAAGATGCATTAACCCCGTCCACAGGCATTAGATGACGATCCTTAGCCCCCCGGGTTTCCTGGGTTGGGTGTGGGATGGTTGTTGTCTGTGGCGGATTCCTTTGAAATATTTCTGGATTCAAGTCAGTTTGATTTGTTTCTGATGTTCAAAGGATCTACTCAAAGTAGTCTGTTATCCACAGCTTGCTGTGGTTGACATATAGATTTCAACGGAGAGTTTGATCCTGGCTCAGGACGAACGCTGGCGGCGTGCTTAACACATGCAAGTCGAGCGGTAAGGCCCCTTCGGGGGTACACGA